>SVGP01000002.1 GCA_015056255.1 Clostridiales bacterium | reverse complement strand
TACACCCCAGCGTGTGCGTTTAGCATAAAAAAAAGATAGGGTGAATAGTGGGGTTCGAACCCACGACCTCCAGGGCCACAACCTGGCACTCTAACCAGCTGAGCTATATCCACCATATCTACACGCCCGAAGGGATTCGAACCCCCGACCCACGGCTTAGAAGGCCGTTGCTCTATCCTGCTGAGCTACAGGCGCAAACCAAACTCACGGTTCGAAGCGAACTTCCTGCTGACAGGATAGAATTATATCACCATTTCCCTGCTTTGTCCAGTCTTTTTTGCGTATTTGACAAATAATTTACTTTACCGCTTTCAGATCTCGGTTCTCAAAAATTCAGCGGTAATCCTGCCGTTTTCGATTTTCAAAATCGAGTGTCTTCCGTCCTTCATCGCGCCGGGATTCAAAAAGGCGACGCCGCCGATTTCCTTAAATGCAGGAATGTGCGTATGTCCAAAAAGAACCGCGTCTGCGCCCTCCTCCTCCGCGCGATAAAAAAGCCGCGTCATCTCCATTTTTACATGCTCCCTGTGTCCGTGCGTCAGATACAGACGTTTTCCTTCGAATTCAAGGATTCGAAAAAGCGGCTCTCTTGAAAGAAGATCGCAGTTGCCGTTCAAAGTAATAATTTCCCTGCCCGTGCGCTTAACAACTTCAAAAGCATCGGTAGCGCAATCGCCCAGATGGACGATTGCGCATACGTTATTTAATTGCCTTACGGCCTTTTCGAAAAGATCGATCTGTCCGTGGCTGTCTGAAAATACGCCGATGCGGATCATTTCCCCGCCTCCAGCGCCTCAAGGAGCGCCTTGATCGCATTGCCTCTGTGGGAGATGGCGTTTTTCTCCTCCACGCCCGCTTCTGCAAAGGTGCGTCCGTCAAGCGCGTCGGCCTCGAACAGAGGATCATAGCCGAATCCGTCCTCGCCCTTCTTTTCAAAGGCGATTTTGCCTTCGCAGGTTCCTTCGCAGATCAGAGGCTTGTGTCCGGGTCTTGTAAGCGCAATGGCACAGGCGAATCTTGCCGTTCTGGGCGCAGGCACGTTTTCAAGCTCCTTTAAAAGCTTCTGGTTATTCGCCTCGTCGTCCCCGTGAACACCCGCATATCTTGCGCTGTATACGCCGGGCTTTCCGTCAAGCGCGTCCACGACAAGGCCGCTGTCGTCGGCGATGGTCGCGCATTTGAGTTCGTCCATCAGCGCCTGCGCCTTGATGAGCGCGTTTTCTGCAAACGTCTCTCCCGTCTCCTCGGGATCCGCCGTTGCGCCGGCTTCCGCTATGGACATGACCTCGTACATTTCGCCCAGCAGCTTTCTAAGCTCCTTCAGTTTTCCGAAATTGCGCGTCGCAACGACCAAACGCGGTTTTTTGCCGATCACATAAGCACGGTCGCCGACGCAGGTGAGCTGCGCCTTCATGAGCTTGGTAATGCCCTTTTTGGCAAGCAGCAGAAGCTTATCCATCTCGGATTTCGAAAACGTTCTGCCTTCTCCCGTTCCCTGAACCTCGACATATTCCATATTGCCCTTAAGGTCTTTGGTCATGATGACGTTCATATCCACCTGCGCGCGGGAATCCTGCGCGTATTCAAGATCGAGGGTGGGAACGTTGTCGATGATTCCGACCGATACGGCTGCCAGCTGTTTGATGATGGGCGAATCGACGATCAGGCCTTTTTTGATCAGCTTGTCGACCGCAATCGTGAGGGCGCAGAACGCGCCGGTGATGGAGGCCGTGCGCGTGCCGCCGTCGGCCTGCAGAACGTCGCAGTCGATATAGATGGTCCTCTCTCCAAGGCGCGTAAGATCCACGCACGCGCGAAGGGAGCGGCCGATCAGGCGCTGAATCTCAACGCCGCGCCCATCCTTCTTAAGGCCGTCGCGCTCCTTTCTCGTGGGTGTGGAGCCGGGCAACATGGCGTATTCTGCAGTAAGCCAGCCCTGTCCGGAGCCTCTTTTAAAGGGCGGCACGTTTTCAACAACGCTCGCCGTGCACAATACGCGCGTTCTTCCGCATTCGATCAATACGCTGCCCGCAGCCATCTCGGTAAAATCAGGCGTGATCTTGATTTTTCTCATTTCATCGCTTTTTCTCGTAATTTCCATTGGTATATCTCCTTTGTTTCTTATTCGAATTCAAAAATCTCCTGCGTTTTGGCTCTGATAAACGCATCCTGAATATCGCTTGCGCTGTTTACAAAGGTGGGCGCGTAAAGCGTTCCTGCGCCGGTATCGTATTCCTCGCCTTCCACAAGCACCTTTAC
This sequence comes from Clostridiales bacterium, assembly GCA_015056255.1. Taxonomy (GTDB): domain Bacteria; phylum Bacillota; class Clostridia; order Christensenellales; family Aristaeellaceae; genus SFHK01. The sequence goes on along the minus strand of SVGP01000002.1, from coordinate 153,569 downwards.
ACTCTTCACTCCGTCAAACTGCATGCATGTTAATACCAGCGCACGAAGGGCCAGCCTTCCGCCGTCGGTTTCCTCGGCGATTGTGATAAATTCGCGCGTGAAATCGACATAGGCAACGCCGTTTTCAACCTTTACGCTTTTCAGTCCGCAGCCGGAGGGAATTACGCGGTTCAAAGGCGAAGTCGCGCTCGGACCCTTCACAAGCTCCATAACCGCTGTCTGGATGTCGCCCTTTCCGTATACGGCGCGGGTAACGGGAACAATCATGGAGGGCGAATCGCCGGTAAAATACAGCGTTACCGCACTTGACGCATCATTCAGGTTCGAACTTTCAAAGTTCATATAACCGCGGGTAAACTCTCCGGAAATGCCGGTTCCGAAGGTCAATCGCTCGGTTTCCTTTCCGTCGATTAAGAATCTCACCTTTTCAACCGTTGGAAAATCCGTAAGCGTCTGTACAATTGCCGAAACCATGTTGTATTCGCTGACTGCGTCGGGCGAATTCAAAGCTTCCTTACTCATGTCAAGCCTTGCTACGCCGCCAGAAATATCAAGGTCAAAAGTCGTGTTTTCGGGAATCACGCACCTTAAACCCATTCTGGCCGCTTCCATGTCGTTATACACGCTTTTGACCATAAGGTTTAAGGTCGCTCTTGCAATTCCCTCCTCCGCCCCGATGGAGCGCATAACCGGCACAAGATAGCCGTTGTCATCCTGATAATAGGCGACGGTGTTCATGCTGCCTTCATTGTTTTCGTCCGTGACGGGCGTAAGAAACGGGCTGGGCGTAAGCTGAGGCTCGGTTTCAGGCTCGCTTTCTTTGTTTTCTCCGGTCGGAATACAGATGGCGACAATGGCAATTAAAATGATGATCGCCGCAACGGCATGCGGCCATTTGAGATTGTACTTAAACTTCATTCAAATCCCTCCCACGCGCATTCTGACTTCTTCATGCTATTCATATGGCGGCTCGGGTATTCGAAAAAGCGTTCCTTTTTATTTTAGCACAACTTATTATGAGAATCAATCTTTGTTGAAATTTCCGTTTAAAGCGTGTATAATGATAAAATCACATACATGGAGGGCACCCATCATGCCGATGGACGGCGTAACGTTTCATCTGATTGCAAACGAGTTAAACGCGCTTCTGACCGGCGGACGCGTTGACAAAATCACTCAGCCCGAAAGGGATGAAGTGATCATCACCGTGCGCTCGCAGGGCGATAATCATAACCTGCTTTTATCCGCAAGCGCAGGCTGCGCGCGCGCACACATCACGAAAATCAAAAAAAGCAACCCGCTCGAGCCTCCGAACCTTTGCATGCTCATGCGAAAGCACTTAATCGGCGGGCGCATTCGCTTTGTCCGTCAGGCGCTCAGCGACCGCATTGTTGAAATCGGCATCGAGCACATTGACGAGCTGGGCGATCAGAGCGAAAAAACCATCATCTGCGAATTCATGGGCAAGCACTCAAACATCATCCTTGTCAATAAGGACGGGCGCATTATGGAAAGCGCAAGGCGCGTAACAGAAGCGATTTCAAGCGTGAGAGAAGTGCTGCCCGGCCTTATGTACGTGCGTCCCCCGTCGCATGGAAAGATTCCGTTTGACGAATTGGATGAAAACGCGCTTTCAAACGCCTTGTCCGCATCCTCAGGCCTTCTTTCAAAAACGCTGTCCGGCGTAATCAGCGGCTTATCTTCGCCTCTTGCACGTGAACTCGCCTTCAGGGTCACCGGAAACGAAGACGCGCGGATGGAAGAAATTGACACAAGGCGCACGGCAAACCGTATTATAAAGGAAATGGAATCGATCCTTTCCGCTCCCTCGCCTTCCGTTCAGTTAAACGACGCAGGCGAAGCGATGGATCTGTTGGCGTTTGAATACAAAAGTCGCGCTTCATTTTCAAAAAAGCACTTCCTGACGCTTTCCGAGGCCATCGATGATTATTATTACCTGCGCGACCTTGAAGAGCGCATGAAGCAGAAAAGCGCCGCCGTTCACAAGGTGATCAAAAACAACATCGAGCGCCTCGAAAAGAAAATCGCCCTACAGCTGGAGGCCCTTGAAGGCGGCGAACACATGGAGGAATACAGAATCAAGGGCGAACTTCTCTCTGCCTGCCCGCATCTGGTTAAAAAGGGCATGAAAAAGGTGTTCATACCGAATTATTACGACGAAAACCTTCGCGAAATGGAGATCGCGCTCGATGAAAGGCTGAACGCCACTGCAAACGCCCAGAAATATTTCAAGCTCTACCGAAAAGCCCAGAGCGCAAAGAAGCTGGCCGAAGAACAAAGGCAGCTTGCCGCGGAAGAGCTTAACTACCTCGAAGGCCAGATGGAAAACCTCAGAAAATGCACGGACGAATCCAGCCTTTGGGAGCTTCGGAGCGAACTTGTAAAGCTCAATTACATCAAAGACACCTCCACCCGCCGTCAGGTCAAGGCCCTTCCGCCCTCCGCCCCGTTTAAATATGCCTCTGACGACGGAACCGAGATCTTTGTCGGCAAAAATAATCTTCAGAACGAAAAGCTCACCTTCAGCGCGGAGCCCAATGAATGGTGGCTGCACGTAAAGGACGCGCCGGGCTCGCACGTGATTGTCAAAAGCGAAAACCCAACGGACGAGACGATGCTCTTTGCCGCAAAGCTTGCCGCCAAGCATTCGAGCCTCTCCACAGGTTCAAACGTACCCGTCGATTATACACGGCGAAAATTTGTCAAAAAGCCTTCCGGCTCCAAGCCCGGCTTCGTCATCTATACGCATCAGCGAACCGTGTTCGTAACGCCGGAATAGAATGAGACAGATGTGAAAAGCAGAATAAACTCAGCGCAGGCGATCAGTGATCGCCCCTACATTTGGTGATTATTTCTCAACCATTTTGTAGGGGCGATTCACGAATCGCCCGCGCTTTTATACTTATGAGATAAGGGCGGTCGGTTAGAGCCCCGCCATGATTCATAATCAGAATCCAAAATACTTGATCACGTTGTTATAGCAAATGCCCTGTACGATTTCTTTAAGCGTATCCCAATCGGCGGGATATTCTCCGTTTTCTACCCAGGAGCCGATTAATTCGCACAGAATTCTTCTGAAATACTCGTGTCTGGGGTAGCTTACGAAGGAGCGGGAGTCGGTGAGCATGCCGACGAAGGCGGACAAAAGACCCATTGCCGCCAGATCCTTCATCTGCTGGAACATGCCCTCCTTCTGATCGCAGAACCACCATGCGGAGCCGAACTGCATTTTGCCCGCAATACCCGCTTCGGTCTGGAAGTTTCCGATGGTGCTGGCAAGAACGTAGTTGGCATTCGGGTTTAAGGTATAGAGAATGGTTTTGGGAAGCTTCCCCTTCTCCTCCTGCGCATTCAGGATGTAGCCTAATTTCTGCGCAACGAGCTCATCGCTGATGGAGTCAAAGCCGGTATCCGGACCGTACTTCCTGAACATGGGGCCGTTGTTGTTTCGCTGGGCGTTCATATGATACTGCTGACCCCAGCCAAGATCCTTATAGATGCCGCCGAGCTCGACAAGCAGATAGGTTCTGTAGCTCTCTGCGTCGTAATCGCACGGCGTTTCGCCGTTCATCACGGCTTTAAAAGCCGAATTGGCCTTGCACGCGCAAGCTTCTCCGCCGGGCACGGTGTCAAGGCCGTGGTCAGATACGCGGCAGCCATTTGCATGGAAGAACTTTGCGCGAACCTTCAGCGCCTCTACAACGTCCTCGGCGCATTCGATCTTAATTCCGCTGACTTCGGAGAGCTTTTCAATATACTCCTTAAAGCCCGCGAGGGTAATCTTGATCGCCTTATCGGGACGGAAGGTCGGAAGCACCTTGGTCTTGAAGGATGCGTCCTTTTTGATCTCGATATGATATTCGAGGGAATCTGCGGGATCGTCGGTGGTGCAGACGTGGGTTACGTTGAACTTTTCAATCAGGCGCTTTGCGCGGAATTCCTCTTTCTGCAAAAGAGCGTTTGCCTTTTCCCAGATTTCGGGCGCGGTTTTTTCAGTTAAAGGCGTATCGATCCCAAAAACCCTCTTAAGCTCCAAATGCGTCCAGTGATACAATGGGTTTCCGATGGCCATGGAGATGGTTTTTGCATACCAGACAAATTTTTCGTAGTCGTCGCCGTCGCCTCTGATATACTTATCGTCTACGCCCAGTGAGGCCATGGCGCGCCACTTATAATGATCGCCGCCCAAAAACAGCTCGGTAATGTTTTTAAACTGCTTGTTTTCGGCAATCTCCTTCGGGATCAGGTGGCAGTGATAGTCGCAGATGGGCATGTTTTCCGCATACTCGTGATAGAGCTTTTTCGCGGCGTCCGTAGTTAAAAGGAAATCTTCATTCATAAACGGCTTCATGGCAGCGCCTCCCTAATTCTCAGGTTTTTCTAATTTAAATGTAACACGTTCCCATTTCCCTGTCAAGAAGAATTCGGCTACGCAAAAAAATAAAGCCCGAATGCAAGCACTCGGACTTTACCCATCTTCAATTAATAGCGGGGCTGACGGTTCGCTTCGAAGCAATCACGGCAGTATACGGGACGATCGCCGCGGGGCTGGAAGGGAACCTGGGTGTTGCGGCCGCAACCATCGCAGATAACGTCAAACATCTGACGCTCGGTGCGGTTTACATTCTGATTGTTCTGCTGACGGCGAGCCGCGCGGCAAGCGGGGCAACGGCCGGGCTCGTTCTGGAAGCCCTTGTCGGCGAAGAACTGCTGCTCGGAAGCGGTGAACACGAACTCATTGCCGCATCCACGGCATACCAAAGTCTTGTCTTCGTACATGGATAAAACCCTCCTAAATCTTTTGGCGCCCATTTCGATGATTGAGGTACCTTGTTGATTCGTTCCTTTCACCGGAGGGGACACCACCTTAGAGGGATACGGCATAAACAGGTTCTTTCATTTTGGGCTTAACGTATTATAGCATGGAATTTCAAAATTGTACAGCGGTTTTCAACTCTTTACAAAACTTTGACTGCGCCGTCACGGATTCTGTTCGCCATCATGACTTTCCTTGGGCTTCCCGGGACGCGGATGGCGGTGACGGGGGCGCATTTTGTGCTCGTTATGATCGGGCTTTTGCTCATTTTCGTCCTTTTTATTGGCCTTATTTGCGTTTTCTTCGTCTTCCGCCTTATCTTCAGGCGCATCTTCGTTACCGGAATACTTTTCCATGTATTCGTCTGTATTCATGGTCTTTACGATCTTGGGTCTCGGATAGCGCTTTAAAGGCTTTTCTTCTTTGGGATCTTCCTCAGTTTTTGCTTCGCTCTGCCTGACAGGCTCCGCCGCCTGTCTGGGCACGGATTCCTGATACAATGCTTTTTCGCCGGGCGCAAGCTTTCTGACGTCCGGAAGCTCGTATTCCTTAACCTCAAAGTTATCGTCGCCTGTTTTTACGCGAACCTTGACACGCTCCCTGAGTACGTTGATTTCGGTTACCACGCCGACGCCGTCTGGGGTCATGATGTCTTTTCCGACACGCGGGAGCTTTTTAAGGGTTTCCTCATAATAATCCTGCTCGTACTTAAGACAGCACATGAGCCTTCCGCACTGGCCGGAAATTTTGGTGGGGTTCAGGGACAGATTCTGCTCCTTAGCCATCTTGATGGACACGGGCTGGAAGTCGCCCAAAAACGCGCCGCAGCAAATTTGTCTTCCGCATGCGCCGAGTCCGCCCAGCATCTTGGCTTCGTCGCGAACACCAATCTGGCGAAGCTCGATGCGCATATGGAAAATGCCCGCCAGATCCTTGACCAGATCCCTGAAATCAACTCTGCCGTTTGCGGTAAAGTAAAAAATAATTTTGCTGTCGTCAAAGGTATATTCAACGTTCACAAGCTTCATTTCAAGTTTGTGCTCAGCTATTTTCTGATTACAGATCACGAAGGCTTCCTTTTCGCGCGCCTCGTTTTTTTCCTGAACGGCTAAATCTGCATCGGTGGCCTTTCGGATTACGTTTTTAAGCGGCGCAACCAGCGCTTCGTCCGACACCTCTCGCGCACCCGTCACCACCTCGCCAAGCTCGATGCCGCGCGTGGTTTCAACGATGACGAATTCACCGGGCGCAGGCCAGACTTCGCCGGGGCTGAAATAATATACCTTGCCCGCCTTTTTAAAGCGGACGCCGATTACCGTTGCCATGTATGGTTTCCTCCTGACCGGCCACATCAAAAAACAATATTTCCATTACGGACTGATAGGCCACGTTTGCTTTGAGTTGTTTTTTTGCGTTTATGACGCTTTGAAGCAGCTTGCTTCCCTTAAGCCTTTTATCTTCGCCCATTTCACCCAGCATCATGCGCCGCGCGAAATATTCGTATATTTCAAGGATCTCCCATCCGGCGTCCTTATCGTCCTGAATTTTTAAAAACGCCTGCGCCGCGTCTGATTTTCGGTGAACGCTTTGAATTGCGTTTAGAGCGCGATTTAATAAATCCTTATAGGATTCGTTTCTGATTCTTTCAAGCGCGCGGCCTGGACTGCCTTCCGATGTTTTCGCAGCTTCTTTGGCGCGCGCATCGTCTATGCCGTTCGCTTTCAGAATCTCGTAAACTTCATCCTCGCTTAAAGGCGCAAAGCGGAAAAGCGCACACCTTGACTGAATTGTTTGAAGCAACGCACCCGCCTTATCGGTCAAAAGCACAAACACCGCATATTCCGGCGCTTCTTCAAGCGTTTTTAAAAGCGCATTCTGCGCATTTTCATTCATTTTATCGGCTTCGTTGATCAGAATAAAAAGCTTTCCTTTATCCGGGCGAAGGCTGATTTTCTTTAAAATTTCATCCCTCACACTGCCGATTCTGATGGTATTCTTTTCGGGAAAAATTTCAATGAGGTTCGGGGAATTGCCCGATAAAAACTGAAGGCAGGACGGGCATGCGTTGCACGGCTTATCCCCAGCGCCCGTGCAGTTCATGCTCCTTGCAAGCAACCGCGCCGCCGTGCGCTTCCCCGTTCCATCAGGGCCTTCAAAAAGCTGGGCATGGACAATGCGCCCGGCTTTCACCGGACGCATCAACTGGTCTAACAGAAACCGCCTTGCGCGAAATTCCGAAAAGGATTTGAGCTCTGACATCAGAATTTCTTGAACTGTTCGACGTTCATGACAAATACGGTTGCGCCGCCAACCATAACCTCGATGGGATACGGTACATACGCGCCTGCCGCGCCGGACATGGGAGTGGGCGCAGTGGCAATCTGCTTGCGGGAATGGCATACCTTTTCGATAACCGCCAGTGCGCCGTCAAGCTTTGCGTCATCAACACCTAAAAGCAGGGTTGTGTTGCCTGCGCGCAGGAAACCGCCGGTCGTTGCAAGTTTGGTTACGCTGTAGCCCTCATTCATAAGCGTGCTGACGAGCTTGGAAGCGTCTTCATCCTGTACAATCGCGATAATAAGCTTCATATAGCTGACCTCCTGCGTTTAAAATTAAGTTTGCATGTACATTATACACGATTTTTAACGCAGAATCAAGCAAAAATCGATTGAAGCCGAAAAATTCGTCTGATCTCACAAATTAGAGGGCTCCAGCAATCAAAAACAATCAAATTTCCTTCACTTAAGCGCCCTCTTTTTTCCCTTTTTACGCGTTGACACTTTAAATCCATACTGATATAATAATTCTAATGCACATCATATAAGGAGGGAACGATTTGAAACAGCGAGTGATTTATGGCGCTCTTTGCGCCGTCATTGCGATTGTTGCAATCGTTTTATCTGTCTATACGCGCGTAGCGTTTTTGGTCTCAGCCAGCCTTGTTGCAGGCTGGGAGATGGCGCGCGCATTCAAAAAATGCGATCTTCACGTTGAAAAATGGCCGGCTTTTCTTCTTTGCACGCTCTGTACGGGGCTTTTGTGCATTGGAAAATCCGGCTACGTGTTTCCGGTTTTCATGATCATCATGATCGCTTTATTTGGCCAGATGATTTTAACCGGTCGCCCCAATATCAGGAATTTGTATGCAACACTCGGCATCATGGCCTACCCCCTGTCCCCCATTCTTTTGATGGTTTATATCGCCCTTAAGGATCATCTTTGGGCTCCGGTATTTTTAAACGCCATCCTGCCCGCGATTCTTTCCGATACCTTCGCTCTTTTTGGCGGAAGGCTTCTGGGAAAACACAAGCTCGCCCCCCACATCAGCCCCAAGAAAACCTGGGAGGGTCTGATTACAGGTCTTGTCTTCGGCACGCTATCCGGCTTTGGCGTTCACTATATACTGGTCGCGTTTTCAAAAAACATCATTCCCCTCTGGGCGGTTATCATTGCCGCGTTTTTCTCGGCTGTCGCAGGCGCGTTCGGCGATCTTGCCGCCTCCTCCGTAAAGCGCGAAGCCGGCATCAAGGATTACAGCAATTTGATTCCCGGCCACGGCGGCATTCTGGACAGAGTAGACAGCGCGCTTTTCGCCATTCCCGTCTGTTACATGATATATGCGATGTTTGTTTAAGCCAAATTAACAAGATTTTGCTTTTTGTACGCCCCGTCCGCGTGGTATACTATACGCTGTGATATCGGGCGGTCCGCTGGCGAAAAGTCACCGTTTATGAACGCCCTAAAGAGGAAGGAGGATATCGCAATGAATGAAATCATCCGTTCCATCGAGAATGCTCAGCTGCGCACGGACATCCCCAAGTTCAACATCGGCGACACTGTAAAGGTACAGGTTAAGGTTGTTGAAGGTAACCGTGAGCGTCTTCAGGCGTTCGAAGGCGTCGTAATCGCACGCCGCAACGGCTCCTGCCGCGAAACGTTCACCGTTCGCCGCACTTCTTACGGTGTAGGCGTAGAGCGTACGTTCCCGCTGCATTCGCCCCGTGTGGACAGCATCACCGTTACCCGCAAAGGTAAGGTTCGCCGCGCGAAGCTGTACTATCTGCGTCAGCGCAGTGGTAAGGCCGCCAAGGTTAAGGAAGCCTAACACACATATAACAAAGGCCGCGACATGCGGCCTTTGTTTTTCATAAGTATAAAAAGGATTTTAGATATTATGCCTGACATTAACTGGTATCCCGGTCATATGGCCAAAACGCGCCGCATTTTAGTTGATCAGGTCAAATCCGTAGACGCCGTGATCGAGCTTTGCGACGCGCGCGCGCCGGGCGCAACGAGAAACCCGGATCTTATTGACATCGCAAGAGGCAAGAACCACTTTCTGGTACTCAATAAATGCGACCTTGCAAACGACAACGCAACCCGCCAGTGGATTCATCATTTTGAATCCCAGGGCATTTCCTGCGTTCGCTTTCAGTCCACGGGCGGAAAAGCCAAGGATGTTTTAAACCTCATCCAAAAGGCCGCCCAGCCGGCGGTCGAGCGCATGAAGGCGCGCGGCGCGAACAAAACCGTTCGCATGATGGTAATCGGCATCCCGAACGTCGGGAAATCCACCTTCATCAACAAGCTGCGCGGTCAGGCCATCGCCAAGGCCTCCGACCGTCCGGGCGTTACGCGCACGAACCAATGGGTTAAGGTCGGCCCGTTTTTAGAGCTTCTGGACACCCCCGGTATGCTGTGGCCGAAGCTTGAAAATCAGAAAAATGCAGAAATATTAGCGTTTTTAGGTTCCATCCGCGATCAGATCATGGATTCGGAGGAACTGGCCGGAAATCTCATCAAGCGTCTTATGACCATCGCGCCCAAGGAAACGATGGCGCGTTTCCGCATTGGGGAAGATGCAAAGGACAAGACCGTTCAGGAGGTTTTAGAGGACGCCTGTCGCGGCCGCGGCTGGCTCTTATCCGGCGGAAGGTTTGACACCGAACGCGCCGCAGCGATCATTCTGGACGAATTCAGAGGCAACAAGGTAGGCAGAATCAGCCTCGAAATACCGGAGGAAAGATAAAAATGGCTCGGGAAAGCAAGGAAGAAAAGCTCGTTCGAATGACCGAAGTCGAGCGTGAGGTAATGCTTAAATATCCGAATATGCCCATTGCAGGCATTGACGAAGTCGGCCGCGGCCCGTTAGCAGGGCCCGTTGTGACGGCCTGCGTCAGCATTCCCTTTTCCAAGCTGATCCCGGGCGTGGACGACTCCAAAAAGCTTTCCGAGATCAGGCGCGAGGCCCTCTACCCCATGCTGATTGAAAACGCCCGCTACGCAAAAACCGCCTGGATCGCTCCACAGGTGATTGATGAAATCAACATTCTAAACGCCACCAGGCGCGCAATGGAAGAATGCGCATCCTTCCTTGAAAACGGCGTTTTTCTGGTAGATGCGGTCAAGGGGCTGAAGCTGCCCGGTGAAAGCATCCCGATCATTCATGGAGACGCTGTAAGCTACATGATTGCTGCGGCGTCCATCGTCGCAAAGGTGGAGCGCGACCGGTATATGGCGCGGCTTCATGAGCAGTATCCCGTTTATAATTTTATCAAAAACAAGGGCTACGGCACGAAGGAGCACATCGAAGCCATCAGAAAATATGGCCCGTGCCCCGAGCACCGCATGACCTTCATTCAGAAATTCTTGCCCGGAGGAGACGTATGAACACGCGGTATCAGGGCGGATTGGCCGAAGCGGAAGCATGCCGATACATCGAATCAATCGGCATGCTCCCGCTTTGTAAAAATTACAAGCGATTTACCGGCGAAATCGATTTGATCGCAAAAGACAGGGACACAATTGTGTTCATCGAGGTCAAGGCGCGAAACAGCTATACAAAGGGTACGCCAGCCGAGGCCGTCACAAGAACAAAGCAAAAGCGCATCATTCAAACGGCGCTTATGTATTTAAAGGAAAACCACATTTATTCCGCAAAGATACGCTTTGACGTAATCGCTATTTCAAACGGTGAAATTAAGTATATCCCCTCCGCATTCAACGCAGATATATATCATTTGAACAAATAAACGCCTGTTTTCGTCCATATTCTGGATTATAATTAAAACAAGGAGCCTCTATGCGAAAGTTTGCTTCCATTTTAATCTCGCTTCTGTTGCTCGTTACCTATTCGGCGTTTGCCGAAAACATGCTTGAAAATCCGTCTTTTACCGAAACGGATGATTTCGGTCTGCCCGAAAACTGGTATACGGACGCATGGAATTTTAACAACTCCGCCTTCTCCGTGGAAACGCAGGAGGACGGCGAAAACGCCATCGTTATATATAACTTTATCGATAACGACGCGCGCTTTGTGCAGGATGTAAAGGTCAAGAAAAACACGGTTTATAAATTCAGCTGTCTTGCCAAAGCCGAGGGCGTAAGCAACATCGATGCAATGGGCGGCTGTATTTCATTTTTGAATACAAGCGTATATTCGGACGCAGTTTACGATACGAACGGCGAATGGACGCGCCTGACCCTTTACGGAAAAACCGCCGGGGATCAGACCACGCTGTCCGTCTGCGCGCGTCTGGGCGGCTACGGCTTTGTGTCCAGCGGAAAAGCATACTTTAAGGATTTTTCGATGGAGGAAGTTCCTCTTTCCGATATTGCCGAAAATGGAATTATTCCCTTATCTCTCGCCACCTTTGCGCCTGCAAAGGATAACAGCTTTGCCGGTTCCTTTGAAAGCGAAACGGAACAGCCCGCCCCCGTTCGAAAGACGCAAAGCCATGTTCTTTTCACTTTTGCATGTCTCCTTTTCTGTCTTTATGCCCTGCGATACATCCGGTCAACGCACGTAAAAAGCAACTTTTCTGAAGAAAAACCGCTGATATCATACGCAGCTTTCTCCGTTATCATACTTTTGGGTCTCGTCATCCGTATTATTGTCGCGCTCAGGTATAGAGGCTATGCCGTTGACGTAACCAACTTTGAAATCTGGGGCAGCTCCTTTTTTGAAGCCGGCGCAGGCTTTTATTCTCAAAGCGGTCTGCACGACTATCCCCCGCTTTATATGCTGATTCTGGGCGTTATGGATCTTGTGCGCCGCGTGCTTGGCGTCGCCTTTGATTCCAAGCTTCATGTGCTTTTAATAAAGCTCACGCCCATTTTCTGCGATGCGATTCTCGCCTTCCTTGTGTATGCGCTTTCCGAAAAAAAGCTGGGCGTGCGCCGCGCGCGCTGGCTGGTCGCCTGCATCATTATTAACCCAGCCTTCATCATCAACAGCGCCGCCTGGGGCCAGGTGGACAGCGTGCTTGCGCTGTCCATTGCCGCCTGTCTCCTCTTTGCCGTTCGCGGCCAGTGGACGCTTGCGCTGCCTATGTTTGCCGTTTCGATGCTTTTAAAGCCGCAGGCTCTTTTATTCGGCCCTTTGGGTCTGGTCGCTTACCTTGCTGATTTATATAAAAACAGAAAAAACACTTCTTCTCTCGTTCGGATGGGGCTGTCGCTGCTGATATCCCTTTTTATTCTGTATCTCGCCGCGTTCCCCTTTTCGGTTTATGAATCCCGCATGCTCGGCGAAGGATTCTTATCCGCCATTGTTTCCCCCGTCCGGTGGCTGATCTCGCTTTATTCCGATACCACCTCGGGCTATTCCTATATCACAGTAAACGCCCTTAACTTCTATCAGCTTTTCGGCCTCAACTGGGCAATGGTCGACGCGTACCCCTTCTTCAAGGGTTTCGCATGGACGATGATGGTAATTGCTTACGGCGTATCCGCATGCATCTATCTTTTTGCCCGCGACAAAAAGGCGCTGCCGCTTGCGGGCGCAGCGCTGATCAGCGTGATCTTCGCATTCGGCCCGATGATGCACGAGCGCTATCTTTTCCCCGCCCTTGCGCTTCTTCTGATCAGCTATATCTGGTATCGCGATAGGCGCATTTTATACGTGTTTATCGCCTTTACCCTCACCCAGTACTTGAATCAGGCGCTGGTGCTTCAGTGCGGCATGGTTTCAGCGTACGCAAGCATGGGGCATCTTTCCTCCAGCGAAGTGCTTTTGAACGTTGCCCTTTCCGCCGTCAACGTCCTTGGCAGCCTGTATCTTGTATACATTTCCTTTGACATCCTCATTTTCAAGCGCGTAAAGGCATTAAAAAGCATACCTACACTTGTTTCAGATGCAAAATCCAGCCTTGAAAAAACGTCCGATTATAAGCTTCACTTAAGAAGGATCGACTATATCCTGATGCTTTCAGTAACCCTGGTGTACGCTGTCGTCGCGTTTTTGAATCTCGGTTCGCTGAAAGCCCCCGAAACCTTCTACAAAAATACCGATTACCGCGAGGAAATTATCTTTGACCTTGGCGAAACCAAGACCTTCCGCATGACCTATTATGGCGGTATCAGCCCGTCCGCCTTCACCGTATCCCTGTCAAACGATGGCGAGAACTGGACCGAGGAAAACTACGCCACCTATTCCGAGGGCGATATTTTCATGTGGCACTGGTGGTCCCCCAAGACGCAAGAAAACGGTACGTTTTCAAACGCGTCCGCGCCCGCTTATGCTTCAAGCGGCGAAGACGGTCACGCTTATGTCAATTACCCCACCTCCAACACGCCCTTCCCGCTTCAGACCGCGCGCTACATCCGCTTAACCATTGAAGGCGTCGGCCTTCCGCTTCACGAAGTAGGCTTCTGGGACGTTCAGAATGAACGCCTTTACGACGTCGTTTCCGTTACCGGAAGCGTTCCGGGAGCAGAATATCGTAATCTTACCGATGAGCAGCATACCGTCGCTTTCACACCCAGCTATTTTAACAGCATGTATTTTGATGAAATCTATCATGCAAGAACGGCATATGAATTTCTAAACAGGCTGGACGTACTCGAATGGTCGCATCCGCACCTTGGAAAAATCCTGATCATGGTCGGCATAAAGATTTTCGGCATGAATCCGTTCGGCTGGCGCTTTATGGGCGCGCTGTTTGGCGTTATGATGCTGCCCGCAATGTACCTTCTTGCAAAGCAGCTTACAAAGAAAACGTCCCTTTCCTTTATCGCCATGTTCCTGCTTGCCGTCGATTCCATGCACTTTACGCAGTCCCGAATAGCAACGGTGGACACCTACGCCGTGTTTTTCATCATGGTGATGTATTTATTCATGTTCCGCTACTGGCAGATGAACATGAATCGGGATCCTTTCCTTAAAACGCTTGTTCCTCTCGGGCTTTCCGGCCTTTTCTTCGGCTTTGCCTGCGCCAGCAAGTGGATCGGCCTGTATGCCGGAGTCGGCCTTGCCATCATCTTTTTTACAAGCGTTTGGTTGCGTTTTAAGGAATATCTTTGCGCACGGAAAGATGCGCCCGGAACGCTTTCTGAAAACCTGAAGGATTTCCCGCTTCATCTCGTCGCAACGCTTCTATTCTGCGTTGTCATGTTCATTATCGTCCCGGTCATTATCTATTTCCTCACCTACTACTGGCACTACGCTCCGCGCGGACAGTTCAACGTAAAAACCGTGTGGGAGATGCAGAAGCAGATGTTTTCTTACCACAACGGACTGGGCGGCGATACGCACTTTTTCCGCTCCCCGTGGTACGAATGGCCGCTGATTGAAAAGCCGATGTGGTATTATTCCTCGGACACGGCGTATCTCGGCCTTGGCGTTGTGTCGTCCATCTCCTGCATGGGCAATCCCGCCGTGTGGTGGACGGGCGCAGTGGCGCTTGTAATCCTTCTTGTTCTTCCGGCAGTTGCGAAAAAGTCCTCCTCCGCACCTTTCCTAATCGCCGTTGGATTTATGTCCCAGTTCCTGCCGTGGGTACTGATCACGCGCTCCACGTTCATTTACCACTATTTTGCATCCGTACCCTTTATCATTCTGGCGACAGTTTATCTGTTAGGGAAGCTTAAAAACCTGGATTCCTACGCTTTCTATACAGCTGCCGGAACGCTTATGGCGCTTGGACTTTTCCTGTTTATCGCTTTTTACCCTTTGGAGTCCGGCTTCCCGTGCTCCTATGATTACGCGCTTCGTCTGCGCTGGTTCGACTGGTACAATTTCGCACTTCAGTAGCTCATTACGAAGGAGGCGCAATTTATGCTGTCCACAACGCTCTCATACGGCTTGATCGGCATCGACGGGCTTCAGATCACAGTCGAAGTCAATGTGTCCAATGGGCTTCCTCTGTTTGAAATCGTCGGCCTTCCGGACGCCGCCGTAAAGGAATCTCGCGAACGTATCCGCGCCGCCATCAAAAACTGCAATCTTCCCTTCCCCGACGACAGGATCACCGTCAACCTTGCGCCCGCCGACATCAAAAAGGAAGGCCCCGCCTACGATCTTCCGATCGCTATCGCCATCCTCGCCTGCCAAAGGCGCGTGAACCCGAACGTCATAAGGAATATGGCCATCCTCGGCGAGCTTGCGCTGGACGGGTCGCTTCGAAGCGTCAGAGGCGTTTTGCCCATGGCGATTTCCGCGCATGACCATGGCGTAGAGAGCATGATTCTTCCAAAGGTCAACGCGCCCGAGGTCATGTGCGTGTCGGGCGTTAACTTCTATCCTGCAGAAACGCTGTCTGACGTCGTAAAGCATTTGTCCGGCGAAAAGCCGATCGCGCCCATTCAGACGGTAGAATTTTCTTCCATGATTCAAAAGCGCGAGCATGCGTTTGATTTCAAATTTGTAAAGGGCCAGCGAAGCGCAAAGCGCGCCCTAGAAATCGCCGCCGCAGGCGGGCACAACGTGCTCATGGTCGGCCCGCCCGGCTCCGGCAAAACGCTCATGGCCAGGTGCGTTCCCTCGATCCTCCCTGATATGAGCTTTGAAGAAGCGCTCGTCGCCACGCGCATTCATTCCGTAGCCGGCTCTATGCCAGAAAGCGGCCTTCTGACCGAGCGCCCCTTCCGTTCGCCTCATCACACGGCCAGCCACGTATCCTTAGTCGGCGGCGGTATTCACGCAGTGCCCGGTGAAATCAGTAAAGCCCACAACGGCGTTTTGTTTTTAGACGAGCTTCCTGAATACCGGCGCGATGTGCTGGAAGCGCTTCGTCAGCCGATGGAAGACGGCTTTGTCACCATCACGCGCGTGAGCGCCCAGAGCACGTATCCTTCAGAATTCATGCTCATCTGCTCCATGAATCCCTGCCCCTGCGGCCATTTCGGCAGCAAAACCCACGAATGCCGCTGCAGCCCAAACGACATCAAGCGCTACTTAAGCCGCATATCCGGCCCCTTACTCGACCGAATCGATATGCACATTGAGGTTGAATCCATCCCTGCCGAACGCCTGTCGGATGAATTGGAATCGGAGCCTTCCAAGGACATCCACGAGCGCGTGGAAAACGCAAGAAGCATCCAGAGAAAGCGATATATAAATACGCCTTCCCTCGCCTGCAACGCCCGCCTTTCCGCGCAGACCTTGCAACGATTCTGCCCGATGGACAAAGAAGCAAAAGAAATGCTGAATCTTGCCACGCAGTCGATGGGCCTTTCCAACCGCGCATATACGCGCGTAATCAAGGTTGCAAGAACCATTGCCGATCTTGCAGGCGAAAACAAAATCACCGCCGCCCACATCGCGGAAGCGCTTCAGTATCGCGCCATTGACGACAAATACTGGCATTGACAGGAAGTGACCGACTTTGGAATACGAGATCAAAGAGCAGTACAGGATATGGCTTTCTTCCGTAAAAGGGATTACGCCGAAAAAGTACAAGTTCCTTATGGAAACGCTGGGCGACGCGCAGCCGGTCTGGGACGATCCCGAATGCGCAAGGGAGTTTCTGGACGAAAAAACCTTTAAGTCATTAAAGCAAATGCGCTCGGAAGAGGTGTTTTTCAGGCTCTTTTATACCCTTGAAAAAAGCGGCATAACCGCCATTTCATGCCTTCACACGGATTATCCGGAAACGCTGCTCGATCTGTACGATCCGCCGCCTGTTCTGTATATTCGCGGAAACATTGAACTTCTCAAAGAAGACCGCATGCTGGCGGTCGTCGGCACGCGAACGCCCACCTATGACGGCAAAAAGACGACGAATGAGTTTGTCAAAACGATTGCAAATGAAGACGTTGTGATTGTAAGCGGCCTTGCGCGCGGCATTGACACCATCGCCCACGAATCCACGCTTCAGGCAGGCGGGCGGACCATCGCGGTTTTGGGAAGCGGGCTTAATTCCATGTATCCGGCGGAAAACATCAAGCTGTCTGAAACCATCATCGAAACCGGCGGGGCGCTCGTATCCGAAATGCTGCCGGACGAAGGGCCGCAGAAATGGTCGTTTCCGATGCGCAATCGGATTATCGCCGCGCTTTCCAAGGGCGTATTGATTGTCGAAGGCAAAAAGACGTCCGGCGCAATGATCACCGCCGCGAACGCGCTCGATCTTTCCCGCGATATCTACGCCATTCCTGGCTCCATCTATGCACGCTTAAGCGAAGGGCCGAATCACCTGATTCAAAACGGTGCATTCCCTGCGCTCTCGCCCTGGGATATCCTTGAGGCCGAGCGCTGGGGCGCAAGACCCGAGGAAAAAACCAAAGATCAAAAGAAAATTACTTTAAACGAAAACGAGCAAAAGGTTGTTCATCTTCTTGAAAACCAGCCGCGAACCTTTGACGAAATTTCGAAACAAACGCAATTTTCTTCGTCAGAGCTAAATTCACTCTTGACAATGCTCGTACTTCGGGGAATAATAATAAAGACACCCGGAAATTCCTACCGAATGCAATAACCTTTTCAATAACCGGAGGGTAACAAATGTCTTCCTACAAGCTTCTCATCGTTGAGTCGCCGGCGAAAGCCAAAACGATTTCGAAATATTTAGGCCGCGGCTATAAGGTCGAGGCCTCTCAGGGTCATGTGCGCGATCTGCCCAAGAGCCAACTGGGCGTAGATGTGGACAACAATTTTGAGCCCAAATACATCACCATCCGCGGTCGCGGCGACATATTAAACCGCATCCGCAAGGAAGCCAAGGGCGCAAGCCGCATTTTCCTCGCGACAGACCCTGACCGCGAGGGCGAAGCTATTTCCTGGCATCTTGCCAATATGCTCGGCATCGACGAAACGGACGCCTGCCGCATCGAGTTTAACGAAGTTACGAGCAAAGCCGTGAAGGCCGCGGTCAAAAATCCGAGGCCGCTTGATATGAACTTAATCAACGCCCAGCAGGCTCGCCGCGTGCTCGATCGCCTTGTGGGCTATAAAATCAGCCCGCTTCTTTGGAGCAAGGTTCGAAAGGGCTTATCCGGCGGGCGCGTACAGAGCGTCGCCGCCGCAATGATCTGCCAGAGAGAAGCTGAAATCGAAGCCTTTGAGCCCGAAGAATACTGGACGATCGACGCAGAATTTGTAAGCGGAAAGCAGCGCTTCTCCGCCCGTTTCTTATCCGATGGCGCGGATAAAAAGGAGCTTGGCGGAAAAGACGAAGCGGACGATATCATGCGCCGCATCGAAAACGCGGTTTTCGCCGTCGCCTCTGTCAAAAAAGCCGAGCGTAAAAAATATCCCGCGCCGCCCTTTACCACCTCAAACCTCCAGCAGGAAGCCTCCAGAAAGCTCAACTTCACAGCCATTAAAACCATGCAGATCGCCCAGCAGCTTTATGAAGGCGTGGAAGTCGAAGGCATGGGCTCCTTGGGTTTGGTCAGCTATATCCGTACCGACTCTACCCGCATTTCGGACGACGCTTTAAGCCAGCTTCGCGACGCGATTTCCGAACGTTTCGGTCAGGAGTATCTTCCCGAAAGCCCGAACGTCTATAAAAGCCGCAAAAACGCGCAGGATGCACACGAAGCCATCCGTCCGACGGATGCAAACCTGCGCCCGGAGCAGCTCAAGGGTCTGATCACGAACGATCAGTACAAGCTTTATAAGCTCATTTACGATCGTTTCTTTGCAAGCCAGATGACCCCCGCCGTGTACGACACGATGACGGCGGATCTTAAAACGGAAGATATGATCACCTTCCGCCACACCAGTCAGAAGCTTAAGTTTGCAGGCTTTACGGCGGTTTACGAAGAAAGCATGGACGAAGAAGCGGATGAAACCGACAACCGCATGCCCGCTCTTTCTGAAGGCGAATCTGTAACGCTTGTTTCCGCTACGCCTGAACAGCATTTCACCCAGCCCCCTGCGCGCTACACGGAGGCATCCCTTGTAAAGGCCCTTGAAGAAAAGGGCATCGGTCGTCCCTCCACCTATGCGCCAACAATCGCAACGATCATTCAGAGGGGCTATATCACGCGTGAAAAGAAGCGCCTTTACCCCACCGAGCTTGGAAACGTCGTAAACGAAATGATGACCAAGTCTTTCCCGGACATCGTCGATATCCAGTTTACAGCCGAAATGGAATCGAAGCTTGACCAGGTGGAATCCGGCGAAGCCGAATGGCACAAGGTCATCACCGATTTCTACGGCCCGTTTGAAAAGACGCTCGAAGCCGCCGAGGCCACGATTGAGAAGGTCAAGGTGGAGGACGAGGTTTCTGATGTACCTTGTGAAAAGTGCGGATCGATGATGGTTTACAAAATGGGCCGCTTCGGTCGTTTCCTGGCCTGCCCGCGCTTCCCGGAGTGCCGCCATACTCAGGCGATTTTAAAGACCATCGACGTACCCTGCCCCGACTGCGGCGGCGCGCTGATTGAGCGCGTCAGTAAAAAAGGCAGAAAATTCTACGGCTGCGAAAAATATCCCGAGTGCCAGTTTGTCTCCTGGGATCTTCCTGTCATAGACCTTTGCCCGAACTGCGGCGGAAGAATGGTTCAAAAGCGCAGCCACAAGGGTGAAATTACGCACGTTTGCGTAAACGAAACGTGCCAGACGCGCGTGGCGGTCGAAAACACAAACAAGGATGACGAGAATGAATAAAACTGTAACCGTTGTCGGCGCAGGCCTTGCGGGCTGCGAAGCCGCATGGCAGCTGGCCGAGCGCGGAATCAACGTTACGCTTTATGAAATGAAGCCGGAAAGCTATTCCCCGGCTCACAAAATGTCCGGCTTTGCCGAGCTTGTCTGCTCCAATTCTTTAAAAGCCGAACATCTCACAAACGCTTCCGGCCTCCTAAAAGCCGAAATGCGCCTATTAAACAGCCTTATTTTAAAAGCCGCCGAGCATGCGCGCGTTCCTGCCGGCGGCGCGCTTGCCGTAGACAGGGATAATTTCTCATCCTACATAACAAGCGCCATGGAAAACCACGAAAATATCACTGTCGTCAGAAAGCGAATCGACGAGATTCCGGATGCGCCCGTCGTCATCGCAACAGGTCCGCTTACGCACGATCATCTGGCCGATGCGATTACGCGCATGCCCGGCTTCAGCGCGCTTCATTTCTTCGATGCAGCCGCCCCCATTGTAACCCTCGATTCCCTCAATATGGAAAGGGTTTTCCGCGCCTCCCGCTATGAGAAGGGCGCGGACTACTTAAACTGCCCCATGACGGAGGACGAATACGACGCTTTTTACGACGCGCTGATGGGCGCGGAGCTGGCGGAAGTTCATGAATTTGACAAAAAACAGGTGTTTGAAGGCTGCTTAGCCGTTGAAATTCTGGCCTCGCGCGGTCGCCAGACGCTCGCCTTCGGCCCCTTAAAACCGGTAGGGCTCGTTGATCCCAGAACAGGAAAAGCGCCCTATGCCAACGTTCAGCTCCGTCAGGACAACGAGCAGGGCACGCTGTTTAATCTCGTGGGCTTTCAGACGCGCCTTAAGTGGGGCGAGCAGAAGCGCGTTTTCTCCATGATCCCCGGCCTTGAAAACGCCGAATTTGTACGCTACGGCGTTATGCACAGAAACACCTATTTAAACAGCCCCGACGTGCTTGATCAAAATTTCAGCGTGAAAGGGAATCCCTTCATTCGCTTTGCAGGTCAGATCACAGGCGTTGAAGGCTATATGGAGTCGACCGCCAGCGGCCTGATCGCAGGCATATCGCTCGCCAAACGCCTTTTAGGCGAGGAGGAGCCCGTCTTTACCGGAGACACTATTTTGGGCGCGCTCAACCGCCATGTCGTCACTCAAACGAGCAATTTCCAGCCCATGAACGCCAATTTCGGCATTCTGGATAAACTCACCGAACGCATTCGCGGGAAACGCAACCGCTATGAAAAGCTGGCGGAGATTTCCCTAAACCGCATAAACGAAATCAAATTATATTACCATCTCTGATCGGAGGATATCATGTCTCAGTTTCGAGGAACCACCATCTGCGCCGTGAAAAGAGACGGCGTAATCGCCATCGCCGGAGACGGTCAGGTGACCATGGGCGAAAGCGTCATTATGAAAAACGGCGCAAAAAAAGTGCGCAGAATTTTTGACGGCAAGGTTGTCATCGGCTTTGCCGGCGCGGTCGCCGACGCGTTTGCGCTTTCCGAAAAGCTGGAAGCCAAGCTTTCCCAGTTCTCCGGAAACCTTCAAAGAGCCGCTGTCGAGCTTGCCCAGGACTGGCGCACCAATAAAGAGATGCGTCAGCTTCAGGCCATGCTGATCGCCGCCGACAAGGATAATCTTATGCTCGTATCCGGAACCGGCGAAGTCATCGAGCCTGACGACGGCATATTGGCCATCGGAAGCGGCGGCAACTTCGCCCTCTCCGCCGCCCGCGCGCTCATGGAGAACACTGACCTTCCTGCAAAGGCCATCGCCGACAAAGCGCTTCACATCGCCGCCTCCATCTGCGTATTTACTAACGACCATATTATTGTCGAGGTAGTATAAGAAATGAACACGCTTACCCCCCGTGAAATTGTGCGCGAACTGGACCGCTACATCGTCGGCCAGAATTCCGCAAAGCGCGCCGTCGCGGTTGCGCTTCGAAACCGCTATCGCAGAATGCAGCTTCCCGAAGAAATCCGAGAGGAAGTTACGCCTAAAAACATCCTCATGGTCGGCCCGACAGGCGTAGGTAAGACCGAAATCGCCCGCCGCCTTGCAAAGCTTGTGGACGCGCCATTTGTGAAGGTCGAGGCCACAAAGTTTACCGAGGTCGGCTATGTGGGCCGCGACGTTGAATCCATCATCCGTGATCTCACCGAAGCCGCCATCCGCCTTGTCAAAAAGCAGCAGACCATGCTCATTCACGATCTGGCTGCGCAGGCTGCGGAAAACAGACTCGTTGAGCTGATCGTAAAGCCCGTCAAGAAGAAAGCCAACCCCATCGATATCATTTTGGGCAACCGTCCCAAGGAGCCCGAGCTTCCTGAAAGCGAACAAAACAAGCTTGCCATAAGACGCGACGACGTTCGCGAGCAGTTAAAGCGCGGCGAACTTGAAGAAACGCTGGTTGAAATTGAGGTTGAGGAATTCACGCCCAAGACGGAAATTCCCGGCATGGACATGAACATGAGCGACATGCTGGGCGGCATGCTTCCCAAGAAAACCAAAATAAGAAAAGTGCCCGTTCGCGAAGCAAGGCGCATTCTGATCTCGGAAGAAGAAAACGCCATGATCGACATGGACGCCGTTTATTCCGACGCCATTGCCCGCGTAGAGCAGCACGGCATCGTATTTCTGGACGAGATCGATAAAGTAGCCGGCCGAGGCGGCGGACATGGCCCCGACGTTTCCCGCGAGGGCGTTCAAAGGGACATTCTCCCCATCGTCGAAGGCTCGACCGTATCCACGAAGTACGGCCCCGTCCGAACCGATCACATTCTCTTTATCGCAGCCGGCGCATTCCACGTGTCCAAGGTCACCGACCTCATTCCCGAGCTTCAGGGCCGATTCCCCGTGCGCGTAACGCTCGAGCCCCTCACGAAGGAAGACTACATGCACATTCTGACCCAGCCCGAAAACTGCCTGATCAAGCAGTATCAGGCGCTTTTGAAGGTGGACGGCGTTGAACTTAAGTTTGACGAAAGCGCCGTTGAGGCGATCGCGGAATACACCTGGAGAGCCAACGAAAACAGCGAAAACACAGGCGCAAGACGCCTTCACACCGTGCTTGAACAAATTCTGGACGACATCGCCTTCAACGCAGGCGGCGGCGACGCGCCTGAAATTGAGGTCGTAGTAAACGCGGAATATGTCAAAAAGCAAATCATGGGCGAAGTCAAGGACGCCGATCTTCACAAATACATTCTGTAACCGAATAAAGAATATCCTCCCGGCGCAAAATAAACATACTTATTTTGCACCGGGAGGTTTTTTATGCTTAGTGTAATCATGGCGGGCGGTCAGGGCGAGCGTCTTCGCCCATTGACGTGCACGCTTCCAAAGCCAATGGCTTTAATCGGCGGACAGCCCATTCTTTCTCATTGTCTGCGCCATCTCAAAAAGCATGGGATTTCCGAAGCCGCCGTTACCCTCGGCTATCTTCCAAACGTCGTTATGGACGCCTACGGAGACGATTTTGAAGGAGTGTCAATTCGCTATTACACAGAATCCCGTCCAATGGGCACGGCAGGCGGTGTGAAACTGTGCACGGATTTTCTTGACGACACCTTTATCGTCCTCTCAGGAGACGGTATTACTGATATCGATCTTAAAAGCGTATACGATTTTCATAAAGAGAAGGGCGCGCTTGCAACAATGGTTCTGACGCGCGTTTCCAATCCCACCGAATACGGGCTTGTACACACGGACGACGACGGGCGCGTCGTTTCCTTTTCTGAAAAGCCCGCATGGAAAAAAGTGGACGGAAACACCGCCAATACCGGCGTTTATATTCTGGAGCCTGAAATCCTCGATTTTATCCCGGACGGCGAAGCATACGACTTTGGAAAGCAGCTTTTTCCAAATCTGGTCAAAAACGATTATCCGGTGTACGGTTATGTAGCCGACGCATACTGGTGCGACGTTGGAAATCTCGACGCATATCTGTGCGCCAATTTTGACGTAATGTCCGGCTGTCTTTCAACATACGCTGCGCCCGATAACGGAACGATCCGCATGCCTGGCGCCATCGTTGATGAAAGGTGCCATATCGAAGGACCCGTCTTCATAGGCCGCGGCGCGCACATCATGAAAAACACCTTTATCGGCGCGGGCACTGTAATCGGCGACGGCGCAATCGTGATGGAGGGCGCATCCATTAAACGGAGCGTCATCTATCCTCACGCAGAAATCCATAAAAATGCCCAGCTTCGCGGCTGCGTCATTTGCCCGCATGCCGAAATTCACGAAAACGCCAGCGTTTTTGAAGGAAGCGTGATCGGTGAAAAAACAATCATCGGAGAAAACGCGGTGGTCGACGCGGGCGCAAAAATCTGGCCGGGTAAAACCATTTCGGAAGGCCGGCGCATTTCTCAGAGCATTGTCTGGGGGCAAAAGGCAAGGGACGATTTTTCCGGCCTTTCCATTCGAATCAAGACCCCGCAGGACGCCGTATCCGCCGCGCAGGCCTGCGCTTGGAAAATGAATGCGCCCGTATGCCTCCTGGCCCGAAGCGCCTCCGCCGTCGCCGCCAATCAGGCGCGAGCGTTTGCGTCGGGGCTTATTTCCGAAGGCGTTCACGTATTCGACATGGGCGAAGCCACCCTGCCCGTTCTTCTGTGCGCGCTTCAAAATACCTTCTCTGATGCAGGTTACTTCGTAACCGGAGACAGTGTAACGCCAATCGACTCAAACGCCCTGCCCCTTTCGGAAAACGTAAAGCGTGCAATCGGCGCTTGTCTCTCAAGACAGGATGCGCCTCTTCCCTACACGCTCTACACAAGCCGCCTTGAAAATGCAGGCCGGTTTGACCTTGTATATATGAAACATCTCGAAACAGCGGCTGTAAGTCCACTTCGGCGTCTTCGCGCGGCCGTGCACGCCAATCGCGAGCAGCTGCTCTATTACGCCGAAACCGCGCTGAAACGCCTGAATTACGCCTGCCGTGCAGAATGGGAAGAGGAGCTTATGACGCTGGACGAAGACGAAATTGGCGTATTTTTGTCAGACGACGGACGCAAGGCTGCATTCAGCTGCATAGACAGGCGCCTGACAGATGCAGAAAACGAAATGCTACTGACCTGGGCGCTATTCGAGCGCGGAGAAAAAACCGTATATGCACCGCCTGTCGCAACGCACGCGCTTGATGAAATTGCCAAAGCGATGGACGGACAGATCGAATATTTCAGGGACGAGCGCGACCTCTATGAGCGTCTTTCAAAAACCTCCCCCATTCAGTTCGCCGCCCGGACAGACGGCATTTATGCATTTTTACTCGTTATGGACGTTCTTTCCGATAAAAATATGCTTTTATCAGAGCTCATCCGTCAATTTCCAGTCGTTTTCCGCGTAAAGGTAGATCTGCCCCTGCCGGACGAAAAGCGAGCCGCACTGCTCGGCAGCATCCGAAAGTACACGCCGGAAGGGTTTGAACGCGAGGAAGGATTTTACAAAAACGCTAACGGATACACATGGATTGAGCCGGATGAAAAACGGCCTGTTCTAAGCGTCGTTTCTGAAGCCAGAGATATGGAAACCGCGCAGGAAATCTGCGATGTGTTTTCCAATCTGATTCTTCATTCAATGGAAGAATAGAAGCATAATCATAAAGTTAGCGCGTGTGTCAGGTAATCTCGCCTGACACACGCGCATTCTATTCATGTCTGTTTTGCGTTCTTCAGCCCTGCGCATTCTCCATCCCCAGGATCTGGGCGATTCCGGGAACGCCCATGATGAGCGTGTTTTTAAGCGTTTCAAGAAGATTTGAAAAATCAATCATCATGCGCTCATTTTCTTCATCCGTCATCGAAACAATTTCCTTGCCCGGAATATCCTCAGGAATAAACGCCGCCGGTTCCCCCGATCCGCTTCCGAAGCCCACGTTTACTCTGGCCATCATGCCGATGTTCGTAGCCAGCTGCAAAACGCCCTGCTCATTGATATCGCCGTAATCGCTTGTGATTGCGCCCGTATAGGAAAGCTGTGCTTCAATGCCGTCAAGGTACGCAATTACATGAATATCGCGCGTTGTTTCGCTGTCGGTTGCATTTACGATTGAGAAATTATAAAGCTCGTTTCCGGAGGTTACGCCGATATACAGATCCTGTACCGGGATGTTTTCATTCATATACACCTGATAGGTCATAAGCGCAGCCGTGCGCTCGCCTTCAAGCACACCCATTTCAAGGTAATCGTTTAAGCCGTTTTCGCTTGCTTCAATCGTCGCGTAAAAAACATATGCTCCATTGTTCAATAAAACATTCACGTACAAAGACGGATTTTCCGTGTTTGTCACTTCAAGAAATGCGGGCAGAATCACATCTTCGCCCTTTAAAAGATTCCATTCGATGAAAATTTCGTTTTCACCATAATAAGCGTTTCCTTTGACATTCAGGTCCAGGGGCTTTATTTCATTTTCGTAGAAAGACACAAAGGTAACCGGTTCATAAAAGATTTCGCCGTTTTCATCGACGTAGGGATCGCTCGCCGCATAGCGGTTTAAAATCGTTAACAGGCTCTTTTGCCCGTCAAGTGCGCTTAGAATCGGGAGAATCGCGCTTTCGATCTCCTCACTCGACATATCCAGCGGAACGGAAAACGCGCTCATGCCCGCATGCAAAAACGTATCTACCGTTGCAATTTTTGCATTCGTCAGCTTGCTGCCATCGGCGTATAGATCATCGTAAATCCCGGAAACCAAATCGCTCAAGGTTATTTCTGAAGGCGCCTGCGCATTCTGATCGACAGACAGGATTTCAATAAAATTCTGATTGCCATCGATGGCTTCTCCAATTAAAAGCATAAGATCCTCTAAGGACATCGTGTATTTCGAGGAAAAGCCGTCCGCATACAACGATACAGTTTCCCCGTCCGTTTCAATGCCGCCCGCTACCGCACCCGTTGACGTAACCGCGCGCAGAATCAACTGCGAAAGCATCTCGGCTCTGGCATAGGAAACATTGAAAGACAGCCCCGTCAGATCGTACACATTTGTGCCGTCCGTATAATAAGGGTCTGAAATCGTCACATAGCCGTTTTCGGCGTTGCATACAAAAGAAAACAGCATGATTACCGCCACCATCAGCGTACACATTTTCGTTTTCATTGACTGATATCCTCCACATGCATCAAAAGCCTTGTATCAACGATTATTATATCACAGCAGAATACGCATTTTTGTTAACGCACAGTTAATTTCATAATCAGACGCACATGTCCCTTTGGATCATGCGCAGTCGCTTCATTACATCATTTCCGCCGCGGCCGAAAAATTCGTGAAGCCGCCTGTATTCCGCGAAAAGCTTTTCGTAAACCGCGCTGTTTTTCAGATTCGGACGATATATGCGTTCACCCGTTCCGCCCATGTGAGCCGACGCTTTCACTATATCGTCGTATCCGCCCTTTTCCTCACCGGCAGCAACGGATGCATAAATGCAGCTTCCGAGCGCTCCGGCCTGCTTTGTGCGAGCAATCCTGATTTCACGCTTTAAAACATCCGCATACACCTGCATGAGAAATTCGTTTTTTACGGCAATTCCGCCGCAGGCGGAGATTTTCTCGATTTCTATGCCTGCGTCTTCAAACGTGTCCACGATCATGCGCGTGCCAAAGGCCGCGCTTTCAATCAGCGCTCTATATACGTCCTCCGGTTTGGTCGAAAGCGTCATTCCCAAAATGATTCCGGTCAGATCGCTGTTTACAAGCACCGATCGGTTGCCGTTAAACCAGTCAAGCGCAATCAGCCCCGTTTCCCCGGGCCGTTTCTTTTCGGCCAGATGCGTAAGATACTGATGCCGGTTCATGGAAAGCTTCGCCGCTTCGTTTTCATATTCCATCGGAAAATGATTTTTCACAAACCAATCGAACATATCCCCAACACAGCTTTGACCGGCTTCAAAGCACGCAAGATTCGGAATAACCGCATCTTTCACTGCGCCGCACATGCCATTCACCTTTTTCATCTGATCGCCCAGCACAATATGGCAAACGGAGGTGCCCATGATCATGAGCATTTCGCCCTTATGGCAGATATTTGCAGCCGGAAGAGACACATGCGCGTCGATGGCGCAGACGGAAACGGGAATGCCCTCGTTAAGCGAAAGAACGTCCGCCATTTCCTTCGACAGTCCGCCCGCGTTATGCGTGGACGGATATACATCCCCGCGCAGCCTGGTTTGAAATATATTTTCGAGCTTCGGATGTATATTTTTAAGATATGCCCGATCGGGATATCCTTTTTCAGCGTCATAAAACGCCTTATAACCTGCGATCATCGCGCTTTTTTTGACGTTTCCCGTAAGCCTATAAACAATCCAGTCGCCCGCTTCAATGAAAAGATCGGTTTTTTCATAAAGCGCTTCGTCTTCCTCGATCATCTGAACGATTTTGGGCATCGTCCATTCAGCGGACACCTTTCCACCGTAAAAATCAAGCAGCTCATAGCCCATTTCACGCGCCGTCTTCGTCATCCGGTCTGCCTGAGCCTGCGCCCCATGATGCTTCCAGAGCTTTACATAGGCGTGGGGATTGGACGGATGCGTTTCGGAAAGAGGGCGCATATCCTCCTCAAGCGGCAGCATGGTGCTGGCCGTGAAGTCCACGCCGAGAGCAATAATGTCGTTCTTGTCGACATTGGCATTTTGAACGGCCTTCCTGACGGCTTCCTTCAGCGCGCATAGATAATCGGATGGATGCTGAAGCGCCCAGCCAGTCGGAAGCGGCGTTCCGTCCGGAAGAAATTCGTCCATCACGCCATGGGCGTATTCGCTCACAGCCCAGCCCATTTCGCGCCCGTTTTGAACGTCCGCTACCAGCGCTCTGGCGGACAGCGTTCCAAAATCAATGCCGACTGTATATTTCGCCATAATGTCAATCCTTTTTATATTCTGTTCGTTTCGGCTGAAAACCCAAGAATATGTGTCAAACGGCGCTTTCCTTCTTATCAAGGATAATCCATATACACCTTTTTATTTTTTCCGCACACGCATCATACGTCTCCTGCCCCATACCGTAGGGATCGGAAATCTCGCCAGAAACGGAGGCAAAGTCGCAAAGATCAAAAACTTTTTCGCCGGGGAAAAGCTTTCTTACGTAATCAGTAAGCTGCTTTTCCATACAGAGAACCACTGCGTTCGTAACTATGGCGGCGTTTATCCGCCTTGCAGAATGATTGTCGATTGAAAATCCGTACTTTTTAACAGCCTCTTTTGCGTATTCATTGGCGGAAGCGCCTTCATAGGCCATGACACCGCAGGATTCGGCGTAAGCATTTGTAATCCGCCGCTTCTTAAGTTCTCCGTTCATGATGGCTTCGGCCATCGGGCTTCTGCAGGTGTTTCCCATGCACACAAACACATATCGCATTTTATTCACCTGCGTCCACGATGTGAAACGCCGCCGCTCTCCCGAGCCGGTTCATAACGGCAAGGCCGATTCCTTCTGCGTCCACGGCTTCCGAAAAAATCGCGTTTATGCCCCTTGCGTCCATCTCTCTTAGCGCGTCAAACAGCCTGTGAGCCATTTCCTCGGGGTTTTTACCGAGGGAGAATACATTTCTGCCCTCATACAAAGAAAGGTTTCCTTCAAGCGCAAGAATGCATTTTTCGCCTTCGGTCGCGTCGTACATATCTATAATGGCATGCGCAACCTTTTCAGCTGCGCCCTTCACAATCACAAGCGAGCCTTCGGGCGCATAATGCTTATACTTCATGCCCGGAGAAAGCACGGTTTCCCCTTCCTTAAGGGGGCGCATAACGCTTCCGGCAACTTCCACTTCGCCAACGACATCTGCAATCATTTTGGGCGTCACGCCGCCCGGACGCAACACCTTTACCGGCAATGTTCTTACATCCAACACCGTTGATTCAAGGCCAACATCGCTCTCACCGCCGTCGATGATCAGGGGAATGCGTCCGTTCATGTCTTCAAAGACATGCTTTGCAGTCGTGGGGCTTGGACGGCCGGAGAGATTCGCACTGGGCGCGGCAATGGGCTTTCGGGCGGCTCGGATGAGCGCCTGCGCATCCGTATTGCCCGGAATGCGAACCGCAACAGAATCGAGCCCCGCCGTTACTGCGCTTGGAATATTTTCGCCCTTATCGAAGATCATCGTGAGCGGCCCCGGCCAATAGGCTTCAGCGAGCTTTTGCGCCCATTCGGGCATTTCGCCGTAGATGACGTTATGAATGTCGGAAAGGGATGCAATATGCACAATCAGCGGGTTATCGCCCGGACGGCCTTTTGCGCGGAAGATTTTTTTGACCGCTTCCTCATTGGTCGCATCTGCGCCGAGGCCGTACACGGTTTCGGTGGGAAATCCCACCACTTCGCCCATATTTATAAGCTGCGCCGCTTCTTCAAAAGATGCGGCGCAGGGAATTACCATTTTCGTGTTCATTGAGCCTCCATGAGCTTGGTCTGCTCGGCGAGAATGAGCTTATCGATCAGTTCATCCAGATCGCCGTTCATGATGTCTCCGATTTTATAAAGCGTAAGGCCGATTCTGTGGTCGGTTACGCGGCCCTGCGGAAAATTGTAGGTGCGAATGCGCTCGGAGCGGTCGCCGGAGCCGATCTGCAGTCTTCTCTGACTGGCATATTCGTTTTGCGCCTGATCCCGCTCCATTTCATAAAGGCGGCTTCTTAAAACCTGCATCGCCTTTTCCCTGTTCTGGATCTGGCTTCTCTGATCCTGAGAAGTGACCACGATGCCGGTGGGGATATGCGTAATGCGAACGGCGGAGTCGGTGCGGTTAACATGCTGTCCACCTGCGCCGGATGCGCGGTAGGTGTCGATTCTAAGATCGTTCATATTGATGCTGACTTCAACGTCCTCAGCCTCCGGCAATACAGCGACGGTAGCGGTCGAAGTCTGAAGCTTTCCGTTGCTTTCCGTAACAGGCACGCGCTGAACGCGGTGTACGCCGGATTCGAACTTTAAACGCTCGAACACGTTTTTGCCCTCGATGGACATAACCGCTTCCTTGATGCCGCCGATTTCGGTTTCGCCGCCCTCGATGATTTCGACCTTCCAGCCGCGGGAAGCCGCATAATGGGCATACATGCGCATCAGCTCTGCGCCGAAAAGACCGGCCTCGTCGCCGCCTGCGCCCGCGCGAACTTCGACGATGGCGCTTCTTTTGTCATCCGGATCCTTGGGAAGAAGGAGGCGCTTGGCTTCGTCCGTTTTGATGACCAGCTCTTTTTCAAGCTCCTCCAGCTCTTCCTTCGCCATTTCGGCCATTTCCTCATCGCCCGATTCCGCCATTTCTTGGGCTTCCTCGATGTGCTTAAGAAGAAGGCCGTAATTCTTCGCGGCCTCGGCAATTTCCATCATATCGCTGTGCTCGCGCATGAGCTTTTGGAAAAGCTGCGTGTCGCTGATCACTTCGGGAAGGGTGATGCGAATGGAAAGCTCTTCAAACTTTCCTTCAATGGCTTCCATCTGACGGGCAATTCTTTCCCGCTCGCGCATTGCGTTTTCCATAAAACTATTCCTTGCTCCTTATCCATACAACGCGGTCTACGCCGCATAAATCCTTCTGAACACCCGATTCCCAGGTGCATTCGTTTGTAAATAGCGTTAAAACGTCCTTTTCCTGTCCAAGCCCAACTTCCAAAAGCACATATCCGCCTGGCTTTAGATAGCGGTATACGTCCCTTGCAATGCGCCTGTAAACTTCAAGTCCATCGTCCCCGCCGAAAAGCGCGATCGAAGGCTCCGCCTGAACTTCCCTTTGAAGGGTAAGCATGTCTTCTTTAGTCAGATACGGCGGGTTGATGGTAATAAGATCGTACCTTTTTTCGGGGATGCTTTCAAAAAGGTCGCTTAAAACAAATCCAACGTTTGCGTTCAACCGCCCGGCATTTTTCTTCGCAACCTCGATTGCGCCAAAGCTTATATCAGACGCCGTCACGCAGGCGTCCTTTCTGTAAAGCGAAAGGGAAACGGCGATTGCGCCGCTTCCTGTGCACATATCAAGCACATCGGGCTTCTGAATTCCGCCGATTTTCTTAAGCGCAAGCTCTACCAGTGTTTCCGTGTCCTGACGCGGAATCAGCACGTTTTCATCCACATAGAATTCAAAATCCATAAAGTAAGCCGTGTTTTCAATGTACTGAAGCGGCTCGCCCTTTTCGCGGCGGTCAAGCCGCACATTCATGATTTCAAGCGCATCCTTTTCGATTTCCGTGTCGCCCAAAAACCGAATTTCGCCGGGAGATTTTTTTAAAACCCCGGCGGCAATATATCTTGCATCAAGCCCTGCATCGGGACAGCCGGCTTTTTGCAAGCGTTCTTCGGCGTGGTTAATCCACGTTTGAATCGTCATTCTTCCTTGGCTTCCTCTTTGGTCTCATAATAGGAAGCGGGCAGCGGCTTTTTGTCGCCCAGCGCAGCCTTTAAAGACACGATGGCAACCTCCAGCATGCTGTCGTCCGGCTCCTTGGTAGTGAGCTTCTGGGTCATAAGACCGGGCCACTTTAAGGCGCGGATGATGGGCGTGTCCTTCGCTCTTCCAAGCCACTTAAGCACTTCATAGGAAACGCCCGCGATCAGTGGAAGAAGCGCAAGCTTCGTGATGATACGAAGGAAAATGTTGGAATTGACAACGCCGCCGACCAGCTGGCTGAACAGCGTGAAAAGGAGAATGGAAATGACCATAACGATCATCAAAAAACTGGTTCCACAGCGGGGGTGCAGCGTTGTATACTTTCTGGCGTTTTCAACAGTGAGCTCTTCCCCGTTTTCAAAGCAATAAATCGTCTTGTGCTCCGCGCCGTGATACATGAATACGCGGCGGATTTCCTTGAGCTTCGAGGTCAAAAAGATATAAAGAAGGAACACGCAGATGCGGATCACGCCGCCGATTAAGTTGACGACGAGCTCGTTTTTGATAATCTGCTTTACGCACCATTCAAGCGAAATCGGAAGCACAAAGAAAAGGCCGATAGCCAGAACGACCGCAAGAACAACAGCCGTCGCCATCATGATATCGTCGGGCTTACAGTGAAAGATTTTGGCAAGCTTCTTTTCAAACTTGCTGGGCTCTTCCGCATCGAACCCTGCCATGTCTGCGGACTCGGTGATAATTTTCATGCCGTCCACGAGCATCATGCCGAAGTTGACAACGCCTCTGATGATGGGCCACGTCATCCACTTGTATTTTACCTTTTTGATGGGCTTGGTGGTATAGGTAAGCGTTCCGTCCTGCTTTCTGACGGTAATCGCCTCGCACTCGGGACCGCGCATCATAACGCCTTCCATTACGGCCTGACCGCCGACAGAGGGACATGCATCCGGATATTTTCCCGTCCACCACTGTTTGAACGACTTAGCAAACTTACTCATTTGATGTACCTCAACATAAAGAAGGATAAAATAAAACAGACCGGGCGTGCATGCCCGATCTGTAATAGCCATTGCGCACGCCTGAGGATTGCAATCGCACAAAAACGATTACATGCCGTAGCGCTTCTTGAAACGGTCGACGCGTCCGCCGCTGTCGACGAGCTTCTGCTTGCCGGTGAAGAACGGATGGCACTTGGAGCAAATGTCAACGCGCAGTTCCTTCTTCACAGAACCGGTTTCGAAGGTTTCACCGCATACGCAGCGAACAACAGCCTTACCATAGTTCGGATGGATCTTCTCTTTCATTTGTCTCACCTCTCCTGCACAGACTTGCAAGTCCGTACAAACCGGATTGTCGTTCGCTTAAGCATACGGCATCCGGTGTCGTCATGCAAAAGCTATTATAACACAATATCCTGCCAAGCGCAATGGATTTTTTGTATTTTTACACTATTCTTACGTGACGAATCTGTTACAAAAGATGGTATCCTTCCCTTTGCCACGCCTGCGCCCAGCCCTTCAGTTTAAGGGCAAATTCTGCGTTGTCCTTTGTTTTTTCCATGATGGATATAATTTCCTCCGCCCCTTCCGGACCACTTTTTGATGAAATCAGCTTCCGGATGCTTTTTGCGCAGGCACTTTCATTCTCATTAAGCAATAGATCATCCCTCCGCGTTCCGGATTTTGCGATATCCATCGCAGGAAAAATACGCTTTTCGGATAGTCTTCTGTCCAGATGCACCTCCATATTGCCCGTACCCTTGAATTCTTCATAGATAATGTCGTCCATACGGCTTCCGGTGTCAACAAGCGCAGTTGCAATAATGGTTAAGCTTCCTCCGTTTTCAATGGCG
The DNA here is from genome assembly GCA_015056255.1 of Clostridiales bacterium. GTDB lineage: Bacteria > Bacillota > Clostridia > Christensenellales > Aristaeellaceae > SFHK01. Next base: position 119,694 of record SVGP01000002.1, on the reverse strand, counting down.
CGGGCGGAGCCGAAAAATTTCTTCGGCTTGTGAAGCGCACCGGGATCAAGGCCGCCCGAGAGCGACCGGCCCGTAGGCGGAATGATCAGATTGTACGCGCGTGCCAGACGCGTTATGGAATCCATCAAAATCACAACATCCTTCCCCATCTCTGTAAGCCTTTGTGCGCGTTCGAGCGTCATTTCGCTGATTCTGACGTGATTTTCCGCTTTTTCATCAAAGGTAGAATAAATGCATTCGGCTTTGATTTCGCGCCTGATATCCGTAACCTCTTCGGGACGTTCGCCAATCAGAAGCATAATTAAGTGAATGTCTTTTTCATTTTTCAGGATGGACCTTGCAATCAGTTTAAGAAAAGTTGTCTTGCCCGCCTTGGGCGGCGACACAATGAGCCCTCTTTGCCCTTTTCCGACAGGGCTGATTAAATCCATAAGCCGTATGGCAGGATCGTTTGTTTCTCCATCCGTCTCAAGACGGATGCGCTTTTGGGGATACACGGGCGTTAGAAGGTCGAATCCGGGACGCCTTATAACATTCATCGGCAATACGCCGTTGACCTTTGAAATAAAAGTAAGCCCCATGTATTTATCGCCATCCCGCTGGGGACGTGCGCTTCCCTCAAGAAAATCGCCGTTTCTCAGGCAAAAACGCTTAATGTGCTGCTGGGATACGTAGACATCGTCCTTACCCGGAAGAAAATTACTTCTTCTTAGAAAGCCGTATCCCTCCTGCATGATTTCAAGTACGCCCGACACGCTCTGAACCTTTGGATAGACAGCGGCATTTATATACGGATGCATTCTTGGGTTTACAGTTGGATAGTTGGGCGCATTGGATGCATAGGAATTTGCTCTTTTCATAAGCGGCATATCCGTATCATCCGTCCTTGTTTCTTCCTTTATAGAATCAGCCGGAGACGCTTCTTTTTCATCTCCGGCTTCATCTGATGTATATTTTGTTTCTTCTGTTTCTTTTTGCATTTTTTCACGGATACCGTTTTCAATCAGCTCGATGATCCGGCTTTTGAGACTCCCCGCAGGAATCCTGATTCCGTTTTCACGGGCCAAGGCCCTCAGCGCCTGAACGGTTTTCATGGTAAGCGTTTGATGATCCAAGCGCATAACCTCCGAAACAATATGAAAATTTAATTTTTTACACAAACTGCGATATCGCGCATGACGGCCTGCTCCACCCAATGCTCCATCTTGTCATACGCGCCGCCGCGCATGACTTCAAAGCCCGCTTTTTCCATAATTTCGCGCACACGCTCGGTTTTGAGGGTGTGGGTGTTGTAGGAAAGCGCGATTGCGCCGCCTTTTTTGAGGGCCTCGCGCCATGCAGGAAGACAGGAAACAAGCATATTTTCAAAGCTCTTTGCGCCGCCCTGCCCGTTCGGCGCATGCTGAACACCGTAAGGAAGATCTGCGCAAATAATGGAAAAAACTTCTTTTCCGAAAATCTTTGCGGTGCTTACGGAATCCGCAATGGCGCAGTTTAGACTGAGCTGATCGCCCTTCTCGCCGCCAAAGCGGATGGAATGAACGTTTACGGGGGCTTTTCCCTGAATGGTTCTGGACGACTGCGATCTTTTGTGCTTGATTTTATTGAATTTCAGATACTTTTCAAAAAACGAAACGCCTTCGAGAATATCCTTTTTGTCCGCGTCGATGCCGGTAGCGTTCCACTCGCGGTTCACGGCCTGAAAAAGCGTGGTGCCGCGCCCGCACATGGGGTCAAGCAGGTGAATTTTCTCATCCGCTTCATTAAAGCGGCAGGAATACAGGGCGAGATTAATGAGTTGCTTTGTAAACCGCTCGTTGGTCTTGCCCTTGTACTTTAAAATCGCGGCAAGGTCGCTGCCAACAAAGTCCTTCCCGGGTAAAGCGATCGGTGTAAGAGAAGCGCCGTCCCATGCGCCAAATAAAAAACACAAAGAATGCTTTCCGATGTAATCAAGCTGACGTACGCTTAATTCCTCCGACGTAAACGTAAGCGCCCCGGCTCCGGCGATTAAAACATGCTCAACGCTCGCGTGAACGCCTGCGGCTTTTAAAATAATTTCGAGCTCGGAAACAGCGGGCTGAATGTGAGATTCGACGTATCTTTGATTGCTAAGCGGCCACAGAACAAGGGCGTACTTCATTTGTGTTTCCACTCCAATATCTATTGAATGCAGGAAGCTGTCAAAATATGCAGCTTTGGCGAATTTTGTCCATAAAAAGGAAATTGACCCCTTTGTATGAAAACAAAGGGGTCTTACTTGGCAATTAATACTTGCGCTTACGGGCGGCCTCAGCCTTCTTCTTGCGCTTTACGCTGGGCTTTTCGTAGTGCTCTCTTTTACGCGCCTCGGCAAGGATGCCGGAACGGGCGGTCATGCGCTTGAATCTTCTCAGAGCGCTCTCAAGAGATTCGTTATCCCGAATTCGAACTTCAGACAATTGTTTTCCCTCCCCTCGCTGAATGCTGGCACTCATTTGCCAATGTAGCATGGGGTGCGCTACAAAGACTATTATACCTCAAACCACGTCCAACGTCAAGTATTTCATATCTTTTAACGTTTAAGAGGTTGGGGCATTTTTGTGATTTTTTGTAAACTGTTTATCCCATTTTGTCGGACAGCTTTTCGCCGCCCAGAATATGGACGTGCAGATGGCCTACGCTCTGGCAACCGTGATCGCCTTTATTGGTAATCAGGCGATAACCGTTTTCAAGGCCCTCCGCTTCTGCGATTTTTACGCATACCTTCATCATGTGGCCTGCAAGATCGTCGGTGCGCTTTGCGCATTCGGCCATATCCTTCATATGCTCCTTGGGCGCAACCAGGATATGTACCTTTGCCTGCGGATTGATATCCCGAAACGCATACGTAAGCTCGTCCTCATATACCTTTGTGGACGGGATATCGCCGGCAATGATCTTGCAGAAAATGCAGTCTCCCATTTCAGTTCACCTCCGGATCAGTTGTCCGTCCGGCCGATGGCAAGCGTGCCCTCCGTTTTTTCGATAAAAACGGTTTTCATCTGGCCGGGCTCACAGTTGGCTCTCACGCGCACGTAGCTTTTTGTGTACCCCTCTGCCCCGCCTTCGGGCGACGCAGTTTCAAAAAGTACGGTCTCGTATGTGCCTACTGTTTTTTTGACGTATTCAAGTTCAAGTTTGTTCCCGATTTCAATCAATTTCTGTGTGCGTTCCTTTTTGATTTCCTCCGGCACCTGTCCGGGCATTTTATCCGCAACCGTTCCCGATCTTCTGGAATACGGGAAAACGTGGATGCGCGCAAAATCGGCTGTTTTGACAAATTCACGCGTTTCCTCGGCTTCCTCCTCGGTTTCGCCCGGGAAACCTGCGATGGCGTCGGTGGTCAGAGCGCAGTTCGGGAAATATTTTCGAAGAATCCTTGCACTTTCAAGGTATTCGTCGGGGGTGTAGCGCCGTCTCATGCGCTTTAAAACCTCTGCACTTCCGCTTTGAAGCGAAAGATGAAACTGCGGACAGATTTCGTTAAGCCGCGACAGGCGGTAGGCAAATTCATCCGTAACCGTTATCGGTTCAAGAGAGCCGATGCGCACGCGCTCAACGCCTTCTGTTTTACACACAATTTCAATTGCGTCAATCAGGCTTGCGTCAATTTCACGGCCGTAGGAGCCCATGTGGATGCCTGTAACCACAATTTCTCGATAACCCGCCCCTGCAAGCCTTTCGGCTTCCGCCTTCACGTCCTCAAGAGGCATGCTGCGCACAGGGCCTCTCACGTAAGGAATGATGCAATAGGTGCAGAACCGGTCGCATCCTTCCTGAATTTTCATGGTCGCGCGGGTTTTGCCCTCGTGGCGCATGACGGAAAGGCATTCGAATTTCGCGCCTTTCACGGATGCGGTTGCATCGATGGGTTCATTAGCTTTAACGGCTTCATGATAAAGCTCGACGACCCTTGCCCTATTCTGGACGCCGATGGCAAGCACAACGCCCTCCAACATCACGCGCTTTGCGTCCCTTTGGGTAAGGCAGCCTGCGGCGATGATGTGGGCAGACGGATGCTCTCTGTGGATTCTTCTGATCAGCTTCACGCTTTTCTGATCGCCTGTGCCCGTGACGGTACAGGTATTGATCAGATAAACGTCCGCTCCCTCATTGATCGATACGGATTCGTAGCCCGCCTTTTCGAAAAGCTCGAGCATAGCTTCGGTGTCGTACTGATTGACCTTGCAGCCCAGGGTATGCGTTGCGATTTTCATCCTCACACATCCCCCCACAAACTCATAATGACGCTTACGGAAGTGACCGCCGCTGTTTCGGCGCGAAGGATGCGCGGACCCAGCGTTACGCATTTTGCGCCCGCCTCCACAAACGCATTTGCTTCCTTTTCGGAAATGCCGCCCTCGGGACCGATGATGCAGGCGATGTCAGTGCATTCGGGTTGCTCTTTAAATACGTCCCGCGTTCTGTAGTTTTCAGCTTCTTCCCATAAAAGGAGCGTGAGGACATGCTCATTTACGCGCTTTTCAAGCTCTTTCACGCTAATGGGATCGGAAATCTCCATCTCCATGCCGCGTCCGCACTGCTTTTGTGCTTCCTGCGCAATTTTACGGAATCTCTGAAGCTTTTTGTCCTTTTCTTTTTCCTCGATTTTGGCGACGCTGCGCTCCATTCGAACAGGCACAAGCCTTCTTACGCCAAGCTCCGTAAGCTTCTGGCACAGAAATTCAAACTTATCGCCCTTGGGAATGCCCATGTAAACCGTTACGTCAATGGGCGCTTCGGAATTGGAGATTTCGCTTTCAAGCTCGAGATATGCATTTTTACCGTCCGTCACGCAGAGCTTTGCACTCCACATGCCGCCCTCGCCGTCCAGCGCCTGAACCGCCTCGCCATCTTTTAATCTCAGTACTTTAAGCGCGTGCGCCGCTTCTTCGTTTGAAAGCGGCGCGCGCGCGTTTTGAATTTCGTTTTTATCGATTCTGAACCTATGCATGCCTTTAATCTCTCTGGCAGGCGATGGCTGTCCATTCGCCGTCGTTGCGTATGTCGAGCTTGCCGTATCCGGCCTTTTTAAGCGCGTCAATCACTTCGTCCTCGCGCTCGCGCGCAATGCCAGAGCAGATGAACACGCCGCCCTCACGGATCAGCGCGCGAACGGGCGCTGAGATATGGATGATAACGTCTGCAATGATATTGGCGATCACAACGTTGGCGTCGCTTTCAGCAGCCTCCAGAAGGTCGCCCTCCTTGGCTTCAATCACATCAGAAAAACCGTTGATTTCGATGTTTTCTTTGGCAACGCGAACCGCCATGGGATCGATATCGCTGGCAAGCACGTGCTTTGCACCCATATGAGCGGCGGCGATGGCGAGAATGCCGGTGCCGGTGCCGATATCGATAACGTCCATGCCTTCCTTCACATATTCCTCAACGAGGCTTACGCACATGCCGGTGGTTTCGTGGGTACCGGTGCCAAAGGCCATGCCGGGATCAATGGTGACAACTTTGTCTGTAGGCTCCGCATCGTATTCTTCCCAGCCGGGACGAATGACGATGTGCTTTCCGAGGCGGAAAGGTTTATACTGGCTTTTCCAGTTCTCCGCCCAGTCTTCATCGTCGATGGTAGTCATATTGACTTCGAGCTTTCCAAGGTCGATGCCGGGGGCAATCGAAGGAAGCTCTCTGGCTCTGTCCTTTACATAGGACAACGTATCGGGAGCGCGGTTGTCCATCGGATAAAAGCCGGTAACCTTAACGTCGTCGCCGATTCTTCTTGCGATTTCTTCATCGATGATGTCCCACTGGCCTTCGGGACGCTGATTCAGCTGAACGTCGTTTTTGTCTTCGATGATCGTGCCCTGGCTGCCTGCGTCAATCAGCATCTGGCTTACGATTTCGCTTGCAATCGTAGTCGTAAGCACGGTAATCTTCATCCAATCCATAATGTGTTTCCCTTTCTATATTTTCTTAGGAAAACGCGTCCTTCACGCGGTCGAAGAATGATTTTTTCTGCTCATATTCCTTGCCGGTGGTGGATTCGTCAAAGATGCGAAGGATTTCCTTTTGCTTGTCCGTAAGCTTTTTGGGCACTTCCACTTTGACATTGATGTAAAGGTCGCCTTTGTTGGCGGTTCGAACATTCGGAATGCCCATGCCGCGAATGCGGAACTGCGCGCCGGGCTGCGTGCCTTCGGGAATGGTGTATTTGACGGGCTTTTCGAGCGTGGGCACATCGATTTCCGCGCCCAGCGCCGCCTGCGTGAAGGAAATCGGAACATCGATATGGATGTCCGAGCCATTTCTCATAAAAAGCTTGTGGGGCTTTACGGAAATAATCAATTGTAAATCGCCCGAGGGGCCGCCGTTGTCGCCGGCATGGCCCTGTCCGTATACGGTCACGATGTTGCCCTCGTCAACGCCGGCGGGAATATTCACGCTTCTGCGCTTGGAGGTGCGGATTTTGCCCTTGCCATTACACTTGGGACAGGGATCGGAAACCGTCTGGCCCTTGCCCTGACATACGGAGCAGGCGCGTCTGTTCTGAACGCGGCCAAAGGCTGTGTTTGCGATGACCGTTTCTACGCCGGTGCCCTTGCAGCGGGCGCAGCTTGTGGGCTTTGTGCCGGGCTTTGCGCCGGTACCTTTGCATTCGTCGCAGGTTTCGGTGCGAACGAGGTTAATTTCCTTCGCGCAGCCCTTGGCGGCTTCTTCAAAGGTGAGATTTACGCCGATACGGATGTCGTCGCCCTGAACAGGGCCGGTACGGCGGCTGCCGGTTGCGCCGCCTGTAAAAATATTGAATATATCATCAAAGCCGCCGAACCCGCCAAAACCGCCGAAGCCCTCAAAACCGCCGAACCCGCTGCCCTGACCGGGCTCTTCATGACCAAACTGGTCATAGCGGGCGCGCTTTTGGGCGTCGGAAAGCACGGAATACGCTTCGTTCGCTTCCTTGAACTTTTCTTCCGCTTCTTTGTCGCCGGGGTTGACGTCGGGATGGTACTTTTTGGCCATCTGGCGATACGCCCTTTTAATAGCCGCATCGTCTGCATTTCTTTCCAGGCCAAGCACCTCATAATAATCCCGCTTTGCCAAATTGACACACCTCTTTATGTCGTTTCTTTTATCAGCACAACCGCGAAAGCCGGAAAATTCGGCTTTCGCGCTGTATTATGCGCATTTTGTGCGCTGGATTTTTATTTTTTAAATCAGTTGTCGGTGAAGTTGCTCTCAACGGTTCCGTCGTCCTGCGCACCGGGATTGCCGGTAAAGCCTGCGCCGGGATTTCCTTCGGGATTGGCCTGCTGATAGACCTTTCCGAAGATCTCATAGGACTTCTGGGTGAACTTCTCCATGGCGGCCTTGATTTCGTCCACGTTGTTGCCTTCGCGAACCTTCTTGAACTCGGCAAGCTCGGTTTCAAGGGTGGTCTTATCGGCGGGATCCAGCTTGCCTTCCATGTCCTTCATGGTCTTTTCGGTCTGATAGATGAGGTTGTCGGCCTGATTTACCGTCTCGACCTCTTCCTTGCGCTTTTTGTCCTCGGCGGCGTAGCGCTCGGCCTCGTCCATGGCGCGCTTGATGTCCTCTTCAGACATGTTGGAGGAAGCGGTGATGGTGATCTTCTGCTCGTTGCCGGTGCCCAAATCCTTGGCGCTTACGTGCACGATACCGTTGGCGTCGATGTCGAAGGTAACCTCGATCTGCGGTACGCCTCTGGGTGCGGGCGCGATGCCGTCCAGCTGGAAGCGGCCGAGGGTCTTGTTGTACTGCGCCATTTCGCGCTCGCCCTGAAGAACGTGTACGTCTACGGAACGCTGTCCGTCAGAAGCGGTGGAGAAGACCTGGCTCTTTTTGGTGGGGATGGTGGAGTTGCGCTCGATGAGGCGCGTAAATACGCCGCCTAAGGTTTCGATGCCAAGAGACAGGGGCGTTACGTCCAGCAGCAGAACGTCCTTTACGTCGCCGCCCAGAACGCCGGCCTGAATGGCTGCGCCAACGGCTACGCACTCGTCGGGGTTGATGCCCTTGAAGGGCTCTTTGCCGGTTACACGCTGTACGGCTTCCTGAACCGCGGGAATGCGGGTGGAACCGCCGACCAGAATGACCTTATCGATCTGGGAGGGCGTGAGGCCGGCATCAGACAGCGCCTGATTCAGGGGAACGATGGTCTTGTCAACCAGATCGCCGGTCAGCTCGTTGAACTTGGCGCGGGTGAGGGTCAGATCAAGATGCTTGGGGCCGGTCGCATCGGCAGTGATGAAGGGGAGATTGATATTGGCGGTGAGGTTACCGGAGAGCTCGATCTTGGCGCGCTCAGCAGCTTCCTTAAGTCTCTGAAGAGCCTGACGGTCGCTCTTTAAATCAATGCCGTTTTCCTTCTTGAATTCGGCTACGATCCACTCGATGATGCGGTTGTCGAAGTCGTCGCCGCCGAGTCTGTTGTTGCCGGCGGTCGCGAGAACCTCAAATACGCCGTCGCCAACTTCCATCAGGGAAACGTCGAACGTGCCGCCGCCAAGGTCATAAACGAGGATCTTGTGAACCTCGCCCTTGTCAAGGCCGTAGGCAAGTGCCGCTGCGGTGGGCTCGTTGATGATGCGCTTTACATCCAGACCCGCGATGCGGCCTGCATCCTTGGTGGCCTGGCGCTGCGCGTCGGAGAAGTATGCGGGAACGGTGATAACGGCTTCGGTGACGGTCTGGCCCAGATAGGCTTCAGCGTCGGCCTTCAGCTTCTGAAGAACCATAGCGCTGATCTCCGGGGGCGTATAGTCTTTGCCGTCAACGGCTACTTTGAAGTTGGTGCCCATCTCGCGCTTGATGGAGATGATGGTGCGGTCGGGGTTGGTGACGGCCTGACGCTTTGCGACCTGGCCTACGAGGCGCTCGCCGTTTTTGGCAAAAGCGACGACAGAGGGCGTGGTGCGGTTGCCTTCAGCGTTGGCGATAACAGTGGGCTCGCCGCCTTCCATAACGGCTACACAGGAATTGGTGGTACCCAAGTCAATACCGATAATTTTAGACATAATTTTTATCCTCCTATAGAAGTGTAAACTTGCTTATCTATTATTCTTCCCCGGAAAATACCTTGACCATCGCATAGCGGATGATTTTGTCCTTGACCTTATAGCCCTTCTGGAAAACCTCAGCGATCATGTCTGCCTCTCCGCCGGGCTCGCGCATGATGGCGTTGTGCTTTTCGGGATCAAACATCACGCCTTCGGACTCAACTTCCTCAAGGCCAAGCTTGCCCATGGCTTCCATCAAAAGCTTTAAAGTCATTTTAACGCCCTCAACCATCGGTCCCTCGTCGCCCTGCTGAACGGCGTGCTTGATGGCAAGATCGAGGTTATCGATGATGGGCAGGATGCCGAAAATGGTTTCGCGAACGCCGTCGTCATAGGCGTCGGTGCGGACGGTTGCGTTTCTTCTTTTGAAGTTTGCAAACTCGGCCTGCGCGCGAAGCATGAGATCTTTATAGTTGTCTCTCTCCTCCACGCACTTTTTCAGCGCCTCGGCCCATTCTTCCTGCGTGGGCATTTCGGTGTTTTCGGTGGTTTCCGTCGTCTCTTCATTGGTCGCGGCTTCGCTTTCAACGTTTACGTTTTCATTCAAAACCGTTTCTTCCTGATTTTTCATTGTCTTCCCCTTTTTCTTCATTGCTCTTCTCCGGATAATAAATTACTGATGACCTGTCCCATATATCCCATCACGCTGATGACGCGCCCGTAATCCATTCGGGTGGGACCGATGATGCCGAGCGTGCCTTTGCCGTGCGGGCCGACGGAGTAGGTCGCGGTGACCAGGGAACAATCCTTGAGTTCCTCAAGCCCCGTTTCAGGACCGATGCGGATGGAGATTTCCATGCCGCCGGACTTTTTCAAAACATTCATGAGTCTGTCGCGCGACTCAAATACCGACAGGATGTTTTTCGCCTTTTCCACGTCGCTGTATTCGGGATAGTTCAACATTTTGGTGGGGCCCATAATGACGATGTCCTCGGGCGCATCCTCCATCAGCTTATCCTCCATCGCGCTCATCACGCCGCCAAGGAGCCTTCTGTGCATGGAGAGATCGCGAAACAGCTGGGCAAAAATCTGTCTGACTTCACTTAAGGTATGGTTTTGAAGCTCATTCGTCAGCATTTCGGATATGCGGTACAGATGCTCCGGCGTTATGCCCTCAGGAACCCTTACGACCGCGTCCTTCACGATGCCGGCGCTCGTTACCACGACCATGAGCGCGGCGGTGTCCGAAATCGGCACCAGCTGAACGCGCTTAATGCGAAGGGAGTGCATCTGAGGAGCAACGATCACGCTCGTGTACTGCGTGGCGTCCGATAATACGGAAGCGGCGGTGCGAATCATTTCCTCCACCTGATTGGAGCGGTGATTCATGTGCTGATCGATGCGCTGCTTCATCTCCGCGCTGAGGCCGCCGAATTTTAAGAGTCTGTCCACATACAGGCGATACGCTTTGTTGGACGGAATGCGGCCCGCCGACGTGTGCGGCTGAGCAAGATATCCGAGCTCCTCCAGATCGCTCATTTCATTTCGGATGGTGGCCGGCGAAAAGCCGACGCCCGCCTTTCGGGAAATGGTTCTGGATCCAACAGGAACTGCGGTCAGGATGTAATCGTCGATGATCGCTTTTAGGATCATAAATTTGCGATCGTCCAGCGTCATGCGCTCACCTCCTTTGCCGTTAGCACTCATTTAAGGTGAGTGCTAATTACATTGCATAGATTAGCACTCTCAAGGGTAGTTTGTCAATACCTGAGGGCAAAAAAACATGTTAAAGTTGGAATATCAATGAAAAGAGCATGTTTTTGTCATGATTGGAGATGAAATGACGCATAAAAAAAGCCTCATTTTTTGAAAAAGCAGCTTTCGTTCATTGTCTGCCGATAGATTTTAATGATTGAAATATGCTTTATTAAGAAGCGACATATATAAATAAGGTAGAAACCCTATCGGGTATGCCTGGTAACGATTGACTTTATCAAAGACAGACGCTTCGGATGCTTTTGATATCCTGCGTCAAATGAAATCCGGACTTTGTTCAGGTGAAATATCTCTGCGATCCTGAAAACTCCGGGATATAAAAAAAACCAAGTTCCGTTCGGAACTTGGTTTTTACGGAGAAGGAGGGATTTGAACCCTCGCGCCGGTTATCCCAGCCTACTCCCTTAGCAGGGGAGCCCCTTCGGCCTCTTGGGTACTTCTCCATGGCCGGTACGGAGAGAGAGGGATTCGAACCCCCGGTGCCTTTCGACATCACTGGTTTTCAAGACCAGCGCCTTCAACCACTCGGCCATCTCTCCTCGAACCAGCGTTTAGTATTATACAGTTTTTCTTTCCCTTTGTCAATACTTTTTTTCGGGCAAACCGGAAAATAATCGTTCCGGCTTGATCAGCGGACGGATGCGTTATAAAACCTCAAAAAATGTTTACCCACACAATCATTGACATAAACAAAGGTTTGGCTATAATGAAACTATGGATATTTTTAATCGACTGTGAGGCAATATCTATGAAGCATCTCAATATGATCCGCGATTTTTCAAACGCCAACGGCGTAAGCGGCTTTGAAGATGAAGTCGTTTCCGTTGCGCGCAAATATGCCAATCCCTCCTTTGAGGTATCGGAAGACAGGATGCGTAATTTTTACATTCGCCGCCCTGAAAACAACGGAAAGCGCCCTGTCGTTCAGCTGGACGGGCATTCGGACGAGGTTGGCTTTATGGTTCAGGCCATTAAGCCCAACGGAACCCTTCAGTTTATTACTATCGGCGGTTGGGTATACACCAACATTCCTGCGCACAAGGTTCGCGTAAAGGCTGCGGATGGAAGCTATGTGCCCGGCATTGTCACCGCCAAGCCCCCGCATTTTATGTCTGCTGCGGAAGCAGGCCGCGTTCCTGATGTCAGCGAAATGGCAATTGACATTGGCGCAGTATCTGATGAGGAAGCGCATGATGATTTCGGCATTCGTATCGCTGCGCCCGTCGTTCCCGATGTGGACTTTACATATGACGAAAAGCACGATCTTATGATGGGAAAGGCGTTTGACTGCCGTTTGGGCTGTGCCGCTATTTTGGCAACGCTCGATGCCCTTAAGAGCGAAAATCTGGATGTTGACGTTGTGGGCGCGATGAGCGTTCAGGAGGAAGTGGGCGTTCGCGGCGCGAGGGTTACGGCAAGCACCGTAAAGCCGGACATTGCTATCGTGTTTGAGGGCTGCCCTGCGGACGACACCGTTCAACCGGGATATCTGATTCAGACCGCTCTTAAAAAAGGCCCGATGCTTCGCCATATTGATACCGGCATGATCACCAATCCCCGCTATCAGAAATATGCGCTGGATCTTGCGCGGGAACTGAATATTCCCGTTCAGGAGTCTGTGCGCACCGGTGGAAGCACCAACGGCGCAAGCATTCATCTGTCAAACGAGGGCGTTCCGGTCATCGTGATCGGACTTCCGGTGAGGTATATCCATTCTCACTACGGTATTGCCGCCTATAAGGATTTTGAAAACGCCGTAAAGCTGGCAACAGAAATCATTCGCCGTCTGAATGCGGATATTATCGGAGGCTTTTAAATGATCCGCCCCATCATGCGAACCATAGATTTTTTAAAAAAACCGTCCAAGACCGCGACAAAGGACGATCTTGGAATTGCGCAGGATCTTCTGGACACGCTAAAAGCCCATACAGAGGAATGCGTGGGCATGGCCGCCAACATGATCGGCGAAACAAAGCGCATCATCGCATTCAATGACGAAGGGAAGTACGTTGTAATGTTTAATCCCCGCCTGTTAAAGGCGGATGACGCCTTCAAAACCGAGGAAGGCTGTCTTTCACTCGTCGGCGTAAGGCCGTGCAAGCGTTTCAAGTCTATTAAGGTTCAGTTTGAAAACGAACAGTTTCAGACGCGCATCAAAACCTACAAGGGCTTTACCGCCCAGATTATTCAGCACGAAATGGATCATCTGGAAGGCGTCATCATATGACGCAGCTCATCGATTTCGTCAAAAACGCCGCGCTTTACGCGCTTACATTTGAGGCGAACGTCACCCCCAAGCCCGGCCTTGTCGATAGAAACAATACGGGCGCGCATCAGGACATGACGCTTTCGATGCTTTTAAAAAGCGCGGAAACGATTGCGCCCTATATCGGGGCGTGCGCACAAAGCGGGCTTGATACGAAAAAATCGCCCTTTGAAATTGCCTTTCACTCGCTTCAATCGATTGGACTTGAAGCAGAAAAAGCCATGTTCAAGGCAAATGGCGGCGTAAATACGCACAAGGGCGCGATATACTGCTTTTGTCTTCTTGCCGGCGCGTTCGGGCGATTGATGGGCGAAGGGGAAATTTCAGCGGAAGCCATTTTAAAAACCGCGTCGGAGCTTTCAAAAAAAGCTTCCTTTGGCTCTTTGGAAACTGCACGCCTGTTCCCGTCCACGCACGGCGATTTTGCTTACAAAAACGCGTGTCTTTCAGGCGCGCGCGGAGAAGCGATTTCAGGGTATCCTGGTATTTTGCATGTCGCGCTGCCCGCACTTGAGGATGCACTTCATAAAGGGTTCAGCGAAAATGACGCAGGCGTTTATGCGCTTTTGCATCTGATTTCGAAAACCAACGACACCTGCATCTATTCGCGCGGAGGGATTCACGGGCTAAAGCTTTCAAAATCGCTCGCCGGAGAAGCGATCAAAGGCGATTTTCTGAAAAACGCCGAGCGCATGGACATCATTTTCATAAACAAGCGTTTAAGTCCCGGCGGATGCGCCGATCTTCTGGCCGCCGCCATGTTCATAAAAATACTCATACAATCAAAACGGGAGGGAATTATATGCGAGTAATTCAGGCCGCAACCATCAAGGACACGATTTATGATCTGATTCTCAAAGCCAGCTACGATATCGGAAGCGATGTCTATAATTGCGTTAAAAACTGTGCCGAATGCGAAAAATCGCCCAGCGGCAAGGTGGTTTTAAATCAGCTGATTGAAAACTACGACATCGCCGCCCGCGAGCGCGTCGCCATCTGCCAGGACACCGGCATGTGCGTCATCTTCATGGACATCGGTCAGGATGTGCATATTGAAGGCGGAGACTTTACCGAAACCGTAAACGCCGCCGTTCGCGCTGCATACACCGAGGGCTATTTAAGAAAGAGCGTTGTCCGCGATCCCCTCTACGACCGCGTAAACACCAAGGATAACACCCCCGCCATCATCCACACACGCATCGTTCCCGGCGATAAGATCGACATTCTCGTAACGCCCAAGGGCTTTGGCAGCGAAAACATGTCCGCCATCAAGATGCTGGTTCCTGCAGACGGCGAAAAGGGCATCATCAAATTCGTCGTTGACACCGTGAAAAACGCTGGCCCCAACCCCTGTCCGCCCATCATCGTCGGCGTCGGTATCGGCGGCACCATGGAAATGGCCACCATCATGGCCAAGCGCATGACCGCGCGCGCCATCGACACCGTAAACCCCGACCCCAGATATGCCGCCCTTGAAGACAAGCTGCTTGAAAAAATCAACAAACTCGGCATCGGCCCTGCCGGCATCGGCGGAAGCACCACCTGCCTTAAGGTGAACATTGAAACCTATCCCACCCACATCGCGGGCATGCCCTGCGCCATCAATATCGTTTGCCATGCGGCGCGTCACGCCCACGCCATTATTTAAAGGAGGCTCATTCGTATGGAAAATATCCGCGTAAATCTTCCGCTTGATAAAGAACAGCTGAAAACCCTGCGCGCTGGCGACACCGTCTTGCTTTCCGGCGTAATGTACACCTCCCGCGACGCCGCCCACAAGCGCCTGGTCGCATGCCTTGAAGAAGGCCGTCCGCTCCCCTTTGATATCAAAAACCAGCTCATTTACTACGTCGGACCCTGCCCCGCTTCTCCCGGCCACGCTGTCGGTTCCGCAGGCCCCACCACCTCCTACCGCATGGACGCCTATACGCCCCAGCTACTTCACGCAGGCCTTCTTGGCATGATGGGCAAGGGTAAAAGAAACGACAAGGTCGTTGAAGCTATGAAGGAAGTAGGCGCGGTGTACTTTGGCGCAGTCGGCGGTGCGGCGGCGCTCATTTCCCAGAGAATCCTGTCCGCCGAAGTCATCGCATACGAGGATCTCGGCGCGGAAGCTTTGCACCGCTTTGAAGTCAAGGATTTCCCCGCGGTTGTTCTGATCGACTCTCTTGGCAACAACGTATATGTTGAAGGCCCGAAAAAATACGCCGAGCCCGATACGGAGGAATAATGATTTTACGCCCGATCAGTGAGGACAAGCCGGAAAAGCATTATCTTCGCCTTGCCCGTGAAATCAGAAGCGATATAGAGGAAGGCCGTCTCCTGCCCGGTCAGCGCATGCCGACCGTAAAGGAAATGTGCTCAAAAAGCGGGCTTTCTGCCGGAACCGTGCGCCAGGCCTTAGGGCTTTTGAAGGCGCAGGGCTTAATTGAGCTGACCCCCGGGCGAGGCACATTCGTTTCCGTTCCAAAAGAAAACGGCAAAAGCAGGAAAGATATGGCCATCGAGGCCATCGACGGCCTTTTTCAGTCGCTCTCCTCGATGGGCTTTTCGCAGATGGAAGCGCGCATGCTTTTATCTTTGCGCCTTGCGCAGATGGATCAGGACAGATACGTGCTTCCCGTTGCGCTGATTGCGAAATATCCGGAAGCATTAAGGTGCGCGTTTTACCGTTTGTCGGAGATTCCCTCGATTGATCCTGTTTCCTTTACGATGGAGGATGTAAGGATCAGCGGTGAAATCGCATTATCCGAATACCCGCTGGTCGTTTGCGAATCCTCGCTTATCAACGAAGTCTCCGCCATTTTATCAGAAAAAACGGATGCTGTTTGCCCGTTTGTACTCGCGCCCGCGCCGCAGACGATTCTTCACCTGGCGCGTTTGCCCGAGGGCGCAAGGGTCTGCGTGTATGCGCAAAGCGATGTATTTTATAAGCTCGTCAAAAAGACGGTAAAGCAGCTTTCTTTGCCCGTTTCTCTCGTCTTTATTCCCGCAGGCACGCTCACACAAGCTTCGCTTGACGCTTTCACCCACGTGATCACGCCATCCGACGTTGCCGCTTTTGCAGACGACTCTGAAATGAGATTGCTCACCGTATTTTCTCAAAAAGTAAATACCGCCGTCGTCTTCGATCTGGTCGTTGACGAAGGCTCCATGCTCTCTATATCAAGGCGCGTTTCCGTCCTTGCCGAAAGGCACTGACGGGCGCGCTTTGCGTTATTTTGGAAAATATTTATATTCTCATATCCCCTGTTAACATATTAAATTTATACACGCGATTGACAATTGATCTAATTCGTTTTATCATATTGATATAGGTTATTTACTATAAGGAGGGATTTCCATGCCCAATCGCACCATGGTTCTGGGCGTAATCGGCGCCGATGTACACGCAGTCGGCAACCAGATTCTGAACTTTGCCTTTACGCAGGCAGGCTTCAACGTCGTCAATCTTGGCGTAATGGTTTCTCAGGAGGAATTCATCGAGGCCGCCATCGAATCCGGCGCACAGGCCATCGTCGTTTCTTCCCTGTACGGCCATGGCGAGCTCGATTGCCGCGGACTTCGCGACAAGTGCGACGAAGCGGGCTTAAAGGGCATTCTCCTCTACGTTGGCGGCAACATCGTCGTCGGCAAGCAGCCCTTTGAAGAAGTCGAAAAGCGCTTCCACGCCATGGGCTTTGACAAGGTATTCGGCCCCGGCACCCCGCCCGAGGTCACCATCGAGGCCCTGATCAAGGACTTCGAGGCGCGCGAAAAGGCGGCTGAAAACGCATGAAGCCCGTCCTTCTGATCGACTTCGGAAGCACCTACACCAAAGTTACATCCATAGACGGTGAAACCGGTTTTCTTTACGGCACTGCGCAGAGCTTTACGACCGTTGAAGAGGATATCTCCATCGGCCTTGAAAAAGCGCTTGCCGAATTAAAGGCAACTACCGGTATTACCGAATTTTCAGATACTCTCGCCTGCTCCTCCGCTGCCGGCGGCCTTCGGATGATCGCCTGCGGCCTTGTTCCATCCTTAACCGCGGAAGCCGCCAAGCGAGCTGCCCTCGGCGCGGGCGCAAAGGTCATCAAAACCTTCGCCTACGAAATGACGGAGGAGGACGAAGAGGAAATCGAGCGATTAAAGCCCGATATCGCCCTTCTTTGCGGCGGCACCGACGGTGGAAACTCCGCCTGCTGCATTCACAACGCCGGCGTGCTTTCAAGGGTGAAGGCAAAATTCCCAGTCGTTGTCGCATGCAACCGCTCCGCGCTTAAAAAGTGCGTAAGCATCCTTGAAGAAGCTGGGAAGGAAACGGTATCCTGCGAAAACGTCATGCCCCAGTTCGGACAGCTCAATATTCTTCCCACCCAGAAAGCCATCCGCGATCTGTTTTTAAGAAGAATCGTATCCGCAAAGGGCTTAAGCAAAGCGCAGTCGCTTTTATCGGATATCATCATGCCGACGCCTGCCGCCGTCATGGAAGCGCTTACGCTTCTTTCCTCCTTTACCGGGGAACTGATGGCAGTGGATCTCGGCGGCGCGACCACGGACATCTACTCAATCACCGAAGGCCTGCCCACCAAGGCCGGAACCGTGCTTCGCGGGCTTCCCGAGCCCTACGCCAAGCGCACCGTGGAAGGCGACATCGGCATGCGCTATTCCGCCTACGGCGTTACGGAAGCGGCGGGCATTGAGCGGGTAGCCGAGCTATCCGGCGTATCCCAAGAAACCGTTCAGTCCTGGATTGACAAAATTCATGCAGATCCCGGCATTTTGGCTGAGACGGAAGACGAAAAAAGCATGGACTTTGCCCTCGCGACCCTGGCTGTTGAAACCGGGCTCATCCGCCACAGCGGCACGATTGAGCAGGTGTTCACGCCCATGGGCGTGGCCTATCAGCAGACCGGCAAGGATTTGACCAGATGCACCAAACTTGTTTTGACAGGCGGCGCGCTCGTCCGCATGCAGCGTGCTGAGGAAATCGCAAAAACCGCCATGCAGACCACCCAATGCCCCGAATCCCTCATGCCCCGGACTGCCGAAGCAGTTCTCGACAAAAATTACATTCTCTCCGCTGCGGGTCTTTTGACCAAAAAGTATCCCGAAGCGGCCAAAGCAATCTTAGGGAAGGAGCTCACCTGACATGTTAGAGATCAAAAATCGCAAGCTCACCCGCGACGCCTTTGAATGGCAGCGCAAAATCGTATTGGGACAATGGACAACCGGCAAGGACGTAACCTTTGACGAAGCCGTTAAATATCAAGAAGCCATCCCTCAGGAGAAGCGTTTTTCCGCAAAGCTTCTGAAGGCGAAAAACGAAAACCGCACCCTCATTCAGCCCCGCGCAGGCGTCCCGCTGATTGAAAACCACATCAAGCTCATGCAGTACCTTCAGAACGAAGGCGAAGCCGATCTTCTTCCCACCACCATCGACAGCTACACCCGCTTGAACCGCTACGAAGAGGCCGAAAACGGCATCCGCGAGTCCGCCAAGCAGAACATGGCAATGCTCAACGGCTTCCCCGCCGTCAACCACGGCGTAGCCGGCTGCAGGAGAGTAACCGAAGCCGTCAAAATCCCGATTCAGGTTCGCCACGGAACCCCAGATGCAAGACTTCTTGCCGAAATCACCTTAGCCGGCGGCTTTACCAGCTACGAGGGCGGCGGAATTTCCTACAACATCCCCTACGCCAAGAGCGTTCCGCTGGACAGAAGCATTGCGGACTGGATGTATGTCGACCGCCTGATCGGCCTTTATGAAGAAATGGGCATCCGCATCAACCGCGAGCCCTTTGGACCGTTAACCGGAACCCTTGTTCCCCCGTTTATGTCCCACGCCGTCGCCATCATCGAAGCGCTTTTGGCTGCCGAGCAGGGCGTAAAGAGCATTACCGTCGGCTACGGTCAGCTGGGCAATCTCATTCAGGACGTCGCCGCCATCCGTACGCTTGAATCTCTCACCAACGAATATCTTGAGAAATACGGCTACGAAGGCTGCGAAGTCACCACCGTTTTCCATCAGTGGATGGGCGGCTTCCCGCAGGACGAAGCCAAGGCCTTCGGCGTAATCAGCTGGGGCAGCGCCGCCGCCGCCATCTCCCACGCCACCAAGGTTATCGTAAAGACCCCCCACGAGGCCATGGGCGTTCCCACGATGGAAGCCAATGCGCAGGGCTTAAGATGCACCAAGCAGCTCATCTCCATGCTCCGCGACCAGTTCCTGCCCGAAAATGTATTAAAGGCTGAAATGGAAGTCATCGCCGCCGAAACCCGCGCAATCGTCGACAAGGTCTTTGAGCTTGGCGAGGGCGATATCGCAATCGGCGCGGTACGCGCGTTCCAGGCAGGCGTTCTGGATGTTCCGTTTGCGCCCAGCCGCTTCAACGCCGGAAAGATTCTCCCCGCCCGCGACAACGAAGGCGCGGTTCGCCTCTTGGAGTGCGCGAACCTCCCCTTCTCCTCTGATCTTAAGGCCTTCCACAAGGACAAGATCGCTGAGCGCGCCAAGGCTGAGAAGAGAGACGTATCCTTCCAGCTGGTTATCGACGACATTTATGCCATTTCCAAGGGCCGCCTCGTAGGCCGTCCCTGATGTACGGAGGAAATCAATATGAAAATTATCGACGTAATCTGCGCCAAAGCGCGCACCGGCTTCTATTTTGACGATCAGCGAGCCATTAAATTGGGCGCAAAGGCCGACGGCTCCGCCTACATCGGTTCTCCCGTAACCCCCGGCTTCACCGCTGTTCGTCAGGCCGGCGAAGCCATCTCCGTTCTCCTCGTTCTGGAAGACGGCCAGATCGCCCACGGCGACTGCGCTGCGGTTCAGTATTCCGGCGCCGGCGGACGCGATCCTTTGTTCCTTGCCAACGACTTTATCCCGATCATCGAAAAGCACGTCAAGCCCATGCTCGTCGGCCGCGAGGCGGATTCCTTCAGAAAGCTTGCCGGTGAAGCAGAAAGCATTCTGGTCGACGGAAAACGCCTGCACACCGCCATCCGCTACGGCGTTTCCCAGGCCATTTTAGACGCCGTTGCCAAGGCCAATCATAAGATGATGTGCGAAGTCGTTGCCGACGAATACGGCCTCACCGTTTCCGAAACTCCGATCCCCGTATTCACCCAGTCCGGCGACCAGCGATACGACAACGCCGACAAGATGATCATGAAGGGCGCGGCGGTTCTCCCCCATGCGCTGATCAACAACGTTCAGACGAAGCTCGGCGAAAACGGCGAAAAGTTACTCGCCTATGTTGAGTGGCTGCGCGACCGCATTCTGGCTCTGAGAACTTCGGAAGACTATCTGCCCGTCCTTCACATCGACGTATACGGCACCATCGGCGCATGGCTCGGAAACGACAACTACACTGCGATGGCCGATTACATCGAAAAGCTCGGCGCAGCCGCGAAGCCCTTCCACCTTCGCATCGAAGGCCCGATGGACTCCGAAGAGCACGAAAAGCAGATCACCGATCTTAGCAATCTCACCAAGCTCATCGATGAGCGCAACATCGATGTTGAGCTCGTAGCCGACGAATGGTGCAACACCTTGGAAGACGTCATCGAGTTCACCGACCGCCACGCCGGTCACATGGCTCAGATCAAGACCCCCGACCTCGGCGGCATCCAGAACACCATCGAAGCGGTTCTGTACTGCAAAGCCCACGGCATGGGCGCCTATCAGGGCGGCACCTGCAACGAAACCGACAGAAGCGCACAGGTCTGCGTGCACGCCGCCATGGCGACCCAGCCCGTTCAGATTCTCGCCAAGCCCGGCATGGGCGTAGACGAAGGCTTCATGATCGTCTACAACGAAATGCAAAGAATCCTGGCTGTGAAAGCGGCAAGAAAATAAGCATTTTCTAAATCAGTAAATACCAAAAAAGCGCGGGCGATCAATGATCGCCCCTACAGCAATGATCGAATGACAACCATCCTGTAGGGGCATACATTGTACGCCCGCGCACTTTATTGGTATCGCCGTACGTTTATTCTACTTCCATCTCATAAAACAGATAATCGCCCGAAAACGCGGATTCGTCCGTGTTTTTTTCGCGTTTTACGAGCTTAAAGCCTGCGCTTTCATAATTGTATTTGGCGATCAGCTTTTCATTGGTAGTGACGATGATTTTTTCGGGATGAATGCATTCAATGATTCTTCTGACCGCTTTTAAAAGCTGCATTTTGCCGTATCCTTTTCCCTTGTATTCGGTCAGAATGCAGTTATGCCCGATGATCACATAGCCGGGCGCATTCCTCGGATCCCACGAAATATGGCCGATGGCTTTTCCTCTCAAGCATGTCGCAAACCCGCAGGTGGTCAATACCTTTTCGTTGTCATAGAAAAAGTTGTCGTATTCCTGCCAGCTGCCTTCAAACAAATTTTGCCATTTGGGATCAAACGAATAAGCGTCCATCAACTGATTTTTCAGCGTTCCCCTCGGAAATTCGGACAATGAGCGGAATTCTATTTCGCCCACCTACTTATCCTCCACCTGACCGGCGTTGATGTAGAAGGCCAGAATATCGCTGATTTTTGCGTTCTTTCCGCCGCCGGCGACGATGAGATCCGCATAATCGATATAATTTTTGATGTACCTCTCATACATAGGCTTGACAGTCGACAGATACTGCTCAGCGATGCCGTTGATCTCGCGTCCGCGGTGGTTAATGTCCCTCTTTACTCGCCTTAAAAGGCAGATGTCGGGATCGACCCGGATGTAGATTTTAAAATCCATCATGTCGCGCAGACGCTCGTCGTAAAATGCGTGGATACCCTCGATGATCAGAATGTCTGCAGGCTCGATGATTTCGTCCGTTTTGTCGGCGCGGCAGTGGTTGGAATAGTCATATCTTTTGCGCGTAATGCTCTTTCCCTCGGAAAGCTGCTTCATATCATACAATAGCTCGTCGTGCTCAAAAACGCCCGGCTCGTCATAGTTGATTTTGGCGCGCTCCTCAAAGGGAAGGTATGCGTGATCGCGGTAGTACGCATCCTGATTGATAAGAACCGCAGGTTTCGTGATCTTTTTTACAAGCTCCTCCGCAAGCGTGCTTTTCCCGCTGCCGCTCGCGCCGCAGATACCGATAATCAGCATATTGTTCGCTCTCCTTTGTGAATATCCTTTTTTAGATGATAACAGATAACACCCGTAAATTCAAGCGCATTTACAAAACTTAGCCCAAACCATCTGTTTCCTTTAAGACAGAAATGCTATAATAGGCTGAATTAAACACAAAGGATTGTTGATCATGACGGTTCAGATTGCCTTTACAAACGTACTCATGACGCTTTTTTACATCATACCCGGCTACGCGCTTTGTAAATTCAAAAAGGCCAGCGCGGATCACCTTTCAACGCTTTCGGCCATTCTCATTTATTTCTGCGCGCCGTGCATGGTTTTAAACAACTTTCTGTCCCTGGAGTTTTCATGGAAAAATCTTCTGGATATGGGCGTATTTTTCGTTTTCACGCTCGTTCTTCAGGCGCTTTTCATGGGAGGAATTTATCTCATTTTCAAAAAGCGCTTCTCTGACAGCAAATACCGCATGCTGTCAATTGCCTCCGTCATGGGAAACGTGGGCTTTTTCGGGCTTCCGATTGTAAAGGCGCTTTTGCCGAATTCGCCCGAAGCGTGGTGCTATTCATCCGTTTATCTTCTTTCGATGAACGTTCTTGTGTTCACTGTGGGCGTATACGCGCTGACGAACAAAAAGGAATCGATGACCATCAAGGCCGCGATTGTCAACCCCACGATTCTTGCGCTTCTGTTCTCCCTGCCTTTATACATCTTTGGCGCAGGCAATTATACGCCGGAGCTTATCAAAAAGGCGCTTTCGCTCCTTTCCGACATGACAACGCCCCTTTGCATGATGATTCTGGGCATGCGCCTTGCAAAAACGCCCCTTAAATCGCTTTTCTGCCGCCCGTTTGTGTACGGCATCTGCTTATCAAAGCTCCTTCTCTATCCCCTGTTCTGCTGGGCGCTTACGTGCTTTCTTCCCTTTTCAGACGCTTTTAAAGCGGCGCTTCTCATTCTCTCCGCCGCCCCCTGTGCAAGCATTATCCTGAACATGGCTGAAATTCATAAAAGCGAAACCGAAAACGCCGCCAACTGCGTGATGCTTTCAACGCTCATGTGCTTTTTGACCATCCCCGTCATCACACTTTTGCTTTAAGGAGAAAACGCCATGTCCAAGCTCGATGAAGCCCGCGCCTTTTTTGCAAATGACCGTTACGCCACCTGTGCCACAGGAATCGTAATCGACGAAATCGGTGAAAATTACGCCAAGTGCTCCATGAAAATCACCGAGAACCACTTAAACGCGGTAGGTCACGTAATGGGCGGCGTAGCCTATACGCTGGCAGATTTCGTGTTCGCCGTATCCACCAATTTCGAAAAGCCCGCAACGGTCACAGCGGTAAGCCAGATTTCCTATCTTTCCGCCCCGAAGGGGAAAATACTCTTTGGCGAAAGCAAGTGCTTAAAGGACGGAAGACGCAACTGCTTTTACGAAATCACGATAACCGACGACTTGGGCACAAAAGTCGCCGTGGTCATGACAAGCGGCGCGCATCTGGGATAAACCCGGATACGCGCCGTTTTTATTTTGCTTTGTTTTACGTCCCTACCGGAGGATAAACTTCCTTGCGATCGGCGTAAACGCCAGCCATGCACATCTGGCCGCTGCCGGTTACACCTTCATACAAGCCATCGATTTCGGGCTGCGCATAGGTTAAAAAACAACTTTGAAGCTTTGTACGCATCTTAATTACGGTTTCGGCCCAACCCTCATCGTCAATCAGATTGACTTCCTCGCCCGGATCATTTTTAAGATCATAAAGCTCATTCGGTCCATATGGATAACGATGAATGTATTTGACCGTCTTATTCCGTATCATCCTGACCGGGCCGTATTCGTCAAAAACAACGACTTCCTTATCTTCGCTCTCTTCGCCGCAAATCGCCTTTAAAAAGCTCTTTCCGGGAAGATTGCGGGCAATTTGGGATTTGCTTCCGATCATTTCCAAAAACGTCGGGAAAAGGTCGTAAGCAGAAACCATTTCATCGGACACAATGCCTTTGGGCGCATGATTCGGCCATCTTATGATGAACGGCACCTTGACGGCGGTATCATACATATTCATCGGGAACGTTGCGTTGCCCTTTCCCCAGATCCCGTGATGCCCCATGCTCATGCCGTTGTCGGCGGTAAAGATGACAACGGTATTTTCTGTCAGTTTGAGATCATCCAGTTTTTCAAGAATTCTTCCGATGCCTTCGTCCATCGCGGTAATGGCGGCATAATAGCCGGTCAGAAATTCCCGCCTTCTGGGCGTTTGGCTGATCGGATTTGTATATCTGTTTGAAACCGTGCTGTCCAAATGATCCGGAAGCTCCGGTATTTCGTCAAAGGTGCATTTTTCATATTTTTCAATCAGCCGCTCGGGATGCTGATCCCTGCCCCACGGCGCATGCGGCGCAGTATAATGAACAGAGAGATAAAACGGCGCATCTTCTCCCGACAGCTCGTCTATAAACGATACCGCTTTATCCGTAATCAGATCCGTCACATATTCCCCGTGACGAACGGTGATGCGCTCATCCTCCACGATGTCGGGATGATAATAACAGCAGCCGCCTTTTCCGATGGTATACCACTTTGAAAACCCGTGCTGCGGATGCACCGAATCGCCCAGATGCCATTTGCCGGAAAGCGCAACGTTATAGCCGCTTTCCCGCATCACATCCGTATAGGTTACATTGCTTTTCAGATACTGAATGGGTTCTTTTTCATCTGCATACCCACCGTAAGGGTTCTCTTTTCCGGCCTCTGCATATTTGACCGCGTCCACGTTTCCGCTTCTGAGCCAGTCGTGAACGCCGTGCGCAGAGGGAATGGTTCCCGTCAGAATAGACGCGCGCGCCGGCGAACAGACGGGAGATGCGCAGAAAAAGTTTTCAAAGCGCATTCCCTCCCGCGCCAGCCTGTCGAGGTTCGGGGTATAAAGTTCTTTCGTTCCCGCGCAGTGCATCGCCCACGCGCCCATGTCGTCGGCGAGGATAAAAATGATGTTTGGCTTATTCATGTGTTATCCTTTTCTGTATTAAAAATTCTTTTCAAGAGGCTTTCCGGGAGCAAGCTCAATTTCGCTTGCTGCGCCATTGGCAATCAGCGTAAATCTTCCGCCGACGGGCGAAACGAGCTTTACATACGTCACCTTTCCGTTTTTCCACTTCATGTCGATTTCGACGTTTCCCGGTGCTTTCAGGCCGCGCGCATAGCCTCTGGCCCATTTATCGGGCAGCGCGGGGAGCAGGCGGATTTCGCCCATTTTGGGGCAAACGAGCATTTCCAGAATTCCTGAGGCCGCGCCGAAGTTTCCGTCGATCTGGAAAGGCGGATGCGCGTCGAAAAGGTTCAGATACGTGCCTCCGCCGCCTGTGTAATTGACTTCTCCCGACGAAGGCACAAATCTTAACTGCCTGTCCAGAAGCCTGAGCGCATGGTTTCCGTCCCTAAGGCGCGCCCAGAAATTGATCTTCCAGCCGAGACTCCAGCCCGTGCCGTCGTCGCCTCGGACTTCGAGCGTTTTTTTGCACGCATCGATGAGCTCGGGCGTTTTTTCATGGGTAATCTCGTGCGCCGGGTGGAGGGCGTACAGGTGGCTTACGTGCCTGTGGTGCACCTCAAAATCCGGCATCTCGTCGTACCACTCCACGAGCCTTCCGTCTTTTCCGATTTTAAGGGGATAGAGCCTTGAAAGCGCCTGTTCACATGCGGCGGTAAATTCATCTTCGTTATTTAAGATTTTCGCGGCGGAAACAGTGTTTTCGAGCGTTTCCCTTGCAATGGACATGGTCATCGCGGTAGTTCTGGACACGCCCGTATCGCGTCCGCCCGGAAGGATGTAGCGGTTTTCTGGCGATGTGGACGGAGCCAGAATCAGCGTTCCGTCGCCGTTTTCGATAAACATGTCCATATAAAATTCCGCGCAGCCTCGAATGATGGGATAGGCGGTTTCACGCAGGAAATCTTCGTCCATGGTATACAAATAATGGTCGAAAAGATGCCTTGAAAGCCATGCGCCGCCATTGTACCAGAAGCCCCACTGCGCGAGTCCCTTTGCCGGAAACGCCTGCCGCCAGAGGTCAGAATTGTGGTGCGCCGTCCAGCCGCTTGCGCCGTACAGGTCGCGCGCAGCCTCTTTTCCGGTTACAGACAGTTCCCTGATAAAGGAAATCATCGGCTCATGGCACTCGGCAAGGTTTGCCGCCAGCACCGGCCAGTAGTTCATTTCGGTATTGATGTTCACTGTATAGTTGGAGCACCACGGCGCAAACAGATGATCGTTCCAGATGCCCTGAAGATTCATGCACTCCGTTCCTGGGCGGGAAGCGGAGATGGTCAGATAGCGCGCGTAATTGAACAGAAGCGTGTAAAGCGACGGATCCCACGCGCCCGCGTTGTGGTTGAAAAGTCTTTGATCGGTCGGGTATGCGCCCGCCTCTGTTTCGCCGAGGTTTAACTCCATACGGCTAAAAAGCGATGCATAATCGCGGATATGATCACTGAAAAGAGCCGCTTCTCCCTTCATAAGCGCATTTTTCACGCGCTCTGCGGGCGGGTTCTTATAGTCCTTTCCGCTCGTCACCGGATCGCTTTGAAAGCCGCTGAACGAATCCTCCGCCGAAAGCGCAATCAGAATTTCCCTTGCATGATCGATTAAAATTCTTCCGCCGATTGCATGGATCCCGCCGTCGGATTTCGCGTCCAACGCGCACAAAAAACGCATGCCGTTTTCATCCAAAAAGCCGTTCCGGTCCGAATTCATCATGCCGGGGCACTGGCCTTCCATCCAAAGCATGCCCGCCTGCGCGCAAACGGAATGCTTCAGCTGGCTGTCAAGCGACAGGGAAAGACTGATTTCCTCATCGGCTTTTATATGGATCACAAGGCAATTGTCCGGCGCGGAAACAAGCGCCTTGTATTCAACCGAATACAGCCCGTTTTTTCCTTCAAAACGCGCCTTCACCGTGTGAACCGCCGTTTCAAGATCGAGCTCGCGCCGATAATCCTTCATCGGGTGCATGTTTTCAAACTGCATCCGCATTTTGCCCAGCGGAAGGTAAGTCTGTCCGTTGCGCTCATACAGCAGCTTTTCTTCAATAAGGTCTTCCGCTTCCTTGTATTTGCCTTCAAGCGCAAGCGCCTGCGCGGCGTCATGAATTTCCCTGCTGCCCGGAATCGACTGATTTTCATACGGTCTTCCGCTCCAGAGGGTATCAAGATTTAAATCGATCGTTTCCTCGTCCATTTTGCCAAAGATCATGGCGCCAAGTTTGCCGTTTCCAAGGGGCAGCGCCTCCGTCCAGCAGCGGGCGGGCTTTCCATACCAAAGTGCAGAGGAAGAATTCATGCTTTTCTCTCCTTTTTTCCTGAACACAAAAAGCCGACGCGCATACCGTCATCGGCCTTTTACAGCTTTAATCTTCGTACTTTTCAAGGATGACGTTTCCTTCTTTCAGCATCTGAACCGAAAACTCATCCGGATATCCCTCTTTATATACCACGCGCGTGATGCCCGCGTTTACGATCATTTTGGAGCATATCACGCACGGCTGATGCGTACAATACAAAGTCGCGCCGTCGATGGACACGCCCAGCTTCGCCGCCTGGATGATGGCGTTCTGCTCCGCGTGCGTCGCATAGCAAATTTCATGCTTGGTGCCCGAGGCAATGCCGAGCTTTTCTCTTAAGCATTCCCCTCTTTCCACACACGTCTTCACGCCCGCGGGCGCGCCGTTGTAGCCCGTGGTCATGATGCGCTTGTTTTTTACGATCACGCATCCGATTTTTCGGTTTTCCTTGTAACAGCTGGCCCACGTGGCAATCTCCTGCGCTAGCGACATAAACCTTTGATCCCATTTATCCGCCATAAACGGCCTCCTGAAAATGCTTTTTTTCCTATTATAGCATCTTCTGTTTTCCATATCAAGCTTAACAGAAAATTATCTGTATTTTCGCATCTCGCCTATTGCCTTTTGGGGAAAATTTGGATAAACTATGATCATTGGTTAGCACTCAAACAAACAGAGTGCTAATAACGAAATCATCAACAGGAGGCACATTCATATGAAAATTAAGCCTTTGGGCGATCGCGTTGTCATTAAAAACGTGGAAGCCGAAGAAACTTCCAAGGGCGGCATCATTTTAACCAGCGCTGCCAAGGAAAAGCCCCAGATGGCGGAAGTTATCGCCGTTGGCCCCGGCGGAAACGTAGACGGCAAGGAAATCAAAATGTATGTCGAAGCCGGTCAGAAGGTTTTCTATTCCAAGTACGCCGGCACCGAAGTCAAGCTGGACGGCGAAGAATTCATCATCGTTCGTCAGGGCGACATTCTCGCAATCGTTGAATAATTAGGAGGATATCCATCATGGCAAAGCAGCTTAAATACGGCGAGGAAGCCCGCCGCGCTTTAGAAAAGGGCATCAACGCTCTGGCCGATACCGTAAAAATTACCCTGGGCCCCAAGGGCAGAAATGTAGTGCTGGATAAGAAATTCGGCGCTCCCTTAATCACCAACGACGGCGTTACCATCGCCAAGGATATCGAGCTGGAAGACGCTTTTGAAAACATGGGCGCGCAGCTCGTGAAGGAAGTTGCCACCAAGACCAACGACATCGCGGGCGACGGCACCACCACCGCCACCCTCCTTGCTCAGGCTCTGGTACGCGAAGGCCTTAAAAACGTAGCCGCCGGTGCAAACCCCATGGTTCTCAAAAAGGGCATCATGGACGCAACCGCCAAGGCTGTAGAAAAGCTCGTTGAAATCTCCAAGCCCATCGAATCCCGCCAGGCCATCGCCAACGTTGCCGCTATTTCCTCCGGCGACGAAGCCATCGGCCAGCTGATCGCCGACGCAATGGAAAAGGTCGGAAAAGACGGCGTTATCACCATTGAAGAATCCAAGACCATGAAGACTGAGCTTTCCATCGTTGAAGGCATGCAGTTTGACCGCGGCTATGCGTCCGCCTACATGGTCACCGATTCCGACAAGATGGAAGCGGTTCTGGATGATCCCTACATCCTGATCACCGATAAGAAAATTTCCAGCATTCAGGAAATCATCTCCCTTCTTGAAGGCGTTGTTCAGCAGGGCAAAAAGCTCCTTATCATTGCTGAAGACGTTGAAGGCGAAGCCCTCGCGACCCTCGTACTCAATAAGCTTCGCGGCACCTTCACCTGCGTTGCCGTAAAGGCCCCCGGCTTCGGCGACCGCAGAAAGGCCATGCTCCAGGACATCGCCATCCTCACCGGCGGTCAGGTCATCACCGAAGAGCTCGGCCTCGACCTTAAGGAAGCCACCGTTGACATGCTGGGCCGCGCCCGTCAGGTCAAGGTTGACAAGGACAACACCGTTATCGTTGAAGGCGCAGGCGATCCCAGCGAGATCAAGGCCCGCATCAACTCCATCCGCAGCCAGATCGAAGACACCACCTCCGATTACGACCGCGAGAAGCTCCAGGAGCGCCTCGCCAAGCTCGCCGGCGGCGTAGCCGTTGTTCATGTCGGCGCAGCTACCGAAATCGAGATGAAAGAGCGCAAGCTCCGCATCGAAGACGCCCTCGCAGCCACCCGCGCTGCCGTTGAAGAAGGCATCGTTCCCGGCGGCGGAACCGCCCTCATGAGCGCTTACAAGCCTGTTGCCGAATTCATCAAGACTCTCTCCGGCGACGTAAAGACCGGCGCAAACATCGTTCTTCGCGCCCTTGAAGAGCCCGTTCGCCAGATCTGCGCCAACGCCGGCGTAGACGGAAGCGTAGCGGTTGAAAAGATCAAGACGAGCAAGAAGCTTGGCTTCGGCTACGACGCCGCCAAGGACGAATACTGCGACATGGCTGAGCGCGGCATCATCGACCCCACCAAGGTTACCCGCTCCGCTCTTCAGAACGCCGCCTCCGTTGCAGCCATGGTTCTGACCACTGAGTCTCTGGTTACCGATCTGCCCGAGAAGAATCCCCCGGCGGCGCCCGCAGCGCCCGGCGGAATGGGCGGAATGTATTAATTCCAATCTCCCCCAAAAATATCATGGAGCGCACGAAATCAGGTGCGCTCCATTTTCACATAAAAGTGGGTTGCCTTCAAGAAATAACGATTGTTCTATAAACATTTCGCAACAAAACACGGAAGCGATTGACGCCATCATTCGCTTCCGCGTTTCTTACATATGCTCTGTCGGCAGTTTCTCAACCGCCTTGTGCTTAATCGGCTTCCACTTGGGCGGGCCCATCAGAATGCACGACCAGTTGGCTAGCATCCAAAGCGCCATAAAAATGGGGAAAGTGACGATGCCCTTCCACATCTTTTTGACGTTTTTCTTTTCAAGCACGCACACAAAACAAGCAAACGCCATCATGGCAATGACCGTTCCAATGCCGCTGAGCGCCGCCATAAAAATGAGCTCCAGCGCCCACATCGGTTCCTCCAGCGCATAGAGGAACATCGAAACGACGCTTGTGACGATCGGGATTGAGCCCAAAATCATAAAATAGATGCTTCCGAAAATGAGCGCCATATCACATCCGCTAAAGGTACGCATTTTCAAAAGATCCCTCATATAATACTTTTTGCACTGCCACGCGCCGCCAAACCAGCGTCTTCTCTGCGTGAGCGCGTCCATCAGGCTTTCCGGCTGCTCGTCGTAGGTGATCGCGTCGTCCATCCAGTAAACGCGCTCACCGTGAAGAATGCACTGCGCAGTGTATTCGAGGTCTTCTGTGATGGTGTGAGTGTCAAAGCCGGTTTCTTTAAGAAGCGACGTAGCCACGATAAACCCCGTGCCGTTCAGCTGCGCGGACTGGCGAAGCACTCTTCTTCCGTGATTGAACAGGCGGTTCATGAACCAGTAGAAAATGCTTGAGCAGCCGGAAACCCAATTGTCAAACGGGTTTTTGCTGTCCCTGTAGCCCTGCGCGATGCGCGCGCCGCCGTTTAACGCGTCGTTCGCCGCCTGCAAGTAGCCGGGGTGCGCAATATTGTCCGCGTCAAAAATAGCGAAAGCGTCGTAGTTTTCCTTTTCCATGATCTGGCGAAACGCGCTTTTCAACGCCTCGCCCTTGGATCGGACAGGAACATCCACATTCACGATCTTTGCGCCCGCGCGCTCAGCCGCGCCCGCCGTGTCGTCCGAGCAATTGTTGGGAACGACGATTACATCGAAAAGCTCCTTAGGATAGTCCTGCTTCATAAGGCTTTCGACCAATTGCTCGATTACGCCCTCTTCATTTCGGGCGGCGACGACTGCAGCAATGCGCTTGCTCGGCTTAGTCTTTTTAAAATCGCTTTTTCTCTTTTTAAATCCAAAGATCGCAATCACCGCGTAAAACAGACCGTATGCACCCATCAAAACGCCAAGTACGGCGGAAATCAAATCTAAAATCTGCAAGTCAATCACCTCAATGGTGATTATACATGCGCGAGGTAAAAACCGCAACACAAGCGCCTAAATTCAACATGCCTTTAATATGAAACCTTTGTTTCCTTTTGTCAAACGATTGCCATTTTTTCTATCCCGTGATACAATGAGCATGATAACTTCTCATCCGGAGGTACATAATGAAACGATCTCTTTTTTGTCTTTCCCTTATCCTTATGATCATTTTCGCTTTTTCTGCGCTTGCAGAAGCGCCCGAAGCGGAAACTTCCCTTCAGGAAAAATACGAGGAACGCGTTTTCAAGTGCTTAAACACGCTCACTAAATTCCTTGTGGACGATTTAAGCGTATACGGTACGACCAATGAATTCATAAAAGGCTCCGATGCATGGAACCGCATGAAGGAATACGACGGCGGCTGGTTTGCCGGAAACAATGGAAAGACCGTTAAAAACCTTCGGACCGACGGCTGGGAAAAGGTTTCGGACACCGAATTCTGCGTAAACGCCTACTGCGACTACGAGGTTCTGTATCTGCGCGACCGCGAGCCCGTAAACTATCCTTGCGCCTATCACTTCTGCTTTACTTTGACAGACGCAAGAAAAGACATCTGGATGGTCAAGGACATGCGCGTCCTCCCCAACAGCGCAGATGTCGCCCATGCCGAGAAATTCACCCTTGAAAACGAGGGCATCACGATTACCCCCGTCAACGGAACCATGTTCACAGGCTTCATGATGGTTGTGGAAGACCCTGCCCGCGTGTTTGTCGGAACCATTCCGCGCTTTCGCACTTCCTCCGGCGGCATGCGCATGGACGAGCTTGTAAAGCTTCACGATGCGCTCGGCGGCATCAACGGCGGCGGCTTTGACGAGGGCACCGGCGGATCGAGCAGGCCCAGCGGAATCGTTTACTCCATGGGCGAGCACAAGCAAACCCACATGCCCAACAATTTCCTGACCAAGGTCTTAATCGGCTTTGACGAAAACAACAAGCTGCACGTAGGCCAGTTCACAAACAAGGAAGTGGACAATATGAACCTGCGCGACGCGCTCGGCTTTGGTCCCGCCCTGATCATCGAAGGTCAAGCGCAGGAAACCGGCAAAACCCGAAACGAATACAGCGCCCGAACCGCCATCGGTCAGGACGCGGAAGGCCGCGTTCTCATGCTGGTATGCAAAGGCCGCCAGCCGGACAGCCCCGGCGCAAACATGAAGGACTTAATTAAAATCATGCAGGATTTCGGCGCAGTCAACGCAGGCAACCTTGACGGCGGAAATTCCACCGCAATGTACTTAAACGGCGGCATCGTGTATTCAGGCTTCCGGCTCGAAGCCTCAAGAACGCTTCCGACCGGATTTTTGATCAGAAAGCTTCCGTAATAAATTTCAATCAGCAACCTCATAAAGTCAGCGCGGGCGGTCACATGACCTCCCGCGCATTTTAACCTTATTCCTCTGAAATAGCAATCGCAATATCCGGATAATTCGTAATCACGCCGTCGCAGCCAAGCTTTACGCAGCGACGGATTTCTTCATCCGTGTTCGCCGTCCAGGCGTTTACCTTCATATCGCGTTTGTGCGCGCTTTTGACCGTCGCCGTCGTAAGATACCCAACTCCGAAATACGGGTGAATCGCGCTGCAGCCGAGCTTTTTGCTGTATTCAGCAACCTTTTCCTGCTTTCCATAGAGATAGCAGGTGTAGATATCTTCATGAAGATCCTTCAAATGCTTTAAAAGCCTCGCGTGAAAGCTCGAAACAATCACTCGGTCCACAATGCCGTAGGAAGCAAGAATATCATAGAACTTATGAAGAATCGCTTCCTCGTCCCTATCGCGCCCGAATTCCTTGATTTCGATGTTAATGACGTTCATGTTTTTGACAACGTCCAGCATCTCTTCAAGCGTCGGCGCGGTGGTGCCAGCAAACTTCTCGTCGAACTTTTTGCCGAAATCAAGCGCCTTGATCTCATCCAGCGTCATTTCACTGATGACACCCGTACCGTTACTCGTTCTGTCCACGGTTTCGTCGTGGCAGACGATGAAATAGCCGTCCTTTGAATAATGGATGTCGCACTCAATTCCGTCCGCATTCATGTCCACCGCCAGCTGAAACGCGGGCAGCGTATTTTCCGGAGCGTAGCCGGATGCGCCTCTGTGCGCCTGAACCTGTATTTTCCGCATCGAAAATCTCTCCTTTTTATTTCATCTGATACTCAAAAATTTCAACCTTTTCATAAAGCGCGTCCACCGTTTTTCTGTCCGCGCTCTGCGTGCCCTCCTGCATCACTGCCGCCGCGCTTGTCGCGATCGACAGCCTGCACGCGTCCATTTCGTCCATACCGCTGTCAAAGCCGTACGCCAAGGCCGCCGCCATCGCGTCGCCCGCGCCGACCGTACTCTTGGCCTCGATCTTTAATCCTTTCGCGCGGTATGCATTTGTTTCCGTCACAAACATAGCGCCGTCCGCGCCCATAGAAACCGCAACAAACGAAACGCCGTTTTCCTGAATCACGCGTTTTGCGCCCGCATAAATCTTTTCGAGCGAATCAAGCTTTTCATCAAGAAGCTCCCCAAGCTCAATCTCGTTTGGCTTGATCATAAAAGGCGCCGCCTTCACACCCTCTTTAAGCGTTTTGCTGTCTGCGTCTAAAACGGTTAAAACGCCGTTTTCCTTAAGCGCGGAAATCCATGAATACAATAAATCCGAAGGCGCGCCCGTGGGTATTTTCCCGGCAAAAACAACGATATCGCCCTTTTTCGCCTTCTCAAGAATCCGTCCAAGCACATCACCAAGTGTTTTTTCACTCACCGGCTCGCCCGCTTCATTGATGTCTGTGGTCACGTGGTTGACATCGTCAAACACCTTGATGTTCGTGCGCGTATCATGATCGACATACACAAAATCATTGTCAATTCCCATGAAATCCAATGATTTTTTGATATATTCCCCAGTGCTTCCGCCAAGTATCCCCATGGCCACCGTGCTTCCGCCAAGGCTTTTTACAACCTTTGAAACATTGATGCCTTTTCCCCCGGGATCATCCCTGAAACTTTTGATGCGATTGACTTTTCCAGCCGCAAAATCCGGAATAACCACCGTTCTGTCCCGCGCTGGATTCAGGGTTACGGTATAAATCAAGCGTATCACTCCTTTTTGACCCCTCTATTATACAGTTGCGCTTACGCTTTCGCAAGCAGTTTTCCCGAATTCGCAAAAGAAAATCGTCTCTTTAATTTTACCATTTCCTGCGCATAATTTAAGCGCAAACGGCAACATTTCTCAATTGACAAACGATAAACATTTTTGGTATATTGTACTTATGAAAATCCGCTTATTAAGGAGAGAAACATATGGGCAAATTAAAGATTGGTGTTTTCGGCGCTTATCGCGGAATGACCATGATCAACGTTCTTTTGAACCATCCGGATGCCGAGCTGGTTGCCGTTTGCGACAAATATGTGCCTGCGCTTGAAAAGGCAGGTACAGCAGCGAAGGAAAACGGGCTTTCTATTGCGCTTTATGAGTCCTTTGACGAATTTTTCAAGCATGATATGGACGCGGTTGTGCTGGCCAACTATGCAAACGAGCATGCTCCCTTCGCCATCCGGCTTTTGAAGTCAGGCAGGCATGTACTTTCTGAGGTTCTGCCCTGCGAAACGCTTGCGCAGGCGGTCGAGCTGATCGAAGCGGTGGAAGAAAGCGGAAAGGTATATGCCTACGCTGAGAATTACTGCTATATGGATCACACCTTTGAAATGCGCCGCCGCTACGAAAAGGGCGAAATCGGCGAAGTCATGTATGCTGAGGGCGAATACATTCACGACTGCGCCAGCATCTGGCCGTCGATCACCTATGGCGAGCGCGATCATTGGCGCAACAGCCTCTATCCCACCTATTACTGCACTCAT
Source organism: Clostridiales bacterium (assembly GCA_015056255.1). Taxonomy (GTDB): domain Bacteria; phylum Bacillota; class Clostridia; order Christensenellales; family Aristaeellaceae; genus SFHK01. The sequence continues at coordinate 84,316 of SVGP01000002.1, read as the reverse complement.
TCCTTCGGCCCGATCATGACGATCACCGGAAAGCGTCCCGTTAAAGTAACCGGCTTTGTCACCAACCGAAACTACACCGTTCCCCCGCTTGGTCTTAAGCAGGGCGAGTGCGCAGGGCTTGAAATGGTGACGCTTGAAAACGGCGCGATTGTAAAAAGCGTTCACGGCCACTTAAAGCGCGAGCCCGGCTCCATTAACTATGAAGTCTACGGCATGAAGGGCTCCATGGAGTCGCAGCGTTTCATGCCCTCATACACCCCCGAAGGACAGGAAGCGGAAATTCAGGTTTACAAAGAGGGCGAAAAGGTGTGCGAAGGAACGACGGAACATTATGTGCCCGGAAAGGTTGTCGAAAACGAGCTTGCGCACAAATATGCCACCCACGGCGGCGCGGACTTCTATGCAACGCATTTCTTTATTGAAAAAATCCTTGGCCGCCCGGACGGCGATCACTACTCCATCGACGTGTACGACGCAATCGACATGGGCCTTGTCGGCATTTTCGCCTATCGTTCGGCGCTCAATAACAATCAGTCCATGGAGATTCCGAATCTCAGGAACAAGGAAGAGCGCGACAAGTGGAGACATGACAACATCTGCACCAATCCCGCTCTTGCAGGAGACGATCTTCTCCCCTGCCATCCCGACGGCAACGTGGAATATGACGACGAAGTATTTGAAAAGGTCCGCAAGATGTGGCTGGACGGCGAATAAATCGGAATAAGGATGTTTACGAATGAAGAAATTTTTTGCCCTGCTGATCGCTCTATTCATACTGATTCCATCTGCGCTGGCAGGTGAAATCAAGCCCCTTGTATACGGCGATGAGCAGCCGTTTTCCCCCGATGAAGAAGTCATGAAGGTATACTTTTTCCAGGTACGTGCGCAGGACGCGACTTTGATTGTCGCAGGCGGCGAAACCATGCTTGTGGACGCGGGACACTTCGAATCCGGCCCCTATATCGCCCAGTATCTTCGCGATCTCGGCATCACGCGCATCGACTACGCCGTCAATTCCCATCCGCACGACGACCATATCAATGGGTTTATATCGCTCATGGACGAAATTGAAATCGGCGCTTTTTATGTATGCTTTCCCCGCTACGTCAATCAGGAAATGATCAACGCCATTTCCGCCGCCGAAAAACACAATATCCCCGTCGTTGTCTACGATGAAAACACCGATCTTTCCTTTGGCGGAAACAAGATCAGGCTTTATCAGAATCTTGAGATCAATAACATGAACGCCAATTCCATGGTCATGCATGTGTCCTTCGGCGAATGCTCAACCGTTTTGACCGGCGATATCAACCGAACCGTTCACACGCGTCTGGCGGAGGACTGGGGCGAAAATCTCAAGTGCGACATTTTCAAACTCCCCCACCACGGCCTTTACACGCCAAAAAAAATAATGATCACGACGGCGGATCCTGAAATCTGCGTCCTGACCAACGGCGACAACAAACAGACAAACGAAACCGTGCGGTTTGTAAAAGGATGGAAATACCCCATCATCCACACCCCGCACGGCACGATCGAATATACCACCAACGGCGAATACTGGACACAGATCCAATATCCCAAGGTGGAATGGGACGATTAACCCTCGTTTACGCTTTTTCGGATTTGCTCCATCCGCTCGTCCAGCTGCGCGCTCATATCGGCACAGGCCTTCAGTTCCTGCGTGAGCCGCTCGCTGTCCGGGCGGTTCTTTTTGTATTTGAGCTTATGCTCAAGGCTCGCCCAGAAATCCATGGCGATGGTTCGCAATTGAATTTCAACTTTCATCATTTTCTTTTTATGGGCAAGGAAAATCGGAACCTCCACAATTAAATGAAGGCTTCTGTAGCCGTTCTCCTTTGGATTTTTGATATAATCCTTGTACTTAATGAGCGTCACATCGTCCTGCTTCAAAAGGCAGCCCGCAAGCATGTAAATATCCTCAATAAATGAGCAAATCACGCGAACACCCGCAACGTCTGACAGGTTTTCCTCCAGCGATTCAATGGACAAGGGCAGCTTGTTTCTGATCAATTTATCTAATATGCTCGGCGGTTCTTTGATTCGGCTTTTGATACTTTCGATGGGATTTCGGTCGTACTGAACGGAAAATTCCTGATTGAGCACGTTGAATTTCGTTTCAACCTCCATCATCGCACAGCGGTAATACGCCATGAGCTCGCGAAACGGCATGGAGCTTGCGTTCATCCATTCAAGCTTGCCTCTGAGCGCCTCTTCGTTTTCAAGCCCGCTCATCCAGTCCCTCATGATTTTCATGCTTAAATCTCTTTCGCTCATCTTTTCGCCTCCCTATCGTTCCTGCTTCTCAGCCTCCAATAGCGCATAAATCTGTCTCTCAGCCGTTTTTCTGTCCACGCCGGCCTTTTCGGCATATGCGCAAACGTCGTCGTTTTCAAGTTTTTCCTTCAAAACGCCATACCCTTCCCCGATCACGCGTCTGACGTCGCCAAAGGGCGTATGGATGACTTGGCTTCGTCTTTCAAGGGCATAGGCGCTCAATTCCTGCATGCGAACGCCGAAGGTTGACGTATGCTTTAAAAGAAGAGCTGCCATATTGTCCGCATCACCTGGTTTTGAAACCACCCTGATTTCAAAGCCCGGCCTGCTTTTTTTCATCTGAACAGGAATGGTATAAAACTCCATTGCGCCTGATTTCATCATGATTTCGCGCGCAAAGCCGATTTCCTCGCCCGTCATGTCGTCGACATTGCAGGTCAAAAGCACAATTTTTCTGTTCGGCGTCCCATAACAGGTGTCCATATTAGATGCCCTCCGCTTTTTGGTAGTGAATCGTGGTAATGCTGTCGTTTATAAGTTTATCAAAATTGCTCTCGGGGCTGAGCCACGCCTCTATCTGCATAAATGAAAATGCAACCGGCATGCGGGAATGAATAAACTGAATTTCGGGCGCGGCGTCCTTGGTTAAAATCACGAATTCATGCCCTGATCCGTCCGTCTTTGGGCGATAAAGCCCTGCAAGAAAGAGCATGTTTTCCTCCGTCGAAAGCGCGTATTTCGTCTTCGTTTTCCCTTCCTTTTCCCACTCGAAATAGCCGCTTGCAGGAATGAGCGTTCTTCGAAAGCCGATCAGATCGCGGAACATGCTTTTTCCCTTCGCCGTTTCGCTTCGGGCGTTGATCAGAAGCTTTCCGTCCATGCCCGCAAAGCCCCATTTCATTACATAGGGACGTGAGATGAGCTTTTTATTGTTGCACACCACAAGCGCGTTGTCGCCCGGAAACACCTCGCCCGTTTTGAAGGCGGCTTTTTCCTCGGTCTCGCGCCGGTTTAGCTCATCGATCAGCTTTCTGATTTCCTCGTTCGAATCCTCCGAGGCGATATAATATCTTCCGCACATGGATATCACTTCCCCTATTTACTTTAACAAACGGATATGTATCCTGTCAAGTGCGTATAGAAATATCGGTTTTTCGCCATATTATCGTCCAATGGCCGTATGGATAAAGGTCAGCATATACTCTGTAAATACCTGAGCGTCCGCGCCTGATACCTTCATCCCTTCGTCCGTTTCATACGCGTGCAGCGCGCTCTTTATGATCTCATGATGCTTTTCATCCACATGCTTCAGCGCCCACTCGCCGCCCTCCTTTTTGGAAAGCGCCTTTCCTTCAAGCACGTACGCGAGCACGCGGCACAGGGAAAACGTGACGTACATGGGATTTTCCAATATATCCTCCCGCGCATTTTCAAGGTCGTATAAAAGCGCGTCGAGATAATCTTCGTTTTTTACCTTTGAAAACACGTCTTTTTTGTCTTCTCCGAAAAGCGTTTTTCCATAGTGATTGATAATCGTCACATGCGCTGCCAGATCCCTGTCGGTTCCGGTCATGCGCAAAAGCGTTTCATCGGGATGTTTGATATAATTATCAAGATGCGCGTTTGAAAAGTGCATCTCAAACGGCGCGGGATGGCAAAACGGATTCATATCCCGCTTTAAAACCACGCTCATTTCAATGCCCTTTTCAGGCGCTTTTTTATTTATGGAGATGATTTCTTTAATATACGCCCGCTTTTCATCCATGGTAAGTGGACGGTTTACAACGACAATCAGGTCAACATCGCTTTTTCTCTCGTGAAAACATCCCATCGCTAAGGAGCCATGCAGATATATGCCGGTAAGATTACTCTTAAACGCTTCCTGCGTCCGCAAAACAAACTTATCCAACAACGCATAAATGTCCATCTTATCCACCGTATTCATTTACAAATTTATCCGTTCCGTCCATAATTTCCTGCGCAGACAGTCTTCCCGAAAGCTCCAATACCCGGATCGGACATACATCGATGTATTTTTTAAACGGCCTTAAAACGTCTCCGTCAAGCGAGCATGGCGCATAATGATCAAGGCCATCGATCGCATCGTGAATATGCATGCCAACGATGTTTCTTTCGGCGATTTTGGAAAGCGGCAGCTTTTGAAGCCCCATTTCCTCCATCATGATGCCATGTCCCGTGTCGAGCCATATGCCGACTGGGCCGCCCTCAAATTCTTCCATAATGAGATCAAACTCTGAATATATCGGCGCTTGATGACACATGGCGCGGTTTTCCATGCCAAGCTTGACGGGAAAACCGTTTTTGACCACATAGTCTGCAATTTCTCCGATGCTTTTAAGAGTTCTTTGAAGAAAAGGCTCTGCTTTCCTTAGATTCAGCATTTCTTTTTGAAGACGTTTGTATTCCTCCGATTCTGTTTTGTGCGCCTTGATGAGGTTTTTAAGCGGTATATCAAAGTCCTTAGGCGAAAGCGGGACCTCCGTCGGGTGAAACACCACCGCGCCTGCGCCAAAACGAACCGCCCAGTCGACGCTTCGGCAGGCGTATTCCACGGCCTTTTTGCGAAGATGTTCATCCTCATAGCCCAAAAGCACGCTGTCGGTTCCAAACCGTTCATCGTCCACCTTAGGAAACACATTGTGAACGCTTGTAATCACGATTTCACCGCTTTGAACACAGCTTTCGATATCAGAAAGCCACTCTTTTCTCACCTGATAATTCAGCTCCACCCTCGAAAAGCCAAGCGCTTTAAGCTGTTCAATCAACTCTCTGCCGCTGTTCGCTTTTCTGTAGTTCCACATGGTGGAAATCGCAAGATCGCTTTTTAAAAAGGGCATGTTCTTTCCTCCAACGAAAGAATGCGCGGAAGTATACCGCGCCTATCTGATTTACATCTTGCTGTAGTCAAACCCGCGAAGCGAAAGTTCCTCGGCTCTGTGGCAGGCGACCATGCGGCCGTCCACCTCGGTGAGCTCCGGGGCGACCTCAGTGCATTTTTTCGTGCAGTAGCGGCAGCGGGTGTGAAAATAGCAGCCGCTGGGGGGATTGGCAGGGTTCGGGATTTCGCCCTGCAGGGGGATGCGCTCCATTTTCACGTCCGGATCGGCCACAGGCACGGCGGACAAAAGCGCTTCGGTATACGGGTGTTTGGGGCTTGAAAACAGCTTTTCGGTTTCGCCGAATTCCACCATGCGGCCTAAATACATCACGCCGACCTTGTCCGAAATATGCTCAACAACGGATAGATCGTGGCTGATGAAGATATAGGTCAGATCCATTTCGCGCTGCAGATCCTTCAAAAGGTTGATGATCTGCGCCTGAATGGATACGTCCAAAGCCGAAACCGCCTCGTCGCAAACAATCACCTGCGGCTTCAAAATGAGCGCGCGGGCAATGCCGATTCGCTGCCTCTGACCGCCTGAGAACGCGTGCGGATAGCGCATGAGATAGGTGGTGTTAAGGCCAACCTTTTCCGCAATGTCCTTGACCAGTTTTTCCCTTTCCTTCTTGGGCATTTTGGGATAGTTTGCCCGGATCGGCTCTGCCACAATATCCAGCACCGTCATTCTGGGGTCGAGCGACGAATAAGGGTCCTGGAAAATCATCTGGATTTCCTTTCGGATGGGCTTCATCTGCTTTTTATCGAGGGTCAGGAAATTGACTTCCTTGCCTTCAAGCGTCTTATATAAAACCTCGCCTTGGCTCGCCTCGATTGCGCGCACGATGCATCTGCCAAGCGTCGTCTTTCCGCAGCCGGATTCGCCCACGATGCCGATGGTTTCTCCCTTTTTTACATCAAAGCTCACGTTTGTAACCGCGCGGACGTTGATACCCTTGGAGGAAAAGACCTTTGATACATTTTTGACTTTCAAAATTACTTCGCGCTTGTCAATCATTTGCCTTCCCCTCCTTATTGCACAGGTGGCAGGCCACGCAGTGGCTTCCGCCCACGCAAATATTTTCAGGATCGATCTTGTCGCAAACGCCCTCTATGCGCTCCTGACACCTGTCGTAAAAGCCGCAGCCGGGCTTTAAATTAAGCGCCAGCGGCACCGTGCCTTCGATGGAGAAAAGCCTGTCAGCCTTGAGGCTTCCTATCTTATGAACCGAGCCCATCAGGCCCTTCGTGTAGGGATGGATGGGATTTTTATAAATCTCGCTCGCGGTTCCGGTTTCGACGATTTTTCCAAGATACATAACCGCCACCCTGTCGCACATCTTGGCGACGGTGCCAAGGTCGTGGGTAATAAAGAGAATCGCGGTTTTCAGTTCCTTCTGAAGCTCCTTCATTAGCTCCAATATCTGCGCCTGAATGGTTACGTCCAGCGCCGTTGTGGGTTCGTCCGCGATCAAAAGGCGGGGACGGCACACAAGCGCCATGGAAATCAGCGCTCTTTGGAGCATGCCGCCGGAGAATTCGTGCGGATACTGGTCAAAGCGCTTTTCGGCGTTGGCAATGCCGACCAGGCGCATCATTTCAAGGCTGATTTGTTTCGCTTTTTCCTTGTCCTTTGTGATGTGCAGAAGCGTAGCTTCGTTAATCTGATTTCCAATCGTGTACATGGGGCTGAACGCCACCATGGGCTCCTGGAAAATCATGGAAATCTGCTTTCCGCGAATGCCGCGCAGGGCGCGGATGGCCTGTTTGCGCTTGATGGAAGGGCCGTTTGCAGAAACAGATGCTTTTTTGAGACTGAATCTCTTTTGGTGGCTCAGTCTGTCAAGCGCGAGGATGTCCACGACCTCGCCATTTTCATCGCGGAAGAGGATTTCGCCTTCGCTAACGCACTTTTTTTCGTTGATGGCCAAAATCGCCTTGCTCGTCAGGCTCTTTCCGCAGCCGGACTCGCCCACCAGTCCCAGCGTCTCGCCGGGTCTGATTTCAAAATCCACACCCCGAACAGGCGTTAAGAGGCCCTCGTCCATCTTAATATTCACTTTCAGGTTCTTAACCTGTATAACAGGCTGATTCATTTCTCTCACTTTTTCGGGCCTCCTTTCTTACTTATAGGGGTCGGCCGCATCTCTGAGGCCGTCGCCCAGGAAGTTGAACGCCAGAACCGTTATGACGACAAACGCCAGAGGAATCATCTTCCACGGACATCTTGCAACCGAAACAAGGTCTTCCGTTTCCTTTAAGAGAACGCCCCATGAAGTAGCTGGCGATTTCATGCCCAGGCCCAGATAGCTCATGGATGTTTCGCCGAGGATAGAGCCGGGAATGCCCAGCGTGAGGTTTACGATCAGATAGCTTAAAAATCCGGGCACAAGATGCTTTACGATGATCTTAAAATCGCTCACGCCCGCAAGACGCGCGGCGGTTACGAAGTCTTCATTTCGAAGGGCGATGAATTTTCCGCGCACAACGCGGGCAAGACCCGTCCAGCCGATGAAGGAGAGAATGATCGTGATATACAGATACATAGCCGAAACGCTGATGTCCGCGGGAATCGCAGCCGACAGCGCAAGCCACAAGGGAATTGAAGGAATGGCGGACAGAACCTCGATCACGCGCTGAATCAGATTGTCCACCCAGCCGCCGAAGTAGCCTGAAATACCGCCCAAGAGTATGCCCAGCACAAAACTGATCGCAGCGGACACGAACGGAATGGTCAAAGACACGCGGGATCCGAAAAGAATGCGCGAAAAGATGTCGCGGCCCGCGCTGTCCGCGCCAAAGATGTTGATGCGCGCAGACCGATCCGCTTCCCCGTTTTCGTTGACAAGGCCGTACAAATGGATATTGGTGGGAATCAGGCCGAAAAGCTCGTATTCAACGCCCTCCACAAAGAAATCCAGATAATATTTCTCCGACGGATCCTCCGTGATGATGACCGTCCACGTCTTTTTGTCATTGACCTTTTTAAGTTTGTGCACATAGGGTCTTGTAAACTTGCCTTCCTCGTCCTTCCAATAGACCTTGGTAGGTGCAGTGTCCTTATATAGCGCGGAAAACTCCTCAAGGCCGTAGGGCGCAAGGAAATCTGCAAACAATGCGCCGATATATAGAATCAATAGAAGAATGAGCGAGAATTTGGCCAGCTTGTGCTTTTGAAGCTTACGCCACATGAGCGTCCATTGCGACGCCATGTAGTAGTTTTCATCTTTTGTCGTCTTTTTTCTGAAAAGCGCCATTCCCGTCAGCTCCTTTCTGAGAATCTGATTCTCGGATCCAGCCATGCAAGCGCGATATCGCTCAAAAGCGTACCCACGACAACCAGCACAGCCTGAATCATGACAATCGTACCCGCCAGATACATGTCCTGCGATTTAAGCGCCGTAAGTAGAACCGGGCCCTGAATCTGCAGATTCATGACGATGGCCGATACCGTGGAGCCGGAGAAAATGGTGCGCAACGAGCCCGCCATGCCGGAAACCACCGGGTTCATAGCGGCTCTTAAGCAGTATTTATAGGTAATGGTCGCTTCCGAGCAGCCCTTGGCGCGCGCGGTCAGGGTATACTGGCGGCTTTTTTCATCCAGCATCTGCGCACGGACTGTACGGATAATGCCGCAGGTGCCCGAGGTTCCGATGACGATTAAGGGAATCAGGCAGCGGAACAAAAATTCCGGCACATATTCCCACTGCATGCCGTTTTGCATCATTTCAGTTGAGAACAGGCCCAGATACACCTGCCCCGTAGCCATATAGATCCAATACATGATGAGAATCGCCAAAAGGAAATTGGGCGTCGCGGTTCCAAGAAAGCCGAAAAACGACCAGATGTAGTCGCCCGCAGAATACTGATGATTGGCGCAATAGATGCCGATGGGCAAGGACACGCCATACTGGAATATCAGAATTACAAAAGACACGCCCAGCGTCAGATAAAGCCTGTCCATGATGACGCTCCATACGTCGCGTCCGTATTCAAACGAATATCCGAAATCGCCTTCAACCACAATACCGGTGACCCAGTCCAAATACTGAAGATACCAGGGCTGATCAAGGCCGTAATGAACGCGCAGCTGTTGAATATCTTCAGGCGTAAAGATCTCGCCCTCCGCCGCCATTGCAGACACATAGGAGGAAACATAGTCGCCCGGTGGCAATTGAATGACGAAGTAAATTACAAAGGATATAATGATGATTACGGGAATAAACATCAAAAGACGCTTACCGATATATCGGAACATATCGGTGTAATGCGGCCTTTTAAGGCAAATAAACAGAACCATGCATCCAATAAAGATGAGCCATGCATGGGCAGGAAGAATCCACTTAAATATGATGGCGTGTCCCATCTGCGCAACGTAGGACAGGACGCTGACAAGAATATTCAATATGCCGCCCGCATCCTTTGCGAATCGGACAATCCGGCCATCTTTCGCCAGCACACGGTAAGCAAGAAAAACAAGCGCAAAAATGCCGACTACCCAGGCAGCCTTTATAAGCCCTTTGACGATCCATTTTTTCACCTGTCCCCGATCCTGCTTTCTGACTTCAAGCGCCAATAAAACAGCGCTAAAAACGGCCAGCGCATACGGAAGCGCGATTAGCAGCCACCTGAGGACATCCTTGATTATGCTGCTCATGATGCCTCTCATCCTTTCTATGCCTTGATAAACAAAAACGGAAATGCCCTTTCAGACTCAAAAGGCAGAAAACGTCATCTTCTTAAATACCGAAACCGGGAGGCAACCCCCCAATGAAGGAAGCTGCCTCCCGCACTTATCGGGTAAACTGTTTTTAGGAACGCTTTACATTATTCGGCAATGTACCAGCACTGAACGTGGGCGATGCCCAGATCGCGATAGATGTCGGACCATACGCCGTTTTCGAGGAAGTTGTGAATGCGGGCATTCACAGCGTGATAGGTGGGCGCGGAAGCGACATACGCGATGGACCACATGTTCTCCTCGTGGAGCTTGAGCATCTCAAGGGAAATGGCGGTGCGCTCATCGGTGTCAGCGGTTACGTCCAGCTTCTCCTTAAGCTCGATCAGCTTAAGCAGGTCGCCCGTCGCGGTTTCCTTGGTCATGTTGCCGTACCATACAACGTTGGTGGCGGTGCCGGGAACCATGGAGTTGGGCTTAAGAGCGATGGAGATATCACCAAGGCCGGTTACGGGGAACAGAACGCACTCGATTTCGTTGGCGAGCATCATGTTGTCAACGTTGGAGCGATCATAGTCGCGGAAGGTGGTCTTGATGCCGGCGGCATCATAGTAAACCTTCAAAAGCGCATAGGTGTCGGCAGCGCCGGAATCGGCAACGGATACGATGTTGAGGGCGAAATCGGTGCCGTCGGCAAAGTCATAATAGCCGTCAGCGCCCATGACCAGACCTGCGGATTCGAGCAGGGACTTCGCCTTGGCTACGTCGTACTCGCACCACTTCTTGGCCCATGCTTCGGAGTAGCCCAGCTGTCCCTCGGAGGGAGCGGCCTGACCGCCTTCGAGCCAACCATCGGAATAGAGGCCGGCGAACTCTTCGCGGTCAACGCAGATGGACAGCGCCTCGCGGAAAGCGGCGTTGTTGAACAGAGCGTTCAGCTTCTCATCGGCGATGGAGAGATTGCAATGTACCTGGGTTCCGGTGTCGCCCCAGGAGCCGGAGGAGTATTCATAGATGTTGATGGCAACCTGAGCGTCCGTCATGATGGTGGCGAGGGAATCCATGCCAACGGTCTGGAAGTCCACAGTGCCGTCGAGAAGGAGCATCAGGGACTGGTCTACATTCTGGATCGCAGTGTAAACGATCTTGTCGATGTAGGGCAGCTGCTGACCGGCAGTGTCAACCTTCCAGTAATAGGGGTTGCGGATGTACTCGTAATAGTCGCCCTTAACGTCGTTCTTGCCAGCCTCAGTGGAAAGAACATAGGGATTCAGAGTGGGGATGCCTGCATAGTTCCAGAAATAGTAGAGCATTTCCTTGCCGGCCTTGGAAACGTCGGCAAATTCTACGCCGCAGATTTCCTTCGCCTTGATAAGCGCAGCCTCGTCGTTTCCGGCGATGATGTCGTCAACCATGCCTTCGAAGATGTGCTTGGGCGCAAAGTGCCACTTAAGATCTACGCACAGGGCCTCGATGAAGCCGTACTTGGGGGTGCCGAAGGTTACGGTGAAGGTGGTGTCGTCTACCTTCTCGACAACGGCGGGATTGCCGTCGGCATCCTTGTGACAGGCGCGAACGCCCTTGGAGTCAACCTTGTTTAAGCATACCTTGTTGTAGAACCATACGCAGTCTTCAGCGGTGAAGGGAGCGCCGTCGGACCACTTCATGCCTTCGCGAAGATAGATGGTGTATACGGTGGCGTCTTCGTTTACGCTGTAGCCCTTGGCGACGTTCGGAACCGCAACGCCTTCGGTGGTGAAGCGGAACAGACCTTCTTCGATGATCTTGCCGGTCGTCCAGGAGCTGGAAGAGGTGGAAGTTTTGAGCTCGCCGCCGTATACGCCAACGGTCAGATAATCAGCGTCTTCTACCATGGGTTCAGCGGGCAGGCGATCGGCTACCGCGGGCAGATCCTTGCCCTCCCAATAGGGAGCCTGAGTGTAAGCCGCTTCGCCGGAAGCAACCATCGCAAAGGATGCGATCATGGCAAGCGCCAGAATCAGAGAAATCAGTTTTTTCATTCGTCCGTTTCCTCCTTACAAAATATCTCATCCGCATATGATGCGGTATGATTCCAAAAAACGCATTTTCTTTAGCTTTTTAAAAACCTTTTGTGCAATCTGCCCATTACACGCAGATTCATTGTGATAAACACACATTTATATTATAGCAAAAAGGAATACCAAAATCAATCATTTTTATCCTTTTTGCGGCAAACTTATGTCAATATGTTGTTTCTTTTTAGAAAAGGCCCGGATGCATTGAACGCATCCAAGCCTGATTTTTTATCCCATCACCTTAAGCATCGCGCCGTATACGGCTTCCGCCATTCTGTAAAATCCCAGATCATTCGGGTGGCAGCCGTCAACGGTGCACATATCGCGTCCAAGCGTGCCGAAAAAGCTTTCGCCGTCTAAGAAATATACGTTTTTATCGCCGTTTTCGCTGGCGTTTGCATACGTTTTCCGTATGACTTCGCGATTGCGCTTGCTGAGCTCGGGCGCGTTATCGTAGTCCGGACGCGAAAGGATGAAAATAGGCATATCGGGGTGCGTAGCGCGGACTTTCCTGAAGAAGGGCTCGTGGGTGTTTAAAAGGTGTTCAGTCGACGGCGCGTTGTGGTCATAGTCGTAGATGAAGGCGGAAAAATCGCGTTTTGCGATGATGTCCGCCATGGCGTCTTCACCCATCGCGTGACCGGAAAAGCCGTAATTGACATAATCGCTGTCGAGCCATCTGGCGACAACCGCGGTGTAGGCATTTCCGGGGCGGGAACAGCATCCGCCCTCGGTGATGGAGGAGCCGTAAAAACAGAGCTTGCCGGGCATGGTATAAGGCAGGGGCGCAAGCACCTCGGCGCTATCCTCTACCTCGATCCACCCACCTGCGATTTTTTCATTTCTCGGAAGATTTATGGTGATTTCGTTCATTTTTCCGTCCAGATGCACGGTGGTTTCAGGGTACATGTTGTCATATTCCTTAGGATTTACAAGTCCCACGTACCTTGCGCCAATACCGCTTCCAACATATACGTCGCAGCCTGCGGACGCGCAGATGGCCATGCAAATATCAACAGAGAGCGTTTTGAGCTTCAGCCGTACTTTGACTTCCTTCGAATTTGTTCTGAAGCGAACGCGGCCGCCGCAGGCGGACTTGCTTCTGTCGCAAAGATAGTCACCCACGAGCACAGTTTCTTCGTGCGGAAGCCGCCAGTATTTTTCATTCTCGGAATCGATTACCTCAAGACCGTAAAGCCTGATCGGATCATCGGTAAAGGAATAGGTTTTCATATTGCATGTTCCCTCCCCCGTTTTTTCCTTATTATACCAAGAGCATGAAATGAATTCAATATATGTATGCGCATAAAAAGAAAGCGCGCCAGTAGCAATCCATGCCCTACGGCAAAAAACTATTTGCATGCCGGAGGAGGGGCTTGCTCCATCTGCAATATAGCCGCTTATAAGCTAAGCGGCGCGCGCAATCAATGACTGCCCGCGCCAACTAAAAAACGGAAGACCCATCAATCGGGTCTTCCGTCTTAAAGCTTTACTTATTCGGCAGCTTCAATAACTGCGGGAGCAACAGCGGTGATGTGGGGATTGACGCCCTCGTACCAGTAGAGGAAGCCTTCCATATCGATCACGTCGCCAATCTTGAGAGCCTTAACAGCCTCGTAAACCTCGGTGCCAGCGCCGCAGAGATAGCTTTCTACGGTGAAGGTGTAGGTTGCGCCGTTTACGGAAACGTTGAAGTACAGGTCGTTGCCGTCCTGTCCGGAGCCGTCCCAGTTGTACATGAACGCAGCGCCATTGCCGGCGTCTTCAACGGTCATGCCCTTGAAGGCTACGAACTGGTTCTGGTAGTTGATGAGCTCTTCGGTGCCGAGCAGAGCGGTTACATCCAGCGCTTCGGCGATGTATTCGCCTTCGATGATTTCATAGGTAGCGTCCACGAGTTCAACCTCGCCCGCCCACTCAGCCTTGTAGCCGGTTACGCGGATCTTGGTGCCAACGGTCAGAAGCTCGAACTCCTCCTGGGAGCAGGGCATGTTGTAAAGGAAGTAGGCGCCTTCTTCGTTCTGGGTGTAGAAGGTGGCTACGCCAACGCCGTTGTTCTCCCACCAGCCCTGCTTGGCCTGGATGTAGGTTTCAACGGTGATTTCGGCATCGAGCTCGGCAGCAACGTAATCCGCATAGGTCATAACGCCTTCAGCGAAAACGGGGCAGGCAAATACCATTGCCAGAACAAGAGCGAGGATAACGGCAGAAATCTTCTTCATGTTATTTTCTCCTTTTTGTCGTTTGTCGGGGTACAACTTAATTATACATCAAATTCCGCCAAGTTCAAGTAGATAACGTTTATTTTGCTTTTCTTTTCGTGTAGAGGAAGTTAATTCCTGCATAAAGGCCAATCAACACCCACACAAGCGCGATGCCGGACAGAAGCAGAACCGCGGTCTTCGGAAGCGGGCCGCCCTTATCCATGTTGAGGCGGTACATGGCGATCATTTCGTCGTAAATCTGAGGGATCGTTTCCTCGTTTACGACTTTCTTGCGCTTGACGTTTTTAACCACCGTTTCAATCAGCTGGCCCGCCGTATTTCTTAAAGAGGCGGAGCCGTTGAACACCGGCGTTACAAACGTATGCTCAAGATTGTCAAGAAGGATTTTGGCGGCGTTTATTTTGATATCGTAGTAATAATTGTCGTCCTCGCCCGCCCTTGAAAGATAATCCCTGTATTCGTCCGTTTCCTGCGCCTTCAAAGTGACCGGGACATATCCTTCCGTCGCGGAATATGCAAGCTGAACTTCATTGGTCAGAAGGAACTGCGTAAACAGCCAGGAAGCCAGAACCTCGTTCGGGTCGTCCTTATTGAACACGCACACCGACGGACCCTGAGAGATCATATAAGGCTCATCCGGGTTTACCTGCGGAACGGGGTAGACTACGGTTTCAAACTCCACAAAGTCCTCCGGCGGGATGTCGGAAAGCGGCGCATGACTGCCCATCCAGGTAGCGCCAGCGGTAGAGTCCACGGCGAACACGCAGCGGCCCGCGTTTAAGTGGTTGGCCGGGTAGGAAGAGCGCGTGAAGGTTGAAAACGCATCGGTTCTCACGTGGTCAGCGATTTCTAGCAGAACGTCTCTCGTCGTGTCGTTAAAGATCAGAATGCTTCCGTCTTCGCTCGAATAGGGCGCGTTCATCTGTTTAAGCAGCTGAATCATCATGTTATCGGTGGATTTGTAGATGAAGGGAATCATCGCCTTCTGTCCGTTTGCAAGGTAGATTCCGTTTTCATCCTTAATAGCGGCCTTTTCAGAAACCTCCCACACGAAATCCCAAGTGAGGGTTTCGGGAAGCGTGTAGCCCAGCTTTTCCAAAAGCGTTTTATTAACGTAGACCGCTTCTGTCGAGCGCATGAAAGGCAGCGCGTAATAGTTTCCTTCGATCATGCATTCGGACAGGAACTTAGGCACGATCTCGCTCGTTTTGGGCGCGTCAAACCTGACTTCCGATCCGCCGAGGCCGTATTTTTCATTCACAAGCAGCTGATCCAGCTGCACTACGCAGTTGTCGCTGGCCATGTAGGTGGCGATGTGGTCGGGATAGGTGATACAAACGTTGGGCGTGGAATCGGTGGTGATATTGGTGATAACGTCGTTATAGATTTTGCCGTAATCGTTATAAAGCTTAAGATTCACCTTCACATTCGGATACAGCTTTTCAAAATCCGAAATGGCCTTTTCGTAAATCTCCGTCTGGGTTTTGTTGGTATCGTTCTTTGCCCAAAAGGAAATCTCGTACGTTTTCGTTTCGTCGAACGTTTCCGGCACGACAAACGGCTTTTTCTCGTTCACGCCGTGGCAGCCGGTGAGCGACATGGCAAGCGTAAGTAAGGCAAGCAGCAGGCACGCATATTTTCTCATCCCTTGGTTCCTCCTCTCGAAACGCCCTCCATGATTCGCTTATGGAAAACGAGGAAAAGAACAATCAGCGGAACCGAAACGACCACAACCGCCGCCATCATCGCGGGGATGTTTTCGCGGCCGAAGCCCTCTTCCCTGATCTTCTGAATGCCGTTGGAAACGAGGTAGTAATTGGCGTCGGAGGTAATCAGGCGCGGCCAGACGTAGGAGTTCCAGCATTCGATGATCTTTAAAATCACGATGGTGACGATGGTGGGCTTGCTGATAGGAATCATCACACGCCTTAAATACTTAAGGTCGCTCGTTCCGTCCACCTTCGCGGCGTAATACAATTGATCCGGAATCTGAGCAAAGTTTTCGCGCAGAAGGTAGATATAGAATACGCTCGTAACCGAGGGAAGAATAAGGCCGGAAAACGTGTTGTCCATGCCAAGCTTTTTGATGGTTACAAAGTTTGTGATGATGACAAGCTCATAGGGAATCATCATAAGGGCCAAAAACAGCGTGAACATGAGGTTTTTGCCCTTGAAATTGAGGCGCGCAAACGCAAAAGACGCAAGCACCGTGACAACCAGCATCAAAAACGTGGTAGCAAGCGTATAGATAAGCGTATTTAAGAAATACTTTGCCAGCGGCACCTCGGTAAAGGCGTAGATATAGTTTTCAAACGTGGGCTTGAGCGTGAAAAACGCGGGCACGGTTTCGGCGTTGTACGCGCCGTAGCTTTTTACGGATGTGAGCAGCATCCAGTAAAACGGGAAAAGAACAATGATCGCCCATACGAAAAGGCCGAAGTAAACGCCGGTTTTCCATAAGCCATTGGACAGACGGCCATTCTGATTCATTTTCATATGCGTTCTCTCCCCCCTTTAATAATGCACATGCTTTCTGCTTACGAGAAGGTTGATCACCGTGATGGTCAAAACAATCGCAAACAGAATGATCGCAGCAGCGGACGCGTAGGACGGATATCCGCCGCCGTCGGAATAGAGAACGTCGTAAACGTAACCCACGATAGTGTTCATTTCCGCGGCGTTCAGATTGGTTCCGAAAAGCGCAACCGCGTCGGAATACGCCTTGAACGCGCCGATAAAGCCGGTGATGACCAGATAAAAAATCATGGGCGAAATCATGGGCAGCGTAATTTTTCGAAACGTCCTCATCTTGCTCGTTCCGTCCATCTTCGCAGCTTTGTAGTAGTCCTCGTTAACGGACGCAAGCGCGCTTGTCAGAATCAGAATCTTAAACGGCATAACCACCCAGATGGTGTATATGCACATGACCAGCATCTTCGCCCAGTAGGGGCCGTCGATAAAGTCGACCGATTCGCCGCCGAAGAGGTTGATAAGAACATTCACCAAGCCGTCGGACACGGGCGTTTTCTTAAAAAGGATCATAAACACAAGGCCGACCGCCAGCGTGTTTGTGACATAGGGCAGAAAATACACCGTCTGAAAAATGTGCTTAAGCGGCTTTATACTGCTTAAACCAAGTGAAATCAGAAGCGCGATGCCGGTTGAGAGCGGCACGGTGATGATGACCAAAATAAATGTGTTTTTGACCGCTTGCATGAAAAACGGATCGCGCAGGACGTAGGAATAGTTGTAAAGGCCGTAGCCCTTGAACGACTGAGAGGCAAAATTGAATTCCTCCTCAAACGAGTAGATAAATACATCTACAAGCGGATATACCATAAACACGCCTAAAAACAGCATGGCGGGCAAAAGGTACAGCCAGCCCTTCAGATCCCTTTTCTCCATCATACCATCGCCCCCTTACGCCTCTTCGTAATACACGCGCTCTTTGGTGTCCCAGTTGAACACTTCGGTTTTCTGGCTTCTTACGAAAAAGCGGACAACGCCGTCCTTGGGCTCAACCTTGACGTCAGCGCCGATGATCGCACGAAGGGCCTTGCGGTCGGAGAACTTGCTTGAAAATACGACGCTGATGTCGCGGCCCATGACTTCAAGGGCCTTGAATCTGCACGTTAAGGGGCCGTTTGCATCAGGAATAAACGCCTCGGGACGGACTGCGACATACACCTTCTGATTGGCCGCGCCCTTGATGTTCAAAACCGCTTCGTCTCCAATATAAAGCTTTCCATCCTTGATTTCACCCGTAAAGGTATTGATCTGGGGCGTTCCTAAGAATTCCGCAACGAACAGATTTTTCGGATCGTCATACACTTCCTGAGGCGCGCCGATCTGCTGGATCACGCCGTCCTTCATAACGATAATCTGATCGGAGATACTCATGGCCTCTTCCTGATCGTGGGTTACAAAGATGGTGGTGATGCCGGTTTCCTTCTGAATGCGGCTGATTTCCTCTCTCGTCTGAAGGCGCAGTCTCGCATCCAGATTTGAAAGTGGCTCGTCGAGAAGCAGAAGGCGCGGCATCTTGACAAGCGCGCGGGCAATGGCCACGCGCTGCTGCTGGCCGCCGGAGAGTTCCTTGGGCTTTCTGTTTAAAAGCATTTCGATCTGAACAAGCTTGGCAGCTTCCATCGCTCGCTTCATCATCTCGTCGCGCGAAAGCTTTTCACTTCCCTTGAGGTTCTCAAGCGGGAAAAGAATGTTTTCAATGACCGTCAGATGAGGGTACAGCGCGTAGTTCTGGAAAACCAGTCCGATGCCTCTTTTTTCGGGCAGGATGTCGGTCACATCCTCGTCGCCGAAGTAGATTCTGCCGCTCGTGGGCGCGAGAAGGCCCGAAAGAAGATTGAGCGCTGTGCTCTTTCCGCATCCGGACGGGCCCAACAGGCCGATCAGCTTTCCGTCAGGGATTTCGATATTAAAGTTGTTGACGGCGGTCACGCCCGGATCCTTTTTGCTTCTGCCGGGAAATTTCTTGGTGAGATTTTTAAGTACAACCTTCATAATATCCCTTCCTTAAAGCGCTTTGAACGCTGAATAGTCTTTTACATTTTCTATTATAACACTCTCCTGTAAAGACTTTTGTAAAAAGAGAAAAATATGCTGTGTATTCTCATAATTTTCTGAAGATTTTTTTCTTTGTCACGTTTTTGTCCTTGAAATCGAAATTGAATCAGGTATATAATGCCTTTATATTCTGGAGGTTTGATCAGATGAAAGAAAAAATCGGCGTTATCGACGTGGGCGGCGGCCTGAGAGGCGCGTTTGCCGCAGGTGCGCTCGAATACTGCGCGCAGAATGGAATTGATTTTGATATCTGCTTCGGCATTTCCGCAGGCAGCGCAAATTTAACCAGCTATCTCTCCCGACAGATGGGCAGAAATCTGATCTTTTATACGGATTACGTGCATCGCCCGGAATACATCGGCTTTCGAAATTTCTTAAAAACCGGCTCTTACATCGGCTTCGACTATGTCTATTCAACCTTAAGCGGCACCGGCGGCGTCAATCCGCTTGACTATGAAGCGATTCAGAAAAACCCTTCCGAATTCATCGTCACCGCAACCGACGCCCTGACCGGAAAGGCGAAGTATTTCACCAAGGCGGATATGTCCTTAGACAATTACGACATCTGTAAAGCTTCCTGCTCCATCCCCGTCGTCTGTAAGCCCTACTATATAAACGGAATTCCCTACTTCGACGGCGCGTTGTCCGATCCCGTGCCGATTGAAAAAGCGTTTGAAATGGGCTTAGACAAAGTGGTTCTCCTGCTCACCCTCCCGGAAAGCCTGATCCGCGAGCCGGGCAAGGATAAAAAAATCGCCAAAATCCTGAAACACGCCTATCCGAACGCCGCAAAAGAGCTTGCAACCCGCTTTGATAAATACAACCGGGGCGTCAAAAAAGCGCAGGAATATGCGAAACAAGGAAAAGCGCTCATCCTTTCCCCCGACGACACCTGCGGCGTTTCAACGCTTAGCAAGAATAAAGAAGGCATAAAAGCATTATACGACAAAGGCTATAAAGAGGGCCAAAAAATCAAGGAATTCCTGCGCATGTAACGCGGGAATTCCTCTTTTTGTATCAGTAGTCGTGGAGGATGAGATAGAGTTGGAATCTGATCTCAGAAACTTTTTCTGCGCAGGAGACGACTTTCCCGTGCCGCTGCTTTGCTATATTCTAAATTATCGGCAGGATCAAAATTACTTTTTCGACATTCCCTTTTGATGTTCGCACCTAACCCACAGCTTCAATAAAGAGTATATCTTCAAAAGCAATCTCTTCGCCGCTTTTCAAAATCAGCTTTTTCTCAAATGCTTTCACCTTCCTGACTTCGCCTTCAGCGTGCATATACCGCCCGCCTTCCTTTAAAGGATCGGGTACAAAGTACGCAAGTCGTATTATCGGATGATCTGAAATTTGCTCATCCAGCATTTTAAGCGTTTCTCCAATATGATTTTGTTCGTCTTCTGAAAGCAATATCTTTGCATCCGTCAGTCGCGCCGTTTCGTCGATTGCTTCTTCGTACCCGCTGAGTGCCGCAAAGGGCGAAAACTGGGCGGCGCGCTCCAAAAGGGTCATGGCCTTTCGCGTTTTTGCAGTTGGGTATTTCATATTGATAATATCGTCATATTTTCCCATACATTCCCCTTACGCCTTGTGGCCGCCGATTTGCTGGTTTCTGTCTCTGGCGGTTGCTCCTTCCTGAAGGTTCATACCGCGCAGAATCGCGTTTGCGCCGAACTTTTTCTTAATGCCCAGAATCGCATGCTGCCTGCGTTTTTCCTTGTCGAGCGCTTCGTCTTCCTTCTCGTAGTCGGTGAACATGTCAAGCTGCTCAGCATCCTCTTCCCTTTCCTCGTCCTCCACATGATTGGCAACCACGTACATGCGTCTAGCGAGCAAACTGGGATCTACGATGCGGTCGTAAAGGCTTGATATCGCCTCAAGCATGATTCTGGCGGAGGATGTGCGCCTTGTAAGATTGATGCTTCCGTGCGCGGATTTTGGAATTTTTCTTCCATAGGGATCGGTTTCAAACGGTCCCTTGTACTTTTTCATACGATCGCCATCGGATATATTCTCGATATCGTAGCCTACGGTCAGAACCATTTGATCGCAGGTAATTTTCTTGTCCACCATTTCAAGCGCCAGCTGATCCGTCATTTCGCGCACAATCAGACGAGCCTTGTCAAAGTCGTAGGGCTCCTGCAGAACCTGCCCCTGGCTGATCGAATGCGTTTCGGGCTTATACGCTTTGATGTCTGATATCCGGCACGGCTCATATCCCCACGCGTGGTCGATCAGAAGCTCCGCATTCACGCCGAACGCGTCATACAATAGCTTTTCGTTGTAATAATCCGTTTCCTTTCCAGCGGAGCACCTCGCAACATCCCCCATCGTGTAAAGCCCCATTTTTTCAAGCCGCCTTTGATACCCCTTGCCTACGCGCCAGAAATCCGTCAGCGGTCTGTGATCCCACAGAAGCTTTCTGTAGCTCATTTCGTCAAGCTCCGCAATCTTCGCGCCGCTTTCATTCGCGGGAATATGCTTTGCAACGATATCCATGGCGACCTTTGCAAGATACAGATTCGTTCCGATGCCAACCGTCGCCGTGACGCCCGTTTCCTTCAAGACTTCATTTACCATTTTTTCAGATAAGGCTTTTGCCGTGGTTTTATAGGTTTTCAGATAATCCGTCACATCGATAAACACCTCGTCGATGGAATAAACGTGGATATCCTCGCTCGACACAAAGCGCGAATAGATGGAAAATATACGCGTTGAATACTGCATATAAAGCGCCATTTGCGGCTTGGCGATCAGAAAATCGATTTCAAGGGACGGGTCGTTGGAAAGCATACGACTGCTGATCGATTTACCTCTGAAAACGCCGCCCGGCGCATCCTTCACCCTTTGCCTGTTGGCTTCCCTGACCTTTTGAATCACTTCAAAAAGCCTGGGTCTTCCCGGCACACCGTATTTTTTTAGCGCGGGAGACACGGCAAGCCCGATGGTTTTTTCAGTTCGGGATTCATCAGCTACCACAAGACAGGTGTCCAACGGATCCAGCCCCCGCTGCATGCATTCCACGGAGGCGTAAAAGGATTTTAGGTCGATGGCGATATAGCTTCTCTCCTCCATCCTTATGCCTCCTTTCTTTTTCTACTATTATACAGATCGAACGCACGTTTGTCAAACGTATGTTCTGTAAAGATGCACAATTTGATTTTATCCTTGAAAGATCGCATCTCGTGCGCTATACTGATCCATAAATAAACCAATATAAAGCAGGTGTTTTTATGAAAATCCTTGCTCCTTCCTACTATCCGCGCTTTTCCTGCATTGCAGGCGCATGCAAACACTCCTGCTGCATCGGCTGGGAAATCGGAATTGATGAAGAAAGCTATTTAAGGTATCAGCGCCTTGACAACGGAAGCGGAAAAATCCTTGATAAAATCATCGCGCAAAACGGCGAATACGCCTTTCAAACGGACGAAAGCGGCAGATGTCCGTTTTTAAAGGCGGACGGGCTTTGCGACCTTATCTGTCAGTACGGCGAAAGCGTTTTATGCGATATCTGCGCAGATCATCCGCGCTTCCGCTCGTTTTTTGAACGTTTCACCGAAATCGGCCTCGGCGCGTCATGCGAGGAAGCCGCAAGGATCATTCTTGAAAATAAAGGCCCTTTCTCGCTCATTTCCCTTTCGGGTGATGAAGAGGAGATCATTTTAACTGATGACGAACAACAGGTGCTGAGCGTGCGGGATGAATGGATTCATATTCTTGAAGATGAATCCATTCCTATATTGGATCGGATTCATGCACTTTTTGAATCGATGGATTGTGATATAAATGTGCTTGATTTTTCCGAAACTACCGATTTTCTGTTGACGCTTGAGCGGCTTGATCATGCATGGGACGGTCTTCTTTCGGATGCAAAAAGCGCTTCTTCCGCGCCGCTTCCCTGCACACTTCATCATCCGCTTCAAAACCTTTGCGTCTATTTTGTCTATCGCCATATGCCCACATCTCTTGAAACAGGCGATCTTTTCGGCGCGATGCTACTGTGCGCGTTTTTGTGCTATTTGGCCTGCGAGCTGTTTTCGCGCCTCCATCAGAAAAACGACGCGCTCGCCATGGAAGATATGGTAACAATTACACGGCTCATTTCCGGAGAAATTGAATACAGCGATGAGAATATCGGGCTTGTCACGGAGATGATGCTTGATATTTTTGAATGACGCTATTCCCAAAAATATAGATAGCGCGGGCGTGCATGCCCGCGCTATCTTATTTGCGTAATTTTCAAATATCTCTAATTCTCTTCATGCCCCAATTGCGGCTCTGTGAACATCTGCGCATGATACAAGCTGAAATGGCCCGACAGCATGAATGCCACCGCCGCGACAATACCGAAAAGCGGCAGATATTCCGCGCCGAACAATTCCACCGACATGATGATCGCGGCAATCGGCGCATTGGTCACGCCGGAGAACATACCAATCAGGCCCAGCGCCGCGCCGAGGGCTGGCGACATACCGATCAAGCCCGCCACCGTGCAGCCCATTGTAGCTCCGATAAAGAAGGAAGGCACGATTTCTCCGCCCTTAAAGCCGGAGCACAAGGTGATCATGGTAAAAAGCAGCTTTAACAGAAACGCCCACGCATCGGCCTTTCCATTCAGCGCATCAAAAATCACCTGCATACCGCCGCCGTTATAATCGCGCGTTTTTAAGAGCATGGAAAGCGCAACAACGACAGCGCCGCCAACAAAAATGCGGACATAGTCGTTTTTGATGAGCTTTTTAAAATACTTTCCACCCATATGCATAGCCACGCAGAACACAATTGCCATCGCAGCGCACGCAATGCCAACGACCGCCGCTTCCAGATAGGAAACCGCGCCGATGGACTGAAGGCCGCTTGCAAGGTTCCAGGGCTCCTCGGGCGCGCCCACAAGCTTTGCAATGAGCGAAGCGGTTACGCTTGACGCAAAGCACGGCAGAAACGCTCTGGAATTAATGCGTCCAACCTCAATGATTTCAAGAACAAACACAGCTGCCGTAACAGGCGTTCCGAAAAGCGCGGAGAACAGAGCAGCCATGCCGCACAATTCAAAAATGCGTCTGGAATCGGATTTCGGGTGCGTAAGATCGCCAACCCAAGCGCCGATAGAGCCGCCCAGCTGTAATGCCGCGCCTTCTCTGCCGGCGGAACCGCCCAATAAATGCGTAAGCGTTGTGGAAAGAAAAATCGCCGGCGCCATCAGAAGCGGCACATGTCCCTGTGTTCGAACGGTTTTGATGATTTCGTCCGTGCCGATGGACAGGGGAAGCTTCATAAGCCTGTACATAAGCGCAATTAACAGGCCACCCACAGGCAAAAGCCATACCAGAAAATCATGGTGCGTTCTTAAGTGCGTCGCCTTTTCAACGCATATGGCAAATACCGCGCCCACAACGCCCAGAAGCACGCCAATGAGCATGCCTGTGAGCATCCATCTGAAAAACGCCCAGAGATACGCAAAAAACGAATGAAACTGCTTTTTAAACACTTAAAATCCCTTCTGTTTTTTAATCTTTTTCAAAAATGTGTGCGCCGCATCGGAAAGCGCGTTCAGATTCTCTTTGGAAACCTCCGTATCCTTTTTTGTATGAATGCGGTTTACATACAGAATGCCCTTTTTCGAAAGCGCACAGGTCATCACGGCGTTTCCGAGCCTGAAGCTCGTTTGATCGGAATTGGCGCGGGCGTTTTTACTGGAAAGCATATGGCTGTTTTCGAGGCTTGAAAAGGCAGCGTGGAACGCTTCATACATGGGATGCGCCTTGAAGCGCTCTTTTTCAATCACCACAAGCTGATCGCCGAAGCCCACGCAGTCGAAATTGATAATGGGCGTGCGCTCAAAGATTTCCTTGTTTTCCTTTGAAAACGCCTTGCTGCCCTTTTTGCCTCGCTCCTCGTTGTCAAAAAGCAGAAACGCACACTTCTCCTTTTCTTCCAGATCAAGCTTTTCCATGATGTCAAACATAAGCGCGACGCCGGATGTGTTGTCGTTAAAGTTGCTTTTGTTTCTGCGTCCTCTCATGATCGCAATGAACAAGCCGTAATACGTGAAAAGATACGCAGCCAGCGGCACGAGGCGGTTTAGAGCCACATTGTAATCAAGCTTTACAAATTCGAATACCAGAAACGCCGCCAAAAACGCAGCTGCGAGCATCGGAAGCACGATCGCCATCTGAAACGCAAAATGAAGCCCGCGATTTTTAGGAAGCATGAGGTTTGGAAAAAAGGACGCCCAGGGCGTATCGTAATGCGCTGTAAAGATGACCTTCGCATTTCTTTCATCGCCGATTGCTATATTTTTGTGTCCTCCGTTGTCGATTTCCCTCGCGGAAAAGCCCATTTCCTCAGCCGTTTTTAAAGCATATGCCCGAAACGCAGCTTTTTCCTCCTTGGTATTTCGAACCGGAAACAGGCGAATGATCTCATCAAAGCGGCTCATTGCTTTTGCCTCCCTGCGCGCATTTTTACCGCGATATTATAGCACCCGAAAAGTTAATCATCAAGCGTTTTTCTGTTTTCACTTGCGCCTTGAAGCGTTAAAACAAACGTGTTATAATCATTGAAAAGGAAGTGACTTGATGAACATCACCTATACCGCCGAACGACTTACCAAAGAGGAATACATTTCCTTTCTGAAACGCACGGATCTGGGCAGCCAGTATCCGAAGGAGCGTTTTGAAGAGAGAATCGAACGCTTATTAAAAAATGCGCCAATCTCCGTTTCTGCAAGAAACGAAGACGGACTTCTCGTGGGCGTAATTCTCGGCATCACGGATTTTGCCTACTGGCTGTTTATCACTGACCTTGGCGTAGACCGGGATTATGTAAAAAAAGGCATTGGCAACGCGCTTATGAAAAAGGCGCTGACGCTTGCGGGCGGCGAAGAGGAGATCATCGTTTACACCTGCGCAAACGAAAACGCCGTGGGCTTTTATGAAAAATTCGGTATGGAACATGCAAGCGATGTGATGGTATTCAGTCGCGTTCACTGGACGCCATTTACCGTATAAATATGAGAGGAAGAAAATGCACGTGCGTAAAAATGAACTTCTGCTCGCCCTTTCCATGGCGATTTTCGGAACAATTTCCCTGTTTGTCAAATCCATTTCCCTGTCCTCCGGCGAAATCGCGCTGTTTCGCGCGGTACTTGCGCTTATCTTGATCGGCGGATATCTGATCGCCACCAAAAACCCGCTGCCGGTTCGTTCAATCAAAAAATCGCTGCCGGTTCTCTTTTTATCCGGCGCGGCGATGGGCATAAACTGGATTCTGCTTTTTGAGGCGTACACCTACACCTCCGTTTCCGTTGCAACCCTCAGCTACTATTTCGCCCCCGTCATCGTAACCGCCCTGTGCCCCGTTCTTTTTAAGGAAAAGCTAACAAAAATGCAGGTTCTCTGCTTTATCATGTCCACCGTCGGCCTTGTGCTCATCATCGGAGTTTCCGGGCTGGGCGAAGGCAAAAGCGACATAACGGGCGTTTTGTTTGGTCTCGGCGCAGCGGTTTTCTATTCGACCGTTATCCTGTTAAACAAATTCATTAAAGACGTGTCCGGCATTCACAGAACATTTTATCAGTTTGCGTCCTCCATTGTCGTCGTGCTTCCTTATGTGCTTTTTACAGGCGGCATCCACGTGCATACATTAAATGCAACGGGCTTTATCTGCCTTCTGACCGTCGGCCTCGTTCACACGGGCGTAGCCTACATCCTGTATTTTTCTTCGCTTAAAGAACTCGAGGGACAAAAGGCCGCCATTTTAAGCTACATCGATCCCCTGATTTCCGTCGTTGTGTCGGTCGCTATTCTGAAAGAAGCCATCACGCCCCTTCAGATTGCGGGCGGCGCGCTGATATTGATTTTCACCCTGATCAATGAAATCCTTCCGAAAAAGCGCTGAGCGCCGACTCAGAAAATAAAGCACATCAAAGCAGGAGGAAAGCATGGAAAAACGCATTCAGTGGGCGGACGCGCTCAGGGGCGCGCTCATCCTCATGATCGTCTACGGCCATACCGCGTCAAACGGCGACCCTCTTAAGCACTATGTGTATTCGTTTCACGTAGCGGCGTTTTTCTTTCTGTCCGGCTATTTGTTTTCATGCGGCAAGGATGGTTTCAAAGTCTTTTTGAAGAAGAAGTTTACGTCCCTAATGATTCCCTATTACATTTTTGCGCTCATCAGCATCTTCATTTTCACATTATTGGGCGCGTTTGCTTCCGATGCGCTTGACGTTGCCATAAAGCACAAGGAGGTATACAAAAATGTATTCGGCATGCTGTACGCAAGCGCGGTTGAAGGCTACATGAAGTGGAATGTGCCGCTTTGGTTTTTGCCGTGTATGTTTGTAACGCAGCTTCTGTTTTATCCGGTCAGCGGATTCTTGAAAAGATGCATGAAGAAAAGCAAGTTTTATCTTCTGCCACTCGTTTTTTCCGCTTTTATCCTTCCCTATCTCGATTATTTTGTCTTCCGCGTGCGCGCGCTTCCTTTCCATCTGGAGTCCAGCGTATTTCTGATGCCGTTTTTTGTGTTCGGCGCGTGTCAGCGGGAAGCGGATTTCAAAACTTCATCGCCTTCTTTGAAAAAGTGGGCTGTATCCGTTCTGCTTATTGTGTGCGGCGCAATTCCGGCGCTCTTTATGAACTGCCGCGTCAATTATTTTCTTTCGTCCTACGGAAAAATCACTGTGTTCTATGGTTCCGCATTTTTGTCCGTCACCGGGATTTTCATGATCTTCAAGCGCGTATCCTCGCGCATTTTGAGCTTTATTGGAAAAAACACGCTGCCCATTCTCCTTATGCACAAATTCCCCATCGTGTTTTTCCAGATCGCGCTTTCGCCTCTTTTCGAAAAAACGGGCATTCTTCACACGCTGACGGCGATACTGGTTTCCTTTGCAAGCTGCGCTATGTGTATTGCAGCCGGAAAGATATTGGAAAATTTTGCGCCCATCATGATCGGAAAAAGCAACAAATCAAACGCTTCATAAAATAAATAAAACGCTTCATAGGAGGTCAATTCAAATGGAGAACAAGGTAGTGTTGGTGCTGGTTGACGGCATGCGCCCCGACGGCGTTTTGAATTGCGGTCACGATTACGTAAAAACGCTTATGTCCCTTTCCACATGGTCGTTAAGCGCTCAGACGGTCATGCCCTCTGTGACTCTTCCCTGCCACATGTCGCTTTTCCACTCGGTTGATCCGGACCGTCATGGCGTAACCACCAATACCTATGTTCCTCAGGTGCGCCCGATCGAAGGTCTTTTTGATCGTCTGGACAAATTCGAAAAAAAGTGCGCGTTTTTCAATACCTGGGAAGAGCTTCGCGATCTTTCCCGTCCCGATCATCTTCACACCTACATGTGCATCAATCAGCACAAGCAGGAAGACACCGACACCAAAATCACCGAGATCGCAATCGACTACATCAAGAGGGAAGACCCGGATTTCACGTTTGTTTATCTTGGAGAAACAGACGAAGTCGGCGGACATTCCAAGGGATGGATGAGCGAAACGTATCTGGGATGCGTAAACAAAGCTTTTACGTGCATTCAGCGGATTCACGAAAGTCTGCCTGAAAACTATACGCTGATCGTCGTCGCCGACCACGGCGGACACGACAGAAGTCACGGGTCGGATCTTCCTGAAGACATGACCATTCCCGTTCTGATTTCGGGCCCCGAATTTGAAAAGAACAAGGAAATTGAAAATGTATCCATCAAGGATATCGCGCCCACCGTTTCAAAGCTTTTAAACGTTTCCTTTGCTAAAGAATGGGAAGGCAAACCCCTTTGCTAAGAATAATATGCGAAAAACGCCTGATTAAAGGGCGTTTTTTCTTTGTGTCCGTCATATTTCCGACCAAAACAGTCATAATTATAAAAAATTTTTTCTTCCTATTAATATATTGTTTTTTGGGAAGGAATCCGGTTAAGGCGTGTCGAATACGGATTAAGCATACATTCTGCAGCCGTTCGCTATTGCGTCATCGGAGAAAGGAGATTCGCGTTGTCCCACCGCAAAGTATTCTACGAAAAATTCAAAGAAGCCGCCCTGTCGGTTATCCCGATTGTGGTCATTGTGCTTGCTCTGTCGCTCACCGTCGTTCCCGTATCGCCGGATTTGCTTTTGTCGTTCCTTTTGGGCGCAGTGCTCCTGACCATCGGCGTGGGGCTTTTCACCGTTGGAAGCGAAGTCTCCATGACTCAGATCGGCACGCAGATTGGCTCTCACCTGACGAAAACCAAAAACCTCAAGATCATTTTATCGGTGAGTCTTCTTTTGGGTATCGCCATCACCATAGCCGAGCCAGATCTTCAGGTACTTGCAGCAAATGTTCCCAACATCAATACCGTTGTTCTCATCATCACTGTAGCCATTGGCGTAGGCCTCTTCCTGATGGTCAGCATGCTGCGCATTCTTTTCAAGATTCCGCTTCGATGGCTCTTGATGGCGCTTTATGTCATCGTATTTATTCTTGCCTTCATTACCGATCCTGATTATTTATCCGTTGCCTTTGACTCCGGCGGCGTAACCACCGGTCCCATGACCGTTCCCTTCATCCTCGCGCTGGGCGTCGGCGTCGCCTCCATACGAAGCGACGAAAACGCGCAGATGGACTCCTTTGGTCTGGTCGCGTTGTGCTCCATTGGTCCGATTCTCGCCGTGCTGCTTTTAAGCTTCATCTATAAAGATGCGCCCGATGCCGCGGCAGCTTCCGTTATCCACGCGCACGAAACCACCGTTGGACTCGGAAAGCACTATCTGTCTTCACTCCCCACCTATATTTTCGAAGTTGTAATCGCACTCCTTCCCATCGTAATTTTCTTCCTCATTTTCCATTTTGTATCATTAAAGCTCAGAAAAGTTCCCTTCCTTCGAATTGTATTGGGCCTTCTGGTTACATGTGTTGGTCTTGTGCTGTTCCTTCTGGCAGTCAATGTCGGCTTCTCATCACTGGGTCACGTGCTTGGTCAGAAGCTCGCTGAGCCGCATCTTAAATTCCTTTTGATTCCGATTTCCATGATCATGGGCTGGTTCATCATCAATGCAGAACCCGCTGTTGCAGTATTGAATAAGCAAGTCGAGGAATTAAGCGCCGGCGCAATTTCCGCAAAGGCTATGAACTATTCCCTTGCCATCGCTATCGCACTTGCCAACGGCCTTGCCATGCTGCGCGTGGTTACGGGCATGAACATCCTGTACATCATCGTTCCCGGCTACGCCATTGCGCTGATTCTGGCGTTCTTCGTCCCCCCGACATTCACCGCTATTGCGTTTGACTCCGGCGGCGTTGCCTCCGGCCCCCTTACTGCAACCTTCATGCTGCCCTTCGCCATGGGCGCATGCTCCACCATTGGCGGAAACATTATGACAGACGCCTTCGGTCTGGTCGCGCTGGTCGCCATGATGCCGCTTTTATCCATTCAGCTGATGGGCCTGATCTACGTCATCAAGACCCGCTCCGCCGCAAAACCCGTCGAAATTTCGTATGCAGACGACGAAATCATCGAGCTTTGGGAGGTATAATATGCTTCTAAATCTTGTTATGGCCATTGTTGACCGCGATAAGCGCGATCTGCTCGAGCAAATCACCGATAATCTAAAAATTCCCCTCTCCCTGATCAGTCTTGGACGCGGCACCGCAACAGACGAACATTTGTCCCTGTACGGCCTTGCCGCAACCGAAAAAGCCGTAATGTGCGCCGTAGCCGATACGGAAAAAACCCAGCGCCTTATGCGCGCATCCAAAATCCGCCTGTTTGTCGATATTCCCGGCAACGGCATCATGCTTTCCATTCCGATTAAAAGCATAGGAGGAGGCCGAACCATGGCATACCTTACCGAAAACTCCAATCCCTCAAACGAAGCCGTTAAAATGTCCTTCGACCATGAGCTGATTTATGTTATTCTGAACGAAGGCCATTCCGACATGGTTATGGTTGCAGCAAGAAGCGCAGGCGCCACTGGCGGAACCGTCATGACCGCAAAGGGCACTGGCGTCAAGGAAGCTGAAAAATTCATGGGCATCACCTTGACCAGCGAGCGCGACGTTGTTTTGATCGTGGCTAAACGCGAAATCAAGAGCGCAATCATGAAATCCATCATCGAAAAAGCCGGGCCCGGAACCCCGGCTGGCGCTATCTGCTTCTCTCTGCCTGTTTCCGAAGTGCAGGGCCTGCATTCAAGAAACGAAGAAGCTGAAATCTGATCTCAGATATGAAAAGGAGCTGCCCTTTTATAGGTCAGCCCTTTTTTTCTATGGCTCACAAAGCACCTTCTCAAGCGCATCCGCAAGAGGCTCCATCGCACTTAACGCCTGCTCGATGCTGTTTTGATTGTGCCCTACCTCGATAAGCAGTGATTTATCGCACAAATGCTGGTTATATCTTCCGTCCTTCACCATGACCGGCCTGCAAAGGCCCGGAATCGCCTGATTGATTTCGCCCGTTAAAAGGGTTGCAAGCGCATAATTTTCCGTATAATACATCTCATCTGAAAATCCTTTCCCGTTTCCGACAAGGCACATCAGGCGCGCATAGTCGCCGGAATCGGTTTTTAGGCTGAATGGATTCCCGCTTGAATCCTTGTAATATGCATCTCTGTGAAGGTCGATCAATACGTCGATTTGCCCTTCATATTTTTGAATGGTTTCAAGCGAGCGCGTGTAGGCCGTGGACAATTCAGTCAGCTCATGATCGGTTGTATCGTGAATGACTATAAAGCCCTTTTCCGTCAGAAGATTTGAAAGCTCTTCGCCAACACGCACGATATTGTACTTATTGTTTTTCGTGCGCCATGACGAGGTCTCGACATACTCGTCCTCCGCTTTTTTCTGATAGGCCTCGTGCGTATGCGTGTGGTAGATGAGAATTCTAATGGGCTCGCGGCTGCTTTTAACAACTTCAACCTGAATTTCGTCCCCGTCAGGCGGTGCAAAAATGGCGGAAGCGGAGACGCTCACTGCCTCCGCTTCCCAAATTGCTTTTTGTATGCCGTTTTCGTTGGTATCACTTTTACCTGAAAATCCCATGAACGCAATCAGCAGCAGTGCAATCAGCAAAACCGCCGCAAGCGCGCCCAATATCAAATGCGACGCGCGAACCACATGAATGCGAACCATCCCATTCACATCCCTTCCGGAATCGTTTTGCTTCATTCTATTCCGAAAGGCGTCCGGCTATTCCCTATTCAAAGCGTTTCCTTTTAAGCGCGTTAGCAGCATTAAGCATGTTTCTGGCATGCGCCTTACTGCTTTCGCCCTCATCCGCGCCGCCGACCATGCGGGCGATCTCGGAAATTCTGCCTTCCTCCGAAAGCTTTCTGACCGTCGAACCCGTTTTCTCACCCTCGACCGTTTTTTCCACCAGATACTGATGATCGCCCAGCGCAGCAATCTGCGCAAGGTGGGTCACGCAGATGACTTGGCGCATCTTTCCGAGCATGCACATCTTTTCGCCCACAGTCTGCGCCATTCGGCCGGAAATGCCGGTATCGATTTCATCGAAGATCATCGTGTCCACGCCCTCGGTTTCGGCGGTAATCGCCTTAAGCGCAAGCATAATGCGAGAAATTTCGCCGCCCGATGCAATCGCCGTCAGCGGGCGCAAAGGCTCGCCGGGGTTGGGCGAAATCATGAATTCCATTTTGTCCTGTCCGCTCGCTTCGGGCTTTTCGAGCGTCTCGAATTTCGCTTCGAAACGCGTTCTGCCCATTCCAAGGTCTTTAAGCTGCTCTATAACCGCCCTGGCCAATTGCTCGGCCTTTTCCTTTCGTACGTCAGAAAGCGCGTCGCAGGCGATTTTCAGCGCCTTTTTCTGCGCCTTCAGCGTATCCATAAGCTCCTGCTTCGTATCCAGCGCGCCTTCGAGCTTTTTAAGCTCCTCCGCCGCCTTTTTGCCGTATTCAATTACGTCCTTAAGCTCTGGTCCATATTTACGCTTGAGCTTTTGGATAAGATCCAGCCTGTCAGCCACTTTTTCGGCCTCTGCGGGATCAAATTCCATTTCTTCGGACGCATCCTGAAGTTCGTACCCGATGTCGGAAACCGCGTAATAAGCCTCCTCCAGGCGTGAATGGAGGTTTTTATATTTTTCGTCGATATCGCTGATCGCGCCCATTGCGTCCATGGCGCGCTTCAGGCTTTCCTGCGCGCTGATGCTCTTGCCGCCGGCGTAAACGCGCTCATAGGCGGTTCTGAGATGGCCGGACAGCTTCTCAGCGTTTTCATAAATGCGGTTTTTGGAGATCAGCGCATCTTCCTCGTCCGCCTTCAGCTTCGCGCCCGCGATTTCCCGGTGCTGGAAGGTGAGGCTGTCGATTCTGCGTTCCCGCTCGGCTTCGTCCATGCTGAGCCTGTTAAGCTCCCTGCTGGTCTGGGCATACGCTTCATGCGCGCGCTTGACTTCATCCAGATACGGCTTAAGCATTTCGCCCGCATACGCGTCCAGAAACGACAGATGCTTTTCGCTGTCCATCAGCTGCTGATGCTCATGCTGCCCGTGGATGTCCACAAGCATGGAAGTAAACTGTCTGAGGCTTGAAAGCGTCAGCATCGCGCCGTTTACGCGGCAGACGTTTTTCCCGCTTCTGGATATTTCTCGCGACACTTCCACCAGCCCATCCTCCACGTCAACGCCAAGGGAGGAGAGATAGTTTTCCGCATCCGGATTTTCCGATATGTCGAAAAGGGCGCGCACAGATGCCTTTTCTTCGCCGGTTCTGACAAGATCCCTATCAGCTCTTAAGCCCAGAGCAAGGTTTACGCAGTCCACAACGATGGATTTGCCCGCGCCGGTTTCGCCGGTCAGCACATGAAGCCCCCGGCCAAATTCAATCCGGAGGCGTTCAATCAAGGCAATATTTTGAATATTCAGCTCAAGCAGCATATCATTTTTCCGTCTTACTCTTTTTGTAATCAGATTCTGTTTCCGATCAGCTCGCGGAAGCGCGCAATGACCTCGTCCACATCCTCAATATTCTTGATGATGACCAGAATTGTATTGTCGCCCGCGATCGTGCCGATGATTTCCGGCCACTTGAGCCCGTCAATCGCCTCGGCGGCAGACGGCGCGGAAGCAGAAAGCGTCTTAAGCACAATCAGGTTGCCTGCACCCGCAATGGACATGACGGATTCGGAGAAAATGCGGATGAAACGGTCGTTGATGCCCTTTTCCGCGCGCTCCGCCGTGGCATAGCGATAGCCGCCGTTGTCCGAAAGCACCTTTAAGAGCCTAAGCTCCTTGATGTCCCTGGACACCGTAGCCTGCGTAACGTTCACGCCGTGGTTTCTCAATTCCTCCGCCAGCTCTTCCTGGGTTTCAATGTTCTTATCTTCTATGATTTCAAGGATCATGGCGTGTCTCATCGTTTTCATCAGGGTACGCCTCCTAGTGATTTCTATATTAATTGAATACAACACCAAGCAAAACCTTGCCCAAAACCGACCAAGGCCTCTTTTTATATTGTATATCAGAAATACTCAAAAAAACAATAACCCTCGCGGTTATTTAATAAATTTGTCATAAGCTTGGTCAATCACGTCATTAATTGTAGCATCTTCGAAAGATCGCGCAGAGAACTCCGTGTTTCTGATCAGAAGCAGAAACTCGATGTTGCCTTCAGGACCTCTGATCGGGGAAAAATCCAGCCCCTCGATCGTCCAGCCCTGCGCCTGTACAAAATCCGTGATCATTTTGACGACGCTTTCGTGTACATCTCGCCTTCTGACAACGCCCTTCTCCCCGACGTCTTCCTTTTGCGCTTCAAACTGGGGTTTGATGAGCGAGACAAACAAAGCGTTTTTTTCAAGCACCGAGAAAATGGACGGAAGAACCGCCTTTAATGATATAAACGAAACGTCCGTCGCGCCAAATTCAACGGGAGCATCGAACATTTCTTTTTCAAGAAAACGCGCGTTGGTTCTCTCCATCACGGTAACGCGGGAATCGCTTCTGAGCTTATAGTCCAGTAGATTATAGCCCACGTCGATTGAGAACACGCGCTTTGCGCCTTCTCTCAGCATAACGTCGGTAAAACCACCTGTCGACGCGCCGACATCCATGCACGTTTTTCCCTTAAGGTCAAGCTGAAACGCCTCGACCGCCCGTTTTAATTTCTTCGCGCCGCGACTCACATATGCGTCTGTTTCGCCCTTGACGGATAAAACCGCGTCCTTTTTAACAGGATCAGACGCCTTTAAAATCTTAGTTGTTCCGTTTAAGACGCGCCCCTCCATGATCAGGGCGCGCGCAAGCTCAATCGTGTCTGCAAGACCCGTTTTCACCAATTGCTCATCCGCGCGTACAGGCACTATTTTTGCTCCTTCCCAAGCGCTTTAAGCGCGCACATCGAAACGCTTAAAGCATCCATATGATTGTCCTTCGTCTGTTCGGAAATCGAGGCGTGCGCGATAAACGCATCGGGCGCGCCGACCAGATCGATTCTCCCCTTAAAACCATAATCGCGCATTTTCCGCATGATTTCCTCGCCCATGCCGCCCGATACGACGCCGTCCTCAAGAACGATCACGGGCAGATTCATTTTGGAAATGTCCTTAAGCATCGTTTCATCCATAGGCTTTATGAATCTCGCGTTCACAACGCCGGCGGATACCGATTTTTCCAAAAGCATCCTTCTTGCTTCAAGCGCGATCTCCGTCATGCGCCCAGCGGCAATCAAAAGCACATCGCCGCCACGTTGCATGCTTTCCCATTTGCCGGTTTCGATTTTCTTTTCAACATCGCTTGCCGGGAGCGACTTGGGATACCGGATCGCCATCGGCTGATTCAAGTGATGGCTGAGTTCAATCATCCCATTAAGCTCGCCCGTATCGGCGGGAGAAGCGATCACGAGATTCGGAATTGTCTTAAGATATGCAATGTCGTAAATTCCCTGATGGGTTTCGCCGTCCGCGCCGCTCAATCCCGCGCGGTCGATTAAAAATGTAACGGGCGCGTTGTTCAGGCAAACATCCATCATTACCTGATCATATGATCTTTGAAGAAACGTTGAATACATCGCGACATACGGCTTCATGCCGCCAAGCGCAAGCCCCGCCGCCATTGTAACCGCGTGCTCCTCGGCGATTCCGACGTCAAACGTTCTTTCGGGATAGACCTTTTCAAACGCATCCATCCCTGTACCCTTGAGCATCGCAGCTGAAACAATGGCAATTCTGCCGTCGTTTTCCGCAAGGCTTATAAGCTTCTTTGCCGCAACTGCGCCCGTGCTTTTTCCGCCGGTCTTTTTTTCCTCGCCCGATCGCGTATCAAACGGCTGAACGCCGTGATAGGCCTCCGCATTGTCCTCGGCAAGCGCATAGCCCCTGCCCTTTTTTGTCACCACATGAACGACAACCGGCTCGTCATACCTCTTCGTGCGATCGAAAACACGGATCATTTCTTCAATATCATGCCCATCCACAGGACCGACATATTCAATGCCCATGGCGTCAAAAAACAGATCATTGATCAGAAGTGATTTAAAAACGTCCCTGATTTTTGAAAGCAGCCGCACGACCGGAAGGCCCATTTTGGGAATCTTTTCAAGCATGCGGCGGATATTCTGCTTAAGCTGCCTGTAGGCATTGCTCTGGCGCATCTTAGTCAGGTGCTTGCTCATAGCGCCGACGTTTGATGAAATGCTCATGGCATTATCGTTTAAAACGATAATCATGGGCGTTTTGGTGTGTCCCGCGTCATTCAGCGCCTCGTAGCACATACCGCCCGTGAGCGCGCCGTCGCCCACCACGCACACAATGTGCTTGTCTTCCTCCTGAAGAGCAGCTGCGCGCGCCATACCGAGCGCCAGCGAAATCGAGTCCGATGCGTGTCCTGCGCAGTTTGCGTCGTGTTCGCTTTCTTCGAGCCGGGGAAATCCGCTGAGGCCATCCTTTTTTCGGATGGTGCGCATCTTTTCATAGCGTCCGGTCAGCATTTTGTGCGCGTATGCCTGATGGCCTACGTCAAACACAATCTTGTCCTTCGGCGTATCAAAAACGCTGTGAAGCGCGATGGTCAATTCCACGCTTCCGAGGTTCGACGCAAGATGTCCTCCCGTCTCCGAAACGATTTCCAGCATTTCGCTTCGGATTTCTTCGGAAAGCGCATACCTATCCGATTTCGAAAGCCGTTTTACGTCCGCTGGAGATTTGATCCATTCGAGCATGCCTTGTTTTTCTCCAATCAGTGATCTCTGTGAGCAACGGCGTCAGCAAGGGATCTAAAGAAGTCCGCTTGTGCGCCGAAATCTTTAAGCGCGTCCACTGCTTCCTGTAAAAGCGCCTCAACGCGCGCCTTTGCGCCTTCCAGCGTGAGCACGCTCACGGCAGTGAGTTTTCCGTCGCGCTCGTCCTTGCCGACGGAATGGCCGAAAAGCGCAGGGTCGGCGGTGATATCCAAAACATCGTCCGAGGCCTGGAAAAGAAGGCCGAATGCGCGGGCGTACTCCGTAATCGCATGCAAGGCCTGTTCGTCTGCGCCCGCAAGGAACGCGCCGGCGCGCATTGCGCCCACAAACATCGCCATCGTCTTTCCTTCATGAATGTATCTGAGCATCTCTTCCGTGCCGTCTGCGCGCCCTTCCTGATAAAGGTCGGCGCACTGGCCCGCGATCATGCCGGTAACGCCCGCTGCACGGGCGATTTCGTTTGCGGCAAGCACGCATTTTTCCATGTCGCTCCCAGCCGTCAGCGCCTTTTGGAGCATAACCTCAAACGCCATATTGAGAAGCCCGTCGCCTGCCAAAATAGCCTGTCCCACGCCAAAAACAACGTGATTGGTAGGCTTCCCCCTTCGCATATCGTCGTCATCCATACCGGGGAGATCGTCATGAATCAGAGAATACGTATGAATCATCTCAATCGCGCAGGCAAAATCAAGCGCGAGAGAAACGTCGCCCCCGAGCATTTCACAGGATGCTAAAAGCATTGCGGGACGCAGACGTTTTCCGCCCGCAAGAAGGCTGTAGCGCATGCTTTCAGACAGAAGCGCGGGCATCCGACCGATTTCAAACGCATTCTTTGGAAGCTCGGGTATGATTTTCAGAAGCCTGTCTTCCGTTATTTTCCCATATTCCTTCAGCGTATTCATTCCAATACATCCTCCGTAATATCCTTCTGACCCGCTTTCATAATTTCAAGAATCTTTGCTTCGCCCTGATCGAGCATAGCTGCCAGAGATTTATAAAGCTCAGAGGCCTCATGATATGCCTTGAACGCCTCTTCAAGCGGAAGCGCGCCCCCTTCAAGCTGCGTCACAAGCTGTTCAAGCTTTTCCATGCCTTCTTCAAATGAATATTTCATCCTCTTACTCCTTGATCGTCACACGTTTCACATCGGCCAGAATCGTTCCGTCGTGCATGCGGATAAAGATTTCATCGCCCTTTTCAAGCTCCCTTGCGCTTTTTAAAAGCTTATCGCCTGAAAACACAGCGCTGTAACCTCTTTTGAGCACGTTCTCCGGATTAACCGCATCCAGAATCGCCATGCGCTTTTGAAGCAAAATCCGCTTTTTTTCAATCAGCGTTGCAAGCGAACGATCCAGTCTTTCTTTTTTAAGGCTTAAACTTCGCTTTCTCTCGTCAATCAAAACGCGCACGGGCGATATCATGCAAGCAGATTTTTTTACCGCCACGAGCCGCATCCGTTTTCTTAGAATATCGCTTCTGAGCGCGCCCTTTAGGCGCACGCCCAGCTGATAAAGCGTCTTTTGAATTTCTGAAATGTCGCTGATCGCAATTTCCGCCGCGTTGGACGGCGTCGCCGCGCGGCAGTCCGCGACAAAATCAGAAATGGTAAAATCAATTTCATGTCCAACGCAGGAAATGACGGGAATTCTGGAAGCAAAAATCGACCGCGCAACGATTTCCTCGTTGAAAGGCCACAAATCCTCCATCGATCCGCCGCCGCGCCCGACCAGAAGCACTTCGCTTCGGCCGTCCTTATTTAAAAGTTCAATCGCTTTTACAATCTCTTCCGCCGCGCCAGCGCCCTGTACGGCGCAGGGGGCGATGATAATATTTACAGACGGATCGCGCATTCTGGAAACGCGCACAATATCCCGAAACGCCGCGCCCACGCGGGATGTGACCACGCCGATGGTTTTAGGCATCACGGGAAGCGGTTTCTTAATCGCAGGATCAAAAAGGCCTTCAGCCGCCAGCTTTTGCTTTAATTTTTCAAACCGTTCAAACAGATTGCCCGTTCCATCCTTTTCCATCTCGTCCACATACAACTGGTACGTGCCGGACACGGGATACAGCCCTGCCGCCGCGGTAACGACAACCTGATCGCCATCCTTGGGCTGAAAAGATAAGGATATCGTCTGCTGACGAAACATCGCGCAGGCAACGCGAGCGTTTTCATCCTTAAGCGTGAAATAAAGGTGTCCGCTGACGTGCCGCTTAAAGCCTGAAATTTCGCCCTTTACGCGAACCGAGCGCAACATGGGATCGCCCGCAAGCTTTTTGCGGACGTATTCATTCAATTGGCCAACTGACAGCGTCCATTCAGGCATTTTGCATCTCCGCAGCCGTCATCGTGTTCTTCATCAAAAACGCAATCGTCATCGGACCCACGCCGCCGGGAACGGGCGTGATCGCACCGCAAACCTTGGCCGCAGATTCGAAATCCACGTCGCCCACGATGCTACCGTCCTCGAGCCGGTTAATGCCAACGTCGATGACGGCCGCGCCGTCTTTGAGCATATCGCCTGTCACGGCCCTGGGACGCCCCATAGCGCTTACGATGATGTCGGCGTTTTTCAGAATATCCTTCATATTTTTGGTCTTCGAATGGCAAATGGTGACAGTGCAGTTTTCGCGCAGCAGCATCATCGCAATCGGCTTTCCGACGATATTGCTCCTGCCAATCACAACCGCGTTTGCGCCGCTTAATTCAACGCCCGCTCTTTTCAAAAGCTCAATGCAGCCCGCAGGCGTGCACGGCTCCAGCATCGCGCCTGCGCGCATGAGCTCGCCCGCGTTCATCGGGTGAAAGCCGTCCACATCCTTCTCGGGCGCAACCGCGCGAAGCACGTTTTCTTCGTTAATACCCTTGGGAAGCGGCAGCTGTACAAGGATACCGTTGATGTCTGGATCCTGATTGAGCTTCTGAATTTCTTCAATCAGCTCTTTTTCAGTGATGTCCGCTGAAAATTTCTTCGCCACCGAGCGGATGCCGACCCAGCCGCAGGCCTTTTCCTTCGAGGCGACATACACCTTGCTTGCTGGATTGTCGCCGGCGAGAATTACGCATAATGCGGGCGCTTTTCCGTATTTTTCGGTAAACGCCTTGACCCTTACCTTCACATCCGCGCGAACCTGTCTTGCGATTTCTTTTCCGTCAATCAAAGTATACATGTTTTTGCGCCTCACTTTCTTTTGCACTTGCAAGCATTTCTTCGCCGATCAGGGCTACGCCACATGCATTGTCTCCGGACAATTCCGGCTTCGCCCAGCAGATTTTTTGATTTACGCCCTTTTTCCGGCACCGCTCGCGAACGAGCTTTCGAAGGAGCCTGCTCGACGCGACGCCGCCTGCCAGAAGCGCCTGTTTGGCATTCGTCTTTTCAAATGCGTCCATCAAAAGCCATGTAATCGCACGCGCAAGATAGTTATAAACCTCGGCTGCAATATCTTCATTCGACATCCCGCCCTTTTCAATCAGGCGCATGGCCTCGGCCTCCGCGCCCGAGAAGGAGCAATGTCCGTCTTTGTGCGATAGCTTAAAAAGCGATCTGGACGTTCCCTTGACAGCCATCTCTTCAAGATGCGGCCCTGCCGGGAAGGAAAGCCCCATTTTCACGCCCACGCGGTCTACAAACTGCCCTGCGTGCAGATCGTCCGAGCCGCCAAGAAGCGAGATATTCAAATTTTCATCCACAAACAAAGTCTCGGTCGTTCCGCCGGATAAGTGCATGGCGATAAATTCGCCTTTTTCTATGCCCGAATCCACCATGGCGGCGCGCACATGCCCCTTCTGATGGCAGGTTTCAAAAAAAGGAACGCCCAAAATACTGGCAACGCTCTTTCCAAGCGACACGCCCGCAAGAAAAACCGGCATATAGCTGTCGTCCACGTCCCTTGGCCGGCTGGATGCGCAGACCGCCGCAATCTCTACAGAGCCTACTTCCTTCATAAGCCCTTCGACCATTCCGGGAAGCGCGTTTACATGCTGAAAAAGGCCTTCCGACTGACGAAGGCCCCTTTCCCCTTCTTTTACGGTAAGCAGCTTTCTCCAAGACGCAACGACACGCCCGTCACCCGCAAGGGCAACGGACGTGGTGTAGCAGCTTGTATCAATTCCAAGCACGAGGCGCGTCATGCGTCTTCGCCTCTCATGATGCTTCCGAGAACGCCGTTGATAAACGTTCCGGCTTTGTCGGTGGAATACGTGTTTGCAAGTTCCACAGCCTCGCTGATGGCAACGCCCTTGGGAACGGAGGCAAACAGCATTTCATACACCGCCACGCGCAGAATCGAAAGATCCACACGGGAGATGCGGTCGATCGGCCAGCCGATCGCAAATTTTTTGATTTTGGCGTCGATATCGGCTTTGTTATTCATAACGCCGGCCACGAGACCGTCTACATAATCGACTTCCGATTCGTCGGGCTTGATTTCAAGAAGACCCAGCTTTGTGTCTTCGCCGCCGTCTCCGCCAAGCTCCCATTCATAAACCAGCTGCATCGCGCGTGCGCGCGCTACCGACCTTTTCATTTACACGTACATCCCCGTTTCCGTCTGTTTATTTATGCCTGATCCTCGGTATTTTCTTCGGATTCCACGGCTTCTTCGCTATTCTCCTGCACGGCCTCGGCCTGTTCCTTTTTGATTTCTTCCAGTCGCTCCGTCCATGGCATCTTCATGCCCTCGGTCTTTTCAGGAACGATAATTCCGGAAATGATCACGGCGACACGGCTTAATTTGATGCCGTTCACGCTTTCAATCTGCTCGCGAAGCTTTTTCTGCATTTCGCTCGTCATGGAAGCGATGTCTACATCCATATTGACGCTTATGCTGACGGTTACGTCAAGCGCCATGTTCAGATATTTCGCAGTAACTGAAATATCACTGACGCCTTCGGGTTTGCCCACAACGCTTGCCACATACGCCTCCATGGTTTCCTGCTTAATGAAAACCACGTCATCTTCCGTACCCTTTAAGGTAACCATACGGGCATTCAGAGCCTTTTCCCCGTAAACAGCCAGATAGAAGGCATACCCGAAAGCGCCCGCCAGCACGAAAAGTACGATAAGCAAAAGGATCAGAACAACGACCGACGAAGCGGCCGCTCTTCTGAAAACACCAAACGCATCAACAGAGAACATTTCAAGAATGGTAAACAGAATACCGATCACGCCAAGGGCGGATGTATACGCAACAACAGCGCGTTTTATGGTCTTTGAATTCATATTCAATCCTCTTTCCTGCGTTATCAACCTTGTTTAGTTTGCTTCTTCAGGCTTTTTGCTTTCTGCATTTTCGTCTTCAACGTCTTCAAGCTCTAAAACGAAATCGTCATCATCGGTTTCTTCCGGTTTTTTTCCTTCTGCGGGCTCAATGGCTACAGAAGCAGGCTGCTTTTCAAGCAGCTTTCTCTGCGTCATTTCAAGCTCGGCCACGGCGCGGTTTTCTCTTTCAAAGCTGACGCCCTGAACGTGCACGTCCACGCTCTTTACATTCATACCGGTCATGGTTTCGATGGCCTTTTTCACGTTCTCCTGAATGCCGGAGGCAACCTCGGGAACGGGAGAACCATACTCTACGATGATGGTTACATTGACCGTCACATCGTTTCCATTTACATCCACTTTGATGCCTCGGGTCAGGTTTTTAGAATTGCTCTGTGCTTTGCGAGCAAACATATCCACTAACGTGCCGCTTCCGCTGACCGTGTTGGCAACGCCCTCTACCTCCGTCACGGCGAGCCCGGCAATGGTTGCCAAAACATCGGATACAAAATACACCGTGCCGTTGGAAGTCTCATCCAGCCTTACATCGGACATGTTGTTTTCAGCCATAAGTGATCCTCCTTGAAAAAAGCGGTAATCGCTTGAGGGGCATATACCTACCCCACTCTATACTGATTATATCAGACTTTTGTCCAAAACGCAAACAGTTTATGCATAAAATCACACACTGATATTTAAACCTCCAGAATCTTTACGTTGCCGGCCGCCTGTCCCGTCTCCCGAAGCGCAAGATCGAGAATAAACGCGGCCTCGTTTTTTCCCCCGGAGCCTTCATAG
The DNA here is from genome assembly GCA_015056255.1 of Clostridiales bacterium. Taxonomy (GTDB): domain Bacteria; phylum Bacillota; class Clostridia; order Christensenellales; family Aristaeellaceae; genus SFHK01. The sequence continues at coordinate 41,322 of SVGP01000002.1, read as the reverse complement.
ATCACTACGTTCACGCTCGATTCATGCACCGTTACAACACAGTCCGCATGTCCCCGCATTTTGAGGATGCCTTCCATCGTCGCTTCCTGCTCCATGAATCTGGTGAGCTCCGCGAGCATCCTGTAAGCTTCCAGACGAATGTCCTGATCCGCTCCCTCATCGTTCATAAGGGCGGTCAATTGAACCGTTTCAAGCTGTCTTACGCGCTCCCGCTCCTGTCTGAATTCTTCAAAAACATTGATTGCGCTCGACGCTTTTACGGCTTCCTCCTGCTTAGTCGGCGTATGCTCCAGGAAAAACGACGCCGCCATCGAAATCAGCACAACAGTCGCCGCCAAAGTAAGCCCTGCGCTTTCAATCAGCTTTTCCATCTTCATTTGCTCATTCCTCCCATCGGCACAACGCTGATTTTACAGTTTTCAATATTCAAAAGTGTTTTGGCTGCATTTTGAACGCGAATGCGAACGGAAATATCCTCTGCGCCCTCGCAAACAATCAGAACGCCCGTAATTTCGTTGCCCTCATCAATAATCATCACATCGCAATCCTTAACGCCCTCCATTTTTTCTATCACGCGTTCCATTCTTTTTTCGATATCGGTTCCCATATCGTCCGTTTCTTTTCTTCCTGAAATCAGCAAAAGGCATAAAAGCGCAAAAATGCCCATAAGCGCCCATGTACCCGCATTGATTTTCTCAAACCATTTCCCTTTTTCGCCCGTGACCGTCATCCCGCCACCCACTATTCAAGATTCGAAAATATATTTACTAAAAATTCCGAAATCATCAGAAACACGATCAGCCCCGACATCATCTTCACGCCTGATTTTGCATTGCCCTCCGGCATCAGTGCGCTCAGAAAGGCGGACAGAAGGATTACAGAAAGAATTTTATTGATCATTTCTCACCCCAATACCCGCTTTCCTACGCCGATTACAGCCGATAAAAACAAAATTCCCATCGTTACTGCAGCTGCAATCAGCGCAAACATCAGTGCAAATACCTTTGAAAACGCTTCCACCAGATATGTCGTTTCACCGTCCGACACGCTTTCCAGCATGCAGGCGATGAGTTTTAACCCCCAAAGATTGACAAAAGCATCGAGCGCCGGGTGAAGGCATACATTCAAAAGCGCCGCCATACCTGTAACGCCCGCCGCGCTTTTTAAAAGCATCGCGCCCGACGTAATCGAATCCATTTTCCCCGCAATTTCACTGCCCACAATCGGAATCAGCGTATCCGCGGCATATTTTAGCCCTTTGAAAAACGCTCCGTCATATGCGCCCGCAATCGCCCCGCCCGTCGCCATGAATAAAAGAAACAGGCTCATCGCGCTTCCGATCATCCACTTGAATAATGAACCGATCCCCTCCGACAGCCTTTTTACGGGCATTTCGCCGATGCTTCCGGCAAGCGTCAGCGAAGCATAAATCCTGATCAGTATGATTCCGGCTTTCTGGAGTCCAACGCCGATTGCGCCCGACACAAACGCGCCCAGGGGCGTTACAAACGCAGAAAAATGCGTGTCCCCCGTAAGCGCAAGAATGCCAACCAGAATCGGCGTCACAGATTCGATGAGCCCGGAAATCGCCGAGAGCGCGCGCTCGGTATCTTTAAGAAACGTCATTGACTCATAATACACCGTAAGCGAAGCAATCAGATGAATAATGAAATACGCAAATTTCCCCGTATGCGCGTTTTGAAGAAGCCTGGATACAAACGCGGCGATCAGAATATAAAGCGTCGTCTTTTTTAAAAATTCCGCGCTGCGCCCAACGCGCGACTTAAGCGCTTCTTTTAGATGCGCAAGCATTTCCTCAGGCGCAAAGGATGCGTCCTGTGAGACGATTGCATCAAAGATTGCCTGCATGTCCATTTCTGTTCCGTTATTTTTCAGATGCGCTTCCATCTCTTCAAACGAAATCGCGCCCTGCGCCTCCTCCGAGAACGCTGCCCCTCCAAAGGCGGCAAACAGAATCACAAGCCACAAAAGCGCCTTCATATCCCAAGCTCCGAAAAAACCGAAATCGCACGCAAGAGAAGAGGCGATGCAAGCGCCAAAAGCGATATGCGTATCGCCATGTCCACCCTTTGCGCAAGCGCCCCCTCACCCGCGTCCCTGCAAAGCTGCGCGCCATATTCCCCAACAATGGAAATGCCCGCGGCCTTTAAAATGATGCTCATATCCTCCGACGGAAGGCTTGCGTTATGAAAAACGGTTTTGATCGCGCCCACAATCCGGGCAAGCTCGTCAAGCGATAAAACACACGCGCATACCCCCGCAGCGAGCGCAACCATCAAAGACATTTCCGGCCTTCCCGCCCTTAAAAACAGACAAAGGCACGCTGCCACCACGCAAAGAACCGCAATTTTAAGCGCCATAATCGATCAGTATAAGCTGAACATCTGCCGGACGCTTGAAAAAAAGTCCGACATCAGCCCCACCACATACATAATCGCAATCACAAGTCCGGCAAGCGTTGCAAGCGTCGCAATATCCTCCCGCCCGGCGTTTTTCAAAAGCTGATTGATCACCGAAATCATGATTCCAAAGGCCGCAATGCGAAATACAAGATCAATATCCACCCGCCGCTTCCCCCTACACACAGAATAGAAATACGCAAACGCCCATAACAGCGCCTAAAGACGTATACAGCCTGGCCCTTTCAATTCCCTGATTTCTTTTCTCGCCTTCAAGCCTTTTTAGATCTTCATGCGCCCTTTCGTACTGCGCCGACTGCTGCTCGCGCAAAAGACACTCCAGGGCGCCGAACAGCATTTCCACAGGCTTTCCTGCGTCCGGCTTTATATTTTCATTTGCCGCAGCTTTTCTCCACGCGTCCTTTAAAGAAAGGCGCGCATCCTTTGTCATATATGCGCTCATTTTTTTAAACACAGGTTCCTTAAGCTCCGTCAGCGCCTGCGCGGCGGGAAGCCTTTTTTCAAGCGTAAGCATTTTAAGAAAAACGATATCCTCCTGAAATCGCCGGATCGCGTCTGCTTCAAACACGCTCTTCATCGCCAGCGCGCGTCCGCTAAGCGCGCAAAGCGCGATCAGAAGGAGGCCTATAATGATTTTTGCAGCCATTTTCCCTCCGAAAACGCATACAGATGATTGATTTTGCCTACGCTCGGCCCGAGCACACACGCCCAGCCAAATGCGCCCGCGTTCATTGCGTTTGAAAGCATCCGCCTTGAAAGCGCATCGTCAAGCGACGCTGCATGCGCGCTTGCAAGAACACTTACGCCCATCCTCGAAGCGTCGAAAATCGCTTCCGCATCCTCTGCGGAGCCAATTTCGTCCATCACGATTACATCCGGAGACATGCTCCGAATGAGCATCATGCAAGCCTCGGCCTTTGATAGCCCCTCGCACACATGCGCCCGTTTTCCGATGTCAAACTGTGCGCGCCCTTCATAAAGAGCTGCGATTTCGCACCTTTCATCCACCACACACACCGTTCTTTTATCGGATATCAGCCTGCATGCATCCCGCAGCATCGTCGTTTTGCCCATGCCGGGCGGCGAAAGGATCATTGCGCCTGAAAGAAATCCGTTTTCCTCCATCAAGCGAACCAGCGTATGAGCGCAGCCCCTGATTTCCCGCGGAATCCTGATCAACAATCCCGTCGGCAAAACCAGACGCGTTTTTTCGTTATCCTTTGAAAACCGGCCCGTCACACCCACGCGAATACCGCCCGCAAGGGGAAAATACCCGCGCCCAAGCTCGTCCTCCCATGCGTATGGGGAATGTTCCAGCATTCTTGAAAGAAGCGATAAAAGCCTGCTCTGCGTATAAATTTCGCCCGTTTCCTCATGGCCAACGTCTCCAAAGCGAAAAATTGTGCATTTTTTTCCGACACCGACCGAGATTTGCGAAATCCCCTGATCTGCATACGGCAGAAGCGCCATTTGCTCTTCATAATCAAAATAACTGATCGCCTTTAAAAACGCATTCATACGCGCTCCTGATTTCAAAATAAAACCGCCTCACTCAATCATATGTATTGAGGAGGCGGAGCATGTCCGTTATTTTATTTTCAGCCTTTCAAAATCGGTATTTTCTTCAAAAGCATGCTTCTTATTTCTTCGCACATCTTCCGGATTTCTTTTTCCTTTCCGGTGATATCGCCAAGCAGCTGTTTTTCGCTTTCAATGGCGATTCTATAGGTCTTCTGATCGATATCGCCGTTTTTCAGCATGTCTTCAAGCTCATGACGGTCAAGCCTTACAATATCGCCGCCCGGGCGCATGACCACGTCCAGAATAAGATCGATAAACCACGCGCCGTTCGGATCATCGATGTGATTTTCAAGCGTAATATCGAAATAATACTGAAAAAGCCTGCCCGTTTCGTCAAACATCACCGTCGCCCAAAAGCGTTCATCCTCCGGCGCGAGCTGAAGCCACGTGTATCCCTCGCCCGTCACCTGAAGCCGCTTTCCAAACGATTTTACAAAAAACGGCGTATCCACTCTTTTCATATACATGATTCCGGCTCTGGATCGCCCCCATGGAAGCGAAACGAATTCGTCCGCGTACAAACGCTCCTCAATTCCCGTCCATTCGCTTCTATCCATGGTTTTTCTCTTCAGCGTCATTTTTTCAACCTGCTTTTCACAATCGTTCGGTATGCATTGATCGCCGTCGGCATTGCAAGCGCGCCTAATCCGTCATAGTCCACAAACTGCCCGTTCTTGGGCGCGCGCGTACACAAAAACACGTAGCCCGTCATGTGCCATTCAAGATGGGTGAAAATGTGCCTTGCGTTCTTCACGGTCTCAATATACGAAATCTCAAACCCGTCTTCCTCAAGGCAGGCTATGGCGTCCTCCCTGCACCGCGCGTTTGTATACCCCGGAAACTCCCATAGGCCGATCAAAAGCCCCTTATCCCTTTTTCGAACGTACACGCGCCCAGCTTCGTCAAAGATCATGCAGACGGCGCGGATTTCGATTTTTCTGTCCGCCTTCGGCGGCTTTTTCGGAAGCGATTCCTGCGTGCCTTTCTGAAAGGATGCGCACATCTTATGCACCGGACAGGATTCGCATTTGGGATTTTGGGGCGTGCATATCATAGCGCCAAGACCCATCAGCGCCTGATTATACTCGCCCGGATCCTCCTTGGGAACAAGCGGAAGCGCCCGGTCGAACAAATGGGCGGGCGTTTTGATCACTTCTTCTATATTCATAACGCGCGCAAGCACCCGCGCCTGATTGCCGTCCAGCGCGGGCACACGCCTTTGAAACGCAATGGATGCAATCGCGCCCGCCGCGTAATCGCCGATGCCGGGCAGCTCCTTTAAGCCCTCCATCGTGTCCGGAAACGCGCCGTTTTTCTCGCAGGCCACTATTTTAGCCGTCTTATGAAGATTACGCGCCCTCGAATAATACCCAAGCCCCTCCCAGAGCTTCAAAACCTCGCTTTCATCGGCGTCCGCCAGATGAAAAACCGTTGGAAACGCCTGAAGAAAGCGCTCATAATACGCCTTTACCGTTTCCGTGCGCGTTTGCTGAAGCATGATTTCAGAAAGCCAGATTTTGTAAGCGTCCGTCTCGCCCCGCCACGGAAAAGACCGCGCGGCGACAGAATGCCATTTGAGCAGCGCCTCTGTAAAAGACGCATCCAGTCGGTTCATGAATCTCTTACCCTCTTATCAGTAGTTTCATGCCCGGATACAGGCGGGCAAAATGATTGTTTAAAAGCATGACTGCGGGCGCGTTTTCAAAATCCCGCCAGGTGGTATGGATGGACGCGGTAACGATTTTCATGTTTTCTTCCCTTTGGGGAAGAAAAATCCCTTCTCCCGCTTTCAGGCCCTGCGGCTTTAAAAGAGAAAGCACCAAACGCGCAGGCAAACGAAATTCCTCTGAAATCGATTCTGCCGTATCCCCCTCTTTTATGATATAGCCAACTCGTTCGGGAATTTCTGCTTTTACAAAATCAACCGGACACGGAAAATCATTGTCTATGCAGGTATTCCCGTCGGGAAGCGCTATGTCCTCGCTCATATCGATCCACGCGCCGCTCAATACGCCGTTGGCTCTTAAAAGCATGCACAAAGGACAGCCGAGTCTCAAAGCCAGATCCTGTGCGCCTTCATTTTCAAACCGTTTCCTAATATACATAATCGCCGCCCCTTTCTACCGATCCTATGCGGCTGAAGGGGCGGCGCATGCGTTTATTTGGTCAAAAGCGTTCCCACGCCCTTGGACATGGCGGCGATGGAATCGTTGTAGCTCTGAATCATCTTCTGATAATCCGCGCTGGTCATATTGGCCGGGGGATTATTGATGTACTCGCTGACGTTCAGAACCTGGAAATTGTAGTTGTCTTTATTCGTACCTGTCATCCATACCCATGTGGGCAGGTAACCGGGATTGACAATTTTAAAGCTGCCGTCGGGCTGCTCCTGAATGGTGAAATCGAAGATGATGCCGCCGTCTTTATACTGCTCTCTCTGGAAGGACAGGAAGTTTCCAAGAGAATACAGACACAGCGTTTCCTGTCTTTCGCCAAATTGGTTGGTGCCGGAAAGCCACTCGGCGCGCTGTACAACATGCGGGTGTCCGCCGATGATCACGTCTACGCCGCATTCCACAAGCTTTGCAGCCAGATTCTTCTGATCGCGGTCGGGCTCAAGCTCATATTCCGTTCCCCAATGCATGAAGCACACGATTACATCCGCGCCGGCTTCTCTTAAGGCCTTTGCGTCGTTTAAGCTGTTGGAGTTGGAGGTGGCGTGAACGGCAAACTGCATGGCGCGCTTATCCAGCGACGCCTGACGGTCCATGCTGTTGAGCTCTTCCGTGTAGTTCATAAAGCCGACCTTGATGCCGTTGATTTCGTAAATGACGGGCGTATCCCTTTCCTCCTGCGTGCGGCTTGCGCCGATGTGCTTAAGATTTACGGAATCCACATTCTGAATCGTCTTCATAAGGCCGTCGAACCAGCCGTCCAGCATATGGTTATTGGCCAGCGTCAGCATATCCACGGAGCTGTCGCGAAGCGCATACAGAATGCAGGGCGGCGTGTTGAACTGAGGATATCCGCTGTAGCCGTATCGGTAGGCATCCTTACCGCCGAGGCATCCGTCGACATTGGTAACGGTAAAGTCCGCATTTCCGATTTCATCCCATACAGGATCGATCATCGGCGCAAAGTTGTAGGCGTATTCTACGCCCGTGGTCTTGGCAAGTCTGTTTGCATTCAAGAATACTTCTTCATGAACAACAAAGTCGCCCATCGTGCGGATGGTGGCTCTGCGAAGGCCGTTACTGGGAACCACAGGGTTGGAAGCCGCCTGTGCAGGGTCGTTCGTAAGCGCGGGATCGGTAACAAGCGCTGGATCGGTAACGGAAGGCACGTCGGTTGCAGATAAATGAATCTGCGGCCGGACGGTGGTCTGCGCGGTGCTGGGGCCGCCTTCCGAGCAACCGCCCGCGCAGCGGCTGATGCCGATGCTCATAAGGGTGATGATGCCGATCAGAATCAGAACGCTGATGGCAATGACAAGAATCAGCGGCCAATTGACGTTTTTGGGAATCAGCTCGCGAATGCGGCTGATAATAGGCAAATTAGTGTACGCGCTTTTTTTCTTCTGAGGCGCGCGGGTCGCTCTCGCCGAAGAAGCGGACGCAACCTTCGGATTTACGCGCGTTTTGGAAGAAACGGAAGAAGACGCGGAAGCGGCAGGCCTTTTAGCGGCGGAAGATGCGCTTCTTACGGGCGCGGACGTGCCGGAAGCGGAGACGCGTCTCGCCTGAGCAGCAGCCGGGCGGGCTGCAGAAGACGCTGATTTAGCGTTAACCTGAGATGAAACTGTTCTTCTCACAGCGCTCTGGGCAGAAGAAGGCTTGCTTTGGGGATTTGCGGCGGCATGGCGGGCGCGAACGACGCCGTCGCCCGATCCGTTTGTCTTTCGTGTTTCAGTCAATCTATGGCCCTCCTATATAAAGGTAAAAATTTACTTATGCAGGAACAACACATGCATATTTTTCGTCCTATGCATATCCTGCTTTTCATTATACCATAGCTATTTCAGAATTTCCATAGCATTTCGCTTTCCATTTACTATTGTTTTCTTGTAAATATTTCAATTTGCATCCTATTTTACCCCGTAAATATTTCAAATTTATGTATTTTTCCTATCAAAATCATTGACTAATCGCAATAAATGGTGTATGATTATATCGACGCACATATGTATATCACCAGCGACAGCTTTAGAGTATGAGGAGAAACTGATATGGCCGGTTTTAATTTTGATTCCATCAAGAGCGGATTGAACAAGTTTACGGATTCGTTCAGACAGCCTGCCGACAATAGCGCGCGAAATGATCAGTACGATGAAACTGCGTACGATGATCAGTACGAGGGCGACTATCAAGAAAACTACGAAGAGGGCTATGCGGAAGAAGACCTCTATTCCGAGCAAGGCAACGAAAACGAATACGCCGCCGATTCGTATGAAGACGACGGCTATGACGAGACTAACTACGGCGAAGTCAATTATGACGAGCCCTACGAAGAGGATGACTACGCCCCCGCCGATTATGATCAGGAAGATCGTGATGACGGTTATCAGGAGGGCGAATACGACGAGGCATACGATGCGGAGTACGCCTCGAGCGAAGCCTATGATGATTATGATGACGAAGAGGATCTGGGCTACAATCCCGCCGTATTTGAAAACTTAAACGACGAGCAGGAATCCTACGATGATCGTTATGAGGATACCGAATACGACGATGATCTGTACGAGGACGTTCAATACGACAATAACGGCACCGTATACGAATACGACAGCGAATACTACGAGGAGGACGCCTATCAGGATGAGGACGAACAGCCCTCCGCCGTAGGCGCAGTCGTAAATTCCTTCCTGAACTTCATCCTCACAAACGATATCGCGATGTATGTCTCTCTTGTCATTCTCCCTCCGCTTGGCATCTGGCTGCTTTGGAGAAAAAACAAGTTTGACATCACCGTGCGCTCCGCCATTTCCGTAGCCAGCTTGATCTGGCTGGTCGTTCTGATCATCCTTCTTTTCAGCCGCGGCGGCGACGACGACGTGACCTCCAATCCCCCGGTAGACTTTTTGAATCACACGACAGCGCCTGCCGTCACTGCTACCGTGCAGCCCACTTCGCCTTTGACTCAGCCGACGCAGCCTGTCGCCACGCCCAACACCGGCCTTCAGAATCCCGGCGTGACGAATCCCCAGAACACCGTCTCCACCCCCACCTCTTATGTATATGTGGATAACAACGGCCTTTATTATCACAATCTTGAAAACTGCGGCGGCATGACCGGCGCAAGCAAAATCACGCTCGACACCGCTACCTCCCGCGGAAAGACTGCCTGCCCCGTATGCGTCGGCGGCGGCGTCACTACCAATCCCAACGGCAGCGCGCTTCCCACCGGCACCCAGTACTACGCCACCGAGCGCGGCACCTGGTATCACACCAACTCCTCCTGCCAGGGCATGACCGGCGCCTCCGTCGTAACGGAAGCCAACGCCATCGCAACCGGCAAGACCGCCTGCCCCGAGTGCATCGGCTACTACGGAACCCCCGGCGGCACCTACTATCACTCTATCAGCAATTGCTCCAGCATGAAAAATGCGATCACCAATACCGAGGCCGAATGGATCAAGACCGGTAAAACCGCCTGCCCCGAATGCGTTGCCAGCGATAAGAAGGTAGGCTCCACCGTCAATAAGGATACGACGCAGGTTTATGCAACCGAAAACGGCACCTACTATCACACCATCAAGGACTGCTCCGGCATGAAGGACGCTTCTCTCATCTCCATCCAGTCCGCGGTTTCCGCAAAGAAGCAGAAGTGTCCCAGATGCGTATCTCCCTCAAGAGTCACGGTATTTGGAACCTCCGGTGGCAAATACTATCACACTAAGAGCACCTGTTCCGGCATGAAAAACGCCGTTTCCGTTACTGCGGAATTCGCAATCAAGAACGGCAAGGAAGCCTGCCCCACCTGCGCAAGCATGTTCCTGTCTTCATCCTCCAGCAATCTTTCAAACACAACCACGACGACAGGTTCAACCGGCACCGGCTTTGAAGCCGCCGAATCTACCGTTTACGTCTATGCAACCGACGGCGGCACCTACATGCACCTAAAGTCCAACTGCTCCGGCATGAAAAACGCCAAGAAGGTCACCTTCCAGCAGGCAGTAAATGCAAAGAAAGCCGTTTGCCCGGATTGCCTCACCCCCGCCAAGCTCAATGTGTTTGCAACTGACGGCGGCAAATGGTTCCACACCGTTTCCAATTGCCAGGGCATGAAAAACGCCGTTACCTTAACCGCCAAAAAGGCCATGGATTTCGGCAAAACCGCCTGCCCGGTTTGTGCAAAGGCTCTCTCCTCCAGCGCAACCACCTCGGGCAATGCAACCACCGGCAGCACAAACAACAATGACAGCAACTCCTTTACCGGCAACAGCAGCAATACCAATACCACCTTTACAACCGACAACGGCTCCACATCGAAACCCACCACTGGCTCCGCCAGCAGCACCGTATACATCATATCCGGTAAAACCTATTACCACGTAGGCGCGCGTTGTTCCGCTCAGGGCGTAAGCGGCGCAAACGCAGTCACCCTCGAATATGCCATTGAGCGCGACTACAAAGCCTGTCCCTCCTGTAATCCCCCGAGCAGAATCAGCTACTGATTACTGAAAAGCGGCGTTTCCGAACAGGAAGCGCCGCTTTAATTCTTGTTTTCCAAGTTAGCGCGGGCGTTACGAATGCCCGCCTATTCTTTTATCATAATTTCTGAACTTGGTGGCATAGGACCGAGACCCTATCCTTCCCAATCCTCCTGCTTAAATCCGATTTTCACCTTGTTGCCGTCTCTCACAATCGGCGTCTTCATCAGCGTCGGATTTTCAAGGATAAGATCGAAAATGATGTTTTCAAGCGTCAGGTGTCTGGCGTAGTCCGCCTTCTCCCCCTTTGCGTCAGGGTCCAGAAGCGCGCGTGCGCTGCCGGCAGCTTTTACAAACAGCTGAAGCTCTCTTGCGCCCAATTTGTGCTTTTTGATATCAACGCTCGTAAATGGAATTTTTCTTTCCTTAAAAAAACGTTCGGCCTTTTGAACATCAAAGTTCTTTTTGGAAGCATAAATCATGATGTTCATATTTTCACAGCCTTTCAGCGAACTCATCCATCTCGCCCAGATCCCACAGCATCGAGCCAGACAAATACTTGTCGCGGATGTCTCTTGAGCATACGAATGCGTCCACCACATCCTGATGAGTGAGGTTGATGTCCTCAGGCTTCATGGGCATGCCGTTTACGCGCATTTTTTCAAACAGCCATTCGGCGTCGGGCAATTCTTCCGAAATGATTTTCAGAATCTCGTCCCAGTTTTGGATGATGTTTTCAAGGCGCTTCGCGTGCTTTTCGGGATCGTTTTTGTGCGTCTTTTCCTCGATTTCAAGCACCGCTTCCGCCGTTTTTCCAAACACGCGTCTTACGCGTGCTTCCCAGGTTTCTTTGTCAAACGCCTTCATAGCCGCTATTCCCTTTTCCATGGAGGGCGTAAGCTTTTTGATATCCTCGTAAATCTTCATGGTAAGACAGGTGCCAACGCCCACCTGAATGCCGTGAAGCTCGCTCTCCTCCCCTCTTTCAAGGGCGAGCATCTCCCACATATGGGAAAAATAGTGTTCAAGGCCCGAAGCCGGACGGGACACCTTTGCAAAGCTCATCGCCATTCCGGAAAGCACCAGACCCTCGGAAACCGCCTGAACCGCTTCCGCGCTTCTGTCCTTAAGGCTGTCGGAATAAGCCATAATGCGCTTTAAGGCGTTTCTCATAAGCTCGGCTACGTGCTCGCAGTAGTATTCGCCAATGACGAGGTGGGCAATTCTCCACTCACAAAGGGAAATGTATTTGGCAACCATATCGCCAAGACCTGCCCAGAGCATGCGCATGGGCGCGTTTTTCATAATGTCAATATCCAAAACAATCGCCGCCGGGCAGCGGTTGTAGAGCGTGGTTTTTACGCCGTTTACGACCATTGAGGAAGAATTGGAAGCAAAGCCATCCATGGAGGGCGCGGTGCCGACGATCATCTGTGGAATGCCAAGATCATAAGAAAAGACCTTTGACAAATCGTTGATCACGCCGCTTCCAACAGCGATAATCATGTCGCAGGAGGTGTCATAGGTCATGGCGATGGATCCCAGCGCGCGCTCGTCGGGCTCGAGCTTGTTAAGATCGCCCTGAGGAATGACAAACACAGTGTGCGGAATGTTTTCGCTTTCGAGCACGCTTGAAACCTTTTTGGCCGCCGCCTCATAGGTGTTTTTATCGCAGATAATAAACGGCTTTTTGCATCCTATTGCACGCACCGCGTCACCTACATAATTGATCGCGCCCGGGGCAATTTTGAGATATTTAAGATCAACGCCATGATGAAGGCCGCATTCGCAGTCAAAGCCCTCCGGGCGAATCAGCTGATCAATCGGCAATGTTTCAAACTTCTGCATTTTCTTTTTCCATCCTCTCTTTATAGGCGTAAAGATATTCGTAAAGCGCGTTTATTACTTCTTCTTTTGTAAGCATGGTATTGACCCGCGCCCTCAGTTTTCCGCTCATCGGCGTTCCCTGAAGATACCACGCCACATGCTTTCGCATCTCAGGCACAGCATATCTTTCGCCGCGCCAGGCAACATGCATATCCAAATGCTGAACCGCCATCTGTACGCGGTCCTCGACCGTCGGCGGCTGATAGGTTTCGCCTTTTAAGCCTGCCAGGATTTCTTTAAAAATCCACGGGTTTCCCTGCGCAGCTCTTGCAACCATCACGCCGTCGCAGCCCGTTTCGTCCATCATCCGCTTGGCGTCCGGCCACGACGCAATATCCCCGTTTCCAATGACGGGAACTCTGACCGCCTGCTTTACATCGCGTATCATCGTCCAGTCGCTTTTTCCGAGATAAAACTGCTCTCTTGTTCTCGGATGCACAGTGATGGCGCATGCGCCGTTTTCTTCGCAGATTCGGGCGATTTCCACGGCGTTTTTATGGTTTTCATCCCATCCCGCGCGGATTTTGACCGTGACAGGCTTTTCTACCGCTCTTGAAAAGGCGTAAACAATCTTTCCAACCAGCACAGGATCGCGCATCAGCGCGCTTCCTTCGCCGTTTCCGACAATCTTATGCGCGGGACAGCCGATATTGAAATCGAAAAAGGCAAAAGGCCTGTCTTCCAGCCGTTTTGCCGCTTCCGAAACCATATCGGGGTCGCTTCCAAACAATTGAAGCCCCAAAATACCCTCGCCGTCAAATTTTTCCAAAAGCTCCTGATGCGCGCGACTCTCGGGCGAATATAAATAGCCTTTGGCGGACAGCATTTCGCTGACCGCCCATGCGCAGCCCATTTCCGCGCACAAAAGGCGCATGCTTGCATCGGTCACGCCCGCCATGGGCGCAAGCGCCGCGCCCTCAGGAAGCAAAAGATCCCTGATATTGATTACGCATCCCCCGTGTCCTTATAATTGTTGTCCTGATAAATAGCAGAAATTTTCCACTGTCCGGAGTCCGGCTGCTTTTTAAGCCTCAATTCATATCTTCCGCTCATCCATGCGGCAGGGTCGCCGGACACGTCCGAAGCGTACGCTGCCTTGACATTTCCCTTGATTCCGTTTACGTGCTCAATGACGGTGCACACAATTTCATCGCCCCAAGGCCAGACTCTGAGCGATTCAATCGTGATTTCGTATTCGTAATCCGTAATATTATACGGAAGGTACGGCGAGGCGTCCGAAAACGCAACCTCAAGCGTCTTGTCGGCATTTAAAAAGCTGCCCGTGAAATAACCGTTCAGATCCGTGGCGTTTTCGCGCGTCAAAGCAACCACAGCGCGCTTTTCCATGCCTTCGCTGATCAGGATATAGGCGTTTCCAAGGTTGAAGGCGATGTAAAAAGCGCACACAATGATCGCCATGATGGCGGTAAACAAAACCATCTTAACCGCCACAAACGATATGAGCCTTCTTAGATACTTCATTCAGGCCCGCTTCCTTTCATCTTGTTAGTGGTTGAGTTCATTTAAAATTGCTTCCGTTGCATCAATCGTCTGATCGTCCTTCAAGCGGAATTTGATTTCTACACGTCTGGACGCAGTCTTGTTTTCAGTGCCGTCAGAATTGTAGATAAGCGCGCTGAACGAGCGCCCGCTGGCAGTGACGAGCGTGCGCAAAAGAGTTTGTTCGTCGTTTGTCAAATTGAGATTATAGGTCATATAGTCGCGTCTTAAAACATAATTGGTCACGGAAAGCGCGCGCTGCTGGGACAGTTGCATATTATAAAGATATGCGTCATATCCTGCCTTGCCGCTGGAATCTGTGTGGCCTTCAATGATGATTTCGGCAATAAAGGGATTGAATTCATCGGACAGAAGCACGTTGAGATACACCGGCAGAAAGCGATCCAGATACATTTCGCCCTGAGCGCTTAAGGTATTTGCGCCAACGGCAAACAGCATTTCACTGGGCAGCGTGATCGCGCCGGTCTGTGCGTCAACGGTGACTGAAATGTTGTTTTTCTTAAGTTCTCTTGAAAGCGCCTCGATGATCTGAGCCTTTACGCCGACCATCTGCTCGATCAGAGTTTGCTGCCGTTTCAGCTCCGATTCATACTGATTCAGCGCATGCGACTGCGAATTGAGCTGATTTTGCGCGTCCGTCAGCCGGTTGTTCGCGCTTGCCAGCTGATCCTGCGTCTGTTCGAGGGCAGAAAGCGTCTGATTCGCATAGCTTAAAAGATTGCTGTAATCGACGCCAAGCGCATCCAGCTCTTTTTTCTGGTTTTCTATGTCGATCAAGAGCCTGTCGATCTCGTCCTGCTGCGCCTGTTTGTTTCCTTCAAGCATCATAATTCTGGTCGTCAGGTTTTCATTTTCAGACATTTCATCCTTCAAACGCTGTTCAAGGTCCAAAATGATCACTCTGTTTTCGTCCAGCGTTTTTTCAAGCTCCGCTTCCTTCTCATCCAGAAGCGCCGCCTGCCTGTTCATTTCTTCCGTAAGCTCGCTTAGCTTTTCGGACTGAAGAATCAATATCTGTTCCTTTTCGCTTAATTCCTTTTCGCTTTGCTGCATGCGAATCATTGCCTGCGTGTACTGATCCTCGGTCTTTTTAAGCCGCTCCGTTTGCTCGGCCAAAGACAGCATCATGGAGAAAATCACGAATATGAACACCAATACAAGCACGCTCATCATATCGGAAAAGCTGAGCCAGAAGGAACCCGTTTCTTTTGCGCGCACTCGCATGCGCCGTTTCATCTGACGCATTTTATGCCTCCCTGACGTCCTGCGCATCAAGCGCCCTTTGGATCTTCTCGCGAGATTCCATAAGCGCGTCGGTCAGTTGATCAATTTCCGTAAGGTATCCGTTCACCGCGCCGTCCACCTTCTGGGGAAGGCCGTAAACCGAGTCTCTGGTTTCGTTGGCCGCCCATTCGATTCTCTTGAGGATTTCGGTCATGCAGCCTTCAAAATAATTGAGCGATTCCTCCATGTCGCGATTGAGCTTGTCCCGCGCGTCCTGAATGGTTTTTGCGATTGTATCACCGGCATTTTCAAGCACGCCAGCCGCGCCTTCAAGATTTGCGACGTTCGCTTCGTTCATTGCGCCCACATTTTCCATGAATTCCTCAGTGCCCGCCTTGATGGCCTCCGCCTGACGGATAAACGCCTCGCTTAAGTGGCTTAAAAGGTTCATGTATTCCGCCTGACGCTCAACAACGCCCCTGGTGCTGTCAAAAAGATCCTCGTATCGGGCCTGCGCCTGACTTAAGCGGTGAAGCGTTCCTTCGTATTTCTTGAGCACTTCGTCCATATCGGCCTTCATCTCGCGAATGCTTCTTGCTATATCGCTCATGCCGTTCATCGCTTCGGTAATGCCGCGCACAGACTTTTCCTGATAGCGACAGGTATCCTCAATCGTCTTGGCAAGATGATCAAACTGCCCGTGCATTGTCTGATCCATTTTCTGAATGTAAGCATCTGCAACCGCATCCATCATTTCCGCCTGACGGGTGGAGGTCAGATTCATATTGCGTTCAACCGCGCTTGCCAAAGGCTTCACCGCGCTGTGCACGGCTTCTGACAGAATCTGCGCCGTTTTCTGCGCGTCCGTTTTTTCGAGAAGCTCCTTTAAAAGTCCCGTCTGCTCCTGCTGATAAATGGCGATCTGCGTCATGGGATCGACGGACAATACGCCTGCATATCGCGCCATGGCGTTATAAAAGGCTGTCAGCGCGCGTTCGGCTCGGCTTCTTACGATTCTTGTAAGAAGGGTGAACAGAATCGAGACCACAACGCCGAAAATAGAGGTCAAAAACGCGTACTTCATCGAGCTTAAAAGCACAGCCATCGAATCCGATACCGCCTGCGCGTCCACACCGCTCATGCCGGAGAGAGACACAGACAAGCCCATCAGCGTACCCAAAAAACCCAGAGAAACCGCGACGCCCGGAATTGCCTCCGCCAGATGCGTGCTGCCGGGACCGTCAATGACTGTTTCTTCGTTGATAAAGTCCTCAACGTTTGAGGGGTTATGATATTCGCCGTCGGCAAAGAAGAGATTGTTCAAGTATTCCGACCAGTGGGACATTAAAACGCCCCTGCCAAGAAATCGGTCTTCCTGCCAGGAACGGCGCGCTTTATCGCCCTTTTTGATGTTCTTGATCGCGCGCTTCAGCACATCGGTTGTGCGGATTACAGGCAGAATGCACTTTGCAATGCCGACGATAAACAAAACGACAATCGCAATATACACAAATACGCTGAACCCATCGCCTATCCAGCTTTTAATGCTTTCAAACATGTTCTTATCATCCTTACTTCAGATTCCGTTTGCGCTGCGCCTGATACGACTTCTATTTTATTATATCACACGCAACTTCATTGCGCAACCGATGGCGAGTCACACGCCTTATACAGTATTTGACAGAAAAAACGCCTTCAGAGTTCCATTCTCCGAAGGCGTTATGAATTTATTTTTTACTTGGTGTAACCCGTGGATGCAAATTGTGTATCGCCAAGGTGCGTTTCGCCGATTGGAAGCACCGTCAACTGTTTTTCATCGAGTCTGATCATGCCCAAATCTCTTTGCGCCAGATGACAGATGACATTGTCCTGTGTTTTCATCATGAGCTCCAGCTCGAGATTTCCGATGCTGACCTCAAGCAAACGGTTATCGGCCTTCAGGGCTTTTGTGTTTTTTCTCATGTATGCAATGTCGGAAAACTTTCCAATCAAAACACCGATGCCGATCAGCATCACGATGGCAAGAACAAGTGCGCAAAAGCGGCTCAAACGCTCCTGACGCTTGAAACGCCTTACCTGACGGAGAGAAGGATCTCTTGACAGCTTCAAAAAGACGAAGGATTCCACGCGTTTTGCGGTATTTCGCTTTACGCGAATGTTCTGAACATGCATTCCCCCGTCACCTCAGCTTCCCCTCGTCATTTTACCGCCTTATTATACCTGTATATTGTTTCATTTTTTTTTCAAATATAAACCTTTAGCTTAAATATTCAAGGGGTGTTGTCGTAAAAAACCGACTTCGGTATTTATTCTTTCGTTACACTCTTCAAATTTTCACTAAAAAAACGAAACCGACCGGGGTTTGTTCGGTCGGTTTCGGGGTGTTTATGACATTTCTGTTACTTTTTAGTTTCAGCCGATGATCAGATTTTCGCCGGTCATTTCCTTGGGCTGCTCGAGACCCATCATGTAAAGAAGGGTCGGGCAAAGGTCGCACAGACGGCCGCCGGATTTCAGAACCTTCTTGGGGTTCTTGGGATCGATAACGATCACGGGAACGGGGTTGGTGGTGTGCGCGGTGAACGGGCCCTTGGATTCGGGATCGATCATCATGTCGGCGTTGCCGTGGTCGGCGGTGACAATGCACTGACCGCCCTTGGCGACAATTGCGTCGACAACCTTGCCTACGCACTCGTCGACGGCCTTGACGGCCTTCTTGGTGGCGGGGATCACGCCGGTGTGGCCGACCATGTCGCAGTTGGCAAAGTTCAGAATAATCACGTCGTACTTGTCTTCCTCGATCAAGGGAAGAACGGCCTCGGTAACCTCGTAAGCGCTCATCTCGGGCTTGAGGTCAAAGGTGGGCACGAGCTCGGCTGCGGGAGACGGAACCAGAATTCTGTCTTCGCCTTCGAACTTGGTCTCTTCGCCGCCGTTGAAGAAGAAGGTTACGTGGGCGTACTTCTGGGTTTCGGCGATTCGAAGCTGGGTCTTTCCGCACTTGGACAGGTACTCGCCCATGGTCATGGAAAGAGACTCCGGCGGATACGCAATGTCCACATTCGGCATGGTCGCATCATACTGCGTCATGCAGATATAGGTCAGCGGGAAGAAGCCGTTTTTGCGCTCAAAGCCCTTGAAGTCGGGATCGACAAACGCGCGGGTGATTTCACGGGCGCGGTCGGGGCGGAAGTTAAAGAATACGACGGAGTCATTGGCCTTGATCATGCCGTTTTCATCAAGCACGGTGGGCAGCACGAACTCATCGGTCAAATGCTTGCCGGTTTCGTCTACGACTTCGTAGGAATCGCGGATGGCCTGTACGGGGCATTCGGCCTTATTGCCGATGCCGAGCACCATGGCGTTGTAAGCCTTTTCAACGCGCTCCCAGGCATTGTCGCGGTCCATGGCATAAAGACGGCCCATGGTGGTGGCAATTTTGCCAACGCCGATTTCGTCCATCTTCTCGCAAAGCTCTTTTACATATTCCCAGCCGGAATCCGGGGGCACGTCGCGGCCATCCAGAAGGGCGTGCACATAGACTTTTTCAAGGCCGTGCTTTTTCGCCATTTCGAGAATGCCGTAGAGGTGCTGGGTGTGGGAATGAACGCCGCCGGGAGAAACAAGGCCGATTAAATGAAGGGCAGAATCGTTCTTTTTGCAGTTCTCCATCGCCTTGAGCATGGCTTTATTCTCAAAGAACACGCCGTCGCGGATGTCCTTGGTGATTTTGACCAGCATCTGATACACAACGCGGCCTGCGCCGATGTTGGTGTGTCCTACTTCGCTGTTGCCCATCTGGCCGTCCGGAAGGCCTACGTCCTCGCCGGAAGCGCCGATGGCGGTGTGGGAATACTCAGCCATGAAGCGGTCGATATTGGGGGTTCCCTGAGAAAGGATGGCGTTGGAGCTGGCGTCATTTCCGCCGATTCCGAAGCCGTCCATGATGATAAGCGCGGTAGTGGCCATTAGAAGTTCACCACCTGAGCAAAGTCAGCAGCCTTTAAGGAAGCGCCGCCAATGAGGCCGCCGTCGATTTCGGGCTGTGCCATGAGGCCCTTAACGTTGGAGCCCTTCATGCTTCCGCCGTACTGGATGCGAACCTTTTCTGCAACGCACTCGCCGTACTTGCCGGCGATGGCCTTGCGGATGACGCCGATGGTCTCGTTGGCCTGCTCGTCGGTGGCGGTAAGGCCGGTGCCGATGGCCCAAACGGGCTCGTAAGCGATGATGGTTTCTACGATCTGCTCGTTAGTGAGGCCGTGAAGCGCCATCAGGGTCTGATAGGCTACGAGATAGTCGGTGTAGCCGGCTTCGCGCTCTTCCTTGTTTTCGCCAACGCATACGATGGCCTTAAGGCCCGCGTTCACGGCGGCTACGGTGCGCAGGTTAACGGTCTTGTCGGTCTCGCCGAAGTACTGACGGCGCTCGGAGTGGCCGATGATGACGTATTCGCAGCCGGCGGCTTTGAGCATCTCAGCGGAGAGCTCGCCGGTGTAAGCGCCGGAAGCCTTGAAGTGTACATTCTGGGCGCCGAGCTTTACGTTGGTGCCTTCGATAACGGGGGCAACAGCAGCAAAGCAAACAGCGGGGGTGCAAACGACTACGTCGCACTCGGCGTCTTTTACGAGGGGAATAAGCTCGGTTACGAGGGCCTTGGCCTCTTCGGGGGTCTTGTTCATTTTCCAGTTGCCGGCGATGATGGGCTTACGCATAATGTTTTTCCTCCGTTCAAAGTTCGGGCCGCCGTCAGGCGGCGGCCCAAGATGTGTTTATAAAATTACTTGTCCTGCAGGCAGGCAACGCCGGGAAGGGTCTTGCCCTCGAGGAACTCGAGAGAAGCGCCGCCGCCGGTGGAGATGTGGCTCATCTTGTCAGCCAGACCCATCTGGGTAACGGCTGCAGCGGAGTCGCCGCCGCCGATGATGGTGATGGCTTCGCTCTCGGCCATAGCGGTCGCAACGGCCAGAGTGCCCTTGGCGAAGTTTTCAAACTCGAATACGCCCATGGGGCCGTTCCAAACGACGGTCGCGGCTTCCTTAACAGCCTTGGAGAAGAGCTCTACGCTCTTGGGGCCGATGTCCATGCCTTCGAAGTCGGCGGGGATGCCTTCTTCGGCGTCAACGGTGATCATTTCGCAGTCATTGGAGAAATCGTTTCCGCAAACGTTGTCGATGGGGAGAAGGAGCTTAACGCCCTTTTCTTCGGCCTTGGCCATCAGTTCCTTGGCCAGCTCAATGCGCTCTTCGTCGAGAAGGGACTTACCGATCTCTTTGCCCATGGCCTTCTGGAAGGTGTAAGCCATGCCGCCGCCGATGATGAGGGTGTCAACCTTTTCGATTAAGTTGGTGATAACGCCGATCTTGTCCTTAACCTTGGCGCCGCCTAAGATGGCAACGAAGGGACGCTTGGGCTCTTCAACAGCGCTTCCGAGGAAGTCGAGCTCTTTGCCGATTAAGAAGCCGGCAACAGCGGGCAGGTAGGCGGCTACGCCGGCGGTGGAGGCGTGGGCGCGGTGTACGGTACCGAACGCGTCGGATACATAGATTTCAGCCATGTCGGCCAGCGCCTTGGCAAAATCGGGATCATTCTTTTCTTCTTCGGCGTGGAAGCGGACGTTCTCAAGAAGAATGGCTTCGCCGCACTTTACTTCAGCTGCAAGAGCCTTGGCGGATTCGCCGATAACGTCGGAAGCGAGCTTGACTTCGAAGCCGAGCTTCTCAGACAGGCGCTTTGCAACGGGGGCGAGAGAATACTTCATATTGAACTCTCCCTTGGGACGGCCAAGGTGGGAGCAGAGGATAACGGCGGCGCCATTGTCAAGCAGATACTTGATGGTGGGCAGCGCAGCGTTGATTCGGGTTTCGTCGGTGATGTTCTTGTCCGCGTCCAGCGGTACGTTGAAGTCGCATCTTACAAGAACTTTCTTGCCCTTTACGCAAATGTCCTGAACAGTCTTCTTATTCATACTTTCACTCCCTATTATTGTTCGTGGTATTATCATACCACATTGTTTTAAAACATAAAAGAAACTTCATGTTATTTGAAGTAAAGGTTTCAAGTGAATTTAGCGGTCTTTTCGGATGAGGTCGTAAATCGCGGTAGCCGCGCCCTCGTCGATGACGAGCAAATCGTGCTTGTGGTGCCTCGTAACGGCCAGGATTGCCTCCGCTTTTCTTGCGCCTGCGGCTACGCCGATGACGGTGGGAATGGATTCGACGGCCTCGATCGGAATGCCCAAACCCGATGCGGACGAGAGAAATTTTCCATGCGCGTCAAAGCAGAAGCCAAGCGCCTCGGCTGTCGCGCCCTTTTTGATCATTTCATCGCGGTCAGACTTATTCATAAGCCTGTTTTTAGCCATGTCGTCGGCCCTTGCAATGCCGTACAACAGAACGTCCGCGCGCTTGACCGCTTCCAGAGGCTCGCTGACCTCCTTAAGCTTGATCAGTTCCCTTAAAGCATCCTTTGTGAGGCTGTCCGGGATATAAAGCGCTCTGTGCGTTCCGCCGAGCTTGTCCGCAATTTCCTCAGCAAGCGTGTTGGCCTGCGTTTCAACCGCCTGACCAAGACCGCCGCGCGCGGGAATGACGGTAACTGCGATGTTCTGTCCGCGCGGAATGTTCTGCGCAACCTGCTGAACGGTGGTTCCGCCGGTTACGGCAACGATGGATCCGTCGCGAACGGATTTTCGAAGCCTTACGCCCGCAACGCGCCCGATTTCGGAAAGCACTTCTCTGGACTCATCCGCGTTTCCCGGAACGATCTTAACCCTCTCCACATGCAAAAGCATCTGAAGCTGAATCTCCATCGATTCAAGGCCAAGCTTGTTTCTGACAAGCTCGCGCACGCTGTCGATGAGTTCATACGCCCGGTTGGTCAGCATCATGCCTGCGGGCGTTACGTCGATCAGCCCCGCCTCCCGGAGCGCATCGGTAATCACCCTGGCTTCGCGCTCGGATAAGCGCATTCTCTGCGCAAGCGCGCGCCTGCCCACGGGCTGCAGAACCGAAATCTTTTCAAGCACCATTGCACGCGCAACGATTTCATCCATCAAATCCGGCGCAAGCTTTTTAATCAGCTTCGTCGTTGGATCCAAAGCCTGCGCCTCCTTTGCCAACCGGGCATATTTCATCCCGGTATACTCAAAATTCACCCGCACAAGTATACCATCAAAACAGCGTTTTGTAAAGCATTTCAGCCTTTAGATCTTCATTCGCGGATGAGACAGAAGCCGTCGTAAACCTTAAGCTGGCTCTTGATAAAATCAATCGGAAACGCCTGCCCGGTCAACTCACGGCTGTTGGGGTCGTTTACGAGGATCAAACCGTTTTCATCAATGCCGCGAAGGAGAATGTAGTGTCCGTTATCCGCAAACAAACCCGGTCCCATATGCGCGATGACAGGCCGACCGGCCTTTAAGCAGGCGATTACTTCCGTTGTGCTTTTCGTCCAGCGACTTTTGACGCCGTTTAAGGTAAGCGCCCTTGAAAGCGACAGATGGCTTAAGCCGTCGCCTTTGTAATAACCGGTTTTATACGCCCATTCAAATATGCTTTCGGGCGTCACGTCATAGTTGCCATTCTTAAACCGAATCACCATCGCAACGCACGTCGCGCCGCATCCGGAGGTTTTCACGGATCTTTCTTCTCCGGAAAACACGCAGATCGTCCGCGTGTAATTGAACTGATACAAAGGAACAATGCTTAGTGCGTTTTCCTGAACCAGCGGCTCGATTTCAAAAATGCCCTCTCCCGCAGCCTGCACGCTTTCGGGAAGCGTGGGATTTTTCAGCGACCGGCAGTTTTTAAACGCATGGTCGCCCACATGAATAAGACCCTCGGCAAGCGGAATTTCCGTAAGGCGCTCGCAGTCTTCAAACGCATGCGCGCCGATATCTTTGATCGTGCCGTCCGCCAGAACCGTTTTAAGCGAAGGGCAGCACACAAACGCGCTTTCTCCAATCACGGAAACGCTTTGGGGCAGATGGATTTTTTCGATGTACATGTTTTCAAAAAACGCGTTTTCTCCGATTTCGGTTACGGGCATGCCAAGGATTTGGGCTGGAACCTGTATATCCGCATCCATTCCCTTATAGCCCGTGATCGCAACGCCCGTCAGGCGAAAATCGGTTGTGAAACTCTCGCTGGACGGATATGCGGTCAGCGAATGCACGTTTACCTTCCGCGCGCGGAAATACGTGTCCGCCTTCGTCCCCCGCCCGCAATACACATTTCTGATCGGAACGCCTGTAAAAACGCTTCCGAAAGCAATATCCGGATCACCGACAACGATCAGCGTTTTCAGATTTGTGCAGCCCGAAAAGGCGTTTTTCCCAATCGAAACGCCCTCGTAAATTACCAGATGCGTAATCCCGGTATCCCCCGCAAACGCTTCCTCGGAAACCTCGCGGATGCCGGGCGGTATCACAATAACCCTTTCTCCATCCGCTTCTCCATGCGCGCACACAAGAAGCATAAGAAAAAGCGCAAAAAGCAGCGTCCGCATGTACTTAGCCTTCATGTTTTCTCCTTTGCGCATATTCATTCATAGTCTTCCTTTATTATACGCTTTCAGGCACTTTCTGTAAATCAATTTTTTTCGTTTAAGCGCGATTCTCCATTGCCCACTTTGGCTTTTCTATGGTATAATAAGTCATCGATTGCATTTGATTTCAAAAGGAGGACATATCCATGATCCGCGTTACCATCTTCAACGAATTTGTTCATGAGCGCACCGAGGAGCGCGTTCGCGAGGTTTATCCCGACGGCATTCACATGACGCTGAAAAGAGCGTTGGAATGCGACGACATCGAAGTCAGGACCGTAACTCTTTTGGACGATCAGTGCGGCCTTACGGACGAAGCGCTTAAGGACACCGACGTTCTCATCTGGTGGGGCCACATGGCGCACGGTCAGGTGCCGGACGAGGTCGCCCAGCGCGTACGCGATCATGTGCAGATGGGCATGGGCGCAATCTTCCTCCATTCCGCGCACGAATCCAAACCCTTCAAGCTTCTCATGGGCACCCCCTGCTCCCTCACCTGGCGCGAGGACGGCGACTTTGAGCGCGTCTGGACGGTCAACCCCGCCCATCCCATCGCTCAGGGCATCGGCAGATTCATCTATCTCCCCCACGAGGAGACCTACGGCGAGCCCTTCACGGTGCCTGAGCCCCTTGAGACTATTTTCATCGGCGGCTATGAGGGCGGCGAAGTGTTCAGAAGCGGCCTAACCTATGTGCGCGGAAACGGCAGAATCTTCTATTTCCAGCCCGGCCATGAAACCAACCCCACCTTCAAAATTCCAGACGTTCAGAAGGTCATCAAAAACGCGGTTTACTGGGCCAAGCCCCTCTATCGCACGACCGCGCTCGGCTGCCCGCATGTTGAAAAGCCCTGACGCATCAAAATCGGCGGCGCACGCTTTGCGCCGCCTTTTTCTCAGAAAGGTGAGTCTATGAATACAATTCTGACCATGGATGCGGGAACCTCAGGCTTAAAGTGCTCGCTTTTTGACGTAAGCGGCACGCTCATCAAAGCAACAGTTTCCGAATATTCCACCTATTTCCCAAAGGACGGCTGGGCGGAGCAGAAGGCTGAGGATTTTATAAAAGCAGTCCAATCCGCCATGAACAGCCTTTCAGGAACAGACGGCCTTGAAAGCGTGTGCGCAATCGGCCTGACCGGCACCATGAACGGCCTTGTTCCGATCGAAAAAGACGGAACGCCCCTGCATCCGAACATCATCCATCTGGATACCCGCGCAGTAAACGAAGTGGATGAAATCGCATCCCGCATGGGCGCAAAAATCTTTTACAATATTACCGGCAACCGCCCAGACGTACATTACGGCCTTCCAAAGCTCATGTGGATGAAAAAGCATCATCCGGACATCTATAAGCGCGCATACTCCTTCGTCAATACGAAGGATATCCTCTACGGATACCTGACCGGTTTTCACGCAAGAAGCGATTTTTCCGACGCATCGCTTTTTGGCGCAATGAACATTCATAAGCGCATCTGGGACAAAGACATATTGAAATGCGCCGGCATAGACGAAGAAAAGCTGCCCCAGCTATTCCCGTCGACCGATGTGTCGGGCGTTTTGCGCAAAGAAGCAGCCGCCGCGCTCGGCCTTAAAAGCGGTATTCCCGTCTCCATCGGCGGCGGCGACGGCCCCTGCTCGACGCACGGCTCCGGCGTATACTCTGAAAACGGCGCGTACATCACCGTAGGCTCCAGCGCATGGGCGTGCGGCCTTTCCAAAACGCCCGTGATCGATCCCGGCATGCGGGCGTTCAACTATACGGATATCGACGAAAATCTCACAAACGTCTGCGGCACGGTTCAATGCGCGTCAACCGCGTTTGATTTCATGATGAAAACCGTGCTCGGCATAACAAACGAAGACGGCAAAATCGATTTTGCCCGCGCAGAGAAAATGGCGCATTCCTCCGTGCCCGGCGCTAACGGCGTATTTTTCCTCCCCACCCTCATGGGCGAACGCTGCCCGTGGTGGGACGCAAACGCGCGCGGCATGCTCATGGGGCTTACGCTCACGCACACCAGAAACGATCTTGTCAGAGCCGCCTACGAAGGCGTCGCGCAGGCGCTTAACAACTGCACGAAGGTGCTTATCGACAACAGCCTTCACTTTGAAAGCCTGATTCTTTCAGGCGGCGGCGTAAAGAGCAATGTCTGGCCTCAGATGTTTGCGGATATCATCGGCGTTCCCACTTTCGTTCACGCTCATCCGCGCGAAGCGACCTCTATGGGCGCGATGATCGCAGCGGGCGTGGGCGTGGGCGCATTCAAATCCTTTGAGGAAGCTTCCAAAACCATACAAATTGCAAAATCCTTTTCGCCCGACCCCGTTTCTCACAAAGCATACGAAAACCACACCAAAGCCTATCGCGCCCTCTACCCCGAAAGCAAAAGCGCAATGCACGAAAGCGCAGCCTATCAGGCGCTTTTAAACCAATAAAAGGAGACAAATCCATGGTAAAAGAAAAGCTTGACCGCATCAACTTTCTCGCAAAAAAATCAAAAGCCGAAGGCCTCACCCCCGAAGAAATCCAGGAGCAGGCCGCCCTTCGCAAGGAATACCTGGAGGAGTTTCGAAGAGGCTTCCGCGCACAGCTTGAAAACATCGTGATCGTGGATGAAGAGGGCAACAGAAAGCCGCTTAAGAAGGATATCAACTGAATCTAAAACGCGCAGACGATTCATTGATCGCCCGCGCGTTTATTACTATCGTTTTTTAAAACCGAAGCGCTACGGAGCTTCTGATCTTCATCTGCGTTTCAAGCATTTTCAGTACTCCATCGCTCATGGGATCATGAATCAGCCTCACCGCTTCTTCCACTGCCTGATAGGCAAAATCCCGCATCGAATATCCGACTGTTGAAAGCGCGGGCAAACACGCCTCGGCGCCCAGATCGTCAAAGCCCATTACGCTTATATCCTTGGGAACGGATATATGCATATCCTTAAGCGCGTCAATGCACCCGAAGGCCATTTCGTCATTGGCGCACAAAATCGCGTCGGGTCTTGGAATATCGCTCCTGTGCATTATTGCGTGCACGCAGTTATAGGCGACCCTTCTTGAAAACTGCCCTTCCATGATCAGCTCATCCGTCACCGGCAGCCGGACATTTTTCATCGCTTTTTTAAACGCCTCTTTGCGCTCGTTTCCATCGTGATTGGGAACGCCGCACAGATAGGCGATTTTTTTGTGTCCTGTGTGCGCCAGATAGTTCACCTGCAGCATGGTGCCGCCCTGATTGTCTATGACGATACTGCTCACACCCTTTTGCACAATGCGCCTGTCCTTAAAAACAAGGGGAATGCCGCGCGCAGTCAGCGTTTCAATTTCCGAGTCCAGAAGATGATCATTCAGCACAATCGCCGCGTCGATATTGCACGACAAAATGGTCGCGGCGGTTTTCTGGCTGTCAAAGTCCCGCGCGACATGGGTGAACATGCCGTATCCCTTTTCCGTGCAGGCGTGATACACCTCCTGCATGAGCGTCGTGTAAAACAGGCCGTCGATAAAGGGCAGAAACAGCCCAATGTTGCCTGTTCGCCGGGACTTTAATAGCTGGGCGTTGATATTGGGCACATAACCAAGCTTTCTGACCGCCTCCATCACCGCCGCCTGCTTTTCGCGGCTCACATTTTTTCTGCCGCTTAATGTGTTTGAAACCGTCGAAATTGACACGCCCGCAAGCTGCGCCACATCCTTAATCTTTACGTCCATCCGTGCTCCTCAACAATCTCATTCGTCCATTGTGCCATTGCATAAAAACAGTTTGTCAAAAAGGTAATCGCCGCTGTTCCATTCGCCGATCCTGACCTCGGTAATTTTCGTCAGGTCAACGCCCTTGAACATCGAAAGCGGGCAGTTGACGCGCGTCCATTCCTGATGAACCGAGGGGATATCCACCCACTGGCTCACAAGCTTGCCATCGGCGTCCACCAAGGTCACTTTGTGTGTATTGCTGCCCTGAAGGTCCTTGATATAGAAAGTTATATAAGTATACGACATTGCATCGACAGATTCCTGCAGGGTATACGAAATCGCATTCATGATATAGCTCGGATCAAGGGAGGCCTTTGTGGTCAGACGGTAAACGCCGTCTTCTTCCTTGACGGATGCGCCCATTGTGGCCTTTACGGATTCGACCGGAAGATGCATAACGGGCGTGTCCGATTTTTCAGATGGCTCCTCGGGCAAGGTTACGCTTTTTCCGTAAATTGCATCGGCCACAATCTGACAAAGCGCGGTGTTTCTTCGAAGCGTTCCCTGATTCGTCCATTTTTCCTCGATTTCTTCATAGGTGTCATTGTAAATATCCACTTTGTTTCCATACACGTTGTAAAGGCCCCACGTGCTGTTGCCCGTCACCTTGTACGTCCAGATCGTCCAGCCGATGCCTGCGTCGGAATAGGTTTTGAGGGCGTATTTCCATGCATCCATGCTCTGAAACAGCGTAAATTCGCCCACAAACGAAGGCACAGGATGATTGATCTTTTTGAAATTGTGCATCTTCACATCCACAAACAGCTTCTGCGCCTGATAATCGTTGTCCGCGTTCCATTTATAGAAATGATACTGATACACGACATTTTCCCAGCCGTATCTGTCCGGCGCGGGCAGATCGGAAGGATCCCAGCAGGATTCCATCATGATGATGTGATCCTGATCGACCTTTCGGATGGCTTTATAGAGCCTGTCAAACATTTCCCACTGGGCAACGCCCGTGGAATTAAGCTTTCCGCCCGGCTCGTTCAAAAGATCGTAGGCTGCTACGGCGGGATTGCCTTTAAAATGCTTCGCGGTCTCCGTCCAGATCAATTCAGTCTTCGCCATATAGTCTTCGTTGTCGAAAAGCTTCGCGCCCGTGATATCGCCGGAATGGTCGTTTCCGTTCTGAGATCCCGGCGCGGCATGCAGGTCCAAAATGACGTAGAGGCCTCTTTCTGCGCAGTTTTCTACAAACCAATCAAGGCGCGAAAAGGCGTTTTCCTTAAGCTTGCCCTCATCATCAATCAGATTCCACCACGCAAACGGCAAGCGAACAACATTCATTCCAAGCGATTTTATATTGTCAAAGTCAGATTCCGAAAAATAGTTATCTTCATAAATCCTAAAAAGCTCTTCCCTCTTTTCCCTTCCGAAGCGCTCATCCAGAACCTCAAACGCCTCCAGCTGACTCGGAGCGTTTGTGAGCGTCATCCAGCTTTCCATGATGAGCCAGCCGCCCGCGTTCACGCCGCGAAGAAGCACCTTTTCGCCGTTTTGATCGACAATGTCCGTCCCCTGCGCGCGTAACATGCTCATTTCGGGTTTTTCCTCGCCAAGCGACGCAAAACCCGTCATCATCATTGCCACAAGAATCAGCGTAACCCATTTTTTCACGGTAAACGACTCCTCTCAGTAAAACGTTTTCCTTTTATCAACCGCACTGTTATGAACTTTATCCATTTTTATTATAGCTCATCGATATAATAAGGTCAATAATAAACCTTGTCTTAATTTTTTC
Organism: Clostridiales bacterium; assembly: GCA_015056255.1. Taxonomy (GTDB): domain Bacteria; phylum Bacillota; class Clostridia; order Christensenellales; family Aristaeellaceae; genus SFHK01. Next base: position 11,973 of record SVGP01000002.1, on the reverse strand, counting down.
GCCATAGTGCAAACAAACTATTGAAAAACGTTTTTCTTCGTGCTATACTTTTAAAAGTAATATACGTTGGTTGATACGCTCATCATTGATTACGAGGTGATATTTATGAAAGCGCAGATCAGACAGCTCACCCGTTTCGGTCTTGAAAGCCAATCTCTCTCCACGCGCGACCTTACCATCCGCGACGAGTTTTACGTTGTCAACCTCTATGATAAAGAAACTGGCAGCGTGTTTGAAGGTCTGGGCGGCGCTGCGACGGAATCCGCCGCGCATGTCTTTTACCAGATGCCCGAGGACAAACAGGAACAGCTTTTGGATTTCTACTTTGGCGGCGGCGCGGACTACCGCTTCCTTCGCGTGTCCATCGACAGCTGTGACTTCTCTATCGCTCATTATGAGGCCATGAGCAATCCCGACGACAAGGCGCTCGCATCCTTCTCTCTCGAGCACGACGAAAAGGAAATCATCCCCTTTATCAAACGCGCCGAGGAAAAGGCGGGAAGACCCCTTCCCATTCTCCTGTCCCCTTGGAGCCCGCCCGCGTTTATGAAAACCACGGGGCAGAGAAACCGCGGCGGCAAGCTCCTTGACAAATACAGGGATATGTGGGCAGAATACATCTGCCGCTACATCGAGGGCTATCAGGCGCACGGGCTGACGGTCAAATACGTAACCGTTCAGAATGAGCCCAATGCGACGCAATCGTGGGACAGCTGCATTTATACCGGCGAAGAGGAGCGCGTATTCGTTCGCGATCATCTGGCTCCCGCCCTTAAAAAGCACGGTCTTACCACCGGCGTTTACATCTGGGACCATAATAAGGAAAGGGTGTACGCCCGAGCGCTCGAATCCATCAAGGACGATACCAATGATCTCATCGAAGGCGTTGCCTTCCACTTCTATACGGGCGATCACTTTAAAGCGCTCGATCTTGTCAAAAAGCGCCTCCCGGATAAAAAGATCATCTTCACCGAGGGCTGCATGGAGTACAGTCGCCCCGATATCGGCCGCGATACCTGGTATCACGCGATGAAGTACGCCCATGAATACATCGGCGATATCGACCATGGAACGACGATGCTTTTTGACTGGAACATGTATCTGGATCAGGAGGGCGGCCCCAACCACGTTCAAAACTTCTGCTCCGCGCCTGTTATGTGCGATGTGAACACAAAGGAGATCACCGTAAACCATTCTCAGAAAGCCATCGCCCTGATCGGACAGACCGCGACGCCCGGCTCCACCCAGATCGCCTCCTCCGCGTGGCATCCGGACATTGAAACCGTAGCCTTCTTAAAGGAAGACGGAAGCGCTTCCATGCTTCTATTAAACAGGAGCAAAACTCCCCTTAAGGTAAAGCCCGTCTGGCGTGATCAGGTGGTCGAGTTCGAGCTTGCGCCCGAATCGCTGACCAGCATCATTTTTGAAAACTAAGGAGGCGATCATCGTGAGCCTATCATCAAAAAGCGACAAAAAGCCCTCCTTGATGAGCAGGATTCCTTCTCTTGGCCGCGCTTTGCTGGCCATTGCGCTCGTGCTCATCATCGCATGCCTGTATCTTAAGCTCGCCGACAATTCAAGAGACGAATCGACCCGCTTAAACAACCAGCTTACCACGCTCAACAGCGCGCTTGAACAGCTCAGCACGCTTGAAACCCGCTTTCAAAAACGCGTAACGCAGCTTGAAGAAGCAAAAACGAACCTCGAAGCCTCTCCCGAAGATCAGAAGCTTATTTCAAAGCTTGAACGCGCACAGGGCGAATACGATAAGGCGCTCAGAAACCGCGACCAGCAAAAGGCCAAGGTTGACCAGATGCCCACCCTTGAAGCGCTCAACAGCCAGATTCTTGAGCTTAAGGAAAGCCGCGCGGGCCGACAGCTTCTTTCCAATCTTCTGATGGCGCTTACGCTCTTTATCGTATCCGCCGTATGCGCGCTCTCCGTGCGTAAGTTCGATAAGCCCGTGATTTTCGCTTCCCTTATCATGCTTATGGGTGCGCTTATCATCGTGTTAGGCGTTCACTTAAACAACCTCGCCCCCGTCCGCACGGTCGGCGACGTTCTCCCCGGCGCATGGTGGATCGCCTCGGGTCTTTGCATAATCGCGCTTTCCTATGTTTTTTACTGGGTTTCCCTCACAAAAGCAAGGCTTGATATAAAAACCATCATCGGCATCCTCCTGACGCTTGCCGGCGCAGGCCTTTTCATCACAGGCTTTGTCATCAACAATCTCCCTAATGCACTGTCCAAATACATCAATTCCATGTCGCCCGGATTCCTCTACATTTTTGCCGGTATCCTTCTTTTCGTAATCGGCTCCATGGTTCTGGCGCTTAAGCTTACGAAAATCCGTTACGACATCCGCAAAAACCCCATTCTGGTTCTGATGGTGCTTCCAAGCGTCGTCTATTTCCTTATTACCTCTTACTTGCCGATGGTCGGCGTATACTTCGGTTTCACCAACTATCAATTCACCACTGACTTTTTCTCCACTCTCTTTGGAAGCAAGTTTGTGGGACTCGCCAACTTTGAATACCTCTTCTCCTCCGGCCTTGCCTGGAGGATGACGCTCAACACGCTCATCTACAATTTCATTTTCATCGTGGGCGGTACGATTTTAAAGGTCGCCGTCGCGATCATGTTCTCCGAAATCGCCGGAAAGTTCTATAAAAAGTGGGTTCAGACCCTTACCTTCCTCCCCCACTTTATCTCAATGGTTATGGTCGGTACCTTCGCCTATAACCTTTTGAACTACAACAGCGGCGTTATCAATTCTCTTCTGGTTGCCCTGGGCTTTGACCGCGTAGACTTCTATTCCATGCCCATGGCGTGGTACGTGATCCTCCCCATCGTCGATTTCTGGAAGGGCGTCGGCTACGGCTCCATCATCTATGTTTCCGCCATCACCGGCATCAGCGACGAACTTTACGAAGCGGCTGACCTGGACGGCGCAAACTTCTGGCAGGAAATCATCCACATCACCATTCCGTCCATCCGCCCAACGATAGTGATTCTGACGCTCATGTCCTTGGGCAGCATCATGAAGGGCAATTTCGATCTGTTCTACCAGTTGGTCGGAGAATCGGGACAGCTGATGGAGACCACCGAGATCATCGATACCTATGTATGGCGCTCCCTGCGCACAAACGTTGAAATCGGCATGGGCTCGGCGGCAGGCCTTTATCAGTCCTTTGTCGGCATGATTCTGGTCGTCACGGTCAACACCATCGTCAAAAAAATCGAGCCGGACTACGCGCTGTTCTAAGAAGGAGGGAAGACATTTATGGAAATGCGAAGAAAGCACAACAGAGGATACCGCATCTTCAACATCGTCAGCAAGATTCTTCTTGGACTGTTCGCGCTTGCATGTCTCTTGCCGTTCGTTCTGATGATCATCGGTTCCTTTACCGATAATGGCGAGGTTATCCGCGAGGGTTATTCCCTTTTCCCCAAGAAGTGGTCCATCTCCGCTTACGAAATGCTGTTCTCCTATCCCGACAACATTATCAGAGCCTACAAAAACACGATCCTCCAGACCGTGGGCGGCACGGCCATCTCCCTTTTCTGCATCTCCATGACGGGCTACGTTCTGTCCCGCCAGGACTTTGAATCGAGAAACATCGTTGCATTCTTTTTCTACTTCACCATGCTCTTTGGCGGCGGCCTGATTCCCTGGTACATCGTCATGAAGCAGGTTCTGCATCTGGAAAACACACTGTGGGCCATCATGGTACCGTCGTTCTTCAGCGCCTACAACATATTCCTGATGCGAAACTTCATCAAGCAGGGCGTTCCGACAGAATTGATCGAATGCTCAAAGCTGGACGGCGCCAGCGACATGCGCATCTATCTTCAGATCGTTCTGCCCCTGTCCCTTCCTTCCCTTGCCACCATCGGTCTTTTTGTGGCGTTGGGACTTTGGAACGACTGGTACCTTTGCATGCTCTTTATTACCGATGAAGCGCTGCAGTCGCTCCAGTATTACCTTTACAACATGCTCAACTCCGCAAGAGCCCTTCGCGAAATCCAGTCCCGAAGCGGCATCGTTCTGGACATCGACCTGCCCACCGAAACTACAAAGCTGGCCATGTCCATGATCGCAACCGGCCCCATCCTTCTGGTCTATCCTTTCGTACAGCGCTTCTTCATCAAGGGCCTTACGGTCGGCGCAGTCAAAGGATAAGTGCATCCATGATTCCAAAGGCGCGTTTGCCTTTGAAATAAAAAACAAGGAGGAACTACCATGAAAAAAGCTCTGTCTCTGCTTCTGGTTCTCGTGATGTGCTTCGGCTTTATGTCGATCGCGTCCGCAGAAGAAGCGCTCCCCGAAGTCGTCGTCTACATGATGGGCGACAAACCCGCTGACGCCGATATGGTTATGGAAAAGGTCAATGAGATCCTGAAGGCCGAACTCGGCTGCACCATGAGCATGAACTTCATCGGTTGGGCCGATTGGGGCACTGCCTATCAGCTGCTCTTAACCGGCGGCAACAAGATCGACCTGATCTACAACGCTTCCTGGGCTTCCGATAAGGACTATGCTCGTCAGGGCGCGTTCATGGATCTGACCGACCTCGTCGAAGAGCACGCTCCCGAGCTGTGGGACATGATCCCCATGGAAGCCTGGGACTTCGCCACCCTCCCCACTGAGAAGGGCGACATCATCTACTGCATCCCCACCGCTTATGTAAACTACACCAGCGGCGGCATCCTCTATCGCATCGACCTGTGCGAAAAGTACGGCCTGCCCGCGCCTGACTCCATCGAGAATGCGTATCTGTATCAGAAGGGCATCAAGGAAAACTGCCCCGAGATGTTCGCCAACATGGACGGCGGCACCCGCAGCTATGAAATCCTCGCGCTCGACCACATGTACCTCTACCATGACACCACCGTCGGCGTCATGATCGGTTCCGTTAAGGAAGAAGGCGAAGAGCCCTCCTGGACCAAAGTTGAGAAGTACATCTCTCCCGACAACGAGTGGTTCCTTAAGGAGCTCCAGATCGCCAAGGAATGGGCGGACGCCGGTTTCTGGGATCGCAACCTCATCTCCAACCCCATTGACGGCGTTGGCGATTACTTCAACGAAGGCGTAGTAGCCATGAGCTACAATGGCCTGAACATCGACAAGTACTCCGGCGCCATCGGCACCGTACATGCAAGCCATCCCGATTGGAAGATCGGCTTCGTTCCCTACGGCCTCAAGCAGGGCTACGTATCCTACTCCTCTCCCACTCAGGATGCCACCGCAATCCCGATCACTGCTGAGCATCCCGAGCTGGCGCTTAAGGTTATGGAGCTTATCTACACCAACGAAGAACTCCATCAGCTTTTCGCCTACGGCATCAAGGACTATCACTACACGCTTGATGAGAACGGCGCTTATGTCGCCACTGACGCTGCCGCCAACTTCGGCCAGTATGCCATGAACACCTGGGCCTGGAAGCGCACCGACTTCTTCCTTGAGGGCGCAACCACCGAAGAAGGCAAGATCGTAGACGAGATCAAGGCAAAGATGGCTGAAGCCACTCCCCTCATGCCCTGCTCCTTCTCCTTCGACCGCGGCCCCGTTGAGGCTAAGGTTGCTGCTGTAGAGCAGGTTATCACCCAGTACCTCACTCCCCTGCGCTACGGTCTCACCGACAACCTCGAAGCCGATCTGGCTATCTTCTTTGAGAAGGCCAACGCCGCCGGTCTTCAGGAAGTACAGGATGAGTTCATCCGTCAGTATGAAGAGTACTGCATTGCCAACGGCATCAAGTAATCGATTCATATGATAATTGTCCCGGGCGAAAGCCCGGGATTTTCAGATTTGCACAGGCGGTCAATGATTGCCCCTACCGTATGGTTATTAAACCACCATGATGTGTCGGGAGCTGTCATCGACCGCCTGCGCTTTTTTATGCATATTTTCTGTTTCAAGCGATATTTTCTCCTTCTCGTGCGTCTTAATAAGTGAAAGGAGGCGCAATCGGTTTGCAGGATAAGACAGAATATGAAGACAGGCTTCTTCGCCTGATCGCCGCCTATCAGACGCAGCTTATGCGCATGGCTTTTTATTTTTTGAAAGACCAAATGCTTTCTGAAGACGCGGTTCAGGAAACATTTTTAAAAATATATAAAAACATCCATTTGTGTCCCGGCCCGGATCAGGAAAAGGCGTGGGTATTCAAAATCGCCGTCAACACCGTTCGCGATATGCGAAGGCGCATAAGCGTGAGGCTAAAATATCTTAAGGAAAAATCCGCCCTGGCCGTCTTTTCGTCCGCGCCGATCAATCCTGATATCATCGCCCTACATACGGAAATCGGCCGTCTTCCTCACAAAATGAAGGAGGTCATCCTCCTTTACTATTATCAGGATTTTTCCGTAAACGAAATCGCTTCCATACTGAATCTTTCCCAGTCCTCCGTGTCCGGACGACTCAAGCGCGCCCGCGATACGCTTTCCAGGCATTTGAAAGGAGAGGATAATCCATGATCGAAATCACGCATGAAAACGTTAAACGAACCATAAATACCGCTCTCAGCGATTTAAAGGCCGCAGGCTCGCTCGAAACCAGGATTTCTGCGAGCTCCGCGCCCCACCGCATGCCCGTTCGCCTCGCATTGGCTGCAATGCTCGCTGCTTTGATTGCCGCAACCGCGCTTGCGTTTGCGCCGTCTTTTCAGAAGGTCGCGCCGCAGGGCGTGTGGAAATACGAAAACGGCGCAATCACCTATCAGGGTCTGGAGGACAAGTATCCTAAGACCATTTTGAAAGACGACGCCATCCAGCTTATTTCGCCCGATACCATGAACACAGGAACCCTATATTACATCACAAAAGCACAAAACGGTCAGTACCTCAACTCCATCACATTCGGCGGGTATCCCATCTCCGGTCCTAAACGCTTAAGCGACGATTATTCCATCCGCTCGCTTGCCGCAGACGGATCGACCTGCTATCTGATTGCCGATACAAAAAGCGGCATCGGACAGGTAATCAAAATTGACGCATACGAAGGCTCCACCATTCAGGATGAAGTGATTTCCGCACCCGGCTTTGTCAACGAAAACATCGACTGTATATCCGTATATGAAAATACGCTTCTTGCCTTCAGCAGTGAAAAAAGCCTTCTGACCGCAATTCACCTGAACAACCGGGTTGTTCTTTCCGCCTTGCATCTAACGAATGTTCAAAGCATTCTTGTAGGCGACAGATTTTCCGATATCTACAGCGCGTTTGCCCTCACAGACGGGGGAAAAACGCTCATGCGTATCGATCTTATAACCGGCAAGGCTGAAAAAATGGACGTCTCTGCGCCCATTGGCGCGCGCGCGCTTCAGAGAAACCTATATTCGCTCTACATAACCGATGAAAACGGCGCTCCCCTGGCAGAACACAACATCGCGTCTTTATCGGGTCAGAAAATCTCAAAGACGCTTACCATCGTAAACACATTATTGGATTCCCCTTCCATGGTCGAGACCATTCGCCTGTTCAATGAAAAATACCCGGATATTCAGGTGGTATCGCGCACAATCGACGATTACCGCGTCGCCGCAACGGAGCTGATGGCCGGAGAGGGCGGCATCGACGTTCTTCACCTAACCGATGGCTGGTCGGTGTCGCCGCTTCCGAAGCTTCTGAAAAACGGCGCGATTGTGGATCTTACAGACAACGGGCACATGATCAAGGCACACGAAAATATGCGCGATATCTGGGGATTGGTTTCCGAAAGCGGACGAATTTACGGCGCGGTTTCAATGTGCGAAATCTGCATGTGGGAGGTAAATCCCATCCTTAAAAGTAAGCTCAACTGGACGATGCCAGAGGGGAGATGGACAATATCTGAATTCAAATCTCTTGCAGACAAAGTCATCGCATACAACCGGACAAACGACCGGCACATATATCTTCTCGCAGACTCCGGGTTTATCCCGAATTTCATGGAGCTGTATAACGCCAAATACCTGAACACCTATGACGGCACGGTCGATTACGAAACGCAGGAATTTAAGGATCTTCTTTCCCTCTGGAAATACCTGTCTGACAACCGCCTTCTTTACCCCTATCCAAAAGGCATTCAGACAGGTCGGATCGGTTCAAGCGATATGGTATCAAACGCCCTTCTGCGTGTGAATTACTCAAGCCTCGGCGGATACGGAGAAAAGCTGTACATTCTGCCGCCCACATATTCGCCGGATGATCCGCTGGTTTCGCAAACCTATGCGCTTGTTGCAAATAACAACAGCGACATGCGCGAGGAAGCCGCCTATTTTGTGTCGCTCTATGCTTCAAAGGCTGTCACGCGCTATCAGTTTTATTTGAATAACGGACAGTTTATCGACAAAAAGGAGGACTACGCCTTTATCAATATGCCGGACATCCGAAAAACGTCCATTGAAAACGAAGCAAAGTGGAACTACGCTCTGGAACACGCCGAAACCAATCACGCGCCCATCTCCCTTAAGCGCATCGTGAACACGGAGCTTCTGCCCGCATTTTTAGCGGGCGAGATTGACGAAGATGCATTTGCGCGCCTGATCCAGACGCAGGCTGAGATGATGCTTGGAGAATAAAGATGAAGATAAAAACATCCCGCCTTATATCCGTTTTGTCGGGCGCGCTTGCGTATCTGGCGTTTTGCGTGTTTTATCTCATTCCGCTTGTTTTTACCTTTGTCTACGCCTTTTTGAAAAGTCCGTTTCAGATGGAGTTTCACGTCTTTGACAATTTCTCCTATCTGATTGGCAATCGCTATTTCCGTCTCGGCTTTCAAAACCTGTTGGTTCTTGGACTTTCGATGGCGCTTCTATCCTTTCTCTGCTCCATTCTGATCGCGCCTGTTCTTTCAGCAAATCCCCGCCTTGCAGGCCTTGCGATCATAATTCTCATTCTGCCCGTCGTGATTCCATCCGTCAGCGCATCCGCCGTGTGGAAAAACGTCTTTGAAACGCGTTCCATTCTCGAAAGCGGAAAAGCCCGACTGGCGCTTTTGTCGCTTTTCGTGTGGAAATACGCAGGACTTGGAAGCGCGGTTTTGTTTTCAGGCCTTAAGCGCATTCCCGAAAGCCTGACGGACGCGGCCAAAATAGACGGGGCGAAATCTATTCGCACTTATTTTTCCATCCGCCTTCCCGCCATTCCAGGCGAAATGGGCGCAGTGATCGGGCTCAACATCGTGTTCATGCTTCGCTTGTATAAAGAAAGCTATCTGCTGTTTGGCGCATATCCGTCCGGGAAGGCGTACATGCTTCAGAATTACATGAATCATCAGTACACCAATATGAGCTTTCAATATGTAGCGGCCAGCGCAGTAATTCTGATCGCGTTTGCAGTCGTGCTATATGCAATCGTTTACTTTTTACTGATCAAAAGGAGAGGTGCGCTGTGAAAAGGAAGTTCTCAATTATCGTCCTGTTTCTGATCATGGCGGTTTTTCTTGCGCCCTTTCTCCTTTTGCTTTTTGCGTCCTTCTTCGACGGAAATCCCCTGAAAAATGGCTTTGAGGATGTCTCCTTTACGCTTTCCCAGTACGTTTCAGCGTTTCAGGATCCCTTGCTTATGGAAAAATTTTTAAACTCTGTCAAAATTTCACTCTATTCGCTATTCATTCAGATGCCCGCATCCATCATGCTGGGCTATGCGCTGACTGTGATTAACGGAAGATGGGCGTTTTTCATCAAGGGCACGCTTATTGTCGCCCTGCTTCTCCCCTTTGAAAGCATCATGGTTCCAGTCTTCAAAATGAGCAAATGGGCGCATCTTTATGACAAACAAATCTCCGTCGTTCTCCTTCAGGCCTTTTCGCCGATGGCAGCAATCTTTATATCCCTCTTAATTACGTCCGTCGATTCAGACCTTGTGAAGGCAGCATCGCTCGACACGAATTCTTCTTTTCTTATTTTTACAAAAATCATCCTTCCTCTGATCCTTCCGGGGCTTTCCGTCTGCGCGCTCATTTGCTTTCTTGAAAGCTGGAACCTTACGGAGCCCGCGCTGATTCTTTTGCCCGACGAGCATCTTCGCCCGGCCTCCATTGCAATCAACGATTTGAGCGAGCGAAGCGAAAACGCCTCCATAGCCGCATCCGTTCTCTATTCGCTTCCCGTGATTTTTCTTTATCTGCCCCTATCCAAAGTGATCATCCGAAAGGAAAGCATTTTCTGACGCAAATGGAATTGCTTGCAAAAACGAAGCCGTCAAAATCGCCCGAAAACGCGATTTTGACGGCTTTTTTCTTTTATGCAGTCTTGGGTCAGACAATCTGCACCGCCTCTGATTTCAGGCGTACAGACAGCTTTTTGTGAACAATCATGTAGCACACAAAGTGCGCGCCGGCGGTCAGAATCCAGCTGATGGGGTAAGAGATGTACAGAACCCAGGGCTGTTTTCCGGTGGCAACAAAGACCGTTAAAATCCAGATCACGCGGAAAGCGCATGCGCCCAGGAGCGACACGATCATGGGAACGATGGATTTGCCCATACCGCGAAGGGAGCCAACCAGCATATCCATCATGCCGCAGAATACATAGGGTTGGGCGACATAACGCATTCTGACAAGACCCGCTTCAATGACGGCCGCGTCCTTATTATAAATAGAGATCAGGAATTCGCCGAACTGATAGGCAAGCTGTCCGCCGATAACGCCGATGACGGAGACATACACAAAGCAGATAAACGTGATTTTGTGAATGCGTTCGGGCTTCTTTGCGCCCACATTCTGGCCAATAAAGGTAAGGGATGCCTGATAGAGCGTGTTCATGCCGGCGTAGATAAAGCCTTCGATATTGCCGGCAACGGAGTTTCCTGCGATGCCCGCCGGGCCGAAGCCGTTGATGGAGGACTGGATGAGCACGTTGGAGATCGAGAAAAGCATGCCCTGAAAGCCCGCGGGAAGGCCGGTTTTGGCAAGTTCCCAGAGCTTTATCGGGTGAATCTTGAGCTTTTTAAGATTCAGATTGACTGCGCCTTCCGTCTTCATCAGGCACCATACGATCATGACCGCTGAAATCGCCTGAGAGACGATGGTGGCAATTGCAACGCCTGCAACGTCCAGATGGAAGCCGATGACCAGAATCAGGTTCAAAATGACGTTGGCAAGACCACTGATCATTAGGATGAATAAAGGCCTTTTTGTGTCGCCGATAGCGCGCAGAACGGCTGAGCCGAAGTTATAAAGCATATTGACGGGCATGCCGATAAAGTAAATGCGCATATAAAGCGCCGCGCCGTCGATAACATCGGGGTCGGCATTCATAAGCAAAAGCAGCGGTCTGGCAAACAAAACGCCTATGGCAAGCAGAATAACACCGAATATCACGCTGATGGTGATGGAGGTGTGCACAGTATCCTGAACGGCCTTGAAATCGCGCTTGCCAAGATACTGCGCAACGACAATACTCGTACCCACGGAAAGGCCGATAAACAGGTTTACAATCAGGTTGATCATCGAACCCGTAGATCCGACCGCCGCCAGCGCGACCGTTCCATTTTCCGCAAATTTGCCTACGACGATGTTATCCGCCGCGTTGTACAAAAGCTGCAAAAAGCTGGAAAGCATAAGCGGCAAAGTAAACCGGGCGATTTTTCCCCAAAGCGGGCCTTCGATCATATTGATTTCATAGCGGCTGCTTTTCATCCTTCGTCCTTTCCCCCTTGTTTTTTTTCTATTATAGTCTCAATTTCCGTTAATTTCAACTGTATAATATTTAGGGATCGGAAAAATCACCGCGAGACACAGAGAATCCCCCCTTAGCTCTCCCTCTGGGAGAGCCAAGTTCTTTTTACGACTCTAACACCAATACTTTTTCATTGCAAAAACGCAGCGCATCAAAAGATACGCTGCGTGAAAGATATTCTCTTTTTAATTAGTCGGCGAGGATCTTGATAACAACGCCGGAACCAACGGTGCGGCCACCTTCACGGATAGCGAAGCGGAGTCCTTCTTCGCAGGCGATGGGGGTGATCAGGTTGATTTCCATGTCG
>SVGP01000023.1 GCA_015056255.1 Clostridiales bacterium | reverse complement strand
GCCTATACCTTTTCCTTGATACTCTGGCAGCACAAAGATGTTAAACAAGCTGCTTTCATCTTCCTTACCCCAATATGGACCAATTGCACCGCATCCAACAATCACATTCCCATCGCAAACAACATAAAAATGCGTCCATGCAGCCCGCTCGATTACACCCTCTGGACTGAACATTTTAACATCATTTTCAATGTATTCTTCCGAATAGTCCTTAATATTCGTTGTTCTGAGTGTCTTAATGATTAACGCTGACACTTCGTTTGCATCACTATTCTGGAATCTTCTAACATTGAAAATTTTGCTCATCTCTATACCTCCGTCAAATTCAAGTTTATCGTCCATATTCTACTGTATGCCTGTCAAAACGGAACAACAGACATCGCAATCGATGTAAGCAGATTCACAGCCGCCAGCGATATCAGGGGCGTCCACACGTTATCTGTCTTTTGATAGGACCAGCAGATCAAAAGATGAATGGGAAGACGAACAAGGTAGCTTATCAGTACGAATTCTGCCTGACCCCGCCAAAGAATATCGATGATTGGCGGAATCAGCGTGATAACGGCTATGCACAGATAGGCCAGAAACGGCTTTTTGTAGCATACCGGCGCAAACCCCAGGCAGTAGAACAAGGCGCAGATACTGATGGGCGCGAAAACTGACACGGCAATGGCGCCATAAATCGGCTCGGTATCAATCAGTAGCCGGGGGGTTTGACTGATCGTCATTTCAACCACCGGGAGCCACTCAAGCATTCCTGTGATATCGAAGCCGAAAAGATGCAGCGCACCCAGCAGTACTACTTCCGCGCCCACAGCCAAACCTGCGGTCAGGGCTATGTGCTTTAAATAATGGCTTAAGGCGGTTGAAACCATAAACCATTCTTCTTTAAAATAGCTGAACATAAGCCATAACATAAGAAGGCCGTTGGCAACGTGGTAGCTGATCTCCAGCCATACGCTGAGTTCAGTCTGTTCCCAGAGTCCAAGTCCAATAAAGGGCATGAACATTGGAAAAAGGACAAAAACCCAAATCCAACTGGGAATCAGCGCAAAAACTTTGATCTTTTCAGGCTTGCTGGTCGTGGATGGAAATATTTTCTCCATAAGGCGCTCTCCTTATTCCAAACGATAGCTGTAGTATTGATTTCACTTTGGCGGTTCGGGCATTGAATCCAGTATGCCGCGCGATCGCCTTTGGCGGCTTAAGTAGTTTGTCGGTCTGTTACCAGACAACAAAACCTACTCTGCAAAGCGAACAAGCGCATCCATGTCTTTTCGCTTCTTCTCGCGCAGCTTATCGTTCTCATCCGCATAACCAAGCGTGATCACAAGGCGAACGGGCTTATCGAGGTTTAAAAGCGAACGGATTTTGCCGTCGTCAAACCAGCCCAGAATACAGGTGGAAAGGCCGACTTCCGTTGCTGCATACGCAATTGACGCGCAGGCGATTCCGATATCGATGGAGCGGTAATCGTTGCCCTTGACTTTTGCGCCGATGGCGGCGGTTTTGTTGTAATTGTCCTCGGAAAGAACGAGAAGGACGGGCGCGTCCTGGGCAAATTTATTCATGCCCATGCCGGAGCAGGCTTTTGCGACGTCCTTTTTCTTTTCGCCCTTGACCACGGTCAGATGGTACGGCTGGGCGTTGCAGGCGGAGGGGGAGAGGCGGAAAGCTTCCAAAATAGATGAAAGCTTTTCCTGTTCGACGGCTTTTTCTGCGTTATACGCGCGGCAGGACTGGCGATTATGCGCAAGACTTAAAAAATCCATTTTGCTGCCTCCTTAATAATACTTTTCGATCAGCGGCTTGGCCTGCTCAAATGTAAGGCCAGCCGGGATGCGGTCGTCGTACAAAAACTGAATCATCAGCCAGTCGGCGGTGGTAAGCGACTGGGTTTCGGTCCATACGCCGTAGAGAATGCTGTCTTCGCCCAAATAATGGTCGTTGGCAAGGCCGAGTCCGCCGACGAATTCTTCCATTAGAAGATGATAGCGCTGACGCTGTGTGGTTACGTCGGTTGCAATGCCGATTTCAAGGTTCGTAATGTAGGAACCCGAGTTCCAATAGGTGAAATAGCCCCAGTTGCCCTCAGTATAGTTGCTCAGATAGTCGCCCATGCGATCAAGAGGGGTAAAATAGATCTGAACATTGCTGTCGTAGCGGTCGGCGGTTATGCGGATTTCGGGAATGGCGTCGATCTTTTGAGTTAGTTCCGTAACAAAACGATAGAAAAACGCGATGTCGGAATCGGTGTAATCGCCCTCGAAATACACGTTGAGGCTGTCTCTCCAGCGAACGGTGTAGTCGCGCCCACCGCCGCCGTATTCTGCGGAAAACGCGCATGCTTCGAACTGGTCAAGCGCATCTTTATATTCTGTGTAATCATAGGCAACATACGCCATGGCGGGAAGATGGCTTAAAGCGATCGTGAGTACAACAAGTAAAGTGAGGATGCGTTTCATGAGATTCACCTTCCTTTATAAATTTAGATTCGGGAGCTTTTGCGAAAAACGCGCAGAAGCTCCCGAATGAGTTTTATTTTTCAAGCATTTTGTTTACGCGAGCAAACAAGGTTGCGTCCAGGAGGCACGTAACCTTTACGCCCGTATCCAGATATTCTTCGTTTTCCACCTGACCCTGGGAATGCAGAATGGACAGCACGTTTCCCTTGTCATAGGGGATCAGAAGTTCAACCGGATGGCGCAATGCGGCAATGCGGTCGGAGATAGCGTTTTTGAGGTTTTCAAGGCCATATCCTGTGGCGGCTGCAATCATGACCGCATCGGCAGGCTCAATAACGGTTCCGATTTCGGCTTTGTCGCACTTGTTTAGAACTTCAAGTACAGGCTTTCCCTGCGCGCCCAATTGATTCAGTACATCGTAAACGACCTCCCTTTGCTGCTTGTAGAAGGGGGAGGATAGGTCGCTCACGATCAGAAGAAGATCGGCGGACAGCGCCTCTTCGAGCGTGGATTTGAACGCTTCGACGAGGGTGTGGGGAAGCTTTCTGATAAAGCCTACGGTGTCGACCATCATGCATTTGTTGTTGTCCGGAAGCGCAACCTGACGGATCACAGGGTCGAGGGTGGCGAAAAGCTTGTCTTCAACCAGTACGTCCGATCCGCTCATGGCGTTTAAAAGCGTGCTTTTTCCGGCGTTTGTATAGCCGACCAACGCCACGATGGTTTCGCCCATCTTGGTTCTGCGGGCGCGGCGCATGCCTCTTTGACGGGTGAGCTCGTTTAATTCCTTTGTAAGATCGTCGATTCGCTTTCTGATATGACGGCGATCGGTCTCAAGCCTCGTTTCGCCGGGGCCTCTGGTTCCGATACCGCCGCCCAGACGGGAAAGCGACTGAGACGAGCCGGCCAGGCGCGGCAGGCGATACTTCATCTGCGCAAGCTCAACCTGAAGCTTGCCCTCCGCCGTCTGTGCGCGGCGGGCAAAGATGTCCAGAATCAGCTGGGTTCGGTCGATCACGCGAACGCCCAGCGCCTGTTCAAGATTTTTCTGCTGCGCGCCGGTGAGTTCGTCGTCCAAAATGGCGAGATCCACTTCCAACGTCTGACAGAGCAGTGAAAGCTCCTCGGCCTTTCCGCTTCCGATGAAGGTGGCGGGGTCAGGCTTTGCGCGTTTTTGCATGATTTTCGAAACAATGACCGCGCCTGCGGTACCGGCAAGGCTTGCGAGTTCGTCCAGCGAATCCTCGCTGTCGGTTGAAATCAGCATGACCTTTTCAGAGGTATCGACAATGCCGCCCTCCTCGATGGCCCTTTTTACGCGCTCTTCGCTTTGCTCGATTTCCCTCAGCCATTCCTTCTGGGGAATGCGGCCGGGCTTTACGGGGCCAAAGCGCAGAACGGAAAGCTGATTGTATTCAAGATCGCCCAGGAAGGCCGCGCTGATGCCGGTGGCGCGTCCGTCCTGTACGCCGACGGCGACCATTGCGTCAAAGCGCAGAAGCCTAAGCGCCTGAATGTCCACCATGGAAAGATTTGCGTTTCCACCCGGATGCGTGTGAATGCACCGAAAGCCCGTCAGGCGGTCGAAATTACGCCTTAAGTGCATTTCGGTTAAGCCGATGGAGGAGATATTTCCGATAGCGACTTCCAGAATCTCGCCGTCTCTTGACAGATACACCATCATTTCGCGGTTTAGAATATCCGTATAGCGAATCAGAAGCGCGATCAGGCGGTCGGGCAGGAACTGGTCGCGCGCAAACTGAATGTCGTACATGCGATCCATTTCCTGAATAAGCGATTCTCGAATACCTTCAAGATTTCCGTGTATCATATATTATTTACTTTCCCTTCGAGGGTTTGATGGGCGAAATGTTCCAGATTTCGCGGGCATATTCGCCGATGGTGCGGTCGGAGGAGAAAATACCTGCGTTTGCGATGTTGATCAGGCACTTTCTGGCAAATGCTTCTTTGTCGTTTGCCGCCGAAATATATGCGCCGATTCGGGCTTTCTGATAGCGCATAAAGTCTCCCAGCAGATAATAGTGGTCGGGCTTGTGCCAGCTGGCGCCCTTTAAGAGGGAATCGTGCAATTCCTGAAGATCGCCGTTTTCATCCTCGATACCAAGATTGATGAGCGCATCCACCGCGCGCTTTACGCGGGGTTCGGAGGCGTAGATGACGTTCGGATCGTAGAAATCGCGGATGGACTCGATTTCCTTGATGTCGGCTCCAAAGATAACCTCGTTTTCTACGCCTGCGGCTTCAGCAATTTCGATGTTTGCGCCGTCGAAGGTTCCGATGGTTACGGCGCCGTTCAGCATCAATTTCATATTGCCTGTGCCGCTGGCTTCGGTGCCGGCAGGGGAAATCTGCTCGGAGAAGTCCGCGGCGGGAATGATTTTTTCGGCGTAGGAGCAGTTGTAATTGCTTACAAAGCATACGCGCATTTTTTTGTTCACGTCGGGATCGTTATTGATGATATCCGAAAGCGCGCCGATAAAGCGGATGACGGCCTTGGCTCGGGCATAACCGGGAGCGGCCTTAGCGCCAAACACGAAGCAAACGCCCGGGAAATCCTTTAACTTGCCTTCCTTTATCTCCATATAGATGTCGTAAAGGGAAAGAGCGTTCATCAGCTGCCGCTTGTACTCGTGAAGGCGCTTGACCTGAACGTCGAACAGGAATTCGGGAGGAAGAGCCACGCCTTCTTTTTCCTGAATGTACTTTGAAAGCTGCGCTTTTTTCGCTTGCTTGACTTTCGTGAAATCGACGATCATCTCATCGGAAATTTTCTCTTCAAGACCCTTGAGCCTGTCAAGATCGGTCAAAAAGCCTTTGCCGATGTATTTTTCGATCATGTCCGTGAGCTCTTTGTTGCAAAGACCCAGCCAGCGGCGCTGCGTGATGCCGTTGGTCTTGTTTTGGAACTTTTCAGGCGCGATCATGTGCCACTTTTTGAAAAGCTCTTTTTTCAAAAGCTCGGTATGGAGCTTTGCAACACCGTTGACGGCAAAGCACATGTACACGGCAAGATCCGCCATGGAAACGGCGGAATTCCGGATGATGCGCATACCGGTTTCGGACACGCACTTTTTGTCGATCTTCACTAAAATCTTTTCAATCTCAGGCGAAACGCTGGAGACGAGAGAAAGATCCCACTTTTCAAGCGCTTCGGGCATGACAGTGTGGTTGGTGTAGGCAAAAACCTGCTTTGCATACTTCATAGCGCGGGCAAAGGCGACGCCGCGCTTCATGAACTGGCGGATGAGCTCGCAAATTGCGATGACCGGGTGGGTATCGTTTAACTGGATGGCGTTGTCGCGGGCAAAGTAGCGGTAATTGTTTCCGTGCTTCTTTTCGTACAGCCTTAAGATGTCCTGAACAGAGGCGCTGGCCAGAACGTACTGCTGCTTGAATCTTAAGCGCTTGCCCTCAATGTCCCAGTCGTTGGGATAGAGGACTTTGGTGATGTCTTCGGCTTCGTTTTTGTTTGCGCAGGCTTCTTTGTATTTGTAGTTGTTGAACGCCTGAAAGTCAAACTCGTGAAGGCTTTCGGTCTGCCAGAGGCGCAGCGTTCCAACGTTGTCGGTGTCATAGCCTATGACGGGCATGTCGTAAGGAACGGCCAATACATTTCCAGTGGCCATTTCAACGACAACGGCGTGTTCGTCCATGCGGACTGACCAGGGATCGCCGTATTTGGTCCAGTCGTCCGGAATTTCGTGCTGAGCGCCGTTTACGATTTCCTGCTTGAAAAGGCCGTAGCGGTATCTGAGACCGTAGCCGGTCAGGGGAAGATCCATGGTGGCTGCAGAATCCAAAAAGCATGCGGCGAGTCTTCCCAGGCCGCCGTTTCCGAGCGCGGCGTCTTCAACGTCTTCCAAAATGGCGATGTCAACGCCCTTTTCGGAAAGAAGCTGTTTGACTTCGTCCAGAACGCCCATGCAGAAAAGATTGTTGTAAACGAGTCTTCCGGTCAGAAATTCTGCGGAAAGGTAGAAGGCATTGCGCTTTTTGCTTCTTGCGCGTTCGCTGCCGGCCCAGTTTTTGCCGATTGCGAGAAGGGAAGCCTCGGCGATGGCTCCCGAAAGCATGTTGGCGTTGGCTTCCTCCAAAGATATACGGTGTTTGGATAAAAGAATGCGCTCGGCATCCTTGATAATCGCTTTAGCGTTAAGCATGGTTTCGTCAGATCCTCTCGTAGAATTCGTTAAGTTCCAGATATTTTTCTGCGAGCTCGTCCGTGAGCGCGCCCTTTTCCATGTGCCAGCGCCAGTTTGTGCCGCCGACGGTGCCGGGTGTGTTCATGCGTGCGGAGCCGTCCAGATGAAGAATATCCTGCATGGGAATGATGGAGATGCGGGCGGGGCTTCCGATGGCGGCTTCGATCATGCTGCCGGAAATGGTTTCGCGCTCGGGAAGGTTCTCTATGGCAAACTTTTTGCTGTTTTCATCCAGCGTTTCCCACCAGCCGATCAGGGTATCGTTATCGTGCGTTCCCGTGTAGCAGATGGAATTTTCAATGATATTGGAAAGAAAATGCGGGTTATCGGCGCCACCGCCGAATCCGAAGGACAAAACGCGCATGCCGGGATAGCCGCAGAATCTCAAAAGGCGCTTGACGCGCTTTGATACCACGCCCAGATCTTCGGCGATGACGTTAAGCTCGGGAAGCTTTCTTTTTACAGTATAAAAGAAGCTCTTGCCCGGCGCTTTTTCCCATTTGCCTACGCGGGCGTTGGTGGAACCGGCGCGGACGGAATAATAGTTTGCAAAGCCGATAAAATGGTCGACGCGCACCATGTCGTAAAGCTCCAGCGTGGTTTTAAGGCGCTTAAGCCACCATTCATAGCCCGTTCTTTTCAGCTTTTTCCAGTCATACAGGGGATTTCCCCAAAGCTGGCCGTCCTCGGAGAAATAATCCGGCGGAACGCCCGCAACCTTGACCGGTTTCCTGTCTCTGTCCAGCTGGAAGATTTCGGGGTTGGCCCAGACGTCCGAGGAATCCTCGGCGACGTAGATCGGGATATCGCCGAAGATGGAAACGCCGTTTTTGTTGGCGTAAGATTTAAGACTTGTCCACTGCTTATAGAACAGATACTGGGTATATTTATAGAAATTGACTTCGTCGCCAAGAATGCGGCCGTAGTGCTCAAGCGCGCTTTCCTCGCGCATGCGGATGGCGATATCCGGCCACTCGGTCCACATTTTGCCGCCGAAATAATCCTTTACCGCCATGAAAAGCGCATAGTCGCAAATGGCGGGATGCGCGGACACGAATTCATCTACGTCGTGTTTTACGCGCTTAAAGGACTGATCAAAGCTTTTTCGAAGCGCGCGCAGATGGATGCTTTTTGCGCCGTCGAAACTGACGCTTGAACCAATGTGGAATTCGTCGATATCGCAAGAAAGATAGCCGTCTTCCTTCAGCTTCAAAAGATCGATCATATACATGCTGCCGGCGTGGGTGCTGGTGCTCTGGTAGGGGGATTCGCCGTAGCCGGTGGGGCCGACGGGTAACACCTGCCAGATGGACATGCCCGCTTTTTTGAGCCAGTCAACAAACTTATAGGCTTCTTTTCCCAAAGTTCCAAACATTCCCTCGGAGGGGAGGGACGTGATGTGGAGAAGAACGCCGCTTTGCCTCATGGAAATCATTCCTTTGCATAGGTTATCAATTATAGATTATAGAGAAAACGGGTTAAGTGTTCAACATGTTTTTGTGAGATAAGAGATTTTAACGGAAGCGAAATGAATTCCATTATATAAAATGTCCTTCGGACATAAAAAATCCCCGCCGGACAAAATCGGCGGGGATTTTATAAAGAGAATTCCTTATTTCGCAGCCTTGGCCTTCTCAACGAGGGCGGTGAACGCCTTGGGATCGTTGATGGCGAGCTCGGAGAGCATCTTGCGGTTGATGTTGATGCCGGCGACCTTCAGGCCGTTGATCAGCTTGGAATAGGAGATGTCATTGGCGCGGGCAGCTGCGTTGATGCGGGCGATCCACAGACGGCGGAACTCGCGCTTCTTCAGCTTGCGGCCGATGTATGCATAGCGAAGCGAACGGCGAACCTGCTCGCTGGCTGCACGGTACTGCTTGCTCTTCGCTCCAAAGTAACCTTTGGCGAGCTTAAAGATCTTACGACGCTTTTTCTGTGCGTTAACTGCACGCTTAATTCTTGCCATTGATGATTCGCCTCCTTACTTGTACGGAATCAGTTTCTTCATGGTGCGGCCTTCGGTTACGGTGAGGTACGCAGCCTTGCGAAGGTTACGGGTACGCTTGGTGGGCTTCTTGGTGAGGATGTGACGCTTAAAAGCCTGAGCGTGCTTTACCTGACCGGACTTAGTAAGCTTGAAACGCTTTGCAGCGCCCTTGTGCGTTTTCTGTTTGGGCATGGGATGTTCCTCCTCTCGTTATTCCTTCTTCGTATCGCGCGGACCAACCATCATGGTCATCTGTCTGCCCTCAAGCATGGGGCGGCGTTCGACCGTGCCGTAGTCCTTGATGCGCTCGGCAAACTCCTGCATAACCTGCTGGCCGATCTCGCTGTGAGCGATCTGGCGGCCGCGGAAGCGGATGGTTACCTTCAGCTTGTTGCCGTCCTTTAAAAATTTGACAGCCTGACGGAACTTAACGTCAATATCGTGATCTTCAATCGTGGCAGACAGCTGGATGCCCTTCGTCTCCATGACCTTCTGATTTTTCTTGATCTCGCGTTCCTTTTTGGACATTTCAAAGCGGTACTTGCCGTAGTCCATCAGTTTGCATACCGGCGGGTGGGCGTTGGGAGCGATGTTGACAAGATCCAGCTCCTGCTGCTCTGCAAGCTCAAGAGCCTGCTGGGTAGGCATGATGCCAAGCTGTTCGCCATTCTGATTGACCACGCGAACTTCCCTTTCGCGGATCTCTTCATTGATCATCAGATCGTTGATAGGACACACCTCCTGAATCGTCTTGCACGAATAAAAAAAGACCGATGCTTTCAAAGCACCGCTCCAACACATACCCGGGCGCACACGGCTCCCAAGTAATAATATGTGTGAACCCAGCTGGCAATGCCGCAAGGTGAGAAGCGGTAACTTCTGCTTTGACTATGGAATGATACCATAGGGGGAAGATTTTGTCAAGGCGGGAAATGTGAATTCACTAAAAATATACATTTCGTCTTGCAAAATCGGTGTATTTCCATTACAATAGGATTATATCAAAATAGGAGGAAAATGTAAATGGCTGACGTGTTAAAGAAAAGAAGCGAGGTAAAGCCGGAGGACACCTGGCGCCTTGAAGATATTTATGAGACGGAAGAACTTTGGGAAAGCGATTTTGCAAAGGTCAAGGAAATGATCGAGGAACTTTCCAAATATGAAGGAAAGCTTCACGAAGAAAACATGCTTCTTGAAATGCTTGAGAAAAATTACGCTGCAGAGCGCGTGGCGGAGAACCTTTTCTGCTACGCCAGAATGCGCCGTGACGAAGACAATGCCAACGCGCGCTATCAGGGCCTTGTCGCCAGATGCGGAAGCCTGATGACGGAATTTTCCACCAAGCTTTCCTACGTCGCGCCGGAACTTTTGGCTGCGCCCGAAGGCTATCTGGAAGGCCTTATGAATAAGGAAGCGTTTTCCGATTACACCACGTTTGTCGACGGCCTCATCCGCCGCCGCCCGCATACGCTTTCTGCAGAGGAAGAAAAAATCGTCGCCATGGCGGGCGATATCGCAGGCGCGCCTTCAACCGTTTATAACATGCTCAACGACGCCGATATGCGTTTTGGCGAAATCACCGGCGAAGACGGGGAGAAGATCAAGGTGACCCACGCTAACTACATCCCCCTCGTCATGAGCCGCGATAGAGACGTTCGAAAGGCCGCCTTTGACGCGCTGTATACCACCTATAAGGGATATTCTGCGACCATTCCTGCGATTTATTCTGCGAACGTCAAAAAGGACATTTTCTATGCCCGTACCGGCAAATATGAAAGCGCGCTCGTATCCAAGCTCGAGCCCGACTGCGTGCCCCAGAGCGTGTACGATAATCTGATCCTTGCAGTCAACGAGCACGTTGCGTCCCTTCAGAAGTTTGTCGGGATCAATGCGCGCTTGAACGGCATTGACAAGATGCATTTTTACGATCTGTATCTTGCGCCCAAGCTTGGTTTTGACATCAATCTGCCCTTCTCCGAGGCCTATGACATGGTCGTCGACTGTTTAAAGGTTCTGGGCGAAGATTACAAAGACGTGCTTATCCGCGCAAAGAATGAGCGCTGGATCGATCCTTATGAGAACGAAGGCAAGTCCTCCGGCGCGTACAGCTGGGGAACGTATGATTCCCATCCGTATGTACTGGTCAACTATAAGGAAGACCTCGACCACCTTTTAACCGTTGCGCACGAAATGGGCCACTCCCTGCACACCTGGTATTCTAACACTCAGCCCTATCCCAAGAGCGGCTACAGCCTGTTTGTGGCCGAGGTTGCTTCCACGGTCAACGAAGTGCTCGTGCTCATGGAGCTTATGGACAGGCATGCCGATGATAAGAGCGCAATGGCATATCTCCTTTACAACCTCCTCGATTCCTTCCGCGGCACTGTTTTCCGCCAGACCATGTTTGCGGAATTCGAAAAGATTGCGCACGAAATGGGCGAAAAGGGCGAGCCGCTGACGGCGCAGAGTCTGAATAGCGTATACGCCGACCTCAACAAGAAGTATTACGCCAATCTCGAGTTTGACGAATTGATTGCCTACGAGTGGATGCGCATCCCGCATTTCTATCGCTCCTTCTACGTCTACAAGTACGCTACCGGCTTCTCCGCCGCCATGGCGATTGCCGGCATGATCCGTAAAGAAGGCGCACCTGCGGTTGAAAGATACAAAAAATTCCTCCATGCGGGCGGAAGCCTGTATCCGATCGATGCTCTGAAGCTTGCTGGCATCGATATGTCCTCTCCCGAGCCCGTCAGAAAGGCCCTGGACGAGTTCGACCAGCTGCTGAAGAAGTACGAGGAAGTCACGAAGGATATGTAATCATAGGCTTTTATCAATAAATGCGCGGGCATCAATGCACGCACCTACAATGCGATTTGATTCCATCGTTAACGTAGGGGCGATCATTGATCGCCCGCGCTGACTTAATATCCTCTGGGCGATTGTACGCCCCTTTTGTATATGGAGGCAAAAATGACCAACCGTGATATGATGGAAATTGCACTTCAGCAGTCCGCATGGGATCTGCAGTGCGATGCCAAAGATTTTTTCAAAGATGAACCGGTGGTTGTGATCTCACATCCCGAAAAGCGCAAAAAGAAATTCATGCCCCAAATCAACGCGCTTGAAATGGTGACGTACGGCGCCAACGTAGTTGCGTCCGTTATCCCGGAGCTTAAGGAAGTTGCCGAGGCGTATTTGAAAGGCAAAGACCCGGAGCGTGCATTTGAGGCGCCGGGCCTTTTCGAATTAAACCGTGCGCTTTATCCCTTTGGCTATGAAGTTTCCTTTATGGGACAGAATTATCTTCCGAGGCTGGAATTTTTAAAGGAACTTTCCTGTCCGTTTGAAATGAAGGTTCTTGAAAAAGGCGAATTTGAGCATCTGTACACGGACCATTTTTCAAACGCGCTTTGTGAAAAGAGAAAGCACCTGGATATTCTGTGCGTCGCAGCCTATGACAAGGGGCGCGAAATCGGCATGGCCGGCTGCAGCACGGATGGCGAAAACATGTGGCAGATCGGAATTGATGTGTTTAGGGAATACCGCAAAATGGGTGTTGCGTCCGCGCTGACTTCGCGCCTTGCGATCGAGATTTTAAAGCGGGGGAATGTTCCGTTCTATGGCTGCGCATGGGCGAATGTGAAATCCCAAAGAAACGCGGTCAAATGCGGTTTTCGCCCTGCATGGGCGTTTCTGACGGCAAAAAAGATGGAAAGCGGGGACAAAGAATGATTCTTACCTATCTGGGCACGGCTGCGTCCGAGGGCTGGCCGGCGTTTTTCTGCAGATGCCCCATTTGCAAAGAAGCGCAGAAAAGAGGCGGGAAGGATTTCAGAAACCGCTCCTGCGCAATCGTGGACGATGATCTTCTGATCGACATGTCCCCTGATATCTATGCGGCAAGAAAGCAGCTTGATATCGATCTTACGCGCGTAAAAAGCGTTCTGTTTACCCATTCCCATAAGGATCACTTCAATCCCGAGCTCTTAAGGTGGTATGCGCCCAATTTTGCCAAAGAAAATGACCGTACGCCTTTAAAGCTGTATGGCTCCGAGGGCGCAAAGGCGGTTTTTGATAAGCTCAACGATATCTGGAAAAGCCACTATTCCGATGGTTGGTTTTCCTTTACGGCGCTTGAAGAATTCAAACGTACGCAGATTGACGAAAAAACCTTTGTTACCATGTATCCGGCCATTCATTCAATTGATGATGCGCGGGTGTATCTGATTGAAAGAGACGGGAAAAAGCTTTTTTACATGCACGACAGCTGCATGCTGGAGGAAAGCGTACTAAAGGCGCTCGAGGGCGAAAATATCGATGCATTTTCCATCGACGCGACGCGCGGAATCGTAAAAACGCCGGAACTGGTCAATTCGCACCACATGGGCTTTGACGCAGTTTTGAAAATGCGCAGGATCTTTATTGACAGAAATATCGGCCGCGAAAACAGCATTTACGTTGCCAACCACATCTGCATTCATTCCTGTACGGACGAAAATGGAAAAATGTATTTCCATGAAGATATGGAAAAGCTGCTTCAGGGGACGGGCGTGCGCGTCTCCTATGACGGAATGGCGGTTGAAATCTGAAATACAAAAGCAAACAAAAGGCGTGCAATCGTTTCAAATTGCACGCCTTTTGTCTGCGTAATTTTATACGCTTTTCTGTTTTTTCTTAAAGAGGCTTCTTTC
Source organism: Clostridiales bacterium (assembly GCA_015056255.1). Taxonomy (GTDB): domain Bacteria; phylum Bacillota; class Clostridia; order Christensenellales; family Aristaeellaceae; genus SFHK01. The sequence continues at coordinate 33,552 of SVGP01000023.1, read as the reverse complement.
CGGCTTATTGTAGGTGAAGCCTTCGCCGCCCACGTCGTGCACTTCGCTGACCACGATAAACGCTGTGGGGTCTTCGGCCTGAACAATGTGCTTGACCTTCACGATTTCGCGGCTGGATACGACGCAGTAGAGCATGTCAACGTCGTTACCGGTGTACATGCCGGTGCCCTTAAAGAGGGTTACGCCGCGCTCCAGCTCGTTCATGATGCGCTTTGAAATGACGTCGGCGTTTTTTGTAATGATGTTGAACGCGCGGGAAGATTTGCTGCCCTCCAGAATAAAGTCCATGAGCTTGGTCGAAATAAAAATGGTGACCATCGCGTAAAGACCTTCCGCAGGGGAGAAGGCGATGGCGGCAGCGATGACGACGATCATATCCAGAATGAATAAAACCCACGCCATTGTAAGATGCGGAATGCGCCGCTGGATCATTTTTGCGGCAAGGTCGGTGCCGCCGGTGGTTGCGTCGCCGAGAACCACCAGACCCAGACCGATTCCTAAGATTGCGCCGCCGAAAATCGCTGCCAGAAGCGGCTCAACCTCGGGAACGGGCAGCTTAATCGTATCCAGAAACAGAGACAAAAGTACGGTTGAGATGAGCGTTTTAACAATGAACGCCCGGCCTTCCTGCTTCCAGCCCAGGACGAACAGGGGAAGGTTCATGGAGAGGGATACTGCGCCGATAGGCAGAACCTTGCCGCTTAAATAATGGATAATGGTTGCTGCGCCCGAAACGCCGCCGGGGGCGATTTTTGCGGGAACCAGGAACATGTTATATGAGATCGTCATGACGAAAACGCCTGCAACGATCAGAAAAAGGCTGTTGATCCATTCGCGAATTTTCGGATTCATACTTCACCTCATTGATTTATGGTCTGAAAACGTACGAAAAAACGTTATGCGCCGTAGGGCGGGGGCTTGCTCCCGCCGAATCGCGTCCGTTGGATCCGGGAACGCGGCGGGAGCAAGCCCCCGCCCTACGAGGAGATTCATGCATTTTTGGATCTCTTCGCAGGGCTTAAATATGGGTAAGAAATTATTCTTCTTCCGTTTCAACAATCGCGATATCCAGCGCGTCCAGCTGCTCCTGCTTGACGTCGGCAGGGGTCGCCATCATGAGGCAGGCTGCGTTGGAGGCCTTCGGGAAGGCGATGACGTCGCGCAGAGACTCGCTCGCGGTCAGGATCATGGTCAAGCGGTCGATGCCGAAGGCAAATCCGCCGTGGGGAGGCGTTCCGTATTTGAAGGCGTCCAGGAGGAAGCCGAAGCGATGCTGGGCTTCTTCCTTGGTGATGCCGATCAAGTCAAACATCTGAGCCTGAACGTCGGCGTTGTGGATTCGGATGGAGCCGGAGCCCATTTCGATGCCGTTCATAACAAGATCGTAGGCCTTGGCGCGGACATTGCCGGGATCCTTTTGAATATTTTCCGCGTCCTCTTCCATCCAGCTGGTGAAGGGATGGTGCATGGCGACGAAACGCTGTTCTTCCTCGTCGTACTCAAGAAGCGGGAACTCGGTGACCCAGAAAAGGTTGTATTTGTCGGGATCGATCAGGCCGTGACGCTTTGCGATTTCGCATCTGAGCGCGCCCAGAGACTGAAGAACGACGGCCTTTTTGTCGGAGGCGAAGAAGATGATGTCGCCGGGCTCGGCAGCGAAAACTTCCTTGACGGCCTCGACTAATTCGGGGGTCAGGAACTTGTTGAAGGAGGATTTTGCTGTGCCGTCGGCGTTGATGATCACATAGGGAAGACCCTTGGCGCGGTACGTCTTCACGAACTCGGCGTAGGAGTCGATCTCTTTTCTGGTCATTGCGCCCAGACCCTTTGCATTGATGCCGCGAACCTGTCCGCCCTCTTGTACGCAGTTTTCGAAAAGCGGGAAGCCGCATGAGGCTGCTTTTTCCGTGAAGTCCTTGATCTTCATCTCAAAGCGGGTGTCGGGCTTGTCGCTTCCGTAGTTTTCCATGGCATAGCGCCAGGTCATGCGGGGAAGGGGCAAAGCGATGTCGATATTCTTGACCTTCTTAAATACTGCGGCGAACGCGCCTTCGACTACGGTCTGAATATCGTTAGGCTCGATAAAACTCATTTCGATATCGAGCTGGGTGAATTCGGGCTGGCGGTCGGCGCGGCTGTCCTCGTCGCGGAAGCAGCGGGCAACCTGATAATACTTGTCAAAGCCGGACAGCATCAGAAGCTGCTTGTAGATTTGGGGAGACTGGGGAAGAGCGTAGAACGTTCCGTGGTGAAGGCGGGAGGGCACGAGGAAGTCGCGCGCGCCTTCGGGCGTGGATTTGGTGAGAATCGGGGTTTCGATCTCATAAAAGCCCATGCCGTCCATGTAGGAGCGGATGGTGGAAACGATCTGGGAACGAACACGCAGGTTATTCTGAAGCTTAGTTCTTCTAAGATCCAGATAGCGGTACTTAAGGCGCACAAGCTCGTTTTCCTCGGCCTTGTCGTCGATGTAGATCGGCGGGGTTTCGGACTTGTTTAAAAGGGTGGCGTCCTTTACAAACACTTCGATTTCGCCGGTTTTAAGGTCTTTGTTGACTGCGTTTTCGGCGCGCATGCGCACTTCGCCGACGGCGGTCAGAACGTATTCCGCGCGAAGGGATCTGCCCATTTCAAAGATTTCTTTTCCGCAAACGCTCTCTTCAAATACGAGCTGAACGATGCCCTCTCTGTCGCGCATCCATACAAACACAACGCCGCCGACGTCGCGGGTTCTCTGTACCCAACCGGAAAGATGAACTTCCTGACCGGCATTTTCGCGGGTTAAAAGGCCGCAGTAATGGTCTCTTTTATAGGTAAGCATTCTTCTTTACACTCCTTGCTTGATCGCTTTGACGATTTCGTCCAGCGGTTTTTCGTATTCCTCGTGGGTTTCCATGTCGCGGATTTTGGCAACGCCCTTTTCAAGCTCGTCGCCCGCCAAAATGACAACCTTGGCCGCGCCCAGCTTGTCGGCATACTTGAACTGCGCCTTCATGCTGCGCGCGCAGTGGTCAAGATCGGCCTTCACGCCGAACAGACGAAGCTGGCGCACGATCTTTTCGCCTGCAAGGCGCGCTTCATCGCCCATCGTGACGATGAATGCGTCAATGAGCCTGGGAGCCTGCTGCGCAATTCCCAGCATGTCCTGAACCATCAGAATTCTTTCAACACCCATGCCAAAGCCGATGCCGGCCATTTCGGGGCCGCCCAGCTGCTCGACAAGGCCGTCGTATCTGCCGCCGCCGCAAACGGTCAGTTCGCTGCCGTCAGGCATTTTGGTGATGATTTCAAATACGGTCTTGGTGTAATAGTCAAGGCCGCGGACAATACCCTTGTCCACCTCGTAATCAACGCCCAGCGCGTTTAAATAGGCCTTTAACTTCTCAAAATGGCCTGCGCATTCCTCGCACAGCATGTCAAGCATAGCAGGCGCGCCCTGAATAAGGGATTTGCATTTTTGATCCTTGCAGTCTAAAATGCGCATGGGGTTACGGTCGTATCTTCCGCGACAGGTTTCGCACAGACTCGGAAGAAGGGGCTCTAAAAACGCCTTGAGCGCATCGTTATACACTTTTCTGCAGGCGGGACAGCCGATGGAATTGATGTGAAGCGTCAGGCCGTGCACGCCGTTTCCTTCGAGCACGTCCATGGCAAGGCGGATGATCTCAGCGTCAATGGAAGCGTCCTTAGCGCCGAAAACCTCAACGCCCAGCTGATGATGCTCTCTTAAGCGGCCGCTCTGCGGCTTTTCATAGCGGAAAACGGGGCAGGAAACGTAATACATCTTCTGCGGCAGGGGCTCTGCGTACAGGTGCCCCTCGATCATGGCGCGGACTGCGCCCGCTGTTCCTTCGGGCTTTAAGGTGATGGAGCGGTTGCCCTTGTCAAAGAAGGTATACATTTCCTTCTGAACGACGTCGGTGGTGTCGCCAACGCCTCTTTGGAAAAGCTCGGTGTGCTCAAAAACGGGGGTTCGGATCTCGCGATAACCGGCCAGCGCGCATACGCGGCGCATGGTATCTTCGATCTTATGCCAGCGATGGCTGTCCTTGGGAAGCATATCCTGTGTGCCCTTGGGTGCCTGCGTAAGCATAATGTGGTCATCTCCCTTCAAAAATATGAAATCAATTCTACTGTTTAATAAAAAAACCTTCCGACCCCTGTAGGGACGAAAGGATACTTCGCGTTGCCACCCTGCTTGAACGGAAAATCCCGTTCATCTCAAGCCTTCTCTATCGCAAAGGACGCGCCGCGGTTTCCCGCGTGAGGCTCACGGGCCGTCTTTCGCATACTTCCTTGCCGCAGGCGCTTCCACCAAGCGCGCCCTTCTCTTGTGCGGGGAAAATATGCTACTTCTCCCGGTCAAAGCCGATATGAATGATTTTTATGCAAAAAGTATATCTTCCTACGCAAATTTTGTCAAGGAAAATTCGGTAAAGTTCTGAAAGCAGAAGGCGTAAAGCATGCGGCCCTTGAAAAAACGGGGCTGCCTCACGCTTGAGACAGCCCCTTGGGACAAGGAGGGAACCTACAGAATATCGATTTTTCGGGGTTCTTTCTTTTCGGGCGCGGTTTTCGGAAGATCGAGGATGAGGACGCCGTTTTCGTATTTAGCGGTGATCAGGCCTTCTTCGATGTTCTCGACGTTGAAGGAGCGCTTGACGCTGCCCATTCGGCGCTCGCTGATGACGTAGCCGTTTTCGCCTTCCTTTTTGTTTTCATTCCATTCGGCTCCAATGGTCAGAACGCCGTCCATCACGTCTACGAAGATGCTGTCGCGGTTTACGCCGGGCAGCTCCGCCTCGAGCACAAACTTATCGCCTTCGTCCTTTACGTCCACGCGGAAGGATGTAGCGGGAGAGGCGGTGAAGAAGGGGCGCATGAAGTCTTCAAAAAAGCGGGTTTCGGGAAACAGGGAAGGGGTGCGGGTGCGATAGGAAATCATGTTGGACATTTTATTTTCCTCCTTATATTTGCATATCAGCGATGATTTGTTTTGCTTTGGTTTCTTTTCCCTTGGGACAGTTTGAATTATAAATCAAAGGTCAAAGATAGTCAAGGTCAAAGAAAGACAAATAACAAATAGTTTACAAATCGCGCCAAACAGTCGTATTATGCGCAAAATTTAGCGTGTAATACTTGCGAAAGACAAAAATCAGGCGTATGATGGTAGCATAAAGAAATTCGGAGGAAAATATGACGGACCGGTTGTATTACGAAAACAGCTATCTTACGGAATTTGACGCGGTTGTACTTGAAATGAAGGAAGAAAACGGCGGAAATTTCATTCGCCTTGATAAAAGCGCGTTTTATCCCACAAGCGGCGGTCAGCCGTTTGATCTGGGTATGCTGAACGACGCAAACATACTGGACGTGTTTGTGGATAAAGAAGGCGAAGTCTGGCACAAAACGGATAAAAAGCTGACGGCTGGCGAAAAAGTACACGGCAAAATCGACTGGGAGCGCAGGTTTGACCATATGCAGCAGCATGCGGGCGAGCATATGCTGGCAAACGCCGCGTATCGCCTGCTTGGCGGGCATACCATCGGGCTTCATCTGGGACGGGATTTTTCCACGATCGATATGGATCTGCCCGGCGGAAGAACGCACATTACACTGGAAGAAATCCGCGCGCTTGAAGACGATGTAAACGCAAACATTCAGAAAAATGTCCCGATCAAGTGCTATTTCCCGGATGAGGAAACGCTTTTATCCCTGCCGCTTCGAAAGCCGCCCACGGTTACGGAGCATGTTCGCATTGTTCAGATCGGCGACTATGAATTCTGCGCCTGCGGCGGCACGCATCCTCAGAATGCGGGCGAAATCGGGCTTGTGAAGATCTTGTCGGCTGCGCCCAGCAGGGGAAAACTCCGCCTCGCGTTTGTGTGCGGCATGCGCGCGTACGTTGAAATGCGAAAGCGGTTTGAAGAAATCGAGCGCGCGGCAAACGTGCTGTCGACCTCATGGGAAAACCTTTCCCAGCAGGTGGAAGCATTAAGCGAAAAGGCGAAGAACGCGGAATATCAACTGAAACAGGAAAAGAAAAACGCTGCGCTTCAGAAAGCGGGCGAATTAATGAGCGCGGCTGAGGAAATCGGCGGCGTTCGCATCGTGAAGCACGTGTTCTCCGCCCTCGGCATGGAAGGACTTCGGGAAGCCGGCAATCGCATCATTGAAAACGGCGGCGCGGTTGCGCTGTTGGCGGATGAAAGCGAAAAAGGGTATATGCTGTTTTTTGCGCGGAGCGAAAACGTGGAATTGAACATGGGCAGGATTCTCTCCGAAAGCGCCAAAAAGCACGGCGGAAAGGGCGGCGGCAGAAGCGATTTTGCGCAGGGTTCAGCCGCGGACACGCTCGTTCTTGACGAAGCGGTCGGACTGATCAAAGCTGAAAAAGCGATATAGACACGTAAGAATAAGCTATAGAGGGATTGAAGACGATGAATCTGTTTAAGAAATTTTTCGGCGTGTCCTCCTTTGTTCCGAAGGACGGACTGAGGGGAGAACTGCCCACAAACCGCGAAGCATATAAAAACCTTATGCGCATTGCGCTTCCGAGCGTTTGCGAAATGGTGCTGATTTCCTTAATCGGCTCTATCGACACCATGATGGTCGGCGGCATCGGCACCGAAGCCATCGCGGCAGTCGGCCTTGTAGGTCAGCCGCGCATGCTGATGCTGTGCATTTTCTTTGCGCTCAATACCGGCGTTACCGCTGTCATCGCCCGCAGAAAGGGCGAAGGCAAGCGAGACGTAGCCAATCAGACGATGCGCACCTCCATTCTCCTGATCATGGCTTTGAGCATCGTGATGATGATCATCGGCCTGACCTTCTCAAGAGGACTTATGCGCCTTGCAGGCGCGAAAGCCGACACGATTGACGACGCGGAGACCTATTTCAGGATCATCACCATGGTCATCCCGTTCAACGCCCTGTCCATGGCCATCTGCGCCGCACAGAGGGGAACGGGCAATACCAAGATTACGATGTATGTCAACATCGTTTCAAACCTCGTAAACGTGCTTCTTAACTGGCTGCTCATCAACGGTGTCTGGATTTTCCCGCGCCTTGAGGTTATGGGCGCGGCGATTGCAACGGCTATCGGAATTGTGGTCGGCTGCATTCTTGCGCTGGTTTCGATCTTCATGTCCGACAGGGAGCATTCGTTTTTGCATCTGTCCATGCGGGATGACTGGAGATGGAATCAGCCTGCTGCCAAGGCGGTTATCAAGGTTGGCGGCAACAGCATGCTTGAACAGATCGCGCTGAGAATCGGCTTTTTCCTGTATGCGCGTCTGGTTGCGCAATTGGGTACGCAGGCGTACGCCAGCCACGTCGTGTGCATGCAGTTTTTGAATCTTTCCTTCACCTTTGCAGACGGCATTGGCGTAGCCTCGACCTCGCTGGTCGGCCAGATGCTCGGAAAGGAACGACCGGATCTGAGCCACATCTATGGAAAGATTGCCCAGCGAATCGCCATGGTGGGCTCGGTTATGATTGCTTCTACGATTGTTATTTTGCGCTATCCGCTGGTGAGCCTGTTTACGGACGATCCGACGGTCATGCGTCTGTCCGCAAACGTTATGCTGATCGTCGCGCTTTTCCAGCCGCCGCAAATGCTTTCGGTCATCACCTCCGGCGCGCTCAGAGGCGCGGGCGACACCAAGTATGTTGCGCGTGTGATGCTTGTTTGCGTCGCCATCATGCGCCCAGTCGCGGCGTTTTTGGCCATCGAGATCATTCAGAATTTCTTTACCCCCGTTTACGAAGTCACAACAGCCCTTGCCAGCGCCGACGTTATGAAATACTGGCTTTCCTATGAAGCGCCGCAGTGGGCGCTCATGGGCGCGTGGGGCGCGAGCTTCCTTGATATGACGATACGAATGGCGCTCATGATGCGCCGCTTCAACGAAGGCAAGTGGCACTCCATCAAGGTATAAGGCGGGATACAAATGGATTTTTTGAAAGAATTCGACGCGATTATTTTCGACATGGACGGCACGATACTGGATTCCATGTGGGCGTGGCGGGGTGAAAACCGCATGTTTCTGGAAAGACACGGCCTGCCCATCCCGGAGGAATTTGAAAAGAACATCGACGTTATGTCCTCCCATGCGCTTGCAAGGTATGTCGAGAAAACGTATCCGAACGAATACACCTTTGATTCAATCATCGGCGAATACCTTGAAAGCATGAAAAAGCACTATGTGACCGATGTTTTCCCGAAAAAAGGTGCAAAGGCGTTTTTGGAAGCGCTGAAGGCCAACGGCATAAAAATGTGCGTTGCGACGGCAACGCCCAGGGAAAACGCGAAAATGGCGCTTTCGCTTCACGGGCTGTTGGACTATTTTGAGTTTGTGACGGATGACACGGAAAACGGCATCACAAAATCAAGGCCGGAGTATTACGATATCGCAGCAAAAAGGCTTGGCGTTTCAAAGGAAAGATGCGTGATGTTTGAAGATTCGCTTTATGCAATGAACGCCGCAAAAGCTGCGGGCCTTACGCCCTTTGCGATTGAGGAAAGGGTGCATATGGGAAACCATCATCTGATCAAAGATATTAAGGATACGGCAAGGATTTTCGTTAAGGATTTTGACGAAGCGAGAGAGATTCTGTTCGGATAAAGAAAAAGCGCATGCAGACCGATCATGGTTTGCATGCGCTTTTTAGTGTGGGGTCGAAGAAAGATGGCTTAAGGGTCTGCCGCCCTTGCGTAAGGGAGCCCGGCCCTTTGGGAAGCGGGCCTCCATTGTAGGGGCGATTTACGAATCGCCCGCAGTTGCAGCAGCTTAATTCCGGTGGGAGCATGCCTACGCCCTACGGAAAACAGACTGCGGTCTGTTTTTGTGTAGGGGCGATTCGAGAATCGCCGCGCTTGCGCTTCTATATTCCCAAAAGCGCCTTTAAATTCCCGGAAAAAATCTTCTCGTTCTGCTTCACGGTAAGTCCCAGTCTCAAGATATTCTGAATTTCATCTCCGACGTCCCACATGGGGTAGTCGCTTCCGAAAAGCACGCGGTCTTCGCCGTAGCGGGCTATGTATTTTTTCGCTTCGTCATCCGAAATCATGAAAAAGCTCGACGAAGTATCGACCCATACGTCCGCGCCCTTTAAACAGTCGGCAGCCTCCTGCCACTGGGAATAGGCGCCAAAGTGGGCGCAGATAACTTTAAGGTGCGGATGCTTTTTGAGGATGACGGGGATGTGCATGGGGTGCGACCAGGTGTATCGACTGTCTCCCGTGTGGAAAAGAACGGGAAGGTCAAGCTCCATCATCGCCCGGTAGGCGTCGTCCATGATGGGGGAGCTGATTTCAAATTTCTGAAAATCCGGGTGAAGCTTTACGCCCTTTAAGCCGCTTTCCCTGATGCGCTTAAGCTCTTCAGCCGGGTTTTCAAAGTCCTGATGAAGGGTAGAAAAGCCGATCAGCCGATCCTTGTGTTTTTCGCACTCGGAAATGATAAAATTGTTGATCGAGGTTACCTGATGGGCGTTTGTGGCTACGGAATGCACAAGGTGTTTTGAAACCGAGTGCTTTTCGCCGAGCGCCAAAAGCGCATCGACTGTTCCGTCAAAATGCATATGGATGTCATAGAATTCGCCGATGGTTTTACTGGCCTTCTGAGCTATTTTATCTGGATAAATATGCGTATGCGCGTCATAAATTTCGTACATGGTCTCACTCCTTTGAGAATATGGGTATTATACACGTTTTTTACCGCCCGTGCGCACTTGGGGGAATAAAAGTGTGTAAATTTTTATGCATAATTGAAATATGAAAAATTCAGATTTTTTTGAAAAAAGGAATTGACAAACGTGGCGATCGGTGGTAATATATCTTCCAAGAAAAGCAATGACGGAGACGGCAGATCAAAATGCATTTCCACAGAGAGCCGGCGCTTGGTGAAAGCCGGCGAAAGCATATGGTCAATGTGCCCATCACTCCCGAGCCGGAAGGATGAAATTTTTCCAGTAGTCTCTTCCCGCTGGCGCAGCGTTACAGGCGCAGGGCTTGATGGAGCCTGTTAAGGGGCGTTTTTGACAAACGCAATTTGAGTGGTACCGCGGAAATCTATAAAGTGATTTTCGTCTCAAAGAAACAGTGGTTTCTTTGGGGCGTTTTTTTATTTTCAAAATTCATTTCAAAGGAGGGATTTTCATGCAGGCGACAAACAACGCGACCAATAAAATCTTCGAGGTGGCGGCCCGAATTCGTGAGCTGCGTGAAATCGCTGGTTTTTCAAGGGAGGAAATGGCCGAGCGCACGGAAGTGAGCCTCGAAATGTATGTGCAGTACGAGGACGGCCAGCTGGACTTCCCCTTCAGCTTCATCCACAAATGCGCGCTGGAACTGGGCGTTGAAATCACCGACCTTATGGAAGGTAAATCCGCGCGCCTGACCCAGTACACCGTTACCAGAAAAGGCCAGGGCACGGTTACCGCGCGCGAAGTAGGCCTTGAAATCAGGTCCCTTGCGCCGCTTTTCAAAAAGAAGATTGCCGAGCCTTATTTTGTAAAATACGAATATTCGCCCGAGCAGCAGAAAAGCCCCATCCATCTGACCCGCCACAGCGGTCAGGAATTTGACCTGATCATGTCCGGCGCACTGAAGGTGCAGGTGGGCGAGCATACCGAGATCCTGCATGAAGGCGACAGCATCTATTACGACTCCTCAACGCCCCACGGCATGATCGCGGTGGAAGGTCAGGACTGCTATTTCTGCGCGGTGGTACTGCCGGGCGAGGAGACGGAGGAGCTCGAAATCAGGGACACCATCGTCGCCGCCAAGCGCACTGAGGGCAGAATTTATGAAAAATTCGTCGAGGGCGTTGAGGACGAAAACGGCCTTGTCAAGGAGATCAAATACAAAAACGCGGACGAGTTCAACTTTGCCTTCGATATCGTGGACGCCATCGCCGAAAAGAAGCCCGATAAGGTTGCAATGGTTCACGTAAGCCGCAATATGGAGGAAAGAAAGTTCACTTTCCGCGAGCTTTCCCGCTCTTCCTCCCGCGTTGCCAACTATTTTAAATCCCTCGGCATCAAAAAGGGCGACAGAGTCATGCTGATTCTGCGCCGCCATTATCAGTTCTGGCAGGCCATTCTTGCGCTTCATAAGCTGGGTGCAATCGTCATCCCCGCAACCAACCTTCTGGTCGAACACGACCTTACCTACCGCTTCAATGCCGCCGGCGTTTCCGCTATCATCTGTACGGGCACGGGAAAGGTTGCAGAAGAAGTAGACAAGGCGCTTAAGGACAGCCCGACTTTAAAACACAGAATCATCGTCGACGGCGTTCGCGAGGGCTGGCGCGACTTTGACACCGAAGCCCGCATGTTCTCCTCCACCTTCCCGAGAACGGAGGATTCCATCAAGGGCGACGATCCCATGCTCATGCTCTTTACAAGCGGAACGACGGGCTATCCCAAGATCGCAACTCACTCCTGTAAATACGTGCTTGCGCATTTTGCTACCGCCAAATATTGGCACAACGTCAACCCAGATGGCCTTCACTTCACTATCTCCGACACCGGCTGGGGCAAGGCGCTGTGGGGCAAGCTTTACGGCCAGTGGATGTGCGAGGCGGCGACGTTCGTATACGACTTTGACCGCTTCGACGCCTCTGTCATTCTGCCGATGTTCAAAAAGTATCACATCACAACCTTCTGCGCGCCGCCCACCATGTATCGCTTCATGATCAAGGAAGATCTTTCCAAATACGATCTTTCTTCCATTGAGCATGCCACCATCGCAGGCGAAGCTTTGAACCCCGAGGTCTTCTATCAGTTCAGAAAAGCCACGGGCATCTCCCTTATGGAAGGCTTCGGTCAGACCGAAACCACCCTTACCATCGCCAATCTCGTCGGTATGCGCCCGAAGGTCGGCTCCATGGGCAAGCCCGTTCCCAATTACGACATCGACATCGTCGATCACGACGGCAACAGCGTCCAGCAGGGCGAAACCGGCGAAATCGTCGTGCGCCTTAAGGACGGCAAGCCCCCGATGGGTCTTACTCTCGGCTATTACAACAACGAAAAGGGCGTTCCTGAAATCGACCTTTCGGACGGCATGTACCACACCGGCGATACCGCATGGAAGGACGAAGACGGCTACTTCTGGTATGTAGGCCGCGTGGACGATCTGATCAAGTCCTCCGGCTACCGCATTGGGCCGTTTGAAATCGAATCCGTCATCATGGAGCTTCCCTACGTCCTCGAGTGCGGCGTTTCCGCAGCCCCCGACGAGATCCGCGGCCAGGTGGTCAAGGCGAGCATCGTCTTAACCAAGGGCACCGAACCCACCGAGGAACTCAAAAAGGAAATTCAGGAATACGTAAAGCACAAAACCGCGCCCTACAAGTATCCGAGAATCGTCGTCTTCAAGGATGAGCTTCCCAAAACCATCAGCGGAAAGATCCAGAGGAATCTTCTGTAAAGAATGCCGCCGCAGGAATTGCCCTGCGGCGGTATTTTATATGTGCGGTAGACACAAATAGGAAAGGATGATATACTGAAAGTACAACATTACAATCAGAGAATGGTACGGAGGAAATATGAAAAAGAAATTCTGCCTGCTTTTGATCATGGTGATTTTTACTTCAATGTTCCCTGCGTGTGCTGCGTCAGGGATATCCGGTACTGTTTTCTTTGTGGAGTATGATGATGACGATCATCCGCAGTTGTTCAGAAAACAGGATCTTTCGAAAAAGCATGCCGAGGATGTATGTCCTGCGGATTTTTATCTGATTGAGGGCTTTACTGAAGAAGTGGGTGTGCGTGCTGCGCGTGAACATATTGAGATCGGTGAAACGGAAATCCTCACTGTCCATGAAGACGGAAACATCCAAACGGACTGCATCATAAAGGATCCGAACCTTCTGCATGTATTTGCGGCGCATGGAGATGATTACTACTATTGCCGATTGGCGGAAAACAAGGAATATTGCTGCGAGTATGTTCGCTTAAACAAAAACGGAGATACATTCGTTTATCCGCATGTTGATTACCAGATGTGTTTTTGCCCGCCGGAATGGGCGATGTTAAATGGGGCTGTTTCGCCGGCGGATAATCGCGGATACACTTACACGACTTCAAATACGGTTTCGTCAAGCGGCAGGATTGCATTCAGCTATTACGAAACAATCCTTGATGAAACCAAGGATTCCTTTGCATTCCCGTATATTATCCTGCCTGACAGGATTGTTATAATCGATTCAGACGGAAATGTCAGAGATATCGGCGAAGGGGAAGCGCCCGCATGGCTGAATGACGATACGCTTTTGTTTATTGACAAAGACGGAGTTCTCAAAATGTATTCCGTTCAGGAAAATACAATTGAAGACTATAAGACAAGAAAAGGGAAAACGATTACTTTGTCCTTGCTGGAGCCGGAAACGGGTATCGCCGTATCGAAAGCCGGAAAGGAACTTGTTTATTTTAGGATGCGCGCCTTATACGGCGCGGATGCATACTGTGTATCATTGGAAACAGGGAAAACCAAACGCTATAAGGATGTTATTGCATTTTGTATCATCAATACGCCCAGAGTGTTCTTTGGGGAATGAGGGAGAAAAATATAGAGGAATCTTCCGTAATTACAATTCTTGCAAATAGAAAAGTCAGGCAGCGCACAGGCCGTGCGCTGCCTTGATATATTCTTTATTGATATTCGTAGCTGTTTTCGTACATGGTTTCCGGCGCAATGTCGATTTCACCGTCCGCCCATGTGACGACGCCATATTCCACCTTTGCATTCATGAAAACAGTTTCATCTTTAAGGGGTTGAAATGCTGGGAAATCGAGAAGTTGAGAGGCGTCATACAATCGTTTTTCGCCGGATCCGAATGTGACGATCATCATCATATCGTCAAGCGGTTTAACTGCCGTTACGAATGTTTCCTGCATTTTTTGGGATGCATATGCGATTCCGTCAATAATATACATAGCATATCTCCTTAAATCAGGGGTTTGATCTTGTCGAAGCGTTCGCCGCGTACAGCCTTATTCCATGCAGCATAGGCCTCTTCTTCGTGAAGTGCCAGCCATCCAACAACCATTTTTAGCTGCTTTACAGGCAGTGAACCTGCCAATAATTCGCCATCAATGCCGATGGAGGCCTGATATTCACCGTAATATACGTGAACGTGGGGTTTATTATGTTGAACGGTATCGTTGAAAATCATTTTGACAATGATTCCGGCAAACCTGCTTAGTTCTGGCATGCACATCGCCTCCTTATATTTTTAGTATAACAGTTTTTTGATGTCATATCAAGCAATGCAGGAAAATTTGCATGTTCGGTGAGGATTTCTGTTTTTTTCATTGACAGATTCCGCCCTTCGTGGTATCATATCTCTAATTTCATATCATTGGCGATGACGAAGAGGATTCTGACGGAAAATCGTTTCAGAGAGCCGGCGCTTGGTGCGAGCCGGTAACGAGAAGGCAGAATTTGTCGCTTCCGAGCCGGACGGCAGAACGTTTCGGGTGACCGAAATCAGTAGAGCCTCCCGTGAGCCTGCGAAAAGGGAGAACGGCTTGATGGAGCCGTGAGGCGCATTTTCAAAATGCGTGAATTTGAGTGGTACCGCGTGTGAAAGATTTTTTCATTCGCCTCAAAGACGATATGTTTCTTTGAGGCGGATTTTTTTGACTGAAAGGGGGCTTTTATTCATGAATCAGACGACGGGTCTGGAATTCAAGCTTCAGGAGATGGCAGGCCGTATTAAGGAGCTTCGTGAAATCGAGGGTATTTCCGAAGAGAGCATGGCCAAAAAGACGGGCGTTACGATTGAGGAATACAGACTTTGCGAGGCGGGCAAGGCGGATCTGAACTTCGCCTTTATTTACCGCTGCGCGCTGGTTTTGAATGTTGACGTTACCGATATTATCGAGGGCGCGAGCCCCCGTCTTTCCGGCTACACCGTAACCAGAAACGGCATGGGGCAGAGGATAGAGCAGGCGCACGGCATGGTGTACTATAACCTCGCTGCGCAGTTCAAAAACCGAATCGCTGAGCCTTTGTACGTAAACGCCGCCTATTCCGAGGAGGCGCAGTATCAGGACATTGAACTGACCAGCCACGAGGGCCAGGAATGCGATATCGTTATTTCCGGTAAGCTCAAGGTGCAGGTCGGAACGCACTGGGAGATTCTGGGCCCCGGCGACAGCATCTATTACGACTCCTCCAAGCCCCACGGCATGATCGCGGTGGGCGGCGAAAACTGCCTGTTTTACGCGATTGTTTTAAATCCGTCGGGCGATGCGATTCCGGAGCTCACCGTCAAAGAGCCCATGATGACCCTTCCCAAGGTCGAAATTGCGCCCGCGCCCGTGCATACTGCGCCCGAGGGCGAGCACATCTGGTCGAAGTGGGTGGACGCGGTTGAAAATCCCGATGGCTCTTTGAAAGCCATTTCCTTCAAAAATCCTGAAAAGTTCAACTTTGCCTTTGACATTGTGGACGAGCTGGGTAAGAACAACCCTGAAAAGCTGGCCATGATGCACATTTCGCGCGACGGCGTGGAAAACCGCTTCACCTTTGCCGATATTTCGCGCCTTTCCAACCGCGCCGCCAACTACTTCAGATCCATCGGCGTCAAAAAGGGCGACAAGGTGCTTCTGATGCTCCGCCGTCATTATCAGTTCTGGATCATCATGATGGCGCTTCAGAAAATCGGCGCAATCGCAATCCTCGCACCCAACCAGCTTCTGAAAAAGGATCTTTCCTACAGATTTACTGCCGCCGGCGTCTCCACCGTCATCGTGACCGGCGTCGGCGACTGCATCAATCAGGCGGAGCTTGCGCTTGAGGAGTGTCCGTTTGTTGGTAACCGCATCGTGGTTGAGGGCGAACGCGATGGCTGGAGAAGCTTTGACACGGAATACCGCATGTTCAGATCTACCCTCACCGTGCCGGAAGGCGAAAAACGCCCCGAGGGCGAGGACCTTATGCTCATGTTCTTTACCAGCGGAACAACCGGCTATCCCAAGATCGCATCCCACACATATACCTACCCGCTGGGCCACTTCATTACCGCCCACTACTGGCATACCGTCGACCCCAACGGCCTTCACTACACCATTTCCGACACCGGCTGGGCCAAGAGCATGTGGGGCAAGCTCTACGGTCAGTGGCTGAGCGAAGGCGCGATTTTCGTATACGACTTTGATCGCTTCGACGCCAACGATATCCTTCCGATGTTCAAAAAATACAACATCACCACCTTCTGCGCGCCGCCCACCATGTATCGCTTCATGATCAAGGAGGATCTTTCGAAGTTCGATCTTTCCTCCATCAAGCATGCGACCATCGCGGGCGAGGCCCTGAACCCCGAGGTGTTCCACCAGTTCAAGAAGGCCACGGGCTTATCCCTCATGGAGGGCTTCGGCCAGTCGGAAACCACTATGATGATCGGAAACACCGTCGGCATGACGCCCAAGGTCGGTTCCATGGGAAAACCCGTGCCGCTGTACGATGTGGACATTGTAAATCCGGAGGGCAAGAGCGTGGGCGTCGGCGAAACGGGCGAAATCGTCATCCATGTGGAAGACGGCCTGCCCTGCGGCCTTACGCGCGGATACTACGATAATACGCTCAAAAAGCCGGTTCTGGATGTTTCCGATGGCATGTACCACACGGGCGATACCGCGTGGATGGACGAAGACGGCTACTTCTGGTATGTGGGCCGCGTGGACGACGTGATCAAGTCCTCCGGTTACCGAATCGGGCCGTTTGAAATCGAATCCGTCATTATGGAGCTTCCCTATGTTATTGAGTGCGGCGTATCCGCTGCGCCGGATGAAATCCGCGGTCAGGTGGTCAAGGCGAGCATCGTCCTTACCAAGGGAACGGAGCCTACGGAGGAACTTAAAAAGGAAATCCAGAATTACGTCAAGAAGAAGACCGCGCCTTATAAATATCCGCGCATTGTCGTCTTCCGTGATGAATTGCCCAAGACCACAAGCGGCAAGATTCAGAGAAACAAGCTCTAAAAAATGGGGCGATTTGCAGGATGATATGTTAAAAGTATCATTTTTGCAAGAATGTGCATTGACAAATTGCGCTTGAAATGGTATAGTTTCTCCATTGCAAAATCAAATGCTATGACGGAACCAGGTTCCTTTCCAACCTGCTGAAGAGAGCCGTGTTTGGTGCGAGGCGGCGCAGAGTGATTGGAATCATCTCCTTCTCGAGCAGGATGCCTGAACGGAGAATTTCAAAAACTTCTTCAGTAAGGCGTCACGGTTCGCCCCGTTATCTTGGCGCAGGGTTTATTGGAACCTTAAATGAGAGGGTTGCTTTTTCGGCAATCAATTCGGGTGGTACCGCGATAATAAAATTGTCGCCCCGGAAACAGGTGTTTCCGGGGCGTGTTTTTTTGAAAAACATTGATTCAAGCGCATATTGAGCCAAAGGAGATATGAATATGAAAACCATCAGACTTGTTGAAACGACGCTTTCGGCGAAACAGGGTATGAGCTTCAAAGAAAAGCTGGAAACTGCGCGCATTTTGGACGGCGTTCATGTGGACGTGATCGAAACCAGCGCAATCGCAGGCGCAAAGGCCAATGAAATTCTGATCAAGTCCGTTGCGCAGCAGACCGTAAACAGCATTGTTTCCTGCCCGGTTCTCAATATGGAAGAAGTGGAAGCGGCCTACAATGCGGTAAAGGACGCAAAAAAAGCGCGCCTGAACGTAAAACTGCCCGTTTCCATCGTTCAGATGGAGTATATGTATAAAAAGAAGCCGGCTGCCATGCTTGAAATGATTGAGCAGATGGTAAAAACCGCTGCGGCTTATATTGAGGATGTTGAATTCACCGCCCTTGACGCTACCCGCGCTGAGGAAAGCTTCCTTGCGAAAGCGGTTGAAACCGCAGTGAACGCAGGCGCAAAAACGATCACCGTTTCGGACGACGCAGGCGAAATGCTGCCGGACGAATTCGGCGCGTTCATCAAGGGCCTTTATGTATCCGTTCCCGAGCTTCACGAAAGAAACGTGGGCGTAAAGACCGGAAACGCCATCTCCATGGCCTGCGCCTGCGCGTTTGAAGCAGTCCGCGCCGGAGCCAACCAGATCACGGTTTGCGCCTCTGGCGATCAGCCTGGCCTTGAAGAGATGACCAATATCTTAAGCGCAAGGGGTGAAAAGGTCGGAGCCGCGATCAACGTGGACAAAACTGCACTGAAGCGAGCCGTCAGCCTGATTGCAAGATTCGACCGCGCCATGCCCAAGGAATCGTTAAACGGCGCAGAATTGGCCGTTCCTGCGCAGCCCAAAAAGGAACTCGATAAAAACGCGGACATCGCGTCCGTCGCAAGAGCCGCATCCCTCTTAGGCTACGATCTTTCCAGCGAAGACCTTGCCAAGGTGTTTGAGGCGTTTCAGAATATGTCCCTCAAAAAGCCTGTGGATGCAAGAGAGCTCGATGCGATCATCGCATCCGTCGCCCTTCAGGTACCCCCGACCTACAAGCTTTCAAGCTACGTGGTCAACAGCGGAAATATTATCAGCGCCACCGCGCATATCGTTCTTGATAAGCTGGGCGAGACCGTTCAGGGTCTCTCCGCAGGCGATGGCCCGATCGACGCGGCGTTCATGGCGATTGAAAATGTCGTCGGTCACCACTACGAATTGGACGATTTTGAAATTCAGTCCGTAACCAGCGGTCGCGAGGCCATGGGCGAAGCGCTGGTAAAGCTGCGCGACGGCGGCAAGCTCTATTCCGGGCGCGGCATTTCCACAGATATTATCGGAGCGTCCATCCGCGCGTACTTAAACGCCCTTAACAAGATCGTTTACAGGGAGGCCAATGTATGAAGCTTTCCGTATCCACCTACGGCTGGAACAGCTTTTCCTTTGCCGATTTTGTGTCGGTGGCAAGGGAAATGCGCCTTGACGGCATCGAGATTCACGATATCGGCGAAAGCCGGTTTACGGGCGTTGGCGCGCCGTTTCAAAAGGGTGAAATCGACCACACCGTTCGATCCTTAAAAGCGCTGGGGCTCACGATCACCTGCCTTGATGCGCGCATGAACCCCGCAGAAAACGATGAAGACGGCAAAAGAGCTGAGGAAATTAAAAACCTCATCGCCTTTGCAGATAAGGTAAACGCTCCCTTTGTACGCCTGCGCGCGCTTTCAACAGGCGAGGGCGAGGAAAAGGAAAACGAAAACGTAAAGGAACTGGTTAAAAAAGTTCTGCCGCTTGCTGAAAAGGCGGACGTTACCTTGCTTATTGAAACCTGCGGCATATTTGCCGATACTTCGCGCCTGGTCGGCATTTTAAATGAATTTGCCTGCGATCATCTGGCGGCTTTGTGGGATGTGCACCATCCATACCGCCTGATGGGCGAAAAGCCCGAAAAGACGATCACCAATCTCGGCGCATATGTAAAGCATGTGCACCTGAAGGATTCGGTCGTTAAGGATGGAAAATCAGAATACTGCCTGCTCGGCGAAGGCACGCTTCCGATGAAGGAAATCTTCGGCGCGTTAAGAAGCGTCAGCTACGACGGCTTTTATTCCCTCGAATGGGATCCCGAGTGGCTTAAGGAAGTGGACGACCCGGGCGTAGTGTATGCGCACTTTGCCTCCTTTGTCAAAAACTTTGAGCCCGCGCCCGCATGGGAGCAGGGATTGTATCTCAATAAAGCGGGCACCGGAAAATATGTCTGGAAGCACGACAGCTTGATCGACATGACTTTCCCGCAGGTGCTGGACAGAATGGTCAAGGAATTCCCGGATCAATTGTGCTTTAAATACACCACCCTCGACTACACGCGCACCTATTCCCAGTTTAGGGACGATGTGGACGCCTGCGCCCGTGCGCTCATTTCTCTGGGCGTCAAGCGAGACAGCCACGTAACCGTGTGGGCAACCAACGTGCCCGCGTGGTACATCGCCTTCTGGGCGACTACAAAAATCGGCGCGACGCTCGTCACCATGAACACCGCCTACAAAATTGCCGAGGCGGAATACCTTTTGCGTCAGTCCGATACCCACACGCTTATCATGGTGGACGGCTTCCGCGATTCCAACTATGTAGACACCATCAAACGCCTTTGCCCGGAGCTTGAACACACCGAGCCCGGCCAGCCACTGCACGCCCAAAGGCTTCCATTCTTAAGAAACGTCGTTACAGTCGGCTTTAAAATGGAAGGATGCTTAACGTTTGATGAAATGATGGACCGTGCGCCCATGGTTCCTCTGGAGGAAGTATACAGGCGCGCAAGCGAAATCAAGGGCGACGACGTTGCCAACATGCAGTATACCTCCGGCACCACCGGCTTTCCCAAGGGCGTCATGCTCACGCACAGGGGAGTTGTCAACAACGGAAAATGCATCGGCGACCGAATGGATCTTTCCACCGCTGACCGCATGATGATCCAGGTGCCCATGTTCCACTGCTTCGGCATGGTACTTTCCATGACTGCGTCCATGACGCACGGAAGCACCATGTGCCCGCTTCCGTACTTTTCGCCCAAGCCCGCGCTGGACTGCGTGAACCGCGAAAAAATCACCTGCTTTAATGGCGTTCCCACGATGTTTATCGCCATGCTTTCGCATCCGGACTTTGAAAAGACCGATTTTTCCCACATGCGAACCGGCATCATGGCCGGCGCAAACTGCCCCGAAAGCGTCATGCGGGAAGCGGCCAAGCGCATGAACATGACCGGCATCGTATCCGTCTATGGTCAGACGGAGGCCGCGCCCGGCTGCACGATGAGCAGATGCTATGAGGATTCTCTGGACGTTCGCACCCAGACCGTGGGCTGCGCGCTTCCCGAAATCGAATGCAGGATCATCGATCCCGCAACCGGAAAGGAGCTGCCCGACGGCGAGCAGGGCGAATTCGTAGCCAGAGGCTACAACATCATGAAGGGCTACTACAAAATGCCCTCCGCAACATACGAAGCCATCGACAGGGAAGGGTGGCTGCACACCGGCGACCTTTGCATCCGCGACAAGGACGGAAACTACCGCGTGACGGGCAGACTCAAGGACATGATCATCAGAGGCGGCGAAAACATTTATCCGCGCGAGATTGAGGAATTCCTAATTACGCATGACAAAATTTCCGACGTTCAGGTCATCGGCGTTCCCGATAAGCAGTACGGCGAAGAAATTATGGCCTGCGTCATTGTCCGCGAGGGCGAGGAAATGACGGAAGAGGACGTAAAGGCTTATGTCCGCGCCAATATGGCTCGCCACAAGGTGCCCAAGTACGTGTGGTTTGTAGACAAATTCATCATGAACGACGCAGGCAAAATTCAAAAATACAAGATGCGCGAAAAAGCTGCGGAAATATTTGGCCTTTCAAATCAATAATGATATAACATAAGTGTAGTATAATAAAGAAAAAACGGAGGATGGACAAATGGAAATCCGTATTGAAAAAAATATGAATCCCAAAGTAAAGCCCGCCGACGCAAGCAAACTGGGCTTTGGAAAAGTTTTTACTGATCACATGTTTGTGATGGAGTTTGACCGCGAAAACGGCTGGCACGACGCAAGAATCGTTCCCTACGGCAACATTTCCATCTCGCCTGCGTCTACCGTGCTTCACTACGGCGCGGAGATTTTCGAGGGCATGAAGGCCTACCGCCGTCCGGACGGCGAAATTCAGCTGTTCCGCCCCATGGACAACTTTGACCGCATGAACGATTCCGCCGACCGCCTCTGCCTTCCCAGAATCGACGGCGAATTCTGCTTAAAGGCTTTAAAAACCCTGATCGATATCGACCGCGACTGGGTTCCTTCCGCGGAAGGCGCGTCCCTTTATATCCGCCCCTTCCTGTTCGGAAACGACCCGTTCCTGGGCGTTCACACTGTAAACAACGCCACCTTCATCATCATTCTTTCGCCTTCCGGTTCTTATTATAAGGAAGGCGTAAACCCCGTCCGTATTATGATCGAAACCGAGGACGTTCGCGCGGTTCGCGGCGGCACCGGCTATGCCAAGTGCGGCGGCAACTACGCAGCCTCCATGCGCGCCGGCGAAAAGGCCGAAAAGAAAGGCTTTGCCCAGGTTCTGTGGCTGGACGGCGTAGAGCGCAAATATGTCGAAGAGGTCGGCTCCATGAACGTCATGTTCAAAATTAACGGAACCGTCGTTACCCCGAAGCTCACAGGATCCGTTCTTCCCGGCATCACCAGAAGAAGCTGTATCGCGCTTCTTGAAAAGTGGGGCGTCCCGGTAGAGGAAAGGCTCCTTTCCGTGGACGAATTGGCCGAGGCGGTTAAAACGGGCGCGCTTGAAGAGGCGTTTGGCTGCGGAACGGCGGCTGTCGTGTCTCCCATCGGCGAATTGTCCGTGGACGACGTTCCTTATGTCGTAAACGGCGGGAACATCGGCGAGCTCACCCAGAAGCTGTATGACGAGCTCACCGGCATCCAGTGGGGCAAGAAGGAAGACGCATTCG
The DNA here is from genome assembly GCA_015056255.1 of Clostridiales bacterium. Classification (GTDB taxonomy): domain Bacteria; phylum Bacillota; class Clostridia; order Christensenellales; family Aristaeellaceae; genus SFHK01. Next base: position 11,121 of record SVGP01000023.1, on the reverse strand, counting down.
GCTGGACGGAGAAAATATAAGTGAAAAGAGTAACGCTTTTTTCAGGCCACTACGGAAGCGGCAAAACCAATATCGCGGTCAATTACGCGCTGGGACTCAAAAAAGAAGGCCTTAAAACGCTGATAGCGGATCTTGACATCGTTAACCCGTATTTCAGAACGAGAGACAGCGAAAAGGCGCTGAAGGATGCGGGCGTGGAAATCGTGGTTTCAAGCTACGCAAACACCAATGTGGACGTGCCCGCGCTGCCCGAAGAGATGTACAGGATCATCGACGACAAGCAAACGCACGCGGTTGTGGACGTTGGCGGTGACGACAGAGGCGCGCTTGCGCTTGGACGGCTCGCGCCTTCCTTAATGGCGGAGGACGATTACGAAATGGTGTTCGTGATGAACTTCTATCGTCCGCTTACGAGGACGGCGGATCAATTGATCAGCGTGCTTCGGGAAGTGGAAACCGCTTCCGGCATGAAAGTTACGGCCCTTCTCAACAATTCCAATCTCGGACAAATGACTGCGGTTTCGGATATCGCAGAAACGGACGCGCTTGCAAGAGAGGTTTCCGAAAAAACAAATCTTCCGCTTCTGGGCACGACCGTCCGCGAGGATTTGATAAACGAAATCAAAGGCAAAGTGGTTCATCCCATGCCCATCCGGCTCCATTTCCGCGACGAATGGGCGATCTATTGATAAACGGAGGAAAAATAAATGGCAAAAGTAACGTTCCGCGAGGAAAGATGCAAGGGCTGCGGCCTTTGCGTGGGCGCATGCCCCAAGAAAATCGTCGCGCTCGACGAAACGAAATTAAACCAGCAGGGACATCACCCGGCAAAGGTCACGGAACCTGAAAAGTGCATCGGCTGCGCTTTCTGCGCCACCATGTGCCCGGACTGCGTGATCACTGTGGAAAGGTAGGAAACAAGATTATGGCAGATAAAGTGCTTATGAAGGGCAACGAAGCCCTGGCTGAAGCCGCCATCATGGCCGGCTGCCGCCATTATTTCGGCTATCCCATCACGCCTCAGACGGAGGTTGCGGCGTATCTGGCCAAGCGCATGCCCCAGATCGGCGGAACCTTCCTTCAGGCGGAAAGCGAAGTCGCCGCCATCAATATGGTCATCGGCGTTGCCTCCGCCGGCAAGCGCGTTATGACCTCCTCCTCCAGCCCCGGAATTTCCTTAAAAAGCGAAGGCATCAGCTACTTGGCCGGCTGCGATCTTCCCGCGCTGATTGTAAACGTACAGAGGGGCGGGCCCGGCCTTGGCGGCATTCAGCCCAGCCAGTCCGACTATTTTCAGGCCACCCGCGGCGCAGGACACGGCGACTTCAGAATGCTGGTGCTCGCGCCCGCATCCGTTCAGGAAATGGCGAGCCTGGTGTTCAAGGGCTTTGACCTTGCCGACAAATACCGCATGACCACCATGATCCTTGCTGACGGCACTATGGGTCAGATGATGGAGCCGGTTTCCCTCGACATGGGCGAAGTCAAGGCGTACGATAAGCCCTGGGCGGTCACCGGCACCAAGGGAGAAAGAACCCACAACATCGTAAACTCCCTGTCGCTGCTTCCGGAAGAGCTTGAGCAGTGGAATATCAAAAGATATGCCATGTACAAGGAAATCGAAGAAAACGAAGCGATGTACGAAGAATTCATGGCGGATGACGCGGACATCGTGGTCGTCGCCTTCGGCGTGGCTGCCCGTGTTGCCAGAAACGCCATCGTCGCTGCGCGCGAAAAGGGCATCAAGGCCGGTATGATCCGCCCGATCACCCTTTGGCCGTTCCCGAAGAAGGTTCTTTTCGAAAAGGCCAAGACCGCAAAGGCGTTTATTTCGGTCGAGCTTAACATGGGCCAGATGATTGAGGATGTCGAGCTTGCCATCCGCTGCTCGCGCCCCGTGACCCTCTGCTCCCGTACCGGCGGCATGATCCCCACTCCCGAACAGGTACTTCAGTCCATTGAAGAAGCAGCAGCCAAGAATGGAGGCGATAAGTAAATGATCGTATTTGAAAAGCCGAAAGCGCTTGCGGATGTAAAACTTCACTATTGCCCCGGCTGCACCCACGGCATCATTCATCGCCTGGTTGCCGAGGCCATTGACGAACTGGGCATCGAAGGCAGAACCATCGGCGTGGCCCCCGTCGGCTGCTCTGTATTTGCCTATAATTATTTCAACTGCGACATGGTTCAGGCCGCTCATGGCCGCGCGCCCGCAGTCGCCACCGGCGTAAAGCGCGCTGATCCCAATAACATCGTCTTCACCTATCAGGGTGATGGCGACCTTGCCGCCATCGGCACTGCAGAAACCGTGCACAGCGCAGCCAGAGGCGAAAACATCACCGTTATCTTCGTAAACAACGCCATTTACGGCATGACTGGCGGTCAGATGGCCCCGACCACGCTGCCCGGACAGGTCACCCAGACCTCTCCTTATGGAAGACAGGTTGAATCCGTCGGCTATCCTGTAAAGGTCTGCGAGCTTTTAAGCAATGTTACCGGCGCTGCTTACCTTGAGCGCGTTGCTGTAAACGACGTCAAGAACGTTAAAAACGCCGCCCGCGCCATCAAAAAGGCCTTCCGGTATCAGCTTGAGGGCAAGGGCTTTTCCCTGATCGAGGTTCTTTCTACCTGCCCCACCAATTGGGGTCTTACGCCCGATAAGGCGCTTAAGTGGCTGGAGGAAAACATGATGCCGTATTATCCTTTAGGCGTTTACAAGGATAAGTACGCGGAGGAGGCCGGAAAATGAAACAAGTGAATATCTTAATCTCCGGCTTCGGCGGACAGGGCGTTCTGTTTACCGGAAAATTCTTGGCCTATGAGGGCCTTCTTGAAAACAAGGAAGTCACATGGCTTCCCTCCTACGGCCCCGAAATGCGCGGCGGCACGGCTTCCTGCTCCGTCATCATTTCGGATACCCCCATCGGCTCGCCCCTCGTTCCGAATCCGGACGTGCTGATCGCGATGAACCTTCCCTCGCTCGATAAGTTTGAAGACGCGGTCACGCCCGGCGGCATGATCTTCTACGATTCCTCACTGATTGACCGCGAGGTCAAGCGCGAAGACGTAAAGGCCTTCGGCATCCCCGCCACCAAAATTGCGGGCGAAGAGGGCATGGCGACCTTGGCAAACATGATCATCATGGGCAAAATGCTCAAGGAAACAAGCATGTTCCCGGTAGAAGCCATCGACAAAACCATCCAGAAGGTCGTTTCCGCAAAGAGACAGAACCTGATTGAGCTTAATAAAAAAGCGATTTCGCTTGGATACGAGCTGTAAAAAGCACAAACCCGCCGTCTGCAGATGTTTCGGACGGCGGGTTTATTTTGTGCGGTGTTGTGTTTTTTTCGGGTTTATTGTATAATGTATATGTGTATGTATGCATTTTCCCGGGAGGTGAAGATATGTTTTTAAAAAAAATTCTTTGTTGTTTGTCTTTGCTACTTGCATGCTTCTGTGTAAGCGCGCTGGCACAGTCCGAGAGCGTTATCATGCCAACGGATATAAAGGTGATTGAGCGCGAAGCGTTTTATGGGGATATCTCTATAGAGGAAGTAAGAATTCCCGAATCGACAAAGACCATTGAAAGCCTCGCGTTTGCGAATTGTGAAAACCTGAGCGAATTTTTCTGCTATTCAAGGGATGTTTCCGTCGCGGACGATGCGTTTCTGAACTGCGGAAATGTTCGTATCATCTGCTATACAGGCAGCACGATTGAAGCTTATGCCAAGGAAAAAGGCTTTGAAATCGGATATCTCGACAGGTTTGAAATTCATTCAAACACCGTAAACAACGGCGCCAAAGGCCTTCCTATTACATGGACGGTTGAAGAAGGCTACTGCGATATCAAAGACGGAAAATTCACGTATCAGGTATTCAGAAACGGTGAGCTTGTTGAAACAAGCGAAGAAATGACCAGCAAAAAATATGTCCATACGCCATCCGACGGAGGCGACTACGAAATACAAATCACGATGAAAAACGATCAAAACGAGATCACAATGAGATCGGATAAGATCGCGGTTTCAGAAAAACTGTATCTTGGTTTGTTCGAGCAGGACAACAAAGCGGAAACCGCCGATCCTGTCGAGTGGATCATATTGGCTGCGGACGAGGAAAAGGCGTTTGTCCTAAGCAAATACATTTTAAAAACCGATTCCTACTTCAATCCCGCGTGGATCAAATACAAATACTGCAATTGGGCGGGCTCAATCATCACCACCTACCGAAGCTCCAACAACTGGTATCCGAGCGCATCCACCATGCGCTTTAAAACCATAAACGGCGTTGTGATGGTTCCAAAAAAAGACGGCACCTACATCTCAAACGACGATCTTACCAAATTCTACCACGCCCGCTCATGGTGCAATGACACGTTCTATAACGGCGCGTTTACAGATGATGAAAAGGCCCGTATTCTCCTTACCAGAAACAAAAACGAAGAAAACCCGAGTCATTCCAACATTGACGGCGGGCCCGACACCTACGACTACGTGTTCTTCTTGAGTTATAACGAGTTAAACCGGTACCTGCCCGACATCAATTCAAGAAAAACCGCCAACACCCCCGTCGCCCAAGCCCAGCTTGGCAGCGGAAAACCTGTATACTGGTGGCTTAGAACCAGAGGCGGCACCCACGTAAACGCCGCATGCGTGTTTGCAAGCGGCTCAAGCAACGGAAAAGTATGGATGTCCGGAAGCGACGTAGGTCACGATACCTTGGGCTATCGCCCGGCGATGTGGATTACGGTCGGGGGCTAATCAAAAAATGGACTTTTGCATAAGAATGCAGAAGTCCATTTTTTGATTAATCCCTCTTCTTAAGCTTATCAAGCCCTCTGTAATCGCCGAAAGCTGCGCCCTTTGCAAAGGCGGACATGGCGTTTTCAAGCAGCTCGATCGTCATTTGTTCGCGAATATCGCGGTAGGCGGGATCGTTATAGACATTTGTCCATTCGTTCGGATCGCGTTTCAGGTCGTACAGTTCGCATACGGGATCGGTCTGGTCGATGGAAAAGCCCGGGCGGGAGAGGATGAGCTTGTAGTTTTCGTTTCGCCACATCCATGCGGGGGCGATCTGCGTATTTTCCGAGCCGCTTCCGTGGTATTCTGAAAATGCGCCTTTTCGGATGGAATCGGTTTTGAAAAGGCTTTCGCCGGGATATCGCGGATCGGGCTCGATGCCGGCGGCTTCGCAGATGGTTGGAAGAAGGTCGACCAGCATGGCGGGGCGGCTGTCGCGCGTTCCTTTGAGGGAAGAAGCGATACGGTCGCCGGCTAAGATCATCGGGACGCGAACGCTCGATTCGAACAGGCAGTATTTGCTGAAGCGGTAATCGCGTTCGCCCATCATTTCGCCGTGATCGGACACGAAGATGAAAAGCGTGTTTTTATCAAGACCCTTTTCGCGGATTTTGGTTAAGGCGCTTTCGATAAAGTGATCCATAAACGTGCAGTTGGCGTAATATCTTAATGTGCTTAAGCGTTTTTCATCGTCCGACAAGGTCTTCCAGACCTCTTTTCGCGCGTTGTGAATTTCGTTTAAGCGCCTACTTGCGTTCATAGCGTTTTGAATGTGAGGACTGGGGTCGTTTTCCCATGGGGGAACGGGCAGCGGGGGAATGTCCTTAAGATCATACTGGCTTTCGAATTCCGGGGGAATGTTGTAGCCTGCGTGGGGCTTTATAAAGGAAAGGTATAAAAACAGCGGCCGGCCGTCGGGCTCATACGAATCCAGAAATTCGATGCACTTTTTGTGAATGAAGCCGTCGCGGTGATGCTCCTTTGGAAGTTTGCTCGCTTTTCCGAGGTACCCGTAATAGGTTTCTTCGCCCGATCCGAATTCTCTGGTTTCCTCAAAATAGGCTTTGAGGCCCTCGGGATCCTCGTCGTCCATCATCGTCGCGCCCTCTTCGTACTGGAGGCTGAAGCGCGGCTGCCCTTCTGCGCGCACGTGAAAGCCGCGGCGGGAACCGGGTTCGCCCTTTATTGTGTTGTTCCAATGCGTTTTACCAAAGCCTGCGCAAAAGTAGCCCGCATCATTTAATAGCTGCGGAAGGGGAACGGCGGGCAGGCGCGATTCGTCCAAAAGCGCGCCGGAATTGGTCCGAATGCCGGTCTGGGAAGGGTAGAGACCGAACATCATGGAATTTCGGCTGGGCACGCACATGGGGCATTGGCAGACGGCCTGATCAAACAGTATGCCGTCTTTGGCCAGCGAATCAATGCCGGGCGTTTTCACAAGCGGGTTTACGCAGCCGATAGCGTCGTGCCTTTGCTGATCGGTCATGATGAAAATGATGTTGGGGCGGGACATGAAAAATGCACCTCCTGAAAGTGACTTAAGTATATCATACATCTTATCAAATTGCACGCATTTGCAATGAGAGCGGTTTTGTGGTATGATTATAATAAGTAAGAATCGGCAAATTTGCGCACGGAGGAAATTATGCATAAAAACAGGGTGGTTTTGGGCTTGTCGGATGGCGTTGACTCTGCTGTCGCGGCGAAACTTCTCCTTGATCAGGGATATGAGGTTCATGGCCTTTATCTGAATATCGCCGGCGGCGCGGGGGAGAGGGAAGCTAAAAAAAGCGCGGAAAGGCTGGGCATTGCATTTTCGGCGATGGATGTTTCCTCCGAAATTGAAGAGCACGTCTGCAGGCCGTTTGCCGAGGGGTATCTGCGGGGCGAAACCATCAATCCCTGCATCGGCTGCAACCGGAATATGAAGTTTGAAGCGCTTTTGAGATATGCCGACGAGATTGAGGCTTTCTGGATTGCAACCGGACACTATAGCGTGATTGAGGACGGGAAAATTTATGCCGGGCATCCGGACAACGATCAGAGTTATATGCTTTGCAAACTGAAACGCAGCCAGATGGAAAGGCTTCTTTTGCCCCTTGGCGGGATGAAAAAGGAAGACGTGAGAAACATTGCGCGAAGCATGCATTTAAGCGTTTCCGAAAAGCCGGACAGCCGCGAGATCTGCTTTATATCGGGCGAAACGTATGCAAGCTGGCTTGAAAAAAGGGAGAACACGCCGGGCGAAGGCGATGCGGTATATAATAGAAATGTCTTTTCAAAGCACGACGGCATTCACAGATACACCGTCGGTCAGCGTTTCGGCGAAACGGAGACGGGCAGGAGACTCTACGTTTCCGAGATTATCGCTGAAACCAACACGCTTGTCCTTGCGCTTTGGGAGGATTTATTCAAGGATGAAATCTTTGTGCGAGACGTTGTGTGGCTTTCGGACGATCTTGTTTTCCCGATTGAAGGCGTTGTTCGCGCGCGCCACACGAGGTGGGAAATGCCCGAATGTTTGATTACGCAAGAGGAGGACGGACGCGTGAAGGTTAAAACGAAAGACAAGCTCCGCGCGCCCGCCAAGGGTCAGACGGCGGCGTTTTATATCGCATCGCGCCTGATCGGCGGCGGAACCATTGATGGATGGATGTAAATGAATCGGATTATGCTAAAAATCCGATTTGAGAATTAATTTCTTTCATATCACCTGATTTTTGTGCGGGATGTTGGAAATTCTTGTGTAAAAATTGAATGAATTCATTGACATTTAACCCCTCGGGGTCTATAATACTATATTGGTACGGTTTGTACTTATGAAGAAACGGCGCCGATGCGGCTGACCATCGAAAATGGTTTTCGGTTGCCTTTCTATATACCGTCAAAGCTCATGCGTGACGCCAATCGCGTATAGGCGGAAACGGAAGAGCCGGCTATCCGGCACGACTATTTTGGAGGTGCTTTACACAGATGGCACGTATCGCAGGTGTGGACCTTCCCAGAGAGAAGAGAATCGAGGTCGCTCTGACGTATATCTACGGCATCGGCCCGAACATTGCCAACGAAATCATCGATGGTACCGGCATCAACCCCGATACCCGCGTCAAGGATCTTACCGAGTCTGATATCGGTAAGCTGCGTGACTATATCGACCACAACCTCAAGGTAGAGGGTGACCTCCGCCGTGAAGTTTCCATGAACATCAAGCGCCTGATGGAAATCGGCTGCTATCGCGGCCTTCGCCATCGCAAGGGTCTGCCCGTCCGCGGTCAGAACACCAAGCAGAATGCGCGTACCCGCAAGGGCCCGAAGAAGCAGGTAGCCGGCAAGAAGAAGGCTGGAAAGTAATTTCCAGTGCCCGGAATTGATGTGAAATAGGAGGAAATACGTTTATGGCTAAGCCGAAGCTGAAAAAGGTCGTCCGTAAGCGCCGCGAGAAGAAACTCGTCGAGCGTGGCGCGGCCCATATCCGCTCTTCTTTTAACAATACGATCGTAACGATCACCGATACCAACGGCAACGCCCTGTCCTGGGCTTCCGCTGGCGGACTCGGCTTCCGTGGAAGCAAGAAGTCCACTCCCTTCGCTGCACAGTCTGCCGCTGAAACCGCTGCCAAGGCCGCTATGGAATATGGCCTGAAGACTGTTGAAGTGTTCGTAAAGGGCCCCGGCGCCGGCCGTGAAGCTGCGATCCGTTCGCTGCAGACCGCTGGTCTCGAGGTTACCATGATCAAGGACGTGACGCCCATCCCCCACAACGGATGCCGCCCGCCCAAGCGCAGAAGAGTGTAGTAGGAGGAACAAATCATGGCTAGATATACTGGTTCCGTTTGCCGCCTCTGCCGTCGCGAGGGCTGCAAGCTTTTCCTGAAGGGCGATCGTTGCTACGGCCCCAACTGCGCCGTTGGCAAGCGTCCCACCCCGCCCGGTGAGCACGGTCAGGCTCGCCAGCGCAAAATGAGCGAGTACGGCATGCAGCTGCGCGAAAAGCAGAAGGCAAAGCGCGCCTATGGCGTTCTCGAAACCCAGTTCCATCGTTATTTTGAGTCTGCTGCTCGCGAAAAGGGCATCACCGGCGAGAACCTCCTCGTTCTCCTCGAGCGTCGCCTTGACAACGTCGTGTACCGCGCAGGCTTCGGCGCTTCCCGCGCCCAGGCCCGTCAGCTGGTTCGCCACGGTCACATTCGCGTAAACGGCAAGAAGGTCAACATCCCCTCCTTCCTTGTGGAAGTCAATGATGTTATCACCATTCGTGAGAAGAGCGCTGAAGCCGAGCACTTCAAGGCGCTTCGCGAAGGCACCAGCCGCATCGTTCCCAAGTGGATCGCGCTTGACAGCGAGAACCTCAAGGCCACGATCACTGACAAGCCCGCCCGCGATGATATCGATCTTACGATTCAGGAAAACCTTATCGTCGAGCTGTACTCCCGTTAATCAAGCGACTGAGTTTGATAGAAGTCTCTTGCTGGCGGCCTAAGTTCGATCGAGCCGCTTGATAAAAGAGACAAATGCACCGTCGAAAGCAAGAAAAGCTTTCGCGATGGAGAGGAGGATTCGCCGAGTGATCGATCAGATAGAAAAACCCAAAATTGAGCGAGTGGAAATCGGTGAAAGCAGCAAATATGGCAAGTTCATCGTAAATCCGCTGGAGCGTGGATTCGGACAGACGCTGGGCAATGCGCTGCGTCGTGTACTTCTGAATTCCCTTCCCGGAGTTGCGGTAACGTCCGTTCGCATTGAAGGCGTTCAGCATGAGTTCTCGACCATTCCCGGTGTTAAGGAAGACGTCGCAGAAATCATTTTAAACCTGAAGCTTTTAAGCGCAAAACTTTTCACGGATCAGCCCAAAATCCTCACGATTGACGTGCGCGATGCATGTGAAGTAACCGCCGCCGACTTCAAGTGCGACGACGAGGTTGAAATCGTTAACCCCGAGCTTCACATCGCTACTCTTTCCCAGGGCGCCCATCTTCAGATGCAGGTTACCCTCGAAAAGGGCCGCGGCTACGTTTCCGCCGAGCGCAACAAGCAGCTGGCGAACGAGCGCAACAAGATGGGTGGCATGCCCATCGGCGTAATCCCGATGGACTCCATCTTTACGCCCATCCGCAAGGTCAGCTATTCCGTTGAGGATACCCGCGTTGGCCAGGTGACCGACTATGACAAGCTTACCATCGAAGTTTGGACCAATGGCTCCATTCTTCCCAAGGAAGCGCTTGCCTCTGCAGCCCAGATTCTTACGAACAACATGAAGCTGTTCATCGATCTGACTGTGAACGTCGTTCGCGTGGATTACAACGAGCCTGAAAGCGACAATCGCGACAAGGTACTCGAGATGACCATCGAAGAGCTTGATCTCTCCGTCCGCGCCTTCAACTGCTTGAAGCGCGCTGGCATCAACACTGTTGCCGAGCTCGTACAGCGCAATCAGGAAGATATGATGAAAGTACGCAATCTCGGAAAGAAATCGCTTGAAGAGGTTGAGCAGAAGCTCGTAGCGCTTGGTCTTTCTCTGAAAACCAGCGACGAATAAGCGCCGACCTTATGACATAAGCAATCAAGGAGGAACCGACAATGGCCAATCGTAAGCTGGGCCGTCCGGCAGACCAGAGAAAGGCTCTTCTCCGTAACCAGGTTACCAACCTGATCTGGTACGGCAAGATCGAGACTACTCTGCAGCGCGCCAAGGAAGTCAGCTCTGTAGCTGAACACTATATTCATATGGCTATTCGCGAGTGCGACAACACCGTAGAGGTCAAAAAGACCACCAATAATGACAAGGGCCAGACCGTAGAGCTTACCGTTGTTAACGATATGCCCTCCCGCCTCGCTGCCCGCCGTCAGATCATGGCTTACCTGTACGACATGCCCGTTATCCAGGGCAAGGACGAGGAAAAGGAAGACTTTATCGAGCGCAAGAAGAACATCAAGCACCCGGTAGTTGAGAAGCTCTTCCGTGAAATCGCTCCCAAGTACAAGAAGCGCATCGAAGAAAAAGGCCAGGCCGGCGGCTACACCCGCATCATCAAAATCGGCCCGCGCCGCGGCGATGCTGCTGAAATGGTAATCCTGGAGCTCGTCTGATAGACAAGTTTCTATAAAACAGAAAAGATGTATCAAGCAGATTGATGCATCTTTTCTTGTTTTAATGAAGAAATCAGAAGAAAAAACATGAAACGGTTGTTTAAGGGGCGGGAGCAAGCTGTATAGTGTAGTAACATAGTTTACAGATTGTGCAAGGACATGGTTTACAGTTTTGATATACTCAAGCCAAACCAAAAGAGAAAGGAACCAAGGGTATGGCATGGGAAGAAAGG
>SVGP01000022.1 GCA_015056255.1 Clostridiales bacterium | reverse complement strand
TTGCCTGATAACCGAAAACCCTTGAAATACGGGGCTTTTCCGGTTTGTCGTAATTATACCGTAAGGGCATTCTTTCGCGACTTTTCTGCCATAAAAGCCGCTTAAAGTGCGTATTTATTGAAAATTAATTACAAGAAACTCACATCTGATCTCCGTTTCTTGACAAATATCCCTAACATGAAGATAATATAGGTACAAAACACAAGAGGTGCAGATATGTATTTGGGGGTACAGACCTTTGGCGAAAGCCTGACGGCATGGATGGAAGAAAAGGGATTAAACGCGCCTGACTTGGCGGCATACCTGCGGGACACGCGCGACGCGACCATTGCCCGGCTGATGCACGATCAATTGGATTATCAAAGATGCGCCCGGTTTATAACGGAACTTGCCGAATGCTATCCTGACATCGACGAGGAAACCTTGAAGCGCCTTCGCATTGCCGTGGACGTAAATCGCTACGGGAAAGAAATGTATCTGGCAAAGCAGAATTTTTTCAGAGCTCTGTCTTCGGGAGAGGAAATCTCGGATATAAAATCCTCAAAAGCGAATGAACTGTGTGATCAGCTGCTTGTCTGGAGCGGAGACAGCGCGCTTCAGCTTTTGTGCATCGGCCTTACGGACGGCGAGCCTATTCGTTTTCTGAATCTGATCAGCGAAAAGAAAAAGGACAGCTTTATTTATCACTTTTTTTACCAGACGCGTGTTTTGGAGCATTCCCTTTTGCTTACGGAAACTCTGCCCATAGCGTTCAAGGCCAATTATGAATTGTATGAGGTTCAGGACAACCGCGGCGCAATCATGGACAATCTCCTGATTGCGAAAAAAGACGACGGCGAACACCTTTTGATGGTGTACGATGGCGGCGAATTTTCGACCTTGCATCTTCCAAAGGGCGCGGAGCTTTTCGATTTTGTGCGAAAAATTTTTCTTAAAGAGCATCACAGTCCGAAAAAGATCAATCTGCGCTTTACCTACAATAGCCCCGAGGCCTATCTGGATTTTCTCAAAAACTGCCTGTCGCTTGAAAAAAACAAGGCCATTTACCAGATCAAAACGGAAATCGGCCTGGAATACATACCGACCGACATTATTTATGATAACTTTTCCCAGTGGGCGCGCGAGCATGACACGCGCTTTTTGCCGTACCTTGAAACACTAAAGGGCATTTTTGAGAAACGCTACGAAAATCTTCTGAACAAGGCCGAGCCCACGTATCTCATTATGACAAAGGAAGGCATGGCGCAGTTTGCCAGAACCGGCCGCATGAAGGATCACCCTTTTTGCATGCGCTCTTTTACGCCCGCAGAGAGGAAGCGGATTTTTCAGAATCTGATCGATATTTCCTTAACTGCCCCTGCGCTCACGCCGCTTTTCTTTTCCGACGATTCCATTTTGCCCAACCACTCCTTTATCGGCTACGCAAGGGAATGCATCCTCGTCTGCGCGGCTCAGGCTGACTATGATTTAAGCGATTACACCGAAATCGTGCTCGATTCAGGCACGCTTTCCGGCCAGTATGCGGATTTTGTTACCAATATCCTCACGAAAAACCACGTGCTTGGCAAAAAAGCGAGCTTTGAATTTATCCAGTCGCTGATCAAGGAAATTGTGTGATTTTGATGAAAAATCTTAAAAAAAGCTCTGACAACGGATTGGGTTGTCAGAGCTTTCGCTTTGTCTGAAGGTGAATAAGGAAAATAGGCATTTGCGGTTTAAAATAATGCAATTAAACGCCCATTTCCGCCAGCATTTCTGCAATTTCATCTGTGCAGACGAGGTCTTCGGGATCGGTTCCGATGAGGGGATTATCGGTAAAGGTGATTGTTTCGGACTTGAAGACGAGTTTATGGAGGTTTTTCATGTCACGGAAAGCCCATGCGCCGATGTGTTTTACGGATTCGGGCAGAGTGAGGGATTCGATCTTGCTGTTTAAGGCAAATGCGCTGTCTGCAATTTCGGTGATGTCTTCGGGGACAGAGACGCTCGAAGCGCATGCCGGGAGGCAGGCGATCAGGCGATGGTTTTCCGTATCGATCAGAAGGGAATTTTCGATTTTGAATTTGCCGGGGCTCAGGCGCAGGGATTTTAAATTCGGGCAGAAGCTTAATGCGCTCGGGCCGATCTCGCGGACATTGCTGCCGAAGGAGAGAGATTCAAGGTGCGGAGAATTGGCAAAGGCGCCTTCTGCAATGACTTCCACAGCTTCGGGAATCTCGATCGAAATAAGGCCCGTATCCGCAAGGGCATATTCCCAGACGGCCTCGACGGTCTTTGGGATATGAAGCGCGGCAAGACGCCTGTTTTCACGCAGGACTTCCGATTGAAGCTCCGTGAGGTTTTCGGGAAGCACGATGTCCGTAAGCGCGCATTTTGCAAACGCGCCGGGACCGATTGCAGCATCTTTCCCCATGAAACGCACCTTTTCAAGATCCGAGCAGCCGAAAAACGCATGCTCGCCCACGGAAACAATGTTGACCGGGAAGAAAACGGACGTAAGACCTGATTTTACGAAGGCCTCCTGTGCTACTGATTCAAGCGTCATGGGAAAATCAATTTTTGTAAGATCCGAGCAACCCGCAAAGGCAGCCCTTCCGATTTCGCGAAGCCGCGCGGGCAGGCGGATGGATTTGAGGTAGGCAAACATATAAAAAACCTTTTCGCCGATCGCTGTAACGGGAAGGGAAAAGCATTCGTCCTCGAGCTGAAGCTCTGTTTCGTGGCCCGCGTAGGAGACGAGCGTGAGGCCGGATTCATTTTCGAAGTACACGGCTTTTACGCCTGTGAGCGCGCCCTCAGCGCGTTCGGCTTCCTCGTTTAAAATAAGCCTCAGGTCATCCGCGCAGCCTGAAAATGCTTTTTTGCCGATTTTCTGAATGTTTTTGCCGGTGTAAATGCCTTTTACGTGTTTTGCGTCTTTAAACGCGTTCGCAGCGATTTCCGTAACCGGCACGCCTTCAAACGTGTCTGGTACGCGGAAATACGCGTCCGAGCCGTTGTAATAGTTTAAAACCGCATGGTCAGAGAAGACCTCAAAGGGTTTTTCACTTTTTGATTTCTTGAAAGGCCACATATTTAACGCTCCTTGATAAAACAATTTAAGATATACGGGACGGGAAACCCGTCCCCTACACGGTGAACGAAACGCATCGTTCGAATCGTAGAGGGCGGGTTTCCCGTCCCGCTTTATGATGGATACTATTTAGATCAGGCTCAGGTGCTTGATGATATCAGTCAGCTGATCGCCTACACGGAAAAGGTCTTTAAATACGCTGTCACCTGTGATAAAGAACTTTCCGATGGAGGAATCCTTCAAAAGCGCGTCGATTACGGAAGAATCCAGCGCAGTGAAGATCATAGGGATAATCGCGCATACGAGGCAAACAACCGCGTAGCCGCGAACTGCGCCCAGAACGCCGCCGAGAATCGCATCCACGCCGCGAAGCTTCGGCATGCGGAAAACGTTGTTAAAAAGGTTTACAACGAGGAGCAGCACCGCATAGACGATGGCGAAGATCAGGGAGAAGCTGATCACGTTGAAAATGGCCTGCCATGCAATTTCGGAGAAGTATTCTGCAACGGTCAGGGTCGGGAAGGACAGAGTGTTGGCCCTGAAGGATTCGACGAAGGCTTCGGGCACGTTATTCTGCATAAGGGTTTCGACGATGGCGTTCATGCTGGAAGAAGCCGCTTCGACATATTTTCCGGCGTATTCGCCAAGACCTGCGAGGAAGCCTTCAAAATTGATGTTGACTTCAAGCCACTGCATAAATTCGCTGGCTAAAAACTGCTGAGAAAGCGTGGGGTAGATGGCGCGGGCGGCGAACCATGCGCCGACGAAGGCGAAGGTGGCAAGAAGCGAGGTAAGAAAGCCCTTCTGAAGGCCGCTTAATACGCTGACGGCCAGAATCGCGATGAGAATAATGTCGATGATGTTCATGCTTGTTTCCTCCTATTATAAGAGCAATTGTGTTCAGGGCAGACGAATCAGGAAAATCAATCCGCCGGACGTAACCACGGCGGTTTTATCGGAAGTAATGCCGAGCACGGTTTCAACCTCCACGGGGAAGGTGTACATTTTGGATGTTTTTTCTCCGAATTCGTTCTTGACGAGGGACCTGCCGGAAAAGCCGTACAGCGTGGTTCCGTTGGCCTCCAGATGCGTACATTCCACCGGCAGATGGATGATGGATTCGCTTCTTCCACGGATCATGCGCACATCCGTAATTCCGCTTGTGCCTTCCGCCTGACGGTTGGGCACAAACAGCATGAGAGGATTGTCGCCGGATTTGTCCACCGCGTGCAGATAATAGCCGTACACCGTCACGCGGTCGTCTTCGATTTCTTTACCGTGGTAGTCGTACATGCAAAGGTAGTTGGTGCCGACGACGGCAATCTGCGAGGAGCGGAACATTACCTGGTAAAGCACCTGCTCCATATCCTCGATTACGCCGGTTTCACGCTTGCCGGGCTTGTAGGTGGAAATTTTGCAGGTGGGCATCGAGCAGCCGGTGTCCATGGTCATCAGCCAAAATAGGTCGCGGCCTTCAAAAAAGTCGTAATCCATGATGGTAAGGCCGGTAAAGCCGGTTAAGTGGTCGACGTCCGCGCCGTTTAAGTCCAGAAGCTTAACCGTGCTGTCGTGTTCCGGAGCAAGAACGGCGGCAACATATGCGTCGCCAACGCTTGCGGAAATGATTTCTTCTTCCAGCTGACGCGAGCCCATTAATACGCCTGTGTCCTTATTGATAATGGAAAGCGTCTTTCCGTGCCATGCGGCTACGCCGTGAGGCGATGCATAAAAATCACTGTCCATTTCAACGGCCATATTCCATACATATTTGCCGCGCGAATCCACGCAGTGAAGCGAGCCGGATTCCTGATAATAAACATACTCGCCGCTGACCTGCACCTCGCGGTTGGCCGGAACATTCAGGCGAACCACCGAGGAAAGCGGCGCGTTTCCGCCGGAGGAGAAAAGTCTCGCAATCAAATAAGCCGCCAGCGTCAGCGCGACCGCCAGCGCAGCTGCGGCAGGCCACGAAAGCGTATATTGCCTTTTGTAATCCATCAAATCGGCCTTTCCTGATTTCTCTAACCGCACGGACACACTTTTTTGCTTGCCTGTGCGAAACAATTCTATTATAATGGAAGAATCGAGATCATGCAAGCAATTTTGTGTTGCATTGGTTTTTCAGCGCGCATTTTGATTGTTTCACATGAAACAATCAAAATGCGCGACAGAATATATGTTTCACGTGAAACAATTGTGCCGGAGGCGGTTATGGCAAAAAAGAGAAGATCGGCGGCGGACAAAAAACGGATAAAGAAGCTCAAACTGCGCTTCGTTGCATTTATGATCGCCGTTGCGATCGCGTGGATCGGCTGGGGCTTTTGGAGCGCCCGCGTGGTGCACGTAAAATACGCGGACGTTTCCATAAGCGGGCTTTCGCCGTTTTTAGAGGGCAGCAAAATTCTTTTCCTTTCGGATTTCAATATTTCGGATCAGGACGACGCAATGCGAAGCGCGGACCTGGTAAAAGGCTTTTTGCAGATGGAGCCGGATGTAATCATCTTTGGCGGCGATTACACGGCCAATTCATTTGGCGATATACTGAAGCTTCAGTCTGAAGAAGGCAAAAACGAAATTGCGCTTCGTTTGCGCGAGGCACGAAGGATGTTTTTTACGGAGCTTCAGCCTGTTACAAAGCGCGTGAACGTTTACGCGGTCGCAGGCGATAAGGACAGCGAAGTGCCTGGGCTTTACGAAGACTGCGCGCTGGGCGGCGTAAAGCTCATCGAAAACGCGATTGAATACGTGTCCGTCAAAAATAATTTCATCGCCCTTGTGGGCTATGGCGATATTCTGACGGGCGGATCGGCCAATTTCAAGTTCAAAGGCCCGTCATCCAACGATCCGGTGATTGCGGTTTCACACAATCCGGACGCGTATCCGCTGGTGACGTCTGTTATGGACTTTGAAGGAAACGCGATTGCGGATCTGGTGCTGTCGGGTCACGCGATGGGTCCGCAGATCCGGCTTTTCGGACTGGATGTATTCAGGGGTTACAATGGAATGTACAAAAGCGGCGTGTATTCCGAGGCCGGGGCGCATCTGATCGTATCCTCAGGCATTGGAACGGAGTGGATTCCTTTCCGCTATGGCAGCCGCGCCGAGGCGCACATGATTACGCTTTTTAGAAAATAAGGAGATACTCATGCTGAAGGATTTTTTCAAGAAACACGGCTGGCGATACGTACCGGGCATACTTTTACTGGTGCTTTGCGCCTACATTCAGACGCTTTCGCCCCTCGCGCTTGGAAAAGCGGTCGAGCTTGCCGAAAACCGCGCGCCGTGGAGCGCATTTATAAAAGAAGCGGCGGCTGTTTTTGTAATCGCGATCATGGTGTTTGTCACGCGCTTTGGCTGGCGCTGGTTCGTCATCATCACGTCGCGCGAAATGGAAGTGTATTTAAGAGACAGGCTTTATACGCATCTTGTGTATTTGCCCGTTGATTTTTACGGCAGAAACCGATCCGGAAACCTCATGGCTTATGCAATCAACGACGTAAACGCGGTTCGCATGATGTTCGGCATGGTGGTCGCGCAGGTGGTAAACTCCCTGTCGTCGGTTATGTTCTCCATCGGGCGCATGACGGGCGGCATTCATCCGATGCTGACGCTGTACTCCCTTTTGCCCGTGCCGCTGGCAATCATCGCAGTCGTTTTCATCGGAAAGAAAATCCGTATACGCGCAAAGCGCGCGCAGGAGCTTTTCTCAGTTCTATCCGGTCACGTGAATGAAAATATCAACGGCATGCGCGTGCTTAAGGCCTTTGCGCAGGAAAAAGCGCAGTATCAGGACTATGAAAAGGAAAGCCTTGAGAAGCTCAGGGCAAACGAAAGCTGGTATTTCACGGGCGCGCTGATGGATCCCGTGATCAAGACGGTGTTCGGCATCAGCTATGCTATCGGCCTGATTTACGGCGGACATCTGGTGATGAACAACGTGATTTCGCTTGCCGATTACGTGGCGTTCAACAGCTACCTGACCATGATCGTTTTCCCGGTCATTGCCATTGGACGAATCAGCAATAACCTTCAAAGAGGTCTTGCCAGCTACAAACGTTTAAAAGAGCTTTTTGACGAGGAAGAGATCCCGGAATTTGATAAAATCGACGACGGAAAGGAAATCAGCGACGGAATCGAAGCCAAAAACCTCACCTTCCGCTATAAGGATGCCACGAGAAACGCGCTTGAAGACATATCTTTCACTGTAAAACCCGGCGGCATGCTGGGCGTGGTGGGGCCGACCGGCGGCGGAAAGAGCACGCTTTTGTCTCTTCTTGTAAAGCTTGTTCCCCCGTCTCCCGGGCAGCTTTTTCTGGGCGGGCGAGACATTTATGAAATCCCCGCGGTTTCCTTAAGAAAGCAGGTTGGATTTGTGCCGCAGGACGGCTTTCTGTTTGACGAAAGCATCCGTGATAATGTTCGATTTTTCTCGGATGCGACGCAGGAAGAAATTGATCTTGCGCTTTCGGACGCCGGCATGACGGGCGACATCGACGATATGCCCGAAAAGCAGGACACCCTGTGCGGCGAGAGAGGAAACCATCTGTCGGGCGGACAGAGGCAGAGAGTGTCGCTTGCGAGGGCGCTGGTTCGAAACCCGAAGCTGTTGATCCTCGATGATACGCTTTCCGCCGTCGACACGCACACGGAAGGAAAAATTTTGTCTTCGCTCAAAACCCGGCTCTCCGGCTGCACATCCGTGGTCGTCGCGCACAGACTGAGCGCGGTCAGGGACGCGGACGAAATTCTCTATATTGCAGACGGCCGCATCACCGAGCGCGGCACGCATGATGAATTACTTCAGAAAAACGGCGATTATGCGCGCCTGTTCGCGCTTCAGAACCGCCAAGAGGAAAACGAGCATGGCAAATAAGCACACGGAAAACTACGAGGCAAAGCGCGGCGCGCTTACGCACCTTCTTTTGATGATGAAGCCTTACTGGGTAAGGCTCCTGATTGTGGCTGCGTTTATCGTGCTTGCAAATATGGCGGATCTTGTAAAGCCCCGCATCTATCAGACCATTATCGATGATTTTCTGACCGGAACAGGCGAAAAAACGGGATCGTTTTTCACATCCACGCTTACGGGCCTTGGCGTGAGCTATTTCCTCGTGATTTTTATAAGCGCGGCCTCCTCCCTCATCCAGTCGCGCATGATCACGCGCACCTGCCAGAAAATTCTTCATAATGTCAGAATGCGGATGTTCAGGCACATTCATTTAATGACGCTTTCCGACATGGACGACATGGGATCCGGTCGCCTGCTCACCCGCGCGACCAACGATGTAGAAGCGCTGGACGAATTTTACGGAGATGTTTTAAGCGGCCTGTTCCGCGATATTCTTTTGCTCGTAGGCATCGTCGCCATGATGCTTTCGATGAACTGGCGGCTGGCTCTGGTGGGATTTTGCGCGGTGCCTGTCATTTTTCTGGTCACGATTCTGTGTAAAGGCGCGCTCAGGCGGAATTTTGTGAAAATGAAGGCTATCATCGGCAAAATCAACGGCTTTATCGCGGAATCCCTCTCCGGCATCCGCGTGGTGCAGGTTTTTTCGCGTGAAAGGGAGAAATGCGAGGAACTGTACGAGCTCGACCGCGCCTATAAAAAGACCACGCGCTTTCAGGTTTTAATGAACGGCATCATGCGCCCCGTGATGGAGGTTATTAACGCCGGCGCGATTTTCCTTCTGCTGGTTGCTGGCTACAAACTGGCCGGCATCGACCCAACGATTGCGGAAGCGGGCGTTCTGGTTGCCATGACCACTTACATCAAGCAGTTTTTTGAGCCGATCAACGATCTGGCTGAAAAATACAACACCGTTCAGTCCTCCCTCGTTTCCGCCGACCGCATTTTCTCGCTCCTTGATAACGAGGAAAATCTCGAAAACCCCGATCAGGAGGGCGGATATGAGGCCGAAATGAAGGGCGAGGTCGAATTCAAAGATGTATGGTTTGCTTATAAGGACGAGGACTGGGTGCTGAAGGGCTTATCCTTCAAGGTGAATCTCGGCGAAAAGTGCGCGTTTGTCGGCGCAACGGGCGCGGGCAAAACCACGATCATCTCCCTCATCTCGCGCTTTTACACCGTTCAGAAGGGCGAAATCCTGATCGACGGCGTGAACGTAAACGACTGGAAATTATCAAGCCTCCGAAGTCAGATCGGCGTCGTGCTTCAGGACGTTTTCCTGTTTGTGGGCTCCATCGCCGACAACGTTCGTATCCACGCGCCCATATCGGATGACGAGGTCATGGAGGCTCTGCGCCTTTCCTGCGCCGAGGAATTTGTAAGTCGCCTGCCCGGCGGTATGAATTACATGGTCGCCGAGCGCGGAAGCACCTTCTCAACCGGCGAAAGACAGCTGATTTCCTTCGCTCGTGCCATCGCGCACAAGCCGCGCGTACTGGTTCTGGACGAAGCCACGGCCAACATCGACAGTGAAACCGAAGCCCTCATCCAGACATCGATCGACCATATCTCCGAGGGCAAAACCTCGCTCTTCATCGCCCACCGCCTATCCACCATCCGTCATTGCGATCGCATCTATTTCCTCGAAAACGGCGCCATCGCCGAAATGGGTACGCATGACGAGCTCATGAAAATGGACAGAAAATACGCCGCCCTGGTGCGCGCAGGCGGCGATTCGGATGGAAAAATATAGAAATAAATATACATAAAAACTGTAGGGAACGGCCTGTATGCCGTTCCCTGCAGATATTATCGGATTTTTATGGCTACGACAGAAGATTCGGCCACAGCCAGTCGATGACGAGCTTGACCAGAATCAAAAATACGACGACCAGCATGATGTAGCGGATAAATTTTGCGCCCTTTTTGATCGCCATGCGGGAGCCAAGAATGCCGCCCACGGACGAACAGACCATCGCGGGAATGGCGAGTGCGAAAAGCACGTGGCCGCCGAAGAGGTAGCTGGTCAAGGATGCGACGTTGGAGGCGAAATTCGCGGGCTTTGCGCTGCCGGAGGCAGTGACCGTTTCCATGCCGCAAAAACGCGTGAACAGAAGAATATAAAACGTTCCTGTGCCGGGGCCGAAAAATCCGTCGTAAAAGCCGACAATCAGGCCGATCAACAGGCACAAAACGAGGGTTTTTCGCGTGACGGACTTTACCGGGTAATCCTTGTTTCTTCGAAGCACCATGAAAACAGCGACGATCGGAAGCAGGATGAACATAATCAGCCGCACGGTTTCGGGATTTAAGTGTTTCACGATCTCTGTTCCGATATACGCGCCCGGAAGCGCGCCCAATACCGCGCAAAGGGACGGCAGAAGCAGAAGCTTTCCTTTCTTTAAAAAGGTCAGCGTGGCGGTAAAGGAGCCAAAGCACGCGCTCATCTTGTTCGTGCCAGCCGCCAGGTGCGGCGGAAGCCCCGCAAGATAGTACGCCGGCAGCGAGATAAGCCCGCCGCCGCCGCCGATGGCGTCAATAAACGCCGCCAGAAATACCAGCGGCAGCACGATTAAATACATCGAAAGCGTAACGTCCAAAGTGCATTTCCCCCATAAATCATGGTCTGTCAAGATTTTCGTTTTCCCGTGCATTATACCACGAACACACCCCCTCTCACAAGGGCGGGAGGTTTAGTTTTGCGTATAAATTGCATATTATTACATGTATATAAGGAGAAAATGTCATGAACAGTTCCTTTTCCATGTCCGAGATCGAATTTCTCTTTGAAGACGGCGAATGCTTTCCCGAGTGTCATGCGTCAAGCCTTGCACTGCTCGAAAACGGCGAGATTTTGTGCGTGTATTTTGCGGGAAAACACGAAAAAGCAGACGATGTGGGCATTTTTCTTTCCAGGCGCACGCAAAACGGCTGGGAAAAGCCGGTGAAGCTTGCCAAGGTAGACGACGTCCCTCACTGGAATCCCGTGATTTTTAAAATTCCGGGCGGCGTTCGAGTGTGCTTTAAGGTCGGACGCGAAATCCCCCAATGGATTTCTTGGCACACGGAGTCCTTTGACCAGGGCCGCACATGGACAAAACCTGTGCCGTATGGGAATGCAGTAGGCCCGGTGCGTTCAAAGCCGATTGTTTTGTCGAACGGAAAAATGCTCGCGCCCAATTCCGTTGAAACGGCGTCTTCATGGCGTCCTCATGTGGATGTTTCAGAGGATTTCGGCGCGTATTTTAAGCGCCTATCCCTCATTCCCATCAATTTCAGCCACGAAAACGATGAAAATTTCATCTCCGGCCTCGGCGCAATCCAGCCGACGATCTGGGAAAGCGAAAAGGGATGCGTTCACGCGCTTTTAAGAACCACCTGCGGCTACATTTTCAGATCCGATTCCAATGACTATGGAAAGACCTTTTCAGAGGCTCAAAATACATCCATCCCCAACAACAACAGCGGCATCGACGCTGTCAATACGCCTTACGGCCTGTTTCTCGCCATGAATCCCGTTTCCGGCAACTGGGCGGCGCGAACGCCGCTTGTGATATTGAAAAGCACGGATAACGGACGCACATTTTCGCACTTTGTAACTCTTGCCGATTTGAAGTTTGACGAAAAGGGAAACAAAAACGCGGAATTTTCCTATCCTGCGATCATTGCGGATGAAAAATACCTGCACATCACATTCACATGGATGCGCAGGCAGATCGCGTATGCAAGAATCGGGCTGCTTAAGTAAATACTGCAGTTAATCAGTTATATATTCAAAACAATATTTCCGTTTACCATTACAAAGGAAATATCGATATTGTTGTCAAACAGGATAACGTCTGCCCTGAGGCCGGGGATAAGCGCGCCGCGGTCGTTGAAATTCATGATTTTTGCCGGGGTTTTTGTCGCCATTTTAACGGCTTCGTGAACAGGAACCTCCGCCATAGTGATCATGTTTCTGACGAGGCGGTCGAACGTCGCGACCGAGCCTGCGAAGGCGGTGCGGTCGGGAAGCTTGGCTACGCCCTCTTCAATGATGCAGGGAAGGCCGTTTTTATAGTGGCCCAGCATGCTTTCGCCGTCCGGCATGCCCGCGCCGCGCATGGAGTCGGTAATGAGAGCAATTTTATCGGGGCCTTTGAATTTGTAGACGAATTTTAAAAGCTCGGAGGGAAGATGCTTTCCGTCGGCGATGATTTCAACCGTCATATCGTCGATCAGGTACGCCGATTCCACCACGCCGATATAGCGGTAGGCGTTTTTTCTATGAACGGTGCTCATGCCCGAATACAGGTGCGTAACGTGGGTAAATCCCGCGTCAAACGCCTTTTTGATGTCGTCCCATTCGGCGTCGCTGTGTCCGACGGCGGGCAGGATTCCCCTTTTTGTTAGTGCTCTTCCCATTTCGATTGCGCCCGGCAGCTCCGGCGCGACGGACCATCTCAAAACGCTTTTGCATGCGTCCAGAATTTTTTCGTATTCTTCGGGCGACGGATTTCTTAAATATCTCGGATCCTGCGCGCCTCTTTGCCCGTAGGCGAAATACGGCCCTTCCAGATGTAAGCCCGGCATGTCCGCGCCGCTTGTGTTTTTTGCGCAGGCTTCCTCGTAGATTTTTTGAATTTCGATGGTCGCTTCGATTTCGGAGGAGGTGGCGGTGGGAATGAGCGTGGTCACGCCGTGCTTTAAATGCTTTTCGGCGGCGGTTAAAAACGCCTCGACCGTTCCGTCAAGAAAATCGCAGCCGCCTGCGCCGTGGGAATGGATTTCGACAAAGCCGGGCGAAACATACCGCCCCTTTGCGTTGACTTCACGGTCGAAAGGAAGACTTTTGTCCGTCACTGCATAAATCTTAGCATCTTCTGTATACACATTCAGATTATCAAAGATTCCATTCTCCAGAATCACGCGCCCGCCCGTGACTTTTGTTATCATTGATTTTCTCCTTCAATCGCTTTTTTACCATTATATTCCGAAAAGAAAAAAACTTCAATGCTCAATTTTTCAAAAAAACTTTGACAAAACGCGTTTTCTGCATTACCATGGAAGCAAAGAAAAATAAATATGGAGAGGGAAAAAACATGAGAATTGTGATTTCGAAAACCGCCGAGGACCTTGGAAAGCGCGCAGCCGACGCCGCCGAAATCATCATCAAGGAAGCCATTGAAAAAAATGGCGAAGCCAGAATTATTCTGTCCACCGGCGCGTCCCAGTTTGAAACCTTAAAGGCGCTGACGGCAAAGGACATCGACTGGTCGAAGGTCACGATGTTCCATCTGGACGAATATGTAAACCTGCCCGAAACCCATCCGGCCAGCTTCAGGAAATATTTAAAGGAGCGCTTTGTCGCGAAGACCAACGTGGGCAAGGCTCACTTTGTCGACGGCACGAAGGAAAACATCGCCTTTCTGACAAACGAAATCCGTAAAGCCCCCGTGGATCTGGGTATCGTCGGAATCGGCGTGAACGGACACATCGCCTTTAACGATCCGCCCGCGGATTTTGAAACGAAGGACGCCTACATCATTGTAAACTTAGATGAAACCTGCAGAAATCAGCAGGTGGGCGAAGGCTGGTTTGCAACCTTTGACGACGTGCCTTCCCAGGCCGTCAGCATGACGGTTTACCAGATCATGCAGTGCAAAAACATCGTAACCGCCGTTCCCCACGCGGAAAAAGCATGGGCGATTGAGAACACGCTGAAGGGCGAATTGACCAATATCGTCCCCGCAACGATGCTCAAAATGCACGACAACTGGCAGCTGTTCACCGACGCCAATTCCCATAAGGATGCAAAGGAAATCAAGGCAATTCATACCGAGGCGGTTGTTGAGGATTACAGATAAAAAATCAATAGGAGCCCGGAACGGCACAGGACCGTTCCCTACGGAATGTTGCCGAATATGTTGCGGGGATATTGTAGGGAATGACCTTGTGTCATTCCGAAATGATACGGCGCAGAAACAATCGTTCCAACGATAAGAAAGGACTGATCGCTTATGCCGAATCCCATTCTGCCCCTTTGGGAATACATCCCCGACGGCGAGCCGCGCGTATTTGGCGACCGCGTATATCTGTACGGCTCTCACGACCGCGCTGCCGGGCAGGCGTTTTGCGATTTTAAACTGAAGGTGTGGAGCGCGAGCGTTGACGACTTAAATCACTGGCAGTGCCACGGCGACAGCTTCCGAACCCGTGACGGCGCGCGCAAAAGCGACGTTGACTGGACGACAAACGAGCTCTATGCGCCGGATGTGATCGAAAAGGACGGAAAATACTATCTTTACGCCTACATCGTCGGCGCAAAGGGCGCAATCGGCGTGTCGGAAAGGCCTGAAGGGCCGTTCCGGCTTTTGGGTCAGTATCTGTACGGGGAAAATGAAAAGGTCGGCGACGACGGCATTTTCAACGACGCGGGCGTACTGGTGGATGACGACGGGCGCGTGTATGTGTATTACGGCTTTACCCAGTCGCACATGAACGAAATTGACCCAAGCGATATGAAAACCATCATCCCCGGAAGCTATATGCATCCTGTGATTGACGATGGAGAGGAAATTCCGGAGGAAAAGCGCTTTTACGAAGCGTCTTCTCCCCGAAAAATCGGAGACACGTATTACCTCATCTATTCGCCCCGAAAGGGCAGCCGTCTGGCCTATGCAACGTCCTCTTCGCCCAGAGGGCCGTTTACCTATCGCGGCTACATCATCGATAACGGCGTGGATTATCCCGCCGGAAATAATCATGGCTCCATTGCCAACATAAACGGCCAGTGGTATGTTTTTTACCACCGGATGACGAACAACACCATTATGTCGCGCCGCGCATGCGTTGAGAAAATTGAAATCCTTGAAGACGGTACGATTCCGCCCGTTGAAATGACCTCGCTCGGCTTTGAAGAAGCCTTAAATCCCTATTCCATCACGCCCGCTGAATTGGCATGCGTTTTAAAGGGCGGCTGCTTTATCGCCGAAAAGGATATTTTTACGCGCGTCGTTACCCAGATCATCGAGGGCGCGGTCATTGGATATAAATATTTCGACTTTGGAAACGATTTTACGTCCGACCCCATGACCCTGTCCATGAATGTTCGCGGCATGGGCACAAACACGCGTGTAAAGGTGATGCTGGACGATCCGGAAAAGGGCGAAGAGATCGGCTTGATCGACATTGGAACCCACGACGGCGTATACAAAGCCAAAGTAAAGCCCGTAACCGGCCGCCATGCGCTCTATTTCGTCTGTACGCTCAGGGACACGGCGTATGACTGGATGAAGGGATATTTTACGCATAAGCCGCTTTTCGAGTTCAGGGAATTTGCGTTTTTAAAATAAAACAGCGCCGTCATTTTCCGAAAACGCTTGCAGGACGGGGCCTGCAATACCATTAAGACAGAGCGGGCGGTCATTGATCGCCCGCTCTGTTTTTTAGTGCTTTTTTGTTTGCCCATCGCAGATTTCTCTACCGGACGCAAATCATATTTTCATCCTCTGTTGGCGGTTCAAAGAGATTTGAAAACTTGATTCTCAGGTTTTCATCCACGAAATACGCCGACAGATTGTTTTCTTTTACAGCCTGATTTCGCTTTGCGACGCGCCGTTTCCATTCCTCCTCTGTGATATCGATGTAATAAAACTCGGTTTCAATTCCTTTTTCCAGATAGAAATTTCTGGCTTCGTCCCGCTCCTGCCTTTGCCAAAAACCCCAGTCCAGAATTACGTTGACGCCGCATTCGATGAGTTTGAGCGACTTGTCAAACAAATATTTCTGCGTTTTTTCAACGACTTCGTCATGCTTCTCGCCGATAAACTGTCCGAAAATGGCCAGTGTAATTTCATCGACTGACAACACCACTGCGCGCTTTTTAAGGCGCAGCTTTTCCGCCAGCGTGGACTTCCCGGAGCAGATTTTGCCTGAAATCAAGGTTACCTTTGCCATTATTCCCTCCTGAAAAACATCCGCCGCATGCTTACGCGCGGCGGATACTCTTTTGTTTAATTTCCTTCGAAATACATCCTGAGGCCCTCTGCAATGCCATCGGCCAGAAGCTGCTGATAGATTGGAGAATTGAGATTTACATCTTCATCGGCGTTGGTCAGAAAGCCGCATGCCAGTAAAAGCGCGGGCGCTTCGGACCAATTGAGAAACATATAATTGTTGCTTCTGTTGACTTTCAGCATCTTCGCACCGGAAGCATTGCACGCTTCTTCAAGAAGAATTTTCCCTATCGCCTGGCTTTCCACATCGCTGTATCTGGCATATGCGGAAAAGCCGCTTTGCGTTTTTTTATCGGAAGCGTTCATCTGAATTTGAATAGAAATATCCGCGCCTGCGTCGTTCAGCATCTGCGCGCGTTCAATATTGTTTAAATCCGCGTCGTTTGTTTCCCGCGTCATCACAACCTCGGCGCCCATGCTTTCAAGCGCTTCCTTTAAGCGGAAGGAGATTTCAAGCGTCAGCATGTATTCCGGCGTTTTTGTCTTGACGCCGCGCATTCCGCTGTAAACGGCGTTGTCGGTTTTGCTGGATCCGGGCGCGAGGGGCAGCTTTTGCGAGCTTTTCTTCTCCTGACCTGCGGGGTTGATGCCGATAACGATGCCTTCAAGCGGCAGCGCGTTTGGCCTTTGGACGTTTATGCGGAAGGATAGGGATGCGATGTCGTCGCGTTCCGACTGAATGGTGATTACACATTTGCCTTCACCGTTGGCCGTTACAACGCCGTTTTCGTCGACCGTTGCCACAAGCGCGTTGCTTGTCTCGTAAAAAAGGCTGGTTTCCGTGGCGTTTTCGGGCGAGAAGATCGGGAGAATGGTAGTGCTTTCGCCGACAAGCATGGTTTCAAAGTAATCCGAAAGCACGAACGACTCAAGCTTTACAGGCCTTACTTCAAGCGTTCTGTGCGCGCTTACGCCGTTGGAAGCGCTTGCGATGATGGCGACGGTTCCGGGCGATACGCCGGTGACAAAGCCGTCATTATCCACCGTTGCGATTTCGGGATTCAGGGAAATAAAGGTGACGTCTCTGTATTTGGCTTCCTTTGGGCTTACCCGAACGATCAGCTGTTCCGTTTCGCCGGGCTTGATCGAAAATGTGTTTCTGATTTCAACGCTTTCAACGGGCAGATAGGCTTCAATTTCGATTTCTGCCTTGATCCCGCTGTTGGCGGTTGCGGTGATAACCGCCTTGCCTGCGCGCTTTGCAGTGATTTCGCCGGTTTCCGATATGGAAATCACTTTTTCTCTGGACGAAGTCCACGTGACGCCGTCCTGTGCGGCTTCGTCAGGGATAACGATGGCAAACAGCTGCTCAGAGTTGCCAACGGCGATTTCTCCGGGCGCGATCAATTCAATGGTCCTGGCGGCGTAGGACAAAAAGACCGTCGCCTGCGCTTTTCTGCCGTTTACCGTTTCGGCGGTGATTTCGCATTTTCCCTTGGAATGGAAGGTCACGTATCCATTTTCGTCGACGGAGGCTATTTCGGGATCGCTCGAAATCCATTTGACGCCCGCGTTTGCGCCGGAAGGGCTGACGTCAGAAAACAGTTGAACGCCCTTTTGCCCCGTCGTCATGTCGATAAACACCGTTTGATCGGTGACAATTTTCTCATCCGCCGTTATCTGAATGCTCTTGGCTGCAGGAACGACGAGTATGTTTATGATTTTCACTTCGCCTGATTTTTCGTGGTAGGCGGTGATGGCGACCTCGGCTGCCTTATCGATATCGTTTAATTTTATTTTTTTGCCGCTTGAAAAGCGCGCGGCGTAATCCGGCGAGAACGTCCATGTGCATTCTTCCTTTTTGCCGTTTACATATGTCGTAACGTCCAGATATTGATTGGACAAAAAAACGTCGCCGTCCGCAAGGCCTTCAATTTCAATTTCGCCGAGGGCGGAAAACAGAAAAAGCATAAAAAGCGCAGTAAGCGCGCAGAAAAAAATCTTTTTCATGCAAACAGACCTCCTGATTCAGGATATCATTATTGTATCAGATGTTTCTCTGTTTTTCTACATTTGCGCGTTAATTCAGTTTTTTTCTAACGAATTATTCCTTGTTTTGAGCGCGGAGCAAGTTTTTTATTTCAGTTTTACAATCATCGTATAAACGCGCTTTACAAAAACGCCCGTTAAGCGGTATAATAATATCAATAAATCAACGGGCGCAGTTTGCTGCGCTTCATCAGAAAGGAATTGAGCAGCCTTGGCGATTCGCAATTCCGCCAAAGCGCTGATTCTGCACGACGGAAAGCTTCTTTTAAACCGCTGCGTTTCGAGGCTTGGGATTTACTATGCCCTGCCCGGCGGCGGTCAGCACGACGGAGAGCTTTTGACCGAAGCGGTACGGCGCGAGGTAATGGAGGAAACGGGGCTCACAGTGGAGCCCATGCGCATGAGCGCAATTTTTGAACGCGTAAGCGAAGGACGCGACGGCAGCGTCGCACATAAGATGTATTTTGTTTTCCTGTGCAAATACATCTCCGACATCCCGCAGGAAGAACCCATTGAGCGCGACGCCTATCAGACCGGCATGGAATGGGTGCCGCTGGACAAGGTCAAAAGAGCCAATTTATTCCCGAGGGTCATCCGCGACAACTTATCCGCGCTTTTGGACATGGGCGAGACCATCTATCTGGGCTCTGAAAGGCGCGGGGGCTGAAAATGATCATTTTAGGAATCGACCCCGGCCTTGCCCTGATGGGCTATGGCGTGATTGAAACCAACGGCATCAAGCATCGCCTCATACAGTACGGCGTATTGTCCACCGTTGCCCATTCGCCGATGCCCCAGCGCTTACGAAGCATCTATGCGGGCGTAAATCAATTGATGGACATTTATTCGCCCAACGACGTTGCGTTTGAAGAGCTGTTTTTCGCCAAAAACGTAACCACCGGAATGGCGGTTTCTGCAGCGCGCGGCGTGGCGCTGGTCGCCGCCGCCCAGCGCACGGAAAACCTATTCGAATATACGCCTATGCAGATCAAGCAGGCTATCACCGGCTACGGAAAGGCCGACAAGCACCAGATGCAGCAGATGGTAAAGCTGCTTTTAAACATGGACGAAATCGCAAAGCCAGACGACGCGGCCGACGCGCTCGCCGTCGCCATCACCCATGCCAACAGCATGAACATGAAAAACCTTTATAAAATCAAATGAGGTAGTTTATACATGTACGCCCACATCCGTGGAATTCTCTCTGAGAAAAACACCGATTCCGTCGTCATCGACGCTTCCGGCGTCGGATACGAGTTGTCCGTAAGCGCAAATACATTGGCTTCCTGCCCGCAGACCGGGGAGGAAGTGAAGCTTTATGCCTATCTTTCCGTGCGCGAGGACGCCATGGAGCTTTTCGGCTTTTGGACGCGAGAGGAAAAGAAGATGTTTTTGCGCTTAATCGGCGTAAGCGGCATCGGCCCCAAGACGGCGCTTGGCGTTTTGTCGGCGCTGAGCGTCAAGGATCTTTCAATCGCGCTTGTGACTGGCGATGCGCAGGCATTATCCCGCGCCCCCGGCATCGGCAAAAAAACCGCGCAGAGACTGGTGCTCGAGCTTAAGGACAAGGTCGAGAATGAAGATCTTACCGGCCCCAGCGGCACTGCGCCCATTAAAAACATCGCGGGTTCCGCAGAAGCCGAGGCTATCGAGGCGATGATGGCTCTTGGCTATCCCGCAAGCGAAGCCGCAAAAGCCGTCTCCTCTGTTTCCGGACAAGCCACAAAGACTGACGAAATTCTGCGTCTTGCTCTGAGAAACATGGCGCAAAGAGGATAAAATGATGAGAATTCCCGTCTACGCGTCCACCGGCGCGTTTGTCACCCGCAAAAACAACAGAAATTACCGCTTAATCGGGCCCGTCGGCGAAAAAATGCTCGCCGACGGCTTTGAATTTCTGATGTTCGACAGCTGGAACGATGAAACCAAGGAAATCAGAAAATATTTGAATTCAACAGGCCTTACCTTCCCCGTTCTTCACATGGACAAGTCCGTAGGCGAAATTCTTTCCGAAAAGGGGACAGGCGGCGAAGAGGAATCCACGCGACTTTTTGAGCGCGACCTTGAAACCGCCCTTGCCATCGGCGCAAAAACCCTCGTTCTTCACCTCTGGAACGGAAGGCATTCCGACGCGCACTTTGAAGAAAGCCTGCCGATTGCAAGAAAATTCAACGATCTTTCAAAGTCTGCGGGCGTCACCCTCGCCATTGAAAACGTGATTCCGAAAACGGAACTGTCCGTTGACCGGCTCATCGCCATGAGCGCGTTTGACGAAACTCTCCATTTCACCTACGACACCAAGATGGCGCACCTCAAAAACGAAAACCCGCTGCTGGAAAATGAAAAATACCTTCCCCTTCTCACAGATAAAAAAATCGTCCATTTCCACATGAACGATTCCGATCCCAACCTTTACTACGACGGAAGGCTTCAGGTGCTTCACATAGGCGAAGGCACGGTGGACTTTGAGAAAATCTTTAAACTCATCCATGAATCCAATTTCTCCGGCACCGTAACCGTCGAAAGCACCTCCGTGGAGCGCGACGGCACGCCGCAGATCGAAAAAATGAACAAAAGCCTCGTCGCCATCAGAAGCGCGCTGAACCGTTTGTAAATACCGCCATATCAAATGCACATCAAACCATAGGACCATACGGGAGGAATGCCGATGAAGAAAATGCTGGCTATAGTGATTTCGATTTTTCTGATCGCTTCGTTTTCCGCGCTTTCGCAGGAGGCTTCGCCGGATGAAATCTATACGCAGGCGCTCGCGCTTGTCGGTATAAGCGATTCTGAGGCGCTGTCGCTTTTTGAGAAGGCAGCCGAAGGAGGGCATACTGCATCTCAAACGGAAGCCGGGCGCATGTATCTGAACGGAACGGGCGCGGAAAAGGATCTTTCGAAGGCATATCGTTTTTTGAGCGAAGCCGCGCTAAGCGGTTTCAGCGAAGCTCAGTACCTTATGGGCCTTCTGATGATGGAGGATCATCCGCTTTACAATGATTATGACGAAACCCTGAAGTGGCTCAGAAAGGCCGCCGATCAGGACCACACCGAAGCGCAGGTGGAGCTGGCCTATCATTTATACGGCGATTATTTTTACGATCTGAACGACGGAAAAGAGGCCTTTGCGCTTTTCTCGCGCGCAGCCGAGAAGGGCAATCTGGTCGGCGAGGCGTTTGTGGGCATCTGCTACTCCGAAGGCGTCGGCGTTGAGGTCAACGAAAAAGAGGCCTATAAATGGCTTGTGCCCGCCGCGGAAAAGGGAAACCGAAACGCGCTTTACGAGCTTGGGTATTACTACGAAAACGGCATCGTCGTCCGCAGAAACCGAAAGGAAGCCATCCGCCTTTACAAGCTGTCCGCCGAACAGGGGCTGCCCATTGCGCAGTACGCCATGGGTTACGCTCATTATTACGGCGAAGGGGTAAATATGAATTACATTGAAGCCTTCAACTATTTTTTAAAGGCCGCTGAGCAGGGCCTTCCTCCGGCAATGTACGCCGTCGGCATATGCTATACCTACGGAGAGGGTACGGTCGTCGACGGAGAAAAAGCGCTGTACTGGTACACAAACGCCGCTTACTACGGCGAAGAGGGCGCGGCGTACAACGTCGCCATGTGCTATCTGGAGGGCTTCGGAACAGAGCGCGACAGAGAAACAGCCATCAAATGGATGGAATTTGCCGCGGAACAGGGCGACAAGGACGCGATCGAATATTTAGAAGATCTGAAATAATCCAAACTTCCGGGCGATTTTCAAATGCGTGCTTGAACGCCCGCGGATCTGTTTAAACATAAAATAAAGGGGCTGTTGCAAAAGCCCCTTTATTTTATGTTTGATTTTAGAAATCCGCGTTTCCGGTGGTTCTCGGGAAGGGGAGAACGTCGCGGATGTTGGCGATGCCGGTTAAATACATGATCATGCGCTCAAAGCCCATGCCAAAGCCGGAGTGCTTGACGGAGCCGTATTTGCGAAGCTCCAAGTACCACCAATAGTCGTTGCACTGCATGCCAAGCTCCTTGATGCGCGCTTCAAGTACATCGAGTCGCTCTTCTCTCTGGCTGCCGCCGCACAGTTCTCCGATGCCGGGAACGAGCAGATCGGCTGCGGCGACGGTCTTTCCGTCGTCGTTCATGCGCATGTAGAAGGCCTTGATCTCTTTGGGATAATCGGTTACGAATACCGGGCGGCCGAAGTGCTTCTCGGTAAGATATCTTTCGTGCTCGGTCTGAAGGTCGCAGCCCCAATACGGCTTGTACTCGAATGCTGCGCCGCTTTCTTCGAGAATCTTGATAGCGTTTGTGTAGCTTACGCGGGCGAATTCAGCGTCTCTTACGCTTTCGAGGCGCTCGATGAGGCCCTTGTCCACGAAGCTGTTTAAGAACTTCATCTCTTCCGGCGCTTCCTCAAGCACGGCGGAGATGATGTACTTGATCATGTCCTCTTCCAGGCGCAGATCGTCCTCCAGCTCCGCAAATGCGATTTCCGGCTCGATCATCCAGAATTCGGCTGCGTGGCGGGCGGTGTAGCTGTTTTCGGCGCGGAAGGTGGGGCCGAAGGTGTATACGTCTCTGAACGCAAGGGCAAAAATCTCGGCGTTCAGCTGGCCGGATACGGTGAGCGATACGGGCTTTCCGAAGAAATCCTCGTTGTAGTTGACCTTGCCGTCTTCGGTCTTCGGAAGAGCATCCATATCAAGAGTGGTTACCTGGAACATTTCGCCTGCGCCCTCGCAGTCGCTTCCGGTGATCAGGGGCGTATGAACGTATACAAAGCCTCTGTCATGGAAGAAGCGGTGAATGGCCTGCGCTGCGATGGAGCGGATGCGGAACGCGCACTGGAACAGGTTTGCGCGCGGACGCAGGTGCTGGATGGTTCTTAAATATTCCAGCGTGTGGCGTTTTTTCTGAAGCGGATAATCAACGGGGCTTATGCCGAGCACGGTAAGGCTTTCGGCCTTCATTTCGAAGGGCTGCTGCATACCGGGCGTGGGCTCAATGCGACCGGAGACTTCGATGGACGCGCCCACGGTGATTTGCTTCATCACTTCCGCGTAATTATTGATGGCGCTTTCCTCCACGACGATTTGAAGATTGTTAAAGCAGCTCCCGTCGTTGATTACGATGAATGCAAAGTTTTTGCTTTCGCGGGAAGTGCGTACCCAGCCTTTAACGGTGACGCCGGGGATGACATCGGTGGGAACAGAGGCGAATAATTCGCGAACGATGACGCTCTTCATGGCTTTACCCCTTTCTAAAGATTCAAATATTTATTTCCGGATGCCCGGATTTATCCATTATAGCCCTCAAACGTGAAAATGTAAAGTTAATTTGCATGGAGCGGAAAGAAAATATGCAATTTTATATATTTCCCGGCTTTTGATCAAAAATTCAAAAATTTTTTTGAAAAAATATCCCGCATTCGGCAAAATAATGGTATAATAGGAAAGAAAACACAAGTAAACGGAGGCAGCGAAAATGATTGTTTTTGACGGCAACCGAAAGCTTTATAAGGGAAACACCCATCTGCACACAACGCTCTCCGACGGCAGAAAATCGCCCGAGGAAGCCCGCGCTATTTACAGAGAAAACGGCTATGATTTTTTAGCCATTTCCGACCACAGAAAAGTGACCACCGAAACCATGATGGACGGAGACCTTCTTTCCATCCAGTCCATCGAATTTGACTATAACCTCGTAGGCCAGGTTGTGCACATCGTGGGCTTCGGCGTCAAAAGCGACGTTGCCGAGGGACTTCTTCCCCAGATGAGCCCCCAGCGCGCGGTCAACGCCATCAAAAAAGCCGGCGGCGTCGCCATCCTCGCCCATCCCGCATGGAGCCTGAACACTCCTGAAGTCATCACCGGCCTTCGCGGCCTCGATGCGGTTGAAATCTACAACACCGTTTCCGGCATGCCCTTTAACGGCGACCGCGCGGATTCCTCCGCCATCATCGACGTGGCCTTCTGCCAGGGAAATCTTTTGAACCTCGTCGCAGCGGACGACGCGCATTTCTATATCGGCGACGAATGCAAAAGCTACATCATGGTAGCTGCCGAGGAAAAAACCGAGGAGGCCATCAAAAAGGCCATCATCGCGGGCGATTTCTACGCAACCCAGGGCCCGAAATTCGAAAAAATCGAATTTGACGGAAGTACGGTCAAGGTATGGTGCAGCCCCGTCAAATACATCTCCTTCCCCTCGGATCTTCCCTGGGCGCAGGGCCGCACCAAGGAAGGCGAAAACCTCACATACGCCGAATTTACCTTGAACCCGAACCTTCCCCATAAGTTCATCCGCGTCATGCTGGTGGACGAAAACGGCAAGCGCGCCTGGAGCAATCCGATCGATCTTACGAAGTAAAAAATCACCGCCTGTGCATATGCATGGGCGGTTTCTTTATAGAAGGCGGCTTTTTCTTATCATATTGCTTCCGTATTCATGCTTAAACACGCTTATGCTTGTTTTTTTACCCTAATCATGTATAATATAGTAGGAAAAGAATAACCTTTATGGAAGGAAGGTATTTTCCGAAGTGGTTATTGAATTTTTAAAGGCTTACGGATTGCTGCTTGCGCTGATTGGTTTGATCTTCGCATTGGCGGCGACGCTTATATCCTGCGTTTCAAAGGTGAAAAAGCTTGAAAAAACCGTATTGGAGCTGAAAAAGGAATTCCTTGACAAGATAGACGAGATCAATCGCACGCTTTCGGAGGAGCAGAAAAAGGAAAGACGGCTTTTGAATGAGAGCATGTCGAACCTTTCCCAGTCTGTCACCCGCGCCGTGTTTTCAATCAAGACGGAAAACAAAAAGGGCGAATGATTTAGGGCGGAGTTGGCATACCATCAAGCGGTACATATTTCTCTTTGGAGGGATGCCGCTTGAAAAAGGGCTGCGTTTCGGCGCTTCTTACGTGGCTTGACGACGTTCTGCCCGGGCGCATACGGCTGTATGCGGTGGGCTTTGAGCGGCTGATGGTTGAAAACTATATGTGCGTTTCGGAGCTTTCTCAAAACAGGATTGTGCTTCAGGGCTCGGACGGATCGGTTCTGATCGAAGGAACGGACCTTGGCATTTCGGAAATGAGAAAGGGCGCGCTGATCGTCGCGGGGGCGGTTGCGTGCGTCGCCTTTCAAAGGCGCAGGGCAGACGATTGAAGGGCGAAATCCAATATTCGGTTCAGACCTTCATGGGCGCGAGGCTGCTTGCGCACATCAGCGACGCCGGTATCTGCGTTATCGACGTTTCCATGCCGGACGATCACACGCTGATTGTCTGGATTTCGGAGAGGGACAAAAAGGCGTTTCTAAAGCTGATGGATTCGTTCCATCTTCCCTGCGCCTGCAGATGCGTCCGGGGCCGGGCGAAAATCAAAAAAAGCCTGAACAGACATATTCCGCTTCTGGCTGGGCTGATTGCGGGCGTAATGACGATCTATTTCCTTTCGCTTCGCGTGCTTGTGATCGATATTCAAAATCCTCCGGAAGCCATCGTCGAAACGCTCGAACAAATGAGCATTTCTGAGGGAATGCGAAAATCCAGCGTCGACGTAAACGCGCTTTCCCGCCAGCTGGAAGCGGCGTATCCCGATTATGCGCACATCGGCGTTCGGCTGTCGGGCGTAGTTTTGAAAATCAACTGCGTGAAGGCAGAAAGTCCGCCGGGCGTTTACGACATCGGGGATGCACGAAATCTCGTCGCCAAAATGGACGGCGTGATTGAAAACATCGACGTTTTTGCAGGAACCGCGCTTGTCAAGCCCGGAGACACCGTGTTTCAAGGCGATGTTCTGATTCTCGGTCAGGAACGCGCAGGCAAGGACGGTTCCGTAACCTATGTCCGCGCCGAGGGAGAAGTAACCGCACGCGTTTGGACAAAGGGTGAAAGCGCCGTTTCAATGAGTTTTTCAAAGAATGTGCCGACAGGGCGGACAGAAGTTGTTACCGGGATCAAAACTCCGTTTTTTGAAAAAACGCTTTCGGGCGAAAATAAATTTAGTCTATTTGAAACAGAAGAAAGCAAAACCGAGCTTGTCGGGCTTTTCCTGCCGGCAAAGCTTGTAAAAACCACCTATATAGAAATGAAGGAAGAAACCTTTTTTATTGAAAAGGACAAGGCGCAGGCAATTGCTTTTGAAAATGCGCTTTTGAAAGCGCTTCAAAAAGCCCCCGCTGGCGCAAAGGAAACGCGCCGTTGGGCGGAACATAAAAATCAGGATGAAAACACCGTCGCATGCACGGCCATCGTCGAATGGACGATGGACATTTGCGAAGGCGCACAGGGAGGATAAACAATTGGAATTTGGACCGGAGATACTTTCCGAAAAAATGTACGTTGATGAGCCGGAAAGGTTTATTGCGCTTTTCGGACTGAACGATGAAAACATCGACTTAATCCGCCGCGAACTGAACGTTCAGATTTTTGCGCACGGAAACGAAATCACGCTAACCGGCGAGGAGGAAAAAGTTCGCCTCGCCAGATTAACGCTTGATAAGCTGCTTGAAATCATTGCGCGCGGCGATCCCATCGACCGCTCGCGCATTCGCTATGCCATTGATCTTGCTTCCGAGGGCAACGCCGACCGAATCGGCGAGATCATGCGTGACGTCATCGCCATCACCTATAAGGGTCGCCAGGTCAAGTGCAAAACCCTGGGTCAGAAAAAATATGTGGACGCGATCAAGAAAAACACGCTGTCCTTCGGAATCGGCCCCGCCGGCACGGGCAAAACGTATCTGGCGGTTGCAATGGCCGTGGTTGCGCTTAAAAATAAGGACATCGAACGCATCATTTTAACCCGCCCCGCCGTTGAAGCCGGCGAAAAGCTGGGCTTTCTGCCGGGCGACCTTCAGCAGAAGGTAGATCCCTACTTAAGACCTCTTCACGACGCAATCAACGAAATGATGGGCATGGAGGCCTATCAGCGTCTGCTCGAACGCGGCGCCGTTGAGGTAGCCCCCCTCGCCTATATGCGCGGACGCACGCTGAATGATGCATTCATCATTCTGGACGAAGCCCAGAACACCACCAGCGAACAGATGAAAATGTTCTTAACCCGCATGGGTCAGGGCTCCAAAATGGTCGTCACCGGCGACGTCACCCAGATCGACCTTCCCGGACGCAGCAAAAGCGGTCTGGTCGAAGCGCTTGAGGTGCTTAAAGACGTGGACGATATCGGAATCGTCACCTTAACCCATAAAGATGTTGTGCGCCACGAGCTGGTTCAGGCCATCGTCAAGGCCTACGAAAAGCACAACAGCCAAAAAGAGCGCGAAAATGAAAGAAGATTCGTGCCCAGAAGGCCGTAAGGTCAAAACAACGAAAATAAAAATTCCCAAGGCTCCCGGCCAAAGGAATTCAGTCATCTTAAACCCCAACGCCAAAAGGCTCCCTTGTGCAAAGGGAGCTGTCAAAACCGCAGGTTTTGACTGAGGGATTGCCGCTGCTGTTTCAAAAAAACAAACGCTGTCCGGAAATCATACCCTCAGGTTTTCGTTCCCCTTTCCCCCACTTCACGGAGGTTGATTAAAACATGGCCAAAAAGAAAATGCGCACGGGCAAAAAGATTGGCGCGGCGCTCAGCTATACCCTGCTTGGCGTATTTGTGTATTTTACGCTATTTGCGCTGCTTTCCGCCGCTATCACGCCGGAAAGATACGACATTCAGATCGGCGCCCCTGCGCCCAACACCATAAAAGCCACTAAGGACGTTGAGGACACGATTACCACCAACAAGCTGCGCTCCAATGCCGCTGGCAGCGTAAAGAGCATCTACATCGTGGATGAATCCGTGCGCAATACTGTGGAAGAAGAGGCGAGTGCGCGCTTTAAGGTGCTTGCACAGGTGGCAAGCCTCTCCCGCGTGAGTGAAGGCGAAAACGCCGTAACCGAAACCCAGCTGATAAGCGCAAACGAACAGTTTGCGCCGGTTTCCATTACCCTTGAGGAGCTGACCGCCATTGGCAGCGCCGAGGAAGGCGCGCTCAATGCGCTTATTTCCCGCGCCACGGGCCTTCTCAGTGAGAAGCTGGCCGGAAACCTCATGGAAAACCAGACGGAAGCCGCCGTCAAGGATATTTCGGACACGCTGCTTCTGGAAGGCGCGGACGAAACGGTTTCACGCGTCATTGGAAAGTTCCTTATGGACGTCATCCGTCCCAACTATTTCTTTGACGAGGAAGCCACCAACGCCGCACGCAAAGCCGAGATGGACAAGATCCAGCCGCAGGTGAAGATTAAGGGCGAGGTCATCGTATCGGACGGCGAAATCGTCACCGAAGCGCAGTATAAAATGCTCGATTCCCTCGGAATCGTCAAGGAAAGCAGTCTGGACATCACGCTATACTACGGCGTGGCGATTCTGGTGCTTCTGTTGATTGCCGCAGTGGTTCTTTATATCTGGCTTTATGATCCGGAGATCATTTACAGCGTCAAAAGTCTTTTCCTTCTGGCCTTAATCAGTGTGATTGTGGTAGGCATGTCTTTGCTTGTTCGGGATATCAGCCCCTATCTCATGCCCACGACGCTCGGAATTCTCCTTGTTTCCCAGCTTGTCAAGCGCAGGCTCGCCATCGTCATGAACGTGGTTCTTTCGGTTGCTGTTTCGCTGTTTGCAAGCACGTCCACAGGCTTTTTCAACATGGCCATGTTTACCATCGTCGTCAACTCCATCGTCGGCGGCATGGTAGGCCTTCTGGTTTTAAAACAAAGGCATCAAAGGACCATCACGCTGCTTGCAGGTCTGGCCATAGGCCTGAGCAATATGATCTGCACATTCGCCATTGGCCTGATCAACAACGCAAACCTCATGAACGTTTTGATAATGGCTGAATGGTCCGCCGGAAGCGGGATCCTTGCAGCCATTCTGTGCATTGCTTTAATGCCCATCATGGAGGGCGTTTTTAACCTTGTTACTCCCTCCAAGCTCATCGAGCTTTCCAATCCTAATCAGCCTCTTTTAAGAAGGCTTCTTCTTGAAG
The DNA here is from genome assembly GCA_015056255.1 of Clostridiales bacterium. Taxonomy (GTDB): domain Bacteria; phylum Bacillota; class Clostridia; order Christensenellales; family Aristaeellaceae; genus SFHK01. Next base: position 18,863 of record SVGP01000022.1, on the reverse strand, counting down.
CCCCCGGCACCTATCACCATTCCATCATCGTCGCCAACCTCGCCGAAGCCGCCGCCAGTGAGATCGGCGCAAACGCCCTTCTGGCCCGCGTCGGCGCGTATTACCACGATATTGGAAAATTAAAGCGCCCCAGCTATTTCAAGGAAAATCAAATGGGCGACAATCCCCACGACCGCACCGATCCGCGCGTGTCCACCGCCATTTTAACCGCGCACCCGAGGGACGGCGCAGCCATGCTTTTGAAAGAGCGCGTTCCGGATCCCATCATCGAAATTGTCAAAAGCCATCACGGCGACACGCCGGTTATGTATTTTTACAACAAAAGCCGCATGGAAAACGGCGACGACGTGAACGTGGACGACTTCCGCTATGACGGTCCGCGGCCTGTGTCCAGAGAGGCGGCCATCGTTATGCTGGCTGATACGGTTGAGGCGGCTGCGCGCAGCATGCCCAATCCCGATTCCGAAAAGCTCAACCAGCTGATTCGAAATCTCGTCCGTTCCAAGACCGACGACGGCCAGCTCGATTCGTGTCAGCTGACGTTTGCGGATATCGATAAAATCTGTATGTCGTTTTACACCGTATTAAGCGGCGTGTTCCACGAAAGAATCGAGTATCCTTCAATCGAAATCCCGCGCGCCCGCGCCCGCGCGTTAACCGAAAGCAAGCCGGCGGAACCCCAAAAGGAAGAAAAGCCCGCAGAAGAGAAGAAAGCTGAGGAAAAACCGGCGAGCGAAACTCAAAACGCGCAAATAACGGAGGAAAAATGACCCAAACTACCTTCAGCCCCCTGTGCATCATTGAAAAAATAGACGACGGCGCGCTTGCCCCGGACGGATTTTTCGATCTGGCCGGGCTGGTCGCGGATGCGTGCCTTGAAATCGAAGGCGTATCCGGCGCGTATGTTTCGATTACCCTCGTAACGGGCGAGGAAATCAGGAAAATCAACAAAGAAACCCGCTCGGTTGATAAGGAAACGGACGTTTTGTCCTTTCCGAACGTGCCCTACGCCCCGGGAAAAACCGCAAGGGACTCAGAAAAACGTTTAAAGAAAGCCTACGATCCCGCCTATGGCCGCGTTTTCCTCGGCGATATTGTATTAAACACCCAAAGAGCCAAGGAGCAGGCCGAGGAATATGGTCACTCGTTCAAGCGCGAGCTTGGCTATCTGACATCTCACGCCATGTTTCACCTCTTGGGGTATGACCACATGACGGATGAGGACAAGGCGGTCATGCGAGAAATGGAAAAGCGCGCCATGAAGCAGCTTCAGCTGTACCGCAAGGAGGATGAAACCATGACGGATGAAAAACTTCAGTCTCTCGCCATTGAGGCGCTCGAATATTCCTATTCCCCCTATTCTAATTTCCGTGTCGGCGCATGCCTTCTGTCCGAGGACGGGCGCGTGTTTCAGGGCGCGAATTTTGAAAACGCATCTTACGGCGCAACCATCTGCGCTGAACGCTGCGCCGTATCCAACGCCCTCATGGCCGGCGCAAGAAAATTTACCAAAATCGCCATCACGACCGACAACGGCTACGCATGGCCCTGCGGCATCTGCCGTCAGGTTTTAAATGAATTTAAATCGGGCGACATGGCCGTCATGGTCGGCGGCAAAAACACGCCCTGGAAAACAAAAATGCTGTCCGAGCTTCTGCCCGAATCCTTCGGTCCGGAAGATCTCGATATTCAGGAGGTTTAATCTGTGGAAAACACAAATGCATTCCGCTCGGGCTTTGTGGCGATTCTGGGCCGCCCGAACGTTGGAAAATCCAGCATCATGAACCGCTTTGTCGGCGAAAAAGTCGCCATCGTTTCCAATAAAGCGCAGACCACCCGAAGCCGTATTCTGGGCGTTTCCACGCAGGAAAACGCGCAGATCGTGTTCGTCGACACCCCCGGCCTTCATAAGCCGAGGACGAAGCTGGGCGAATTCATGATGAAGGCGGCCGCCGACGCCAGAGAAGGTGTGGACGCAGTTATGGTTGTATTGGACGCGGAAAGAATCGGGAAGGCCGATATGGACATTTTAAAGGACGTCGCAAACATGAACTGCCCCAAGTTCCTCGTCATCAACAAAACTGACCTCGTAAAGCCCGAGGAGCTTATGCCCAAGCTTTCCGAAATCGACGCCAGCGCGTTTGATCAGGTGGTTTCCGCCTCCGCAAAGACGGGCCGCAATATGGACGTTCTTCTGCGCCTCATCATTGAAGCCCTCCCCGAGGGCCCGAAATATTTCCCCGACGACATGATTACCGATCAGCCCGAGCGCGTTCTGTGCGCTGAAATTATCCGTGAAAAGGCGCTTCGCCACCTGCACGACGAAATTCCTCATGGCGTGGGCGTAGAAATGCTGTCTATCAAAAAGCTTTCTGACGAGCTTACCGAAATTCATGCAAACGTCTATTGCGAGCGCGCCGCCCATAAATCCATCATCATCGGAAAGCAGGGCGCAATGCTGGGCTTGATCGGACGCGAAGCCAGAGTGGACATCGAGCGCATGATGGGCACGCGCATCATGCTGAAACTTTGGGTCAAGGTGCGCGAGGACTGGCGCAACCGCGCAGGCGACCTTGTAAACCTCGGCTACACGGATGAATAATTCATTAACCACCCCAGCCATTGTTCTACGCCGGGCTGACTGGCGCGATTACGATCGGATGGTCACGCTGTTTACGCCCGAGTTCGGGCGCGTGGAAGCGGTGGTTCGCGGCTGCAGAAAGCCGAAAAGCCCGCTTTTAAATGCCGCCGAGCCCTTCTGCGCCGGAGAATACCAGCTTTTAAAAGTACGCGACCGCATAACCGTTACCCAAGCCCGAATCACCAACAGCTTTTTTGAACTGAGAAGCGATTACGACCGCCTGACGCACGGCGCGTTCTGGCTGAGGCTTTTATCGGAGGTCGTGGTCGAAGACGAGCCCAATGAAGCGCTTTTTCAAATGACCCTAAACGCGCTTGCGTACCTCACGCATTCAGACCTTCCGCCTGCTCTTCTGACCGCGATGTTTGAAATGCAGCTTTGGCGCATCACAGGCTTTTCTCCAAACGTCTCCGAATGTGTGATCTGCCGAACGCCGGCAGACAAAACCGCGCTGCGCTTCGACGCGCAAAAAGGCGGCTGCGTCTGCGCCTTCTGTGTCCCCGGCGCGCACATTTTATCAGAAGGCGCAAGGCGAATCCTCTTAAAAGCGCCAAGAACCCCCTATTCCGCCGTTGAAAAGCTTCTCCCACGCGAAGAATGGCCGGAAGCAGCAAGAAGAATCCGCGAGTTCACGCTGGCAAGGGTGGGTAATCTCAAAAATATACCGGAAATCGAACCATAAAATGGATGCGTCCGTTTTATGGTTTTTTCTTTTCTCCGCCAAACCCCAGAAAAACAAACCACCCTACAAGCATCATGAATCCGACAGCGGAAACCGGATTTGAAACAACAGCACAATACCGAACCCGCCAGCCAATGCTTTCATACAATCCATATCCAAATACCGCGAAGAACAGCAAAATGATCAAAAGTCGAAACACCCGACGAAAACACATAAAACCCTCTCCTTTAAATGACAATCGACAACCCATCTTATCCTAAAGATAAACGGAGGGTGAAAAATGCAAAAGAAAAAACCTTCCCATCAATGAGAAGGCTCACTTGATCAATAAATCTCCGGAAGGAGTCAGAGGAATAACGAGCGTTTATGAACGAGAACATATGATAGAAACGTTTTAATTTCTTTTGATGAAATCTCTGTCGAAGATCAGAGTCTTACGATTTGCTCTTTCCGTTCAAAGCCTCGGGGCGGTCGCGTGTTTGTGGTCAGGTTAGCGCGGGCGATCGATGATCGCCCCTACGATTTGTGATGAACGCATAACCATAATGTAGGGGCGTGCATTGCACGCCCGCTTATTCTGACAGGTTGGCTTCTAAGCGGAGAGAGGATGACCGCAAAGGAAAGGCTTTCGGCTTTGCACTTTACGTCGTTTCCTTTCTTTTTTCCTCGCGGATGAGATCGACTACCTTTTCGTACTCTTCGTTCAAGGCTTCGGGTTTATCGCCCTTCTGGGGCTTGGCCATGCGCGCTGCGATGGCTGCTAAGCGCATTTCAAGGGAGGTTATGTACATTTTTCTCTCTTCTACGGCGCGGCCCTGTTCTTTTTGAACGAGGGTGCGCTCGTATTCTTCGATCGTGCCTTCAAAGGATGTGACGCGCTTATTTTCAATGCGGATCATGCGCGTGGCTACTTTATTTATGAATTCGCGGTCGTGGCTTACGAAAAGGAGCGTGCCGGAATAGCCGGAAAGGAGAGATTCGAGGGCTTCCAAAGAAAAGATGTCCAAGTGGTTTGTGGGTTCGTCGAGAATCAGAAAGTTGGCGTTTGATAAAAGCAGTCTTGCAAGCGCAACCTTTGCGCGTTCGCCGCCGGATAATACGCTTACCTTTTTAAATACATTGTCGCCCGGAAGATTGAGCCTTGCAAGAACGGTTCGGGCGGTTGCCTCGTCCTTGTCCGATTCGGCGCGGGCGTTTTGAAGCGCGGTCAGATTTTCGTCAAGAACTTCTGTATGCATCTGGCCGAAATAGCCGATTTTTACGCCGGGACTTACGGTGATGCCGGCGTCGGCGTTTATGATTTTTCGGATCAATGTGGTTTTGCCTGCGCCGTTTCCGCCGAGAAGCGCTGTCCGCGTACCCACGGGAATCACGAAGGACGCGTATTCGAACAGCGTATTTGCGCCGAATCTCGCGCTCACGCCCCGGGCGCGCACGCAGACCTTGCTCGTGATGCCGCCTGCGTCGCCCAAGGCCATCTTGATGGCAATGTCCTCGCGCGGTCGCTTTTTTTCGTCCATCCGGTCGAGGCGCGATTCATAGCTTTTTCTTACACGGTGAATCGCCGCCTGCACGTTTGTAACCTCGCGCTTGTGAAGCCGGGCTTCGCTGTTGCCCATGCGGGAAGGCAGGTGCTGCTTTTGCTGGGCGTGCTCATATTCCTGCTGAATGAGCTTTTTGATGCGCTTTTCCTCGGCCCTTTGCGCCTCGTACTCGGTTTTTTCCCGCTCAAGGCGCATTCTGCGCGTTTCGCGGTATTTGGAATAATTGCCGGAAAACACAGTGATGCATCCGTCCTCAAGCTCCCAGATGCCTGTGCATACATTGTCAAGCAGCTTTCGGTCGTGGGAAATCAGTATAAGCGCTCCGTCATGTTGCCTGAGCTTTTTTTCAAGCGCAATCACGCCTTCTTCGTCCAAATCCACCGTGGGCTCGTCCGCAAACAGAATCTGCGCCTTTCCTGAAAGTGCGCCCGCGATTCTGCGCCGCGTGCGTTCGCCGCCGGATAGAAAATCGCTTTTTCCCTTCACGGAAAACTCGCTTGCCGTAAAGCCGTCCGCGCTTTCATCGCCAAGGCCCATCTGATCGATCATTTTAACGGAGGAATAGAGCTTGATTTCGCCTGCGTCGGGCGTAGTTTTTCCAAAAAGAACGTTTAAAAGCGTGGTCTTTCCCGCGCCGTTTTCGCCGACAAGCCCAATTCTGTCGCCGTCGTAAAGTTTCAAGGACTTGATATCCAGAATTTTTCGGATACCAAAGGATAATTGAATATCTGTTGCCTCTAATAAAAGTTCCGCCATAAATAAAAACGCCTCCCCGCGGCATGCGGAGAGACGCAGAAAAAAACAGCTTTGGCGCACGACAAAACCCTCTGCCTCCCCGAAAGCCGCACAAAATCCGGCATCGCAAAAATGCGTGCCTTTCTAAAAAATCATGTGCGTCCGGTTCAGCGAATTTTCATCGTAAGCTTTGTACCATCCTTTCATCGGATGAGTGTATTATACGATGAGGTGGGGCGTTTGTCAAGGAGAAGGAGCATCGCTTTTTGTATCGGCAGCTGCATCCATAATGAGTTTTATCGTGTTTATGGTTTCAGCAAACGAAATATCCTTTGCGTAATTGAAATCGCGCTGATATTTTTTCCAAAAAATACTTAACTGATTGCTTTCAAGAATTTCTGATAATATTGAAGGATATTGCATGAGCGTTTTACTGCTTCCGCGTTTTTGCGCGGTCCGTTCAAGCGCCTGCCAAAGCGTAGGCATGCTGCACATGCTGCCGCGCAGGGTATATAAAATATGTATATCATAAAAATCTCTTGGACGGGTATTGGCGATACTTCGGGTAAGCACGGTTTCAATTTTTTCTGCGAGCACGGTTTCAAGATTATAGGCAAAAAAGCGGATGGTGCGCTCTTCAAACAAAAGAGAAAATGTGTATTCGATCTCCCTTGGCGTGATAGCATCCCCTGTGGTTACGTCAACGGTTAAAGGCACGCTGATCGGCGGGTAATTTGCTTTGAGGCTCACGCGGATTCCGGGATAATCATCGCCTTCCCGAATATCTGAAATATCCATAAGCTCAAACTTCACATCGTCTTCAATCGCTACAGCGCAGATATTTTCGAAAATTGCGCGGATTGACTTATGCGTCAGCGTAAAGCCTTTGATTGTGGTGTCCAGATCCATGGTTGCCCGTGTGTCCAGACCAACAATTGCCGAAATGAGAAAGCCGCCCTTCAGAATAAAGTTTTGTTTGTACGGCGATATGGAGATGCGCTCAAGCAATCTTTCAAGCATATAATTCTGCATGACAAGCTGGGCTGAAATATTCTTTTCATCCGCCTTTTTCTTAATGAAGGCCTTAAGCTGCATAGGGTTTTTCGTAATCACAAAAGCACCTCCATATATCGCATCACCTTTGGCTTGACTCGAAGCTGCTGGGCGTAGGTCATTAATTTATGAATATCTTTTTCTTTGGAAGATGCATATTTCTTCATTGCTGCTGTCACAATCTGAACATCGCTTCCGCTGCCGCGCAGAATATCGCAAAGCGTCCTTTCAAGGTCATAAACGCGAATGGGATTTGCGCAGGGGGACTCAATTTCGATAACGCCAAGCGAATAGTTTTCCGCAACCACCCGTTTGATCAGAATGTTTTCGCTCTCAATGGATGCCGCATGATAGCCCTTTGGAAATGTCATCGTATACTTGGCAGGCGTGCGGTCGGAATAGCCCAAGAGGTACAAGGCGGTATCGTGCGAATAGATTCCGCGGTTGTATTTGCGCTGCAAGAGGTACATTTCATCCTCCCACGCGTCTGTTTTTACATACAGCCCGCGCCCGTAACGATACACTTCTCCCTCATCCGAAAGCTTTTTGAGAATGCCGCGATGCAGCCCGGACTTTGTAACCTGCTTAGATGTAATCGTCCCATCGGGCGAGGCTTCAAGTAAAGCCCTTATTTTTTCTCGGTCTGTCGTTTTAGCCACCTTCTTTTTGAGCAATCACACATTAAATTATATCAAAGTAATGTGCGAATGTCAATCTATGCAGCAAAAAATCCCGCAGCCCAATGACTGCGAGATTCGATATTTCTTCTTACGCTCTGATCTCCATCCAGATCTTTTCGTAAATATCGATAAAGGCGGAGATGTCCTGGAAGAATTCGCATCTGGCGACGGCTTCCTCGGAGGGGTTCAGGGCTTCGTATTCAAGCTCTTCTTCGTCCAGCATTTCTACAACTTCCGCGATGGGCGTGGAGTAGTAGATATACTGCATGTTTTTATAGGCGATGTCGGGGCGGCACATGAAGTCGATGAAGGCGTGGGCGGCTTCGACATTTTCGCAGGTCTTCGGGATGCACATGGCGTCGAGCCAGACGTTGGAGCCTTCCTCGGGAACAACGTATTCAAGGGAATCGTTTTCCATGATGGCGTACATCGCGTCGCCCGACCACATAACGGCCATGGCAGCTTCGCCGCCGATCATCTTGTCCTTGACTTCGTCAACGAGATAGCCCTGAACAATGCCGTCCTGCTTCTGCTGGATGAGGGCGTCTTTCGCGGCGTTGAGCGCTTCCTCGTCGCGGGTGTTGATCGGATAGCCCAGCATTTTCAAGGTGATGCCGATGGTGTCGCGGTAGGAATCGAGCATGAAAACATCTTTCTGGTAATCAGGGTTGAAGATGGACTGCCAGGAGGTGATTTCCTCGTCAACGTATTCGGTGTTATAGAGGATGCCGACGGTGCCCCACATGTAGGGAACGGAATGTGCGCCGTTGGGATCGTAGGAGGGATCCTTCATCCATTCGATCAGGCCGTCTGCGTTAGGCAGAAGGTCGTAGTCCAGTTCCTGAAGCATGTCTTCCTTGATCAGACGCTCGATCATATAGTCGGAGGGGATAATGATGTCGTAGCTGCCGCCGCCGGCGGTCATCTTGACATACATTTCTTCTACGGTTGTGAAGTTGACATACTTTACCTTGATGCCGGTCTCTTCTTCAAACTGCTCGATGACGGAGTCGTCGATGTAGTCGTACCAGTTGAAGACGGTGATGGTTTCTTCGGCGCGGACGGAGGGGATATAGGGCGCGAGGAAAGTGAAAACCAAGGCCAGGGCAACCAGAACAGAAAGCTTTTTCATTTGGGAAAACCTCCTTGTTATGATATGCTCTCGAGATCGGAGCGTTTGTTGATGATGATTAAAAGGATGAGAATCGCGATAAACATGAGCGTGGACAGGGCGTAAATCGTGGGCTCAACGCCGCGCTTGGCCGCCGCATACACGAGCATGGAGAGGTTATTGGATTCACTGGTAAAGAAGGAAATGACGAAGTCGTCCAAAGACATGGTGAAGGCCAGAAGGCCGCCGGTTACGATACCGGGGCTGATTTCGGGCAGGATGACCTTGACAATCGCCTTCATGGGCCGGCAGCCCAAGTCCAGCGCAGCCTCGTAGGTGTTGGGGTTCATCTGCTTAAGCTTTGGCATGACCGAGAAAAGCACGTAGGGCGTGTCAAAGGTGATATGCGCAATCAGCATCGTGACAAAGCCGCGCGGGAAGTAAACATAGGTGTTTACAAACACGAACATGAGCATTAAGCTTACGCCGGTTACGATATCGGGCATGGTCATGGGCAGATAGGACAAATTCATCAGCATCGCGGCATAGCCTTTTTTGCAGGCGTGAATGCCGATGGCGCCAAGCGTGCCCAATATAATGGAAACGATGGTTGCAATGACCGCGACGGCGAGGGTGAGCTTTAAAGCCTCAATGATTTCGGGGCTCTGGGTGAAAAGCTCGTAATACCATTTAAAGCCGCCCCAGCTGAAATTGGCTCGGGATTTGGATTCGTTAAACGATAAAACGATCATGACCGCGATGGGAGAATACAGAAGAAGGAGCAAAAGGCCAAGATATGTGCCCTTTAAATATTTAAACAGCCTTTTCACCAGTTACCGCTCCTTTCTCCCTTGCTGGGATCGATGCGGTTCAAAAGTCCGATCGACAGAACGATAATCACCATCATGAACATGGAAAGCGCCGAGCCGAAGGACCAGTCATGCATTTCAAGAAACTGCTTTTCGATCATATCGCCAAGGAGCATGAAGTTTCCGCTGCCCAAAAGCCTTGAAATGGCAAACGTCGTAACTGCGGGCATAAACACCATGGTAATTCCGCTGATTACGCCGGGGATGGACAAGGGGAAGATGACGCGCGTGAACACGCGAAGGGGATTTGCGCCCAGATCCTGCGCAGCCTCGATAACGCGGGTGTCCATCTTTTTAAGGGCGGTGTGAATCGGCAGGATCATGAAGGGAAGATAGTTGTACACCATGCCGAACACCACCGCGCCCTCGGTGCCGATGAGGGTCAAAGGCTCCATGCCGAAGCTTTCCAAAATGGTGTTGATGATGCCGCGCCTTTCAAGAAGCGACATCGTGGCATAGGTGCGAAGCAAAAAGTTCATCCACATGGGGAGGATAAACAGAACAAACAACAGCTTGTACTTGGAAAAATCCTTGCTGGCCAGTATCTGCGCCGCAGGATAGCCTAAAATCAGGCAAAAGACCGTGCAGATGAAGGCGAGCTTGATCGAGCGCAGAAATACGCGGATGGTGGTGGGCTCGAGGCATTCAAGGATGCTCTGAAAGGAAATCGCTCCGCCATCGTTTGTGAAGGCGTAATACAATACGAAAATCATCGGGCAGATGGTAAACAAAACCATCCACAGCGCGTAGGGGCCTGAAAAAAAGCTTCTTTTCAACTTATTCTTCCGCCTCCATCCTGCGCATGATGTGAATATTGCTGGGCACGATGGAAAGACCCACGCGGCTGCCTGCGGGATACATGGTGGTGGAATGCACCTTCCACGTAAAGGCGCCGGTGTTCACCTTCATTTCGTAGTGAACGCCCTTAAAGAACACGCTTTCCACTTCGCCCACCAGCATGCCGACGTCGCTTCCGACGACCATAACGTCCTCGGGGCGAACCACTACGTCCACAGGCTCGTTTTCATCAAAGCCTTCATCCACGCACTCAAAGCGGTGGCCGGCGCATTCGACTTCAAAATCCTTGAGCATGGTGCCGGATAAAATATTGCTGTCGCCGATAAAGTTTGCAACGAACGCGTTTTTGGGCTCGTCGTAGATGCTCTTGCCGTCGCCGATCTGCTGGATCTTACCGCCGTTCATAACGACGATGGTGTCGGACATGGTGAGAGCCTCTTCCTGATCGTGGGTAACGTAGATAAAGGTGATGCCCAGCTGCTGCTGCATGCTTTTAAGCTCCACCTGCATTTCCTTTCGAAGCTTAAGGTCAAGCGCGCCCAAAGGCTCGTCCAGAAGCAAAACCTCGGGCTCGTTTACAAGCGCACGGGCGATGGCGATTCTCTGCTGCTGGCCGCCCGAAAGCGCGTCCACGCCTCTCTTTTCGTAGCCTTCCATCTTGACAAGCTTCAGCATTCTTTTTACGCGCCTGTCGATTTCAGCTTTGATTTTGCGCCTTGTAATCTTTTTTTCGTTCGGCAAAAGTTCCTCGGGCTTTTTTAGCTTTAAGCCGAAGGCGATGTTGTCGTACACATTCAGATGCGTAAACAGCGCGTATTTCTGAAAAACCGTATTTACGCGGCGGCGATAGGGAGGCAGAGATTGAATGTCCTTACCGTCAAACAGCACTTCGCCCTCGTCCGGAAATTCGAAGCCACCGATGATTCTGAGCATCGTGGTCTTTCCGCAGCCGGACGGGCCCAACAGGGTCACAAATTCCTTTCTGCGGATGTAGATGTTCACATTTTTGAGAACCTGTGTCTCTCCAAAGGATTTACTGATATTTTTAAGCTCAATCAGCTTTGTATTTTCGTACATCTTTATTTATCTCCCGTCCGTTTAAAAACTCGGAGGCGTTGCTACCCAGATGATTTTAGCCGGCTGCTTTGATGCGTTCACAATCCGGTGCGGCTGGGTGGGTTTAAAGTAGAAGCTTTCGTCTTTTCGGGCGCGGATGCGCTTTTCGCCAAGCTCAATTACAATGCTGCCCGAAAGCACATACCCAAATTCCTCGCCCTCGTGGGGATCCTGCATACTGGTTTCGCCGCCCGAAGCCATTTCAAGAAGGATCGGCTCCATGCTGTTTTTCTGGGCTGTCGGAACCAACCAACGAATGTGGCCCTTTAGATTTTCGCCGTCCTCTTTTACACAGATATCGTCGTCCCCGAAAACGATCTTTTCATCCGCCTCGCGCGCAAAAAAGCCGCTTAAGTCGCTGCCTAACGATGCCAGCATGTCCTGAAGCGTGGTGATGGAGGGGGAGGTCAGATCTCTTTCAACCAAAGAGATAAAGCCCTTTGAAAGCTCGCAGCGGTCGGCAAGCTCTTCCTGTGTAAGCCCCCGCTGCAGTCTGAGACGCTTGATTTTTTCTCCAATCTGCATTTTCCGCCCGTCCTTTCTGTTTAAGATAACTAAACTTATTGATAGATTATATTAAACCACTATATGTCGTATTTGTCAATGGAACAAGCGCCCGCCGTGCGTTAAAATTTAGTATAACTGAACCAAAAGTTTAGTATATGGCGTTTTCGGGGCGGTTTTCAATGCAAAAATTCTTCCGGAACACGAAAATATGTATCGGCGCAGAAAACCCGTCTCCCCAGGAAAATCAGGTTTCCTGAAGGGACGGGTTTTTAATCGGTATTTTATTCCAAAGAAAATGGCTTTAAAGGCAGAAAATCTACCTTCTTCCCCGTCCCTTCGGCTTGGGCACGCGCACGGGCTTCGGCGGCTTCGGCGCGTGCTTGGGCATAATGAATGCCTGCAAAACTGCGCCCAGAAGCTCTTCCGGCTTTACGGGATGCGGCGCGCGGGAGGTTGCCTTCTTTCGGGGTTTTGCCTTGGTTTTAGGCGCGGTATGCGCGCGGGGATTTCTGGGTAGGACGGCGGACTTGTATGCGCCGTGCGCGTAGGGCTGGTATTTCAGGCGGGGCTCAATTTTCAGGTTGAACGTTTTGATTCCCACTGCGTAAAACCCCAGTTTGTTTAAATACCCGATGTCCAGATGCGCAAGATCCTTGTCCTCAATCTGGGCTGCAAACTGCGGAAAATCTGTGATGGCCATGGTTTCAAAGTTCTGAATGAAATCAAGGTCGTTATAGCCGTTGTTTCTTTGAAAAATATAGTGAGCCATCCGAATTGCTCCCTTCCCTATTTGTAGATCTCCATGTACTTATTTTTGAGATATTCGGTGTAATACTTGGGATCAAACTCGCCGAACGCGTCCTTCATCAGGTCGCCCGGCTCCTTCATGCAGCCGAATTTCCAGATTTTTTCGCGCAGCCATGCGTTGATTTTTTCAAGATTTCCGTTTTCAATTTCCTTTTCAACGTCGAAATCCTTCTTCATGGTCTCAAAAAGCTGCGCGGCATACGCGCTTCCAAGCGCATAGCTGGGGAAATAGCCGAATCCGCCGCCCGACCAGTGGGAATCCTGAAGTACGCCCTGAGTGTCGTTTGGCACATCCACGCCCAGATATTCCTTATAAAGCCTGTTCCAGATTTCGGGCAGATCCTTTGCTGTGATTTCGCCTGAGAACAGCTTTTTCTCAATTTCATAGCGGATCACTACGTGCATGGAATAGGTAAGCTCATTCGCATATCTATGATGTACATATGTGAAAAAGCCAGTATTTAACTGGCTTTTTTGCGTGTTTGGGTTTTTTGAAGGGTATTCTTTTTTGCTGATTTTGAGTTAGAAGAGTAGTCAACTCAGCCATCATACAAATAAAGACTTTGGAAGTTTATGTTTCTGTTAAATAGAAGGGTTTGCTTCTTTCGGTGTGGAATTATTGCGATACACTATTGAAGGGGGATAAAACATATGAAAAAGATTGTTGCCTTGCTGCTTGCCCTTTTGTTTGTGCTTGCGTCCGTTCCGGTGTATGCAAAGACTGATTTTGATTCATACACAACGGAAGAATTGATCTCATTGAGAGTTTCAATCAATGTAGAACTATTGTTGCGTGGGGCGGAAAAAGATTTTGTGGTTCCCATTGGTGTTTATACTGTTGGCGAAGATATTCCTGCGGGTTCTTATACCGTGAGGGCTGTAACATATGGATATATAACATTATATGAAGACGCAGATAGTTTTTATTCTTTTTCCGAAGGCATAAACAATGCTGACGGTGAATATATCGGGAAGCTCACTCTTGAAAAAGGTAATATCGTAAAGGTATTATCGGGAAGGCTTCTCTTTTCGCCTTATCAGGGGTTAGGTTTTTCATTTGAATAATAAAAAATAAGGCCGGGGACAAAATCCCCGGCCTTTCTTATTTGCCATTGTGCGGATGATATAGCTTCATCATTTCTTTGATGTGCTTTATATCGCCTTCAACCTGTGGCATTCGTTTTGCAAAGTTGTTATGTTCTCTCACTTCCCGTGTCAATTCTTCAAGCTTTACGTCCGTTACCGCCTGTGCGATTTCAAGCTTCTTTTCAATTTTCTTTCCTTGCATAAGGTTTGAGATAATAACCCCTAAAAGGGCAAGGCCGCCCGTGATTGCTGCTGAAATAATTGTTTCCATTTTGTTTCCCTTCTTTCGTTTTTATACGCCGATAACATAGCGAAGCACAAAGCGGGTATTGGTAAGCGTTACGCCGCTTGTGGCGGTAATAACTATGCCGTTGTTTGCGTGTCCCGTTATGCCATCGTCCCGGATATAAAGGTATTTTGTAGCGATAAATGCGCCGTTTGATGTAGACATTATAAAGGTGTTTCCGCTGCCTGAATGAGAAAGGATAGATCTTTTATGCACGAAAAAGCTTGCTATGCTTTGGCTTTTCGCTTCGCCGTCCACGTATTCCGAAAAGACAAGAACTATTCCGTTTGGCTGCAAGCTTGCATTTTCGGAAAAACTGATCTTATGCGTTTCTGTCATGTAATAACCGCCCGTCCAAAGGATCTTTCCCGCGCCGTTATAGATCTTCTTCCAGGGCTGCCAGGTGTTTGAATAAAACATTCTTTCCCATATTTCGGAATCAATGGAACAACGCGCCGCAATCTGCATTTTCTGTCCCGCGTCCCCCATATCAAAAACCGCCAAAGAACCGGATCCCGATGTTATAGGGATATTGGTCATGGTTGCGCGCACGGGCGCGGTGAAATAATAAAAGCCCGCCGTTTTAAGATTATTGCAATCCGCATTGGTCGGAATCACAATCGCGCCTTCCGGGGTTTCGCCGTGGGAAAAGAAAGCGGGAAGACCGAACTCAACGCCCTCCCCAATTTCGCACACCTTGCCGAAGGATAAAGCCCGCCCGTCCCGGTGGTAATCAATCAGCGTAAAGGCCGTTGGGATCTCAAAAATGCTTCGTATGGTTGTAAAGCTATCCGATACGGAAAGCCGTATTTCGTATGTGGAATCAATCCCGAAATAGCCGGAAGCGCTTATAATACTGTCGTTAAAAGCATAAACAGCGCCGCTTGTCAAGCTTGCCCAGGTTGTGCCCGTTTTCGGCTTGTATTCCAGGGTATAGGTATTCTTGTTTTTGTTGTTTACGGGCGAAATGGAAAAGTTTAAAAAGGCCTTTATGTATGTGCCTTCGTAATTTTCCGTGCCATCCTGAAGGCAGCGGAAGCCTTGAAAGCTTATAATCTTCGGCGCGCTGTAGGCCGCGACTGTCCAGCTTTTTGTGGTGCTTGCGGTTCTCCCCCGGCTGTCTGTGATCGTGATTGACGCGGAAACCTGGCCGCTTCCCGTGATCGCGGAAGCCGTGGGGGTTGCGCCCGTGTAGGTCTTTCCTTCAAATACGGTTTTGTATGCTTTGATCGTGGATCCCAAAGCCCCGGAAGCCGTGATTGTGAATTTCGGCTTTGATTTGCCTTGTACCATGTTTCCAAAGGTCGTTTGGTGGGTTGTGGTATCGTTTACCGCAACGCCCCCGAAGGTGGGAACCACGGACGCGGGGACGGTGATCGTAAAGTTTTTGCTTACGGCGGATCCGATCTTTGTAGAACCTGAGTAAGTCGTTACCGTTACCTTCGCCGTGCCGCTGGTTGCGTTTGGGATCGCGTTCAGCCATGAAGTAGGTATTGCGTAGCTTGAAGAAGTCGCAACGCCCGTATTTGTTTTTGAATAGCTCCCGAAAGAAAATACCACGGTATGCGTAAAACTGCTTGCCTTCCTGGATATATCCACCTTTACCGTGTTTGTGCCATTGACGGCCACGGAAGCGGTAACGGCTGATATGGTGGAAGCGCGCGCAATGGCATTAAATACGCCGTTTCCGCTGGCCGTGACATTGCCGTAATACGTGCCCGATAATGTGACATTGATCCCGCATGTGGCGGAAAATGCGCACGTTTTTGATCCGTCCGAAGCGTGAGAAACCGTTACCGTTTTTGTGTATAGGGTCTTTGTCTGATTGCCAGATAGGGAAGCGGTAAAGGAAAAGGTGTACTTTGTCCCGTTAATGGTAAGGCTGCCCGATTTGCTTGCGCTTGAATTTATGGTGTAGCTGGATCCCGTTGAAACAAGCTGCACTTTTGCCGTTACGGTAGAAGTGTTATTTGCCGTACTTTGGCTATCCACCGTCCAGGCTATCTGGATCCTATAGCCCGTCCTTATGGCCTGTTGAATCGTTCCAGAAGAAGCCATTAAACCACCTTCTTCCAGGAGACGTTACCATTTGCGCGGGGCACAAAGGCAAAGCCGCCAATTTGCAAGCTATGTAGAATTTCCGCGTCCGTTACATATAGCTTTCGGTTACTGAAATACGCAACTTCCGCGCCATCCTGTAAGAAGCTGATTCTGTCGTTTGCTATCTGCAATTCGAGTTCATTTCCGACTTCGCCTAAAAGGATCTTGCCGTCTACGAATCTTATAAACTTGCGGATTTCCTCAAACTGTGCATCCGCCCCGCTGGCCGCCGCTTCTATGTCCTGCGAAAACTGGTTAAACTGAATCTCTACGCTGTTTTTCGTTTGCTCAATTTCCGTACTTACGGCAGATATCAAGGCTTCCGTGTCTTCCTTCAGGGTGTATGATTCGGAAACAATGCTTTGAATGCTTTCGGCGCTTGCTTCTATACTTGCAAGCATGTTTCTTTCCGTGTTCCTGATCGCGTCCGCCGCCGCCTGGGCGGTTTTCTTGACTTCCGCGCCTATTTGTGCCTGTGCGCTTTCCAGGCCGTTTAAGGCCGCGCTAAAGGCCTGTACGGATTTGCCCAATACAAGCCGATTTGCGCCGGGGTTTAATAGGTTGATTGACAGCTTTATGACGGTGAAAAGCTCATTTAATCCGTGGGGTTTGCTTTCCGCTCTTACCTTTGTACCGATATGAAAGGATGTAATATCCTTATCAATCGCCGCAAGATCCGCCGCTGTAAGCTCTATACTTTCCCATTGCTTGACATAATCGTTTAAATATGCTTGCCCTTTAGTAAGTAGGTTATTCCGCTTCTGCGACATTCCAGCCGCCACGTATGCGGATATGGCAAGAAGGATATACGCAAACAGGGCTGATATCTCTTTCATTGTTCTTCGCCCGCCCTTGTATTCCAGGCTTTTATTGCTTCGTCTTTTGATAGACGATATCGTTCATCAACAAACCCAATAATGCAGCCCCATGTTTGACAGACAACTTCATAAGCTGTTTTTGCATCGCACTTTGGCCGGGGATAACGTATATCAGTCTGTAATTTCGCTTCTCCCCCGCAAAACGGGCAAGGTTTAAGTTTCTCCATGTTCTTCTGTTCCTTCTTTCACAATTGCGCTTCTAAACTTTACTCCATATTGGTCAATAGACAAATCGTATTTATCATAGCTTCTTGTATTCCATGCCTTAATAGCGTCCTTATAGCCGTTTTTGTTAAATACAACCTCCCCGTTTTCTATATAAAACTCGCTATCTCTCCTTAAATAAAACTTACAAGCTTTACAACCCACTCTATATATTTGTGAGAATTTACCTTTGTAGGCTGCTGCGGATAATGTGTTTTCAAGCACCGCTTCTCCCCCGCAAAAAGGGCACGGTCTAAGCACTTCCATGTTCTTCTTCCTCCTCAATCACAACCGACAACGTAGGAAAATTTGATATAACCCTTTTATTCCATGCATCCAATACATTCTTTGCGTCCATATCGCACGCCATAGGGGAAACACTGCAATCATCGTTAGCGCATTCTGCCGTATAAAGCTTCTTACCATGATAGGGTTCAATGCGAAAGGACGCTTTCCCGCCGCAAAAAGGGCACGGGCGCAATTCGAAATACATTTATTCTCATTCCTCCCCAGTCAATAGGTATCTTTCAGCGCTTCCGATCATACTATCTATCGTAGGCTCTGCCGCTCTGAATTTCACATCCTGCAAAACCTCCATAATCCGCTTGTATTTCTCCACGCTTCCGGGGATCTTCAAAGCTTCTTTGTTGTTTACTATATCGTAAGCTTCCCAATATAGCCCCGTAAGCTTCGCCTTGATCTCTGCAATCGTAGGCGCGTATTTGCTTGTGGCGATTGCCTTATTGATTGCCATAAACACGATATCGGCGGGCACGTCCTTGAACTGAACCGCCCATATCATAATAACCGCCTTCGCTTCATCCTCCCCAAGATTCTTGTATACATGCGGATAGGCCGCCGTTATCATGCTCAATATCCCGGCTGTTTCTTCGGGTGTCAATTATAGCCCTCCTTTCGCAAAGCTCATAAACGGGTTCCCGGATCTCTTTTCCGTCCCTTTATTCTTGTTTTGCGTATCGTACCCCGTAACGTTACCCGTAAGGGGGGACGTTACACCATGACCATGACCATAACCATGTCCATTGCCATTATCATTATCTTGTTCTTGATCTTGTTCTTGTCCATTGCCGTTTATGTAATTTGATATCACGCGTAAAACAGTTGGGTTCAGATCCTTGTAATTAATCACATGTTCAAACACATCGTTTATCAGCTCTTTGTCCTTTACTCTGTTGATATCGCTTATCAAACAATCTGCAATCGGCTTTCCGCCCTTCACGATCCCATGACGCAGATAATTTTTTATTGCAATTTCGCTTGTCCTTTTTGAATACAAAATCACGCCGTATTTATTCTGGAAGCGGTCAATAAGTCCCACAACCGTTTCCGGGGAATAGCCCATTTGGAAAGCGGCCTGTTTAATGCTGATTTCGTAAATCCCTAAAAGGCTGCTACACGGATTCGTTAAAAGGTAAAGCATAAAATACTTGTCTTCCGGCGTGAAATCATCTACCTTTCCGTCCGTCCAGAAATCCGTACTAACAATCCGCTTTAGCCCCATATCTTCACGTCCTTTCTTAATTAATGCCCTTCATATTCCTTTACCGCCTTTTCCAGCGTTCTTTTAGCATCAATTAAATCTTCTAAATAACCAAAGTTGTCAATATCAACGTTTTTTCGGATTGTGTCAAGAAGATTCGTTTCGATAAATTCTGCAATGTTGTAGCATTGCGATTTGGTCAGTTCAACTTTCATCTTCATATCCTCCCCGTGCTTCCAAGTCCGCCCCGGTCAACGTTCCCCAG
>SVGP01000021.1 GCA_015056255.1 Clostridiales bacterium | reverse complement strand
AAAAAAACGCATGTTTCCAACGAATGAAGATTTTCCTTCGAAAATCATTTAACACAAATAAATTATAACCGCCGCAAGCCCGATTGACAATATGCCGAAAGGGCTTGCGGCGGTTATTTAACTTATAAATTACGCAGTGAGCGTAATTCTATTGAATTTTAGCGGTTGAGAAGGGTAACTTCGGTGTCCTTGTCGAAGAAGTGCAGGCGGGTTACGTCGAAGGCGACGGTGATGTCGTCATTCGTGCGGGACTTGCTGCGCGGGTCAACGCGGGCAACGATGTTGCCGTCCTTGCCGGAGGTGGAGAGATACAGATAGGTTTCGGAGCCCATGAGCTCAACTACTTCTACGTGTACCTTGATGGAGGAAGAGGGGTTCTTCTGGAGGAACTCAGCGTCGTCAGAGATGTTCTCGGGACGGATGCCCATGTAAACTTCC
The DNA here is from genome assembly GCA_015056255.1 of Clostridiales bacterium. Lineage (GTDB taxonomy): Bacteria > Bacillota > Clostridia > Christensenellales > Aristaeellaceae > SFHK01. The sequence continues at coordinate 52,046 of SVGP01000021.1, read as the reverse complement.
TTGCCGATGCACTCGTCGCTCTTGAACTTCTCAAGCTTCTCAGCGGGGATCTTGATCTGGTTCTCGCCGAATACTGCGTATACAGCGTTGTCTTTCTTCTCGAGCTTTACAGAGAAGAAGTTCATCTGGGGAGATCCGATGAAGCCTGCAACGAACAGGTTGGTGGGATAGTCGTAGAGGTTCTGGGGGGTGTCAACCTGCTGGATGAAACCGTCCTTCATAACTACGATGCGGGAACCCATGGTCATAGCTTCGGTCTGGTCGTGGGTTACGTAGATGAAGGTGGTCTGGAGGCGCTGATGGAGCTTGGTGATCTCAGTTCTCATCTGAACGCGCAGCTTAGCGTCGAGGTTGGAAAGCGGTTCGTCCATAAGGAAGACCTTGGGCTCACGAACGATGGCGCGACCGAGCGCAACGCGCTGTCTCTGACCGCCGGAAAGAGCCTTGGGCTTACGGTTGAGGAGATGCTCGATGTCGAGGATGCGGGCAGCTTCCTTAACGCGCTTGTCGATCTGGGCCTTGGGGGTCTTGCGGAGCTTAAGACCGAAAGCCATGTTATCATAAACAGTCATGTGAGGATACAGGGCGTAGTTCTGGAAAACCATGGCGATGTCGCGATCCTTGGGCGCTACGTCGTTTACGAGCTTATCGCCGATGTAGAGTTCGCCGTCGGAGATCTCTTCAAGACCCGCGACCATTCTCAGAGTGGTGGATTTTCCGCAGCCGGAAGGACCTACGAGAACGATAAATTCCTTATCTTCGATGTCCAGGCAGAAATCGCTTACAGCAGTTACGCCGCCGGTATAAACCTTGTAAATGTTTTTCAGAGTTACGCTTGCCATTAAAAGTACCCTCCTTCAAAAATCAAAAAAGCAAATGTTGCGGTCTCCCGCCTCATAAATGAATTATAACAGATTACGAGACAAAATACCACCGTCAATGTCACAAAGAAAAAACACCGTTTTTTGTCGTTTTAATATATAGAACACAGAAATTGAAACTTATTTTTCTCAAATCAGCCAAATGTTACAGGATTATTTCTTGCCCTGTCCGTAGTAAGCGTTGGGGCCGTGCTTTCGCAAAAAATGCTTGTCCTGGATGTGGGAAGGCAGTTCGTTTGAAAGATTGTTTACGCTCAGCATGATCATCGCCATGCGCGCAACCTCTTCCAGTACAACCGCGTTGTATACGCTGTTGGCGCCGTCTTTTCCAAAGGTAAAAGGTCCATGGCCCTTTACAAGGACTGCGGGCGTGTGAAGGGGATTTTTGCCAACAAATGCTTCCGCAATTACGGTTGCCGTTTCGTGTTCATAGCCCTTTTCGGTTTCTTCTTTGGAGACATAGCGGGTGACGGGGATATCGCCTCTGAAATAATCTGCGTGCGTGGTTCCATAGCAGGGAATGCTTTTTCCGGCCTGCGCCCAGGCGGTTGCGTGCGTGGAATGGGTGTGCGTAATGCCGTTGATGTTTTCAAATTCCCTATAAAGTTCTGCGTGCGTGGGGGTATCGCTTGAGGGGTTCAGATCTCCATCTACTTTCTCCCCCGTTTCGATATTCAGAACCACGATATCCTCAGGCTTCAAATCTTCATAAGGAACGCCGGAGGGCTTGATGGCGAAAACGCCTGCCGCGCGGTCGGCTTCAGACACGTTTCCCCAAGTATACAAAACCATATTGCGCTTATAAAGCTCCATGTTGGCTTCATATACACGCTGTTTTAAAGATTCATACATAGTCGTTTCTCTCCTTAATTTAATGCGTCCAGCGCCAGACGGAAGCTGGGCGTGAATTCCTTCATAAAATCTTCCGCTGCAGGTAGATTCATATCGTATATTGAAATTCTAATCGTTTCCTGCGCACTTTCAAACTCGTTGTTGCCAAAACTTAATTCTTCAATGCATTTGACATAGGCGCTGATTCTGTCCGCAGCCTTTACGATTTTCCATTCAATTGTACTTTCATCAGGGAAAAGGAGCGGGCGGAAGCTTTCTTTCAGGTCGTCGGGAATATAGTCAAAGAGCTTTTCACTCGCAATTTTTTCTATTTCTTTATACGCTTTTTTGATGCCGGGGTTAAAATACTTGATGGGCGTCGCAAGGTCGCCTGTAATGACTTCAGGCGCTTCGTGATAAACGGCAAGTTGCGTGACAAGTCCGATATCGGCAGAGCCCTTATAGCGTGTATTATGGATGACTGCAATGGCATGAGCGAACATTGAAACAAGATGAGAATGTTCCTGATCGTTTTCCTGAATGGTATTTCGTCTGAGCCCCCAGCGCTTGATGTGCTTCATGCGCGCCATGTAGGCAAAAAAGTGACTGGCCATAATATTGGATCTCCTCAATTGATATCCATCATTATACAATAAAATCGCGGCGCAATCCATAGGAAAATTGCGCCGCGAGGAAAATATTTTTGTTTTTAAACTTTTTCCCAGAATTTCCGAAGGGGTTTATAGGAGGCGATTATGACAATGCAGGTTAAAACGATTTCAGGAATCATGTAGGAAGCGTTATAGGCAATAGACCAGATGGGCGCCGCCCAGCCAAGCTCGTTGGGCCAAAGGGCCTCCCAGATCCAGACGCCGGTCACAAAGTGGCAGGCAAGGCGAAGGGTAAAGGTAAAAACAACGCCAACCACGATTGCGCTGAGCAGATTTTTAAAGGCTTTTTTGAAAACCGCCGAGAAGCCGACTACGCCAAAGGCGACAATATAGTCGAAAAGCACGATGCCCATGGCCATTAGGAAATTGGTTGCATACTGAACGTTCGAAAAGCCGATGATCATCTGGATAAGGCCGTATACGCTGCTTGCGAACACGCCCACCTTTGTTCCGTGACGGAATGCGAGAATGACCAAAGGCAGCATGGAGCAAACGGTGATTCCGCCGCCCAATTTCCACGGGCTTGCAATGGTAATCATGCTTAAAATGGTTCCAATTGCAATCATAATCGCGCTTTCGACCAGCTGACGGGTTGTAATCTTCATAAGGAAGTCTCCTTTTTTCTGTTTTTCTAAACAAAAAACGCGCATTCTCTTTGAATGCACGGTGAAGAACAATTTTCGTATCTGAGCGCTAGCAACTCAAATCCCTATTGCTTCCTACGCCGGCATTACCCGGATCAGGTTCATGGGTTTAGAGCGGTCACGCTCAATCTCAGCCGGCTTACGTCAGCTCCCCTGCGTTTTTTGCTGAATAAATTATACTCACGAAGATCCGCTTTGTCAAGTGACAAAGTGGAAGTTGTGTGATACAATAAAGAAAGAAAACAAAAAGGATGCATTCAGATGAATGAAATTTGCTATATCGTGGGCTCAGGCGATTTTACAAAGCGCGATTTATTTCCTAAACAAAACGATCTTGTGATCGCCGCCGACGGCGGATACAGATATCTTTTAAAATCGGGCGTCAGGATTGATCTTTTGGTGGGTGATTTTGATTCTTTGGATTACGTCCCAGAGAATATCGAAATTAATCGTTTCCCTTCCATAAAAGACGATACGGATATGGGGCTTGCTATTCAAAAAGGAATGGAATTGGGATATAAAACCTTTTCACTCTATGCCGGAAGCGGAACGAGATATGATCATTTCTTTGCCAATTTACAGCTCCTTGCGCGCTTTTCAGAAAAGGGCATGAAAATAAAAATGGTGACGCCCGATTGCAATATCTACGCGCTAAAAAATGACGAAATAACGCTTGAAAAGGAAAAGGGCACGGTGTTTTCCGTGTTTTCCATGACGGATTCTGCGAGCGGATTAACCATTAGAAATGCAAAGTACGAGCTTGAAAACGCGTCTGTTTCCAATCGATTTCCGCTTGGCGTGAGCAATGAATTCATCGGCGGAAAAGCGACGATTTCCATAGAAAGCGGCGTGATTTTGATTTTCGAATACCTGTCATCCGACTTTAAATGACAATATGATAGAAACTTCCATTGATTCCACATCACCGTTTATGCGATAATTAAAGAAAACGGGAGACGGAAGATGAACAAAAGACACATGCTTGCAATACTGTTTGCGCTCGCGCTCATTGAGGGCCGGGCGCTATTTCTTTTAATGATGGAATTTTTATCCATGGGCGGAATATGGATTTGTATGTTCATATTTTTTTCTGTGTTTATCAGAAAAGGAATCCGGCGCGGACTTTTGGTGTTTTTTTCTTATATCGCATTAATACTTGCGCTGTGGTTTTCAAATGCATTTTATGCGCCCTATCAGGAGAAGACGGATTACTCGATAAATGCGCTCACCCAATTGTGCGAACAGCTGATTTCCCAAACAAACGCGCTTTATACATCCGAATTTGATAAAGAAAAAATTTTGTTTGACGCGCCTAACGTTATGAACGTCAGAAATGCGAAAGCAATTTATTTTAAATATCCTGAAATAATGGATTTTCTCAATCTGTCGGGCGTTTTTATACCCTTTACGGGACAGGCCGTGATCAATGAAAGCGAGTGTGATTTTCTTATGCCGTTCGTTTGTGCCCATGAGCTTTCGCACAGAAAAGGCATTTTAAACGAAGGGCAGGCGAACATGCACGCGTTCGTCAGGTGTATGGAATCCGGCGAAAGATCCTTTCAATACTCGGCAAGCGTCTATTCGCTTAAATACGCGATGAACGAAATGAAAAATAAAAACGAGGCGGAATATCGCCGCCTCAAATTAAGTATTTCTGATTGCGTTCAAACGGATCTGAACCGAATGAGCGTGAATATATCCAAATATCAATTATTTGATTACGCTTCTCTCATCCCCTGCCTGATCGAATATCAGTCCATAACGTCCCATGGGGTGATATAAGAAATGAGATTGGATTTTTCTGTTCCGTCTTCCGTTACAAACACGCCTGCAACGCGCTTCTGACCCGCTTTCCGATCGGAAAAAGCTTTTCGGATTTCGGATACGGTATTGTCTTTTTTGAAAAACATGAAGCGCTCGGATGTGTGGCTTTCGATGGAAATATAGTCCACAATCTCAGATATGGTGGTCTGATCGCTGATTTCGGAAAGCTTTCCGTCCTTTCCAAGAGAAAAGAACGTGGATACGCTGAATACACCGATGACTTTTCCCTTTTCAAGAACCGGCACGTGCGAATAGCCTTTTTCCTCCATTTTTCTTGAAAGCCATACAATGCGGTCGGTAACCGTTGCCTTTAACAGCCTTTGAATTCCGGTTCCCCTGGATGAAGCAAGTACAGGCTTTTTAAGATATGCAATCACATCCTTCAGACACTCCATCAGCGGCTCTGCAGGCGTTACGGGCGATACGCCGTCCACATCTGCGGAATGAGATAAAAGATTTCTGACCTGTCTGCAAAGATCAAGCTTAATTCGAAAGGGCATGCTTTCCTTGTCGCACAAAAACTGATACACGCAGCTGGAAACGTCCCGTCCCTCCTGCCTGTATTTGGCTTCCAGAAGATCCTCGACGGTTTTATATAGCTGAATAAATTCCTCAGACCGTGTCATTGGCCTCTGCCTCCTGCTTTTGGGCGCGCATGGCGCTTAAAAGGTCCTGAATTTCTTTTGCGGCGTCGTTTCTTTCTGGCTTGTCATGGCAAACGGAAGCGGCGTTTTTGATATCCTCTTCCGTGATTTCCATAAGCGTTTCCTTTGTAATTTCAGTCTCTCCCGCGAGGCGGTTTGCCTGCTGAACCAAAACCTGTTCAAAAAGATTTCTTACCCCTCGAGCATTTCCAAAGGAGACGGGATCGTAATTTTCCTTTTCGATAAACGCTTTTACTTCATCGCGCGCGTTTTCGTTTAAAGTATATCCTCCGCTTTTTACGCGCATGTCAAAGATCGAAAGCATTTCCTCCGTTGTATAATCGTCAAAGTGCAGATACCGGTTGAATCTTGATTCAAGGCCTGGATTGGAATGGATAAATTCATCCATCAGTCCGTCGTAGCCTGCAACGATCACGACAAGATTATCGCGGTTGTCCTCCATCATTTTAAGAAGCGTGTCCACAGCTTCCTGCCCAAAATCGTTCCCTTCTTTTTTATAGGTAAGCGCGTACGCCTCGTCGATAAACAATACGCCGCCCAGCGCTTTTTCTACCGCTGCCTGCGTCTTGGTCGCCGTCTGCCCGACGTATCCAGCGACGAGGCCAGAGCGATCTACTTCTACAAGCTGACCCTTTGAAAGAATGCCAAGGCTTTTATAAATTCTTGCCATCAGGCGAGCGATCATCGTTTTTCCGGTTCCGGGGTTGCCCGAAAATACCATGTGGAGCGACATATCGACCGTAGGAAGCCCGTGCTCTTTTCTGAGCGCATGGATTTTTACCATGTTTACAAGACTTTCGACTTCCTTTTTGATGCTTTCAAGGCCGATGTAAGTATGAAGCTCTTTTAAAAGATCCTCAATTTTCTCAGGAGGCTCAATCGTTTCTTCCTTTTTTTCTACTTTGTCCTCGACTTTTAGAGGCTTGACCGCGCCTTTTTCTTCAAGCTCCTTTTCAATTTTATCAAGTTCCCTGTCGATATTGCTAACATCGGCTTTCTTAGGCGCGCCAAACAGATCCGAAGCGAGCGAACGCATATTGTTTCTGGTAAGCGTCCGAATCACTTCCAGCTGTTTTTCAATCATTCTGTCTTTTTCGTTCATATCAAAAACTCCTTTCGGATTTCCACTTGATAATTTTTCAAAAATACGGTAACATGTAAACAGAGTTTTGAATTAGGAGGAAAATTATATGAGCAATATCCCAACTCCGCATATCACCGCAAAATTAGGCGATTTTGCCCCCACCGTACTCATGCCCGGCGATCCGCTTCGTTCCAAGTTCATCGCTGAAACGTTTCTTGAAAATCCCGTTTTAGTAAACAACGTCAGAGGCGTTCACGGCTACACCGGAACCTACAACGGCAAGAAAGTTTCCGTCATGGCAAGCGGTATGGGCATGCCCGCAATCGGCATCTATTCCTACGAGCTGTTCAATTTCTACGGCGTTGAAAATATCATCCGAATCGGCTCCGCCGGAATGATCTCTCAGAAACTAAAAGTCAGAGACATCGTTGCGGGATTAAGCGCCTACACGAATTCTTCCTTTGGAAAGCAGTTCGGCTTCGACGGGAACCTCGCTCCTGCATGCGACTTTGAGCTTCTCATGAAGGCGGTTGAAGCTGGAAAGAAGATCGGACAGGAGCTCGTATGCGGCCCCGTCTACTCCTCCGACTGCTTCTACGATGAGTCCGAACCCCTTGGAAAGCTTCAGAATTTAGGCGTTCTGGCTGTTGAAATGGAAGCCGCCGCGCTTTATCTGAACGCAGCCCGCGCGGGCAAAAAAGCCCTTGCGCTTTTGACCATTTCCGACAACCCCTTTACCGGCGAAGGTCTGTCCGCCGAAGACAGGCAGAACACCTTTACCCAGATGATGAAAATCGCCCTTGAAATCGCTTAAAGCTTTTCGCTTTTTTTGACGGACAAAAACATGCATGCGGCGCCGATTACCGATACGATCATCCACACGCCGTAAACGCCCGTCCAGCTGCCTGTGGATTCACGCATAAACCCGGTAAGCGTGCCGGCCAAAGCAGAGCCTACGTAGATAAACGAGTCGATCAGCCCTGCAACGAGGCCTACGCGTCCGGATTTGTCGTATTCCATGGGCATTAATACTGTAAACAAGGTGTTGGATCCGTAAAGTATCGCGCTCATAAGTCCCAGCATCAATGCCATCGCCCAAACTGCCGATCCGCGAAGCGCAAAAAGCAGCACGGAGGGAATCAGGCATGCCGCCATCATAAAGCCCGCAATCGCCCGCACTCTTGAATTGAACGCGCGCACAATCGTTGCGCCAGCGAGGATTCCGAACAAATTGATCAGAGGAATGATCAGCGTAAACATGCCCTTTTCCATTCCAAGGATGGTCGGGCCCCATGTGATAACGCCGTCGCGTAAAAATCCGTTGGTAACGGAAGCAAACAAAATGAACAAAAGCCCCGTCGTGAACAAAAAGCGAACGGGCGCTTTTTTGTTTTCGGAAATTTCCTTTAGATTCTTCTTTTCCGTATTTTTGCCTTTATCAATATTCGGCATCATAAAAAAGGCAATTGCGGCGGCTCCAATCAATACAAAGCAGGGAATCAAAAATGCCTGCCGCCAGCCAAACCATTTTTGAATCTGTACGGCAAGGCCCCATGCGGCGAGGTTTCCGCCTGCAAGGGTAAAGGACATGGTAAAGGACGCTCTGTCGCGGCGTTTGCCCGAAAAATGCGCCGCAATCAGACGAACGATCGGCGTCCAAAGCATGGACTGAAACGCCCCGTTAAACGCCCAGAGAATGCAAAGCGCAGTAAATGAATCCGCTAGCGAAAAGAGCGCATTGGCAAGAGCGGAGCCCAATAAGCCCGTTAAAATCATTTTCTTTGGAGAAAGTCTGTCGACAAGCGCACCAAACACAAATTGGCCCGCCGCATACACAACCGCAAACACCGTCTGAAGCGTCCCGCCCACGGTTTCAAGCACGTTCATTTCTTTCATAATGCTGTCAAGCGAAGCCGACAGATTTAGTCTTCCAATATATGCGCAGAAATACACAATAAAGCAAGCTGACAAAACCTGCGCCTGAAGTCGGGTAAATTTTCTCGTTTCCATGGACTAAGCACTTCCTGTACAATCTTTCGTTTATATATTATACAGCGAAACTGCCCGCTTCGCAATGGAAAAGAAGGAAATTTGATCATAGACTGATGAAAATGCGCTTGATAGCAATTGTGTAGGATGATATAATGTTTTCAAAAATACAATCGGAGGGATGCGCGTGAAGCACGAGACCTTTCATTATTCTTCGTGGCAGGATGTTCTTTCCGCCTGTACTGATTTTGAACCCTTCCTTCCCTATTCAGAAAACATAAAGGCGCTTTTTACGCCCCTTGCCATCGGAAAGCATGTTTCCAGTAACCGGGTCGCGCTGCAGCCCATGGAGGGAACGGACGGCGCCCTTGACGGAGCGCCCGGCGAGCTAACCAAAAGAAGATACATCCGCTTTTCGGAAGGCGGCGCGGGGCTGATCTGGTTTGAAGCCGTCGCCTCCGCGCCTGAAGTGCGCGCAAGCGCACACCAGTTGTACCTTACGGACAAAAATGTGGATGAATTTAAAAAGCTGGTTGAGAATATCAGAGAAGCCGGCATCAAAAAAAATGGATACGCGCCAGTGATCGTCATGCAGGCGACCAATTCCGGCCGCTATTCAAAGCCCAACGGCTATCCCGAGCCTCTGATCGCCTACAATAACCCTGTACTTGAGGATAAACCCATTGACAAGAGCCGAATTCTGACGGACGATCAGCTTAAAGCCTACGAAGAAAAGTTTTACGACCTTGCAAGGCTTGCCCAGGTCGCGGGCTTTGACGGAATGGATGTAAAGTGCTGCCACAGATATCTGGCAAATGAATTATTCTCCGCATATACAAGAGAAGGTATGTACGGCGGATCGTTTGAAAACCGCACGCGCTTTATCATGAACGCGTACGCGGCAGCCCAGTCCGCCATTAAGAATCCCGAATTCTTTTTGACCAGCCGTATGAACGCCTACGATGGATTTGAATATCCCTGGGGCTTCGGCGTAAAGGAAGGCTGCGGCATTGAGCCCTGCATGGACGAGGCGATCCGCTTAATCGGCATGATCACGGAAAAATACAATATTCCTTTAATCAACATCACCATCGGAAACCCCTACAAAAATCCCCATGTCAATCGTCCCTACGACAAGGGAAATTACGTGCCCGCTGAGCATCCCCTGTTTGGTGAAAGCCGTATGATGAAGTGCGTAAGCGAAATTCAGCACGCATATCCCGATCTTCCCGTCATTGGAAGCGCGTTTACGTATCTGAGAGGCTTTTCGCCGAACCTTGCCGCAGGCATGATCGAGGGCGGTCACAGCCAGATGGCGGGCTTTGGCAGACTCGCCTTTGCCTATCCCGATTTTGTAAACGACCTTAAAAACAATGGATCGATTGATCCTAAAAAGCTCTGCATCACCTGCGGCCAGTGCGCAAACTTGCTTCGCGCGGGCATTCCCGCAGGCTGCGTAGTCAGAGACAGAGACGTGTACAAGCCGCTTTCATAAGGAGGATTAGAAATGTCTAAAATTGCAATCGTAACCGGCGGCGGGCGCGGCATCGGCTTTGGCGTTTCAAAAGCGCTTGCCAAGGCTGGCTTTATCGTGTGTCTGATGGGATCAAGCGACGAAGAAAGATATTTCGACGCGCTTACTGAGCTTCGCTCCTTTGGTAACGATGTATTCTATTTTAAAGGCTCCATCGATAACGGCAGCGACAGAAAAGCGTTTACAGACGCTGTAGTTCAGAAATATAAAAGAATCGACCTTCTTGTCAACAATGCCGGCGTTGCGCCAAAGGTCAGGCTCGACATTTTGGAAACCACTGAAGAATCCTTTGATCATGTTATCGGTATCAACTTAAAAGGCACGATGTTCTTAACCCAGCTTTGCGCAAATCAGATGATTTCGCAGAACGAAGCGGACGGCAAAAAGGGAACGATCATCAATATTTCAAGCTTCTCCTCCACCGTCTCGTCGCCCAACCGCGCGGAATACTGCATCAGCAAAGCCGGAATTTCCATGCTCACAAAGCTCTATGCCGATCGCCTCGCTCCTGAAAACATCTTTGTATATGAAATTCAGCCGGGCATCATACGAACCGACATGACCAGTAAGGTGACGGAAAAATACGACCGCCTTCTGATGGGCAGCGAGTTCCCCATCCACCGCTGGGGTACGCCGGAGGATATTGCAAACGCGGTAATGGTGTTTGCAGAGGGCAAAATCACCTATACCACCGGACAGGTTCTTCACATCGACGGTGGATACATGAACGTGAGGTCCATATGAAAAATACCTTTGATACGATCATCGTCGGCATGGGCGCAGCTGCGCTCAAGTGCGTAGATGAGCTCAAGCGCATCGGGCGAAAATCCGTTCTCATCCTGACCGACGACGTTCTCGACGGCACCAGCCGAAACGCCGGAAGCGACAAGCAAACGTATTATAAGTTAACCTTGTCGGGCGACGAGCCGGACAGCGTTCGCGAAATGGCTCAAACGCTGTTTGACGGCGGTTGCGTCGACGGGCCGAACGCGCTTTGTGAAGCGGCGCTTTCTGCAAATTGCTTTTTAAGGCTGTGCGATTTGGGCGTACCCTTTCCCATGAACAAATATGGCGAATACATCGGCTATAAGACCGATCACGACCCGAGGCGGCGCGCAACCTCGGCAGGCCCCCTGACCAGCAAAATGATGACCGAGGCGCTTGAAAAAAGCGTGAGATATCAAAATGCCGAAATCAGAAACGGTCAGATGGCTCTGAGAATTATCGTAAAAGACGGAGCGGCCAGAGGCGTAATCGCGCTTGATCTGGAAACAAAGACCTTTACGCCCTATTTTTGCAATCATCTCGTCTGGGCTACGGGCGGCCCGTCCGACGTATATGCGCACGTGTCCTATCCCACTAAGCATCATGGCATGACGGGCGCGTTGTATTTAGCAGGTGCGGCGGGCGCGAATCTCACTGAATGGCAAAACGGCCTGGGTTCTGTTCAGCCCAGATGGAACGTATCTGGTACATACATGCAGGCGCTTCCGAAGTTTGTCTCAACCGACAAGGACGGAAACGACGAGCGCGAATTTCTGTCTGACGGATTCAAGGACGCGGGCGACATGCTCACAAGCGTGTTTTTGAAAGGCTACCAGTGGCCGTTTGACGTTCGAAAGGCCTTTGACGGTTCGAGCAGGGTCGATCTTCTTGTACAGGCGGAAATCCGAAACGGCCGGCGCGTGTTTCTCGACTTCAGAGCCAATCCGATTGCCGATATTTTTGACTTTTCCCTTCTTTCAAAGGAAGCGTACGACTATCTTAAAAATGCAGGCGCGTTTCTGGATACACCGATTGAGCGCCTGAGCCACATGAACTACCCGGCCATTGAATTCTATGCCTCAAAGGGCGTTGACCTCTACGCGGAAAAGCTTGAAATCGCGCTTTGCGCCCAGCATATGAACGGCGGCGTGATGGTGGATCAGTGGTGGGAAACGACGATTAAAAACCTCTACGCTGTCGGCGAAGTTGCAGGAACGCACGGCGTGTACCGCCCGGGCGGAAGCGCGCTTAACGCAGGTCAGGTCGGCGGCGCAAGAGCTGCAAGGAAAATAACAAGAAAAGCAGAGACGGAAGCCATAGCGCTGGATGCATTCAGCGAAATCGAGTCTCTTAAAAATCTTTTGCATTCATGCTTAAGCGATGAGTCAAACCTTGATAAGAGAAGGCGTGAAGAAGCGCTTGAAATGAGCCGAATCGCAGCCGCTATCCGTGAAAAAACAGCGTTGTCATCGTTCCTTGAACATACGAAATCGCTTTTAAAGAATTTTAAAAGCGAAATCAAAATCGCATCCATGGAGGAAGCCGCGTCCCTTTTCCGCTTCTATGATACGCTCGTTTCCCGCATGATGATTTTAACGGCAATGGAACAGTATGCGCTTTCGGGCGGCGTAAACCGCGGAAGCGGCCTATATACCGAAAATGGTATACCGCAGGAAAACGCGCCTTTTGATCCCAACGGAAAAAATATACAAGCTGTGAAGATGCAAAACGGCGAGATTGCCGTTTCCGTGCGCGAGGTTTATCCCATCCCGGAAGACGACGACTTTTTTGAAAATGTGTGGCGCGAATTTAGAGAAAACAAATGGTAAGGAGTGTTTTTATGAACGATTTTGAACGCAAGCTTTTGCCCCCGACGGGTCCGATCGACGTTGTACTGGACACCGATACCTTTAATGAAATCGACGATCAGTTTGCGCTTTCCTATATGCTTTCGTATAAAGAGCGTTTGAACGTAAAAGCCCTGTACGCTGCGCCGTTTTTCAACATGCATTCCACTGGTCCCGAGGACGGCATGATCAGAAGCTACGAAGAGATACTGACGCTTCTTGACCTTGCTGGCAGAGCGGACTTAAAGGAAGTTACCTTTAAAGGCTCAATTGACTATCTAATGGATGAAAAAACGCCTCAGATTTCCCCCTCTGCCGAGCACCTTTCCAAGCTTGCCATGAATTATACAGAGGAAAATCCCCTCTATGTCGTCGCTATCGGCGCAATCACAAACGTTGCATCCGCCATCCTTTTAAATCCTGAAATCGTTAGCAGAATCGTAATTGTCTGGCTCGGCGGACATGCCCAGGAATGGCCGGATACGATGGAATTCAATATGATGCAGGATGTGGCTGCCGCGCGCGTCATTTTCGGATGCGGATGTCCTGTTGTTCAGCTCCCCTGCGCGGGCATTGTGGATCACTTCTATATTTCTGAGCCCGAGCTTAACTATTGGTTTATGGGCAAAAATCCGCTTGCGACTTATCTTGCCAAGTCCGTGATCAACGAGGCCAACGCCTATGCAAAAGGAAAGCCCTGGTCGCGCGTAATCTGGGACGTGACGGCGGTAGCGTATCTGGTCAACGATAACAACCGCTTTATGGATTATAAGATCATCCCCTCGCCCATCTGCCAGTATGATCATCATTATTCCTATGATGTGCGCCGCCACCCGATTTCCTATGTCACGATCATCAAACGCGACGCTTTGATGGAAGATCTGATCAATCGCCTTACGATGTAAAGGAAGAGCATTATGAATAAACCTGTAACGGTCATACTCGTTGGCGCAGGCCACAGAAGCGAATGGTATGGAAAATACGCGCTTGAGCATCCGGATCTTATGAGGGTTGTGGGCGTAGCCGATCCCAATCCGATCCGGCGGGAAGCTTTTCGGAAAATGTTCGGCTTCCCTGAGGAGAACTGCTTTCATGATGCAGACGAACTTGCAAGTAAGGGAAAGATTGCAGATGCCGTTATCAACGGCACCATGGACAATCTTCACGTTTCAACGTCCATTCCCCTTATGAAAGCCGGATACGATATCCTGCTTGAAAAGCCGTTTGCCTTGAATCAGGAGGAAATGTGGAAGCTTTATAATACGCACAAGGAAACGGGCAGAAAAATAATGATCTGCCACGTTTTACGCTATTCTCCCTTTTATCAGGCGATCCATAAGGAAATTAAGGACGGCGTGCTTGGTGAAATTGTTTCCGTTGAGGCAAGCGAATACGTATCCTACAATCACATGGCAACCTGCTATGTCAGAGGCAAATGGAATTCGTTTGAGAAATGTCAAAGCGGCATGCTGCTCGCCAAGAGCTGCCACGACCTTGATATCATTATGTGGATGATGGGAAAAGCGCCCAAAATGATTTCAAGCTTTGGCGGTCTTTATCAGTTCAAGGCAGAGAAAGCGCCTGAAGGCTCCGGCACAAGATGCATGGTTGACTGTCCCTATGTGGACACATGCGACTATTCGGCAAAATCCATGTATATCGATCATCCGGACAGATGGCGTTTCTATGTCTGGACGGAGCTCGAAGGCAGGGAAAATGCGACGATTGAAGATAAAATCGCGCTTATAAAGGGCGACAGCCCCTTTGGAAGATGCGTTTATAAATGCGACAACGACGTCGTCGATCATCAGACGATTTCCATCCTCTTTGAAGACGGATCAACCGCAAGCTTCAGCATGGTGTCAGGCTCCGGAAAGGACGAAAGAAAAATACACATCGTCGGTACCAAGGCTGAAATCTACGGAAGCTTTGAAGACGGCGAATACACTATTCGAACGATCGATACGCGTCCGGGCTTCGAATATCAGACGGTAAAGAAAAATCCCCTCCAGGGACTTGATACGCGCGGTCACGGCGGTGGCGATCAGAGGCTGGTTGAGGATTTTGTAAAATACGTAAAGGGCGAAGAAACGACGCCGTCTCTTACATCGCTCGAAGATTCCATTTACGGTCATCAGGCAGTGTTCCTTGCCGAGGAATCGAGAGAGACAGGTTGCACGAAGACGTTTAAGAGGATATAAGATAGCGCGGTAAAACGTGAATCGCCTATTCTTTATTGTAACAGACAACAGAAAAAGAGCCGCTTCGAATTTTGAAGCAGCTCTTTCTTTTTTGATCTACGTTATGATTACTGACGCTTGGCAGCGTAGCACTCGGAGCAATAGATCGGGCGATCAGACTTCGGGATGAAAGGAACGCGAGTGGGCTTGCCGCACTCTGCGCATACGGTTTCGAACATTTCGCGCTCGCCGCCAGCGTTGTTGTTACGGCTGGCCTTACGGGCATCGCGGCAGCTCTTGCAGCGGGTGGGCTCATTCTGGAAGCCCTTCTCGGCGTAGAAAGCCTGTTCGCCGGCAGTGAATACGAACTCATTGCCACAATCTTTGCATACCAGCGTCTTGTCTTCGTACATTGGAAAATACCCCCACATTTGTAATCGGGCTGTCAAAGGGCGGCTGACCTGGTTTTTGACCCCACACTCGCCGGCTGGAGGGTTCGCTCATAAGCCTTGCTCCCCACTACTGCCTCTCTCGGTATCTAAGTACCGGCCGGACTTACTTCTAAGCCGCACCATGCTCACCGGAACTTTGTCCTGCTTACGTGGATCGTTTTGCCTGCGACTGGCATCGACTTTCAACCACAGACCCGTCCTTTTTCAACCGCTGATATTATACATGAAGAAGATACGTTTTGCAAGTATATTTTTACTGTTTTTTTACCCCATTTCCAATTTTCTTTCCATGTTTCTGAAGACTATGACTTTTTTCTTTTCGCGCATGCAAGTGTGAGGGCGCTGATTCTTCCCGCGCCGTTTTCCTTGAGCAGGTTTGCGCAGGAGATGATGGTTGTACCTGTAGTTCGAACATCGTCCACGATAAGAATGCGTTTGTCTTTAACGTCCGTATCCTTCATTTTGAAAGCGTTTACAAGATTCTTTCTTCTCTTATCGCCTGAAAGCGTCGCCTGTTTTCTTGTAAATCTGCTTCGTTTGATAATGGATGCGCACGGAATCTGAAGTTTTTCTGAAATACACTTTGCAAGAATTTCGGACTGATTAAAGCCGCGTTTGATTTTCCGCAACGGATGCATGGGTACAAAGGTAATTACATCAAAATCCCTTTCGTTTTTAAGCGCGCTGATCATTTCGTCCGAAAGCCAGTCGGCAAGGCTGGTAATGGATTTATACTTGAAAGACTTGATAAGCGTGCTGACGGGAAGCTCAAAGTAATATGCGCTGTACGTGTTATAGGCATTTTCAGCTCTGCCGCCGCATCTGCATCGGAGACCGTCAATCTCGCTTCCGCAAAGTCGGCAGATTTTTCGAGCGCCTTCATGCGTTGTGTAAAGAGGGCTTAAGGATGCAAAGCAATTGCTGCAAAGAAACGAATTGTTTGCGCCCAATGGAGAGGTGCACCCAATGCAATTCGCCTTTGGCGCGATCAAAAAATCAAGTGCGCTTTTTCTCACCTTGGTTAAAAACATACTGCTTTTCATGTAAGCTCCTTAAGCCGTCTTGAAAGCGCGGAATACCGCTTGGTAATCCGGTTGTTGGCCACCATCTGGCGAATGCATTCTTCCCTTCCCACAATTACGACCAGCTTTTTCGCACGCGTCACGGCTGTATACAGAAGGTTTCTGGTCATAAGCATGGGCGGGCCGGAGAAAAGCACCAAAACCACCGCTTCAAACTCGCTTCCCTGACTCTTATGAACGGACATGCAGTAGGCGAGCTCGATGTCCTCCATTGCTTCCTGATCGTAATCGCACACGCGCCCGTCGTCAAAGGTCACGGTGATGGTTTTTTCTTCCGTTTCCACCGTTGTGATAAAGCCGATATCGCCGTTGAACACGCCAAGGCCGGTTTCTCCGTCCTTTTCCCATTCAAGATTATAATTGTTCTTCGTCTGCATGACCTTATCGCCCAGACGAAAAACCGTTTCTCCTTTCTTGATCTCGGCTTTGATTCCCTTTGGGTTGAGCGCGTCCTGCAGAAGCTCGTTTAAATGATATACGCCGTATTCGCTCTTTTTAAGCGGCGCCATCACCTGTATGTCGCGCATACAGTCGAGGTTCATGTAATTGGGCAGGCGCGTTTTTGTAAGGTTTAATACGCTTGTAATCGTGTTTGCGCTGGTTTTCGTGCGCTCGAGGAAAAAATCCGTATTCTTTTCATTGACGATCGGATTCTCGCCGCCGTTGATTCTGTGTGCGTTTTTAACGATTGCGCTTTTTTCGGCTTGTCTGAAAATTTCAGTCAGCCTGATAATCGGAACGACTCCGCTTTCAATCAGATCGTCCAAAACGTTTCCTGCGCCGACGGACGGAAGCTGATCCTTATCGCCCGACAGAATCAGCCTTGCGCCTGCCTTTACAGCCTTTAAAAGGCTTCGCATGAGGAAAATATCGATCATCGACATTTCGTCTACAATGATCGTTTTTGCGCTCAAAGGCGCATCCTGATTTCTTTGGAAATACTCGTCCGAACCGGAATATTCAAGCAGTCTGTGGATGGTTCTGGCCTCCATTCCAGTGGCTTCCGTCATTCGTTTGGCCGCTCTTCCGGTGGGCGCGCAAAGCTCAATCTCGCCTTCTTCTGAAAACAGCCGAATCAGGCATTGAATGAGCGTCGTTTTTCCCGTGCCCGGGCCGCCGGTTATGACGCAAACGCGCTTTTGAGAGGCCAGAAACAAAGCTTCCTTCTGCTTTTCGCTGAGCGTCATGCCTTGCTTGGTTTTAATTTCTTCTATGGTCTTTTCAATTTTTGTGGTATAGTCGTTGTTTTCTTCATTCTTTAACAGTTTTACAATGCGAACAGCTACCTCAGCCTCGGCCTGATACAAGGCGTTCAGATAGATAATCCTTTCGCCGTTTTCTTCTTCTGTGACCAGTTCTCCTTTCATGATTTGAACGGATATGCTTCTTTCAATAAGCTCGTTTGGTACCTGCAGAAGAGCGGCGGCGTCCGTCATAAGCTTGTTATACGGCAAATATGTGTGGCCGAAATTATTTTCGGCGTCCATCAGTGCAAACTGTATTCCGCTTCTTAAGCGTTTTTCATCCGTTTTCTGAAATCCAAGCGAAAGTGCAATTTCGTCAGCCGTTCGAAAGCCCACGCCGCTTATATCTTCAATCAGCCGATACGGATCCTTGTCGATAACGGCTTTGACGTTGTCCTGATATCGGTTGTATATTTTTAAAGACAAACCCGGAGACAATCCAAGGCCCGCAAGATAGACCATGATCATGCGGGAAGCTCTTTTTTCCTGATAGGAATCTGCAATCTGCCTTGCGCGCTTTGAGCCGATTCCCTCAATTTCGATCAGCCTGTCCGGATGATTTTCAAGAATATCCAGCGTCTGCTCGCCAAAGGTTTTTACCAAAAGCTTTGCCGTCGCCGGTCCCACGCCCTTGATTACGCCCGAAGCAAGATAGCGCTCGATGCCGCTTTTCGTCGTCGGTTGAAGAATATCGACTTTCACCATCTTCAGCTGCTTCCCGTAATCGCGGTGTTCCGTCCATTCGCCTTCTACATAAATTCTTTCGCCACTGTTGATCAAAGGAAACATGCCGACGACCGTGAAGGCTTTGCCTTTATCGGGCTTTAAGGACAAAACGGTATATCCGTTTGAATCGTTTCTGAAAACGATTTCATTGATAACGCCTTCAAATGACGCCATAAGCTATTCCTCCGTAATTTCGGGGCTTTGTGAAAAAATGGGAAAAGCGGGTCTAACCGCCTGAACAGGCTCTCTGAAATAGTCGATAAGCACCACCGTCATCCAGACTATTGCTGCGATTACCGCCATCAGAACGCCCGTTACCAGATAAGACAGAATGGGTTTTACGGAAAAGGCATGATCTGAAGACGCGTTTTTATCTTCTATGATGCGCTCAACTGATCGAAGAATGGCGTTGAAATCAGGCGGAAAGCACGCCGACTCAGCAACTTCACGACAAGCTGCCTTTAGATGATGAACGGCTAATTTCTGCCCTTTTCCTTCGCTATTTGCGCGAACTCTTCCCTTATCAAGAACTGCTTTCACCTTTTCGCTGTTTTCGCCGGTAATAAGGCAAATCTCTTTTACAGAAAGCCCCAGCGCGTATTTGAGCGTCAAAACACGCGCCTTTTTTTCGTCGAGCGTCATGATCCATTCGGAAAGCGGACTTTTGATGCTTGACATATCGCCGGAAAATGCAAAAAGCGCGCTGTACTCAGCCGACGACGACTTCATCGCCATATCTTTTATCAGCGAATAGATTTCATCATTATTCTTGTCATCCGGCACGGGATTAGATAAAATAACTTTCATAATTACGCTCTCCGCCGCGCGCTCATTACCGTTGATCAGATATGCGCAGGTAAACAGCGATTTGAATTTATCCCTGTACGCGCTTTCAATAAGGCGGATATTTACACTTTTGTTCTTTTTCATTTTCTACCCTTTTTTCTGGTTTTTATAGTTACATCCCCCGCTGCCGCGCCGATTAACGATACAAAAGCCGTTATCATCATAGGAAGCGGGCTTGATCCGATGCCGAGCGTCGATAAAAACGCTGCCAATGTCATTGCAATTGACGGAAAAATCCACGCAAGATATGGATTCACGCCTTTTAATACGATCCATCCTGCGATGACGGATGAAAAAAGCGGAACAAGCGCGTAGATTACGATTTCATGAACGACCGGAACCGGCCTGATCAGATAAGCGATGAACGATAATAAAAATACCGAAGAAAACTGTGCCAATAGCAAAAGAAGATACTTTTTCATAGATACGCCCTTTTGTTTTTTTCTATTATATCATTTTTCGCCGTCGATCACAAGTCATAAAGGATGAATCAAAATATGCTTCTTGTGGCATTATAATAGTTCCCACCGTCTATTCCTTCAGGATGATTTTTCGTGTATAATATGTCGTGAAATAAAAAATAGGATGATGAATTATGAATTACAACGCTTTGGGTAAGCGAATCCGTGAGCAGAGAAGGGCTTTGGGCTTGACGCAGGAGCAGCTTGCGGAAAAATGCGGCGTATCACTTTCTTTTATCGGCCACATCGAGCGCGGTTCCAGAAAGGCCAGTCTTGACACACTGGTTGCCATCTGCAACGCCATGAACATGTCCCCTTCCATCCTGCTTCAGGATTCCCTGATCTGCGATCTTCCCACAGTTCCCGAAGAGACTTCCAGAAAACAGCGCGATCTGATCAATGAAATCTCCCGCGTAATTCTCGAAAATTACGATTGCTGATTTCTTTTATCTCACATATAAGAACGCTTTTCCATCATGGAAGCGTTCTTTTTATATATTTAACACGCTTAGCGTCGACATTGTCATATGTTTATGGCAGAATGAAAATGATTTTTTCATCGGGATGTGATATGAATTGAGAAAGCTTTTTAAGTTTCTTAAGCCCTACATGTTCTTTACCATCATCGCCCCTGTTTTCATGCTGGTGGAGGTTGCCATGGATCTTATGCAGCCGATGCTGATGAGCAGGATTATCGATGTCGGCGTAAAAAACAGCGATAAAGCGTATATCATTTGGATGAGTATTCTGATGTGCGTATGCGCCGTCGTTGGCATTATTGGCGGCGTGGGCAATATGTATTTTTCCACCAAGGCGGGCTACGGCTTTGCCAAGGATTTAAGAAGCGCAGTGTATAAAAAGATACAGGCGTTTTCTTTTGCAAACGTCGATAACTTTAAAACCGGTTCCCTCATTACCAGAACCACAAACGACGTAACGCAGATTCAAAATGCATTTACATCCTGCATCCGCATGCTTGTGCGTTCGCCCTTTTTGTGCATCGGCGGAATCGTTTCAGTTCTGATGATCAGCCCGAAGCTTTCTCTGGTTGTTTTGGCGGCTGTTCCTTTTCTGGTTATTCTCATCGTTTTTCTTTTAAAGAAGGGCCGCGTGCTTTTCTCCACCATGCAGGAAAAGCTCGACAGAGTCAACACTGTCATGCAGGAAAGCCTTTCCGGTATCCGCGTGATCAAGGCCTTTGCAAGAAGCGACCATGAAAACAAAAAGTTCAAAAAAGCCAACGGCGATCTGACCGACTCCTCCATGAAGGCAATGCGCATGATGTCCTACGCCTTTCCGCTGGTAGGCCTTATTATGAACGTAACCATGATTCTTATGTATCTATTCGGCGGAAAAATGGTTTTTTCAGGTTCCCTCACGCCGGGTGAGATCATGGCATTCTCCAATTACATCACTCAGA
The DNA here is from genome assembly GCA_015056255.1 of Clostridiales bacterium. Classification (GTDB taxonomy): domain Bacteria; phylum Bacillota; class Clostridia; order Christensenellales; family Aristaeellaceae; genus SFHK01. The sequence continues at coordinate 30,900 of SVGP01000021.1, read as the reverse complement.
TTCTCATGTCTCTTACGATGTCCTCCTTCACGCTCATGTTCCTCTCCCGCGCAGGCGTTTCCTTCAGACGCGTAAACGAGGTGCTGGAAACAAAAAGCGACATTGCTGACGGAGAAAATAAAAGCCTTACAATCACAAGGGGCGAAGTGGAATTTAGAAACGTTTCCTTCTCCTATCCCGGTCAGGCCGGCGAGCCCGTTCTTCGGGACATTTCCCTCACCGTAAAGCCGGGTGAAACCGTCGCCATTCTGGGCGCGACGGGCTCCGGCAAAAGCACGCTCATAAACCTCATTCCCCGCTTATACGACGCTACCAGCGGAAGCGTGCTCATTGACGGAACAGACGTTCGCGAATACACGCTTGACAATTTAAGAGGCGGCATCGGCTACGCACTTCAGGAAAACGTGCTTTTTACAGGCACAATTGAAGAAAATCTTCGCTGGGGCGATGAAAACGCTTCAAAAGAAAAGATTTCGAAAATTGCGGACAACGCGCAGGCTGCGCCGTTTGTCGAAAAGCTTGATAAACAGTATGACACGGCGCTTGGTCAAAGGGGCGTAAACCTCTCCGGCGGCCAGAAGCAAAGGCTTTGTATCGCCCGCGCTCTTATGAAAAATCCCAAAATCCTGATTCTGGACGACTCCACAAGCGCCGTAGACCTTGCGACCGAAGCCAAAATTCAGTCCGCGCTTCGCAGCGTATTTTCCGATATGACCGTGTTTATTGTAGCCCAGCGTATTTCCTCCGTAATGGATGCGGATAAAATTCTGGTCATGGAAAACGGCAGAATCATCGATATGGGCACGCACGCAGAGCTTACCAAGCGCTCAAGCGTCTATAAAGAGATCGTATCCAGTCAGCTCGGAGAGGAGGCGGCAAAGGGATGAAGCGCGAAAAGAAACAATCCGGATTAAGCGAAAAGCTTCAGCAGCTTGAAAACAAGTCCCGTAAATACGAAGCCGCCATGATGCCGGGTGGACGCGGCCCCGGCGGCCCGGGTGGGCGCGGAGCCAGAGGCAGAATGGAAAAGCCGAAGGTCAAAAACGCCAAGGGAACGATCATTCGCCTTTTCAAATATTTGTCCGCCGTTAAAGTCCCCCTGATTCTTGCGCTTGTTGCGCTTATGGGCTCCACCATTGCGTCCCTTGTGACGCCCATGGTTTCCGGAAGACTTATCGATACCTTAAACAGTGCAACCGGCATTCCAAAACCTGTAGCCACAGCCTCTATGCTCGGCGCTTATGTCGCAACAGGCTATATGATGAACCGAAAATCAAAAAAAGAAGAAAATCCCGAAAACGGCAAATCGAATATCCTTGCCGAGGGCTTCATCTTCTCGGTCACCGGTTTTCTTGCATCCCTCGCTTCCGGTACGGGCGCTCTGCTCTTTATAGATGCGGGAGAAGCGATGAGCGCGCTTTTAAGGCAGCTGGGCCTTATGGCGCTTCTGTTTATGGTAAGCTCTCTTTTCTCCCTTTCCCAGCAGCTCATGCTTGTAAAAGTCGCTCAGCACACCGTTAAAGTTATCCGAGAAGAGCTGTTTGAAAAGCTTCAGGCCCTTCCCCTTCGCTATTTCGACAGCGTTCCCCACGGTCAGATTATGTCAAGGCTTACCAACGACGTTGACAACGTTTCCAACATGCTCTCAAACACGATTACCCAGATTCTATCCTCTGTCGTCACGCTCGTCGTCTGCCTTTACATGATGCTGCGTTTAAGCTGGCAGTTGACGCTTGTAAGCTTTATCACGATTCCCTTTAGCATGCTGATTATGGGAACCATTACCAAGCACACCCGAAAATACTTCAAGCTTCAGCAGGCGTGCCTTGGCGAAATGAACGGAATTGTTGAAGAAACCGTAAGCGGCGCGCGCGTTGTCAAGGTTTTCTCGAGGGAAGACGAAGTTATCCGCGAATTTGAAGAGGCAAACGAGGATCTGACGACTGCCGGAACCTATGCGACGATTTTATCCTCCGTCATCGGCCCGCTTATGAACGTCGTACACAATATTTCCTTTGCGCTTATGAGCGGCATCGGCGGTTTCCTTGTTGTAAACGGAAGCGTTTCTTCCATCGGCATGATTCAGTCGTTTTTACAGTATTCGCGCCAGTTTTCAAATCCCTTCAATCAGATTGCGAATCAGATTACAACCATTCAGTCAGCCCTTGCCGGCGCTGAACGCGTTTTCGAGGTTATGGATGTTGAGCCAGAGCCTGCGGATGCGGATAACGCAAACCCGCTTGCCTCGCCAAGGGGCATGTTGTGTTTGAAGATGTAACCTTCGGATACAATAAGGAAACGCCTATTCTAAAAAACCTCACCTTTGACGCAAAACCCGGTCAGACCATTGCGCTTGTCGGCCCGACCGGCGCAGGAAAAACGACGGTCGTAAATCTCTTGATGCGCTTTTACGACATCGACAGCGGAAAAATTCTGATCGACGGAATCGACATAAAAGATATTCAAAGGGAAAAGCTTCGAACCAGCCTCGGCATGGTGCTTCAGGATGTCTACCTGTTCGCAGGCACCGTGCGTGAAAACATCGCCTACGGAAACCTTGAAGCCACTGACGAAGAAGTCGAGAAAGCCGCCAAAATGGCCAATTGCCATGAATTCATCACGCGTCTGCCCAAAGGCTATCAGACCGAACTTTCCGAAGCTGGAAGCAATATTTCGCAGGGTCAGAGACAGCTTCTCTCAATCGCGCGTGCAATACTGTCCGATCCCTCCATATTGATTCTGGACGAAGCTACAAGCTCCGTCGATACCAGAACCGAAATGAACATCCAGCAGGCGATGATCGCTCTTATGAAGGGCAGAACCAGCTTCGTCATCGCCCATCGCCTCTCTACCATCCGAAACGCCGATCAGATTCTTGTCATTAACGCTGGAACCATTATCGAGTCCGGAACGCACGAAGAGCTGATTCAAAAGGGCGGTTTCTATGCAGATCTTTTGAACAGCCAATATAAAAGCGGCGTATTGGAAGAAAGTGATATCTGAGAAAAGTATCTATCTGAACAGGTATCATCTCTTTATAAATCAACAAGCGGGAATAAACTTCCCATGTAATGTCGTTAAGTCAGCGCGGGCGATCAGTGATCGCCCGCGTGTTTTGTAGACATTTAAAAGCCTTTATCTAATTTCGCGGCGGAAAGTAATGCTTGTGCACAATTCCGTCGTCTATCATTTTTATAAATTCATCCTTTGTACTTGTTCCTCTTTTCCCAATCAGAACGTATTCAGCGCTTCCGTTTTGAATGGTGATTTTAACTTCATCCATCTTTTCGGTAAGAAGCGGTTTCATCCGTATTCTATCTCCTCTGATTTCAAGTCCCAGAAGATCTTCGTATAAAACGCGCGTTGCCCATGCGGCCGCTCCTGTATACCACGTCCAGCCGCATTCCCCCTTTGCATCCGACCGATCCGAAATATCAGCAGAAATCACATAGGGCTCGCCTGCGTATTTTGAGGTATTTTTAAAATCAACGGTTCTTCCGACCGGAAGAAGCATATCAAAGATTTCCCATGCCTTTTCGGCGTTTCCAAGCTCTGCATAAGCCTTCGCAAGCCATGCGACAGCATGTGTGTATTGTCCGCCGTTTTCGCGCGTTCCCGGCGGATATGCTGCAATATAGCCGGGATTTCCGCACTTTCCTGTGAAGGGCGGATAAAGAAGTCTGACAATTCCGGTTCCTTCGTCAATCAAATATCTCTCAACGCTTTTTATGGCGGTTTCTGCTCTTTTCCGATCGAGACCTGAAAGAACCGCCCATGCCTGTGCAATCAGATCAATCTTGCATTCTTCATTTTCGCTTGATCCGAGCTTTTTCCCGTCATCGCAGAATGCGCGAAGGTACCATTCCCCATCCCAAGCATGCTTTTCGATGGCTGTCCGGATGCTTTCAGAAGTTTCTTCAAGATAGCGCTTGTCTTCTTTATTTGCATATCTCTTAAACGCGTTCGCCGCATATATCCAGAACATCGAAAGCCAAACGCTTTCGCCTATTCCATCTTTTCCGACTCGGTTCATACCGTCATTCCAGTCGCCGGATCCCATGAGAAGAAGCCCGTGAGGACCTTTTCTGCCTGAGTAGCGAAAAGCCTTCATGATATGCTCATACAGCGTTTCTGCATAATCTGTTCCCTCAAAAGAGGCGTAAAGTTCCGTTTCGCCTTCAGGAATCTCCTGATTTTTAAGATATGGTATTTTTTGAGACAGAATTTGAGTATCGCCTGTGTCCTCCGCGTATTTTACTGCAACGAGAGCAAGAAACAAAACATCGTCCGTAATTCTTGTTCTTACGCCGCTTGCAGGCATGTGCCACCAGTGGAGCGCGTCTCCCCTTTCAAACTGCCGGCTGGCAGCCAGAAGAATATGCTTCTTTGTAAGTGCTTTATCAAAGTACATGATCGACAGAAGATCCTGAAGCTGATCCCGCATTCCGAAAGCCCCGCCCGGCTGATACGGCCCGAACCGGGCAAAATACCTTGATGCAATCGTCTGATATTTCATAAATCCGTTTGCAAGCTTATCACGCAAAGGATTGTCTGTCGAAATGGTAATTGCACTCATCCGCTCTTGCCAGTGTGTTTTGCATAAGAGGTTTATTTGCTTTGCATTCGCCTCCTGAAAAAGGCTTCTCGCTTCCATATCAGTGTCTGCAGCTGAAACAAAGAACGATATCACCCGTTTTTCGTGCGGTTTTAATAAAATCGGCGCCTGCATGCCTCCTTTTTTCGCTTCATCCCCTCTCCATCCGGCGCAGGCGGTACAGCCCGCGCAACCATGAGCTATCGTACATTTTTCATCGCTGTAGATATTTGTAAACTTTAAATCCCTGTCATCAATTCCGATTAAAAATCCAACGCATGTCCTGACGGTAAGAAGCATGTCTCTGTCCAGCGTATTTTCAAGAAGAACGCTTATTGAAAGTATCGCCTTGTATGGATGGACGCATACGGTTGTATTCAAACAGATTTCTTCTGTCTTCACGCTGTACGTGCTAATCCCGGTATCGTGTATTACCGTGTAATGCCCTTTCGGATGCATTCCCGGAAAAAGCGAAAGCTTCCGACCATTATAAAGGATCTCCATTTCAATGCTTGGCTTCGGATTATCCAGATTATTATCAAAGGCTGTAATTCGCTCCATGCGGCTGTTTTTATAATAAATACTGGATATGCCAAGGTCGTTTACAATCGCGCCAAATATGGCGTTTACGAGGAAATTCGACCATCGTCTGGGCGGTTTTTTCGCATCGGATACATTGATCTGATAGGCATTGCCGTCCTTTAAAAAACCCCCATAACCGTTATAGCTAACAAGCGCATCCTGATCAAACGTAGAAATCGTTTTAAAATTTCTGCAATCAGTTTCTTTTTGATCTGATACAGGAGGATTTATCGGATCTCTGAAAACATCCATCGCTTCAAGCGCACGAATCAACTGAGAATCAAGGTCTTCAGCATCCAGTATCATCGCGCCTCCCTCTTTTCCAATGCCATCAGCAAGATGTCCGGAAAGAAGATGGTTCATAGCCGCGTCTTTGAGCGGCGTAAAATACTCTGTTTCCCTGATTTTCAGAATCACAAGCGTTGACGCAAGATTTGCAAATCTTAAAAGCTTATGCATCCGAACGGCTTTTCGCAAATAAACAAGATCGCCGGAGCTTTTGAGCTTAACAAGTAGAATATTCCCTTCGCCGGAAAGACCGAGCGGCCAGAGCGCGGATTTTGGCAATGCCCCTTTCCCATTACTTGGCTTCAGAGAGAACAGATTTACTGTCTTCTTATCATACGAGCGATATTCAGTCGCGGATAGACCGCAGAATTGAATTTGCGCATTCATTTGACCCAACAAAAGCGTTTTGGCGCGTTCAAAGGATGCATGATTCAATTCTTCAAATTCCGTCCGCTTTTCCTTTTCAATGCTTACAGAAAAGAACATTTCCTTTTTATCGCCGGGTAAAAGCGTGATTTTTTGCGTCAAAGCGGAGTATTTACCATGTGTTTTTTCGTCATCGTCTAAAACACCGTTTTTGCTATTCGTAAGGTGATACAGAAAATCAGAATAGTTCAAAGTATCCCGGTTTTTTCGGGCATGCTCCAAGCCAAGGTTTTTCACCCGATCTGTTTTTACAAACAGATCGGAGAACACGATATGCGCATAGTTCAAATCTTCCGTAGTTAAAGAAAGACGAAAAGCATGCCTTATTTTTACTTCTGTTTCGCTGTCCGTTTCATTCTTTGCAGTTACCTTTATCAAAAGCTCGCCGCCTGCGGGATTGATTGTGCATACTGCTTTGTATTTTCCGGTTTTAGTGCGGTAGTCGTATTCCGCGCAGGATGTGTCAAACTGGCATCTTACGATTTTCGCCATGCCCGATTCGTCATAAATTTCGGGAAGGATGGATGAATTTTGATCGCTTGCATCGTGGTCGAAATAATTTGCGTATATCCCATCCCTTTTCATAAACGATCTTCCTGTGCTTTCAAAATAGGCAATCGTATTTGACGAAAACAGCAGATGTCCTTCCGGGTGTCCGGCGGAGGCATATCTCGCATACTCGTCTTTTCCTGACAATACTTCTTCCTTCTTAAACTGCTCGCGCATAGGCTTTTTGAAAATTCTTCTAAAAATCGGCGACAGAAAAGGCTTTTCGTTCAAAAGCGGCGTAAGCGCCTGTTCATTCGGGTGATTCAAAAAATGCTTTTTCAGTGCATTGTCCGTAAGAAGATTGCAAATCGCTATAAATCCCATGCCCTGATGATGCGACATATAGCTGTAGACAATTCTCGGCTTATTTTCCTTCGAAAAATCGATCGCTTCATAAAAGCCGTATTCGCCCTTCATGCCTGCTTCCTGCATATTCTTAAGCGAATCCATACCTTTAAAAAATGCATATTCGAGCGCAATTAAGACACCGTAAGGCGCATACACTGTTTCGTTTGCTTCTCCGGAAAGCGCAAGCTCCTTGATTCCGAACGCCCTGTACTGATAATTCAGCATCTGGTCAAAGGCGGCGTATCCCGCCTCCGTTATGCCCCAGATTCCATCGCGCGTTTTTTTCATTTGCAACGCAATTGCAGACTGCATGCTGTTTCTCATAAGACTTCCGCATGCGGAAGGCATCAGAAGATTGGGCATCATATATTCAAACATCGTCCCGCTCCATGAATAGAGCGCGCTTTTTCCCTTATGAAAGAAAAACGGACGCGCAAGCTGCTTCCAATGTGAAACCGATATTCCTTTTTCCGCCATTGCAGTGTAGCTTAGAATGCGTGCTTCCGATGAAAACAGGTCATAATGCGACGCGCTCAGACGATTATTGTGAACATCAACGCCGATTCTGAAAAGCTTTCTTCTGGGATTATAAAGCTTTTCAATATCCATTTTCCGAATCAGCTGATCAAATTCATCAGAAAGCGAAGGATTATTCTTCTGAAAATAATTTCTGACCACCACATAAGCCGCCATGAGATTTCCTGCGTCGACACTCGATACATATTTGGGATTAGACGGAACAAGCGTATGGATGTCGTACCAGTTATAGGGAAGGCCGTTCCATGTTTCCAGCTGCTGAATGGAAAAAAGCATCTGTTTTACCCTTGTAATGAGCTCGTTTTCTTCAATCAAGCCCATCTCTGATGCGCCTATCAGCGATATCAGATACATTCCGATATTGGTTGGCGACGTTCTCGCCTGCTCGCCAATGGGCGGATCAACCTGAACATTATCCGGCGGAAATCCGCTGCCTGTAAGCGGCACGTATTTTTCAAAATAGCGCCACATTCGCCTGGATAAATCAGTAAGATACGTATAGTCGCACGCCTGCATGGCTTCGCTCCTGAAAAGGCGGTCAAAGGAGTCGACGAAATCTTTGCCAATGGTGAAAATAAGGCCGAGAATTGCAGTAGGAAGCCACATTGCGCCTGAAAACAAGCCGGGTAAAAGGAGAATTGACGCGATGATGCCGGGATAGTTTATTGTTTTTCCGGTCTTTTCGCTTTCCGCTGCCGTAACCCACTCCAACCGCCTTCGCTTTGTGATGTACAGCCGTACAAGCGCAGTCAGCACAGCCTTGATTTCCGTATATGCTGTAAACGGCAGAAGCATCAGATTCAAAACGCAAGGTTTTACGGCGCCTGCCCCATTCAGAAGGACTGGCAAAAAATGAAACGCCATTAGAGCCGTAAGAAGTCCAATATGATTGCACCATACAGATAAAACGACGCTTGTTAGAAGCGATGCAGCCTTTAAGCTTCGTAAAAGGTTTCCAATAATTTTCCACCTTCCAAGCGCGCTTAACGGCAGGCGTCCAAAAAGATAATGAATCAGCTGCCAGTCGCCTCTCGTCCATCGATCAAGGCGTTTATAGAATGATCCGGTTGTTTCCGGAAAGGATTCGTACATCACGATATTACCGCAGTATCCGGCTTTTGAAAGAATCCCTTCGATCATATCGTGGCTAAGAATTGTATTTTCCTGAAAGGCTTCTGCGGTTTTCTCATAGAAGGCTTGAATGTTATAAATTCCCTTTCCGGAAAACAAGCCCTCACCCGTCAGGTCCTGATAAAAGTCTGAAGAGCACACATCATAATGATCTGTTCCGCCATACCCCGCCATCCAGGATGAAAAGAGATTCTGCTTTACAAGACCTGTATTCTCCATGCGGGGCTGCAAAACAGCGTAATGATCGTTTAACGGATGCGCGATGGTTGCTATCATCTTTCGGATGGTTCCCGGCAGGATTTTTGTGTCCATGTCAACCGTCAAAACATATCGGTAGCGGTTAACCATCATTGATGCATCGCCCGCTTCATTCATAAACCGGTTTCCATAGCCCAGCAAAAGCTGATTCAGCGCCATAAGCGCGCCTCTTTTTCTTTCGTAGCCCATGTAGATCTGATCGGATTCATTGTAGGTTCTGCTTCTGATGAGGAAAAAGTATTTTCTTCTTATGCTCTTTGCATTCAGTGCATCGATGCCCTTTTGCAAATCCCTTATAATCACGCCGTCGTTTTCCTGCTCCGCTTCCCTGCAATCCTTAAAATCACCAAGCAGCAAAAAATCAATGTTTTCGTCTTCTTCATGCACGCCATAGGATGCAAGATTAGACAATGCATTCTCTACGCTTTTTTGAGTGGCAACAAGCGCAGGAATGACGACAAGCGTCCGCTGCTCGTCTAAAATTTTATCCGAATTCAAACTGAGCAGCGGCCGCGTAGAAACGCATTTTAGGCTGATTCGTCTGACAACATCCTCAGAAAGCGAAAACAGACATGGAAAAAGAAAAAGAAGAAAAAGAGGACTTATACAGATCGATACGCCAATAATTAAAATGATGAGCGATAAAATGACAGACGTCATCATTCCATAGCCCTTAGGATCAGGAATCATCTTTGGAAGTTTCACATTATCAGCATTGATTTCATTCAATAGCTTTCTTCGTCCCTCGTCCGTATAGATGATCTGCGTTATGCCGTTTTTTTCATCTTTTGAAAGTTTGAGCGCAGTTGAAGCAATGTGCCGTTGAGGGGTATGCGTGAATTGATGAATCACTTCAATTTCGCGTCGAATTGCTGATTTTGATTCTTCATCCATTACGGGATAGATCCCGGCAGGATCCTCAGAAAGCGTTTTTTCGATATGACTTATTTTTTGATAGGCGTTCGGCCAATCAATATCAATCACCGTATGCATCAATGATACGGCGTTTGTAAGCCTCAAAAGCAGGCTGGAAATCTCATCGCAGGCTACTTTGATAATTTCCGTCTCACTTTTTCCAATCGAATGAATATAGTCGATGATTTCTCCGCGCTTTTTAAGATCCCCTTTCTCAGAAGAAAGCTTCAGCGCATGCTCAAGAAAGAAAATGGGATCAAAGTCCGCTGGAATCCGAACGTCTTTTTCCATCCATTGTTCCGCCTCAATCATCGCTTTTTGTATATAGATCGTCCTTGTAAGCGCATCAACAAATATGTTTGCACATTCAATAATGACGACAGATGAAAGCGAAAAAAATTCGCCCGGCGTAAGCATTGCGGATTCATCAAATTGATCAATTTCAGAAAGAACAGTCTCACGCGTTTGATGTTCTTTTCCGTCCTTCGCCATTTCTTTTGCCCATGCAAATACAAGCGAACGGATTTCCATACGCATGATACGAGTTTTAGCTTCATCAAAGCGCATTTTGACAACAGCTGCATTCTGATCCGCAAATCGAAAAGCATCCGTTTCGTATTCAGTCATATTCTCGTATTTTTTTAATGCATTGAGCGCCTTATCAAAACGCCTGTTAAAAACCTGATTGTCAGCACGTTCTTTTGTAACGTCAAAAAGTTTCATGGATTCCTCCAAAAAGTGTTTTGACTTCATTATGCGCTGAATTTTGCATTTGCATACAAAAAAGCCACCGCACCCAATGTGCAGTGGCATTTTTGTTTCTTTTATCTGTTATTATTGTTGTTCACACCGAGCTCATTTTTGCGTCTGGAGATGGCGGTTGTGATGCTGGCAGCCTGCTTCTCGAAGGCGTCCAGCAAGCGGTATGCATCCTGAGCGGCATGGAGTCTGCGCTCTCTGGCTTCGGTCTTGGCCTCGGTGATCAGGCGGTTGGCCTCAGCGGTTGCGTTTTTCACAATGGCATTCTCGCTGACCATGCGCTTGGCACGCTCGGAAGCGTCTCGAAGAATAGCGTCGGCGCGGGCCTGCGCGTCGTTTATTGTATTGTTATGACGGCGCTGGGCAGCCTCGAGAATTTTCTCTTCCTGCTCGTGCGCTTCGTCCACAATGCGCTCGGCGTCTTCTTTCGCCTTTTCAACGCGCTTGGTGGCGTGCATTTCGGCAGTCTGGAGAATGCGATCATTTTCATCCTTGGTGCGCCAGCAATGACGCATTGCCTTGGGAAGTGAAGTAACAAGGTCGTCTATAATGCTCAGGCAGCGATCCACATCGACAATGCGCTTGCTCTTTCCAAGCGGCACATTCATGCTGTGCTCGGTGAGCTCGATTTTAAGATAGCCGATTAAATTTACGGTGTTTTCGAAGTCGTTGAAGTCGATTCCTTCGTCTTCTTCATCTTCTTCGTCAGCTTCCTCTTCCTCGTCTTCCATTATGTATTCGCCGTCTGCTTCCTCGTCGTATGCTTCCTCGTCAAGGTATTCCTCATCCTGTACTTCATCCTCAACGTAACCTTCCTCGACAACGTTTTCCTCTTCAAAAATGCTGGCGCGGTTTTCTTCCATCTTCTACACTCCTTTAGATGTGCGCATGCAAGCGCGTAGAATATCTTCATGAATTGTTTCGGGAACCATTTTAGAAATATCTCCGCCATGCCTTAAAACATCGTTCAGGATGGTAGAGGAAATCCAAGTATATTCAGGATCACAGGGCAAAAACACGGTTTCGATGCCAAAAATTTTCTTGTTCGCATCTGCAATCGGACGCTCATATTCGAAATCCTGACTGTTTCTGAGTCCGCGGACAAGCGCATGGCAGCCAAGCTTTTTGGCGAATTCAGCGGTCAGACCAGTATCGGAAACAACTTCGACGTTTTTCAAATCAGCAGTCATTTTCTGAAGCATCGCCGTTCGCTCTTCAACCGAAAGCGTGTACTTTTTTTCGCTGTTATACATAACTGCGATGTATACTTTGTCAAAAAGATCTGCGCTTTTTCTGATAATGTCAAAATGTCCAATCGTCGGCGGATGGAAGCTGCCTGCAAAAAGCGCGTTCATATATTCTTCCTCCACCTGGCAAAGTCGACGACAGTATCGCGATAATCTCTTGAATCGAAAATCTCCATTTCCTTCGGAAGTTCGATTTTTGTGTTTTTGTTTCTTTCCATAACGACAAGCGCATCAGAATCCAGCATATCTGATTCAATTAAAAGGCTTACAGCCTCCCGATAGGCGCTTTCCATTGCGTAAGGCGGATCAAGAAAAACAATCGTGAACTTTTTTTCTCTAAAAAGCGAAATCGCCCTTTTGTAATCGGCGCAAACGATGGATATCTTCTTTTTTCTGTCCGCGCCAAGAACGGTTTCAGCGTTTCTTTCAATGATTTTTACTGCCTCATGGGACTTATCCGATACGCAAGCGTACTGCGCGCCTCTGCTCAAAGCCTCCAGCGCAAGCGCGCCTGTTCCGCCAAACAGATCGAGCACGACGCTTCCCGGAATATCAAAAGACAATATATTGAAAAGCGATTCTCTCGTTCTGTCGGAGGTTGGCCGCGTCTCGTTTCCTGAAGGCGCGAAAAGCCGCCTGCCTCGCGCTTCTCCTCCAATTATACGCAATTGTCATCACTCCGTAATAATTATATCATAGAAGTGCAATAAATGCAAGCGGCTATGAGCCATTAAACCTCGGGACGGACCACTCTGGTTTTTGTTTTTTTGTTAACCTTTAATTTTTTTCGTTTTTTGCGGCTGCCCTCTTCGATTTCCTTTAATTTCTTCTCTCGGAATTTCGGACCCTGAAGATAGCCTACCATCATGGAAAAAGCAGGCACCATGGAAAGCGGGATGAACAGAAGGCGCAGATACGTGATGTAGTGCGCGTTAAAGGCGATGGCGAGATCACCGCCAAAAACATTCATTTCAGCAATTTTTGAAAAATCAATGCCGGAATACTCTACTGCGGCGAAGAGATTCTTGCTTATCTCCAGTGTTCCTTCGATATTCCAGCCGACGAGCTCGGTGAAAATTCGTGTGACCCATGCGCAGGGCATAAATACGATGCGGGTGATGGTACCCAGAAAGTTTTCGTGGATCGCGCCATTTTCTGCAAAAATGAAATTGACCACTGCGAGAATGAAAAGCGGAAGCGAGGAAATGAGAAAAGCGCTTACGGCCTTTTTCTTTTCAAACATCTGCTTTTTCATTTTCTCGTCGATGGATTTTCCCTCTGCTTCGAGCTTTAAGACCGTTGCCGAAAGCGTGCAGGCCCTCTCGCCCCTCTCCGCGCCGTCAGCATACATCATGAAGATGTAAACGGCATAAACCGCCAAGCCCATGATGATACCGATAATGGGCTTTCCGACAAAGGATACCAGCATGCTGAAAACCATCATGGTGATATGCATGGTCAGGCTCTTGATCACCATACTCTTTGTAGTGTTCATAGTCATCCTCCAGGTATAACGCTTAATAAACCCAGGTTTTTTTCACCCGGTCAGAAAAACCGAGCATGATTTCGTAGGGAATGGTACCGGAAAGCAATGAAAGCTCTTCGGGCGTAATACGTTCATCCCCCTGCGCGCCCATCAGAACAACCTCTGTGCGTTCATCGACATAGCCCGCGCTGGTCACATCCAGCATCAACATATCCATGCAGATGTTTCCAATCAGCTTTACCCGCCTTCCGTTCACAAGCGCTTCGGCGCGGTTTGATAAACTTCTCGGATACCCGTCTCCATAGCCGCAGGGTACGGTCATGACGGCAGTCTCTCTATCCGCTTCAAAGTTCATCGAATAGCCGACCTTTTCGTGAGGCTTAATGTTTAAAATCCGCACGGGATGCGTAATAAGGGTCTGCGCGGGATGAACAAGGGGCTTGATTTCGCCATCGGCTACGCCGTAGAGCGCAATTCCCGCTCTTACCATATCCAGCTGATATTTCGCCTTGAACATGGCGCTCGACGCCGCGATGTGCCGAATGGGCGCAAAGCCGAAATCCGTTATCATTTCGCAGGCGGCAAGAAATAAGTCAAACTGCGTGTCGGTATATTGCTTATCGATGTCGGCGCTTGAAAAATGAGAAAACACGCCGCTCATCTCTACGCAGGAGATTTCCTTCCAAACGCTTAAAAGCTCTTTTAAATCCGCTCCGGGCGCAATACCGATTCTGTGCATGCCCGTTTCGATTTTCAGATGAGCTTTCGCTTTCATCCGGGCGTTTTCTGAAATGCTCTTTAGAAGAAGAAGGGAATCTTTTGAAAAAATCGTCACATGGAGCCGATTTTTTATAGCTATTTCCATTTCTTCCTCATCGGAGTATCCGAGAATCAGTATTTCGGATTCAATGCCGTTTCTTCGAAGGCGCGCGCCTTCTTCCGCCGTTGCGACTGCAAAACAATTGGCCAGATGTTTATTTTCAAGCCTTTTTGCGACCTCGACGCTTCCGTGTCCGTATGCGTCTGCCTTTACAACCGCCATCACCTTAACGTCATCAGGAATTCTTTCCCGAATGACGCGGGCATTATTTTCAATTACGCTTAAGTCTGTTCTAAGCTCCAACCGGCTCAAAGGGCATCAACCTTATCCTGCGTGAGCATTTCGATGCCGTTAGTTTTTAAGATCTCAATGGCTCTTTCCGTATCGGAAACGCGGAAAATGATCAGCGCGTTGAAGCCGGAATTGCGGACAAAGGAATAAAGATATTCAACGGAAATATCTTCCTTTTCGAGAATTCTCAGAATTTCAGTCAGTCCGTTGGGTCTGTCCGGCACACAGGCGACCAAAACATCCGTCGTGCGAACAGTGTAGCCGGAAGCGCGAAGGCGCGCAGCGCCGTCCTCGGTATCAGAAACAATCAGACGGGCGATGCCGTAATTATCGGTCTCGGCGATGGAAAGCGCGAGGAGATTTAAGCCGCTCGTGCCCAGAAGCTGCGTGGCTGCGGCAAGGCTGCCCTTTCGGTTTTCAAGAAAGACGGAGAGCTGTTTTACTCTATACATAATGCTGCCTCCTTACAGTTTTCTCTTGTCGATGATTCTCTTTGCTTTGCCTTCGGAGCGCGGAATGGTGTGCGGTGCAACGAGCGTGATCTGTGCCTTGATGCCGACGACGGATTTGATCTTTTCGCCAATTTCCTTCTTAATGGAATCCAGTCCGCCGATGGAGTCGGAGAACATATCGTCGGTTACCTCTACCTGAACCTCGAGGCTGTCAGTCGCCTTCTGACGATCCACAACCAGCATGTAATGGGGCGCAACGCCGCGTACGCCGACCAGAACGCTTTCAATCTGGCTCGGGAATACGTTTACGCCGCGGATGATCAGCATATCGTCGGTTCTGCCCATCAGTCGCTCCATGCGCACAAGCGTTCTTCCGCAGGCGCATTTTTCATCATGAAGGCGGCAGATATCGTGGGTGCGGTATCTGAGCATGGGCATGCCGGTTTTGGTAATGGTTGTAAATACCAGTTCGCCCTTTTCGCCGTAAGGCAAGGGCATTTCGGTTGCGGGGTCGATGATTTCGGGAATCACGTGGTCTTCGTTTACGTGCATTCCGGCTTTCTCGAGGCATTCAAACGATACGCCGGGGCCCGCGATTTCGGTAAGGCCATAGATATCAAGCGCGTCTACGCCCAAAAGCTCTTCAATCTGTTTGCGCATTTCTTCCGTCCAGGGTTCAGCTCCGAAGAAGCCGCACTTGAGTTTGAGCTTACTTCTGTCGATGCCCTGTTCGCGGATGCTTTCGCCAAGATATAAGGCGTAGCTCGGCGTGCAGCAAAGGTGGGTGGTGCCCATTTCTTCCATCATAATAAGCTGGCGGGCGGTGTTTCCGCTGGACATGGGAATGGTCATGGCGCCGATTTTGCTCGCGCCCTGATGTGCGCCAAGCCCGCCGGTGAAAAGGCCGTAGCCATAGCAAACCTGAACGATGCTGTCCTGATCCGCATTGCCTGCGGTCAGGGTGCGCGCCATCATTTCCGTCCAAACATCTACATCGTTTTGCGTATAGCCGGAAACAATGGGCTTACCAGTCGTGCCGGAGGAGCCCTGAATTCTTACGATATCTTTTTTGTCAGCGGCAAACAGGCCGTAAGGGAAGGTGTCGCGAAGATCGGTTTTTTCGGTAAAGGGGAGATATTTTAAATCGTCAATCGTGCGGATATCCTCGGGTTTTACGCCTTTTTTATCCATGCGCTCGCGATACAGCGGCACACGCTCGTATTCGTATTTTACAACGTTTCTAAGCCGTTCATTCTGAAGCTTGATGATTTCGCTTCTGTCCATGCATTCAATTTGAGGATTCCAGATTTTGTTCATAGTCGATCAGTCCTTTTTGGGTAGAATAAAAACGATTCCAATTTGTATTATATCAAATAATATAGATGAAAAGCAATATAAAATGTAAAAAATTGCAGACATTCCGGAGGAAAAACATGATAACCATATTCATTCGCGCAATTTTGTTGTATATAATGATGATTTTTGCAATCCGGTTGATGGGAAAAAAGCAGCTTGGGCAGTTTGAACCTTACGAGCTTGCAATGGCTCTACTAATCGCGGATATTCTGGCAACCCCGATGTCGGACGTCAGCACGCCCCTTTTTCATGGAGTTCTTCCGGTAATGGCAATGATCGGTATTCACGCGCTGGTCACGATTCTTTCCCTCAAGTCCGACAAAGCGCGCGCCCTGATATCAGGAAAACCTTCTTTGATTATTTCAAACGGGATTATTGATTTTAATGAGCTTTCACGGCTTTCTTTAAGCATATCCGATCTGCTTGAAGGCATCCGGGAATTCGGCATTCTGAACCCATGGGATGTGGAATGCGCAATCATGGAGGCCAATGGAACGATTACGGCATTTGAAAAGTCTAAGAAAAGAGCGCCGACGGCTGAAGAGCTTGAAATGTATGTGGAAAACGAAGTTTTTCCGGCTGCACTGATTATGGACGGCAAGATTCAAAAAAGCAGTGTTATTTTATGCGCTTTATCGGAAAAAAGGCTGACGGAAGCATTAGAGGAAATCAATTTATCTGCAAAAGAAATCCTTCTTGCGACGATAGATCGCGAAAACAGGATTAATCTTCAGACAAAAAGCGGCCTGATCAGAAAAATTCATTTGGGAAAGGAGTAAACAAGTGAGGCTAAGAATAGGAATTTTGGTCTTCGCATTTGTGTTCTCAGTCGGTCTTTGCATTTTTTCAAACGTCTATGTTGAAAACTCAATGTCTGCAATTATTCAAAAAGCGGAAGAAATGGAAAAGATGCTTATAAAGCATGATTCAAAAAGCGCTTCGGCAGCTTCGGAATCTTTAAAGGAATACATGGTTAAAAAAAGCCGGATCCTTGAAAGTCTTGTTCCTCATGAGGATCTTCATGATCTAAGCGTTCAGATTGAAGATATCGTTCTCACCATTCGCATTCAGGATCTGGATGATTGCCAAAAGGCGCTGGCGCTTATCAAGGAAAATGCAGATCATCTGATCCGGCATGAAGCGTTTTCCTGTGGAAACATCTTCTGATTTGTTTTGATTGACGTATTATTTATAAACGTGCTATAATGAGTCATCATATTTTTACAAAGGGGGGATCTCAGATGAAGCGGATTATCCCGTCAGTATTCGCAATCATTCTTTTATTTTCCTTCGTCGGCAATGCCAAGATATCATTAAAAGACAGTCCCGTGCACTTGGACAGCGAAATTGCCGCCAATGAATTCGGCGCGTCGAGCGCCTATTTCTGCCCCTTGAACGATTACATTTATTATCTGAAATCTTCGTCCTCCGGAACAGACGTAGTCGTTTTCGACGCCGATGCATCCGAATACAAAACAGTGAAAAACTTTTCGCCCGAAGCGGATTACATTTCCATTGCTGCAGATCAGGACGGAAGCATCTTTCTTCTAAGGCGCGATCACGACGAAACTTCAAAATCCGGCATCGTGTGCCTTAAAAAGGAGAACGGAGAATATTTTGTTTTGGAATCCCTTTTCCCTGCGGCAAGTGGCGAAATGATTCCGGTTACATTTGAGTTTTCCCCCTATTCGTCGATGGGTGCCGTTCGCTTTTGGCTGAATCATGAGGGCGAATATCTATCCTTTGTAAGTCCTGTTTCCATGTTCTGGGGATCGCTTATTGGGCTTGACGAACTGATTTATATTGTGCCCGGCGATTTAACGGCAAAGGTTCAGAAAATTGATACATTGTTTGACGCATACGGCTATCAGACGGAGGATGCAAAGGATTTTTTCAGAAAATTTGAAACCGGCGAAGCCCTCTCTCCTTCCCACGTCTCGCTGTCGCCCAATGGCAACATGCTTTTGATGCTCGTACCCTTTGGCGAATACGATCTGATCTATGTCATGGATTTATACACCTATCGGCTCGAAATCCTCTATCTCCCTGACGAATTCAGCGGAAGCGTTTCCTGGACAATGGACGGCGATATCACAACGATTGACGACGAAGGAAACGAATTACCCGTTGAGTGGAAAGGCTTTGAAGCCGGAAAATGGGAATACGACGAAGGATTTACTGACGAAGAGTCATTAAACGATTGGTCTTAAAGGAGGAAACACCAATGAAAAAACTGATTTCAATCATTCTTGCGCTGTGCCTCATGGTTCCGTTCATTTCCTTTTCTGAGGATCTCGTATTCGGTACGGGTAAGGTTTACGTAAGAGCAAAGGGCGGAACGCTTCATTTAAGAAGCGAGCCAACAACCGAAAGTGAAAGCCTGGGCATCGTCCATCACGGAGACGAAATCGACGTACTTGCTCTTGGCGATGAGTGGAGCTACATTTTCTCCTACAGAGAAGGCAAAAACGGTTACATAAAGACCAAGTACATTGTCGATTTTGTAAAGAGCGAAAATGTTTTCTCTGAAATGTTCCTTGAAACCGCGTCTGCTTCCAGCAAAATTTATCCGATTCCCGGAAAATATTATCTGGATCTGGACGGCGACGGAAAAACGGATACCGCGCATGCGCGACTTTTCTATGACGAAAACGGTATGGAAAACTTCTCCATCACCTTTGAAACCGTCTATGGTTCTACCGGCGAAGCAACCATCCCCGTATCCTCCTACGCAGCCGGTTTTTCGTTTTTAAAGCCCCATGACTCCGAAAATGTATATGTGTTTGTAACGGGTGATGAATGCTCCTCCGATTTTGTCACCTATTGCTTCTATGTTGAGAAGGGCGATATGAAATCGGCCATCTTCTTCCCCGGCGATCCGTTTGAAGCCGGACTTGGGATGCCCGGACAGCTTACGGCGATTGAAGATGAAGTCATCACGATTGAACCCATATTGGACGTACTCGGAACACGCGCCTATAAAGTGCTTTTCACGGTTTCAAACGGCGTGATTGCACCCTTTGGCGATGCTGCATACGCAGCCGCTTACGACCTTTTCGATCCTGAAGCATGGGAATATTTGTCCATGAAAACCAAATCGTCCGTTCCCTGCTTTATAAACGGAAACGCCTTTACGCTCGATCCCGGAACCGAAATCATCGTCACATGGCTCAACGTTCTTGAACAGGAAATCGGCTTCACAACGAAAAGCGGCTTGCACGGCTATTTCGAATATCAAGAGTCTGTCAGTCACGACTGGGGCGTAGATGTCGGAGGCGTTTACGAAGAAGATGCTTTCCACTATATTCCCTATGCCGGATAATCAAGGCAAAAAAAATCGCCCTTCCGAAATCCATCGGAAGGACGATTTTTTATTTTGAAAGCCAGTACGCGTACAAATCCTCCGCGCATTCAACCAGAAGATATCCGCCAAGAATTCGGATCACGGTCTGGGTAAATCCGTTCGGATGCAAAAGCACATAAAGGCCTATTACGGCGGACGCTATGGACAAGGCAAGCATGATCATCCACTGTCCGGCGTTAGACCGTTTTTTTAATTCCAAAGCTGTTTTTCCCTTATAAACGCCAAGCGCGATCAAAACAAGCCCAACGGCTAGCGGAATAAGCTTGATCAAAAATCTGGCGACTGCCATAAATACAAAGCCGCCGATGATTTCAGCGCACGGAAGATAGAAATCCTCCATCTGACGTTTACCCTTCAAATACCTTTGAACCGCCTTGATCGCGCCGTCCAGAATCAGCGCCCAACCGGCAATGCGAATGACCGCTGCGAGCGTCGCGCCGGGCTTTAGAAGCAGAAACAGTCCCGCGGCTGCTCCGCCAAGCAGCATGATAATGGGCGTTTGGGTGAAAGTTTTTGTTCTTTTCATTTGAAATATCCCCTTTCGTTTTGTTGACAAAAAAATTATTTTCGTTTATGCTAATTGCAAATCAAATCAGGAGGAAAAACCGATGATTGTCAGAAAACTTACGGCAAGTGATCATGTAAGCCTTCAAAAGCTATGGAGCATTTGCTTTATGTATTCAATCAATGTGGAAGAGCTTGAGAAAAAAGCGGAAGATCAGAAAGAAGATCCGACCGGCTACGGCGCGTTCACCGAGGACGGCGAAATGATCGCAGGCGTGATCGGAAACAGACTCACGATGAATTTTGACGGTCAGAAAACGCCCCTTGTCGGAATCGGCGGCGTGGTCACGCATCCTTCCTACAGAAAGGGCGGCGCGATCAAGGCAATCATGAAGGAGCTTCTGACAAAAGCTCGCGAGGACGGATTTATTTTCTCCGGTCTTTATCCCTTCAATCACGGCTTCTACAGAAAATTCGGCTATGAGCTTTCAAGAGACCTTGAAACGTACACCTTTTCTTTTACGCTCATTTCGAAATATGCGGGCGAGGTAAAAACGAAGCTTTTGACCGAAAAGGACGACAGAACCTTCCTCCATCCCGTATACGAAGCCTTCACAAAGCGATACAACCTCGCAATCGACCGCAATAAAGACGCCTTTCTCCGCGCAACCCAATCCAATCCCTATGCAGCGAACGATTATACCTACGCAATTTACGACGGCGATGACCCTTCTGCATATGTCGCTTTTTATAAAAAGGATGCAGAGCATGAGTCTATCCTTTGCGTTCGCGATTACGCTTTCAGATCCGAAAAAGATTTTATAAAAATCCTTTCCTTCCTTTCCCGTTTCAGCCCGGAATTCGGGAAAATCGAAATCGCGCTTCCTTCGGATATTCCGATTGCACTTTTATCGAGCAATCCGTACGACGTTGAAAAGAAGGTCAATTCCCGCTACATGACGCGCGTGGTCAATTGTGAAAAGGCGCTTTCGATGATGAAAAGATACATTCCCTCGCCCTTTGTCATCGAAATCAACGATCCCTTCCTGCCCGAAAACAGCGGAAAATTCAGGGTATGGTGCGGCGGATGCGAAAAGACAGAGGAAAAAGCCGACGTCAAAATGTCCATTCAGGCGTTCTCTCAGATGATGGCGGGCTATGCCGGATTTGATGGAACGCTGTTCAGAGACGACGTTGAATTATTCGGAAATTACGAGACGCTGAAGATGGTATTTCCGAAAACGGCAACATACCTTGGCGTATACTACTAAAAGAATAAAATCGCCTTCCTGTGCTTAAAATACACATGGGAGGCGATTTTTATGTCTTTATGCGAATGCAGCCACTGCGGAAAGCAGGTTCACTCGCGAAATATGAGCGCGTGCGAAATCTGTTTTTCTCCCCTGTGTTTTGATTGCGTCAGAAAATCAGGCGCATACTGCCCCGAGTGCAGAACGCATTCTTTTGAACAGTAGATTTATTTTTCTACTTCCTTGCCTGTGGGATTCAGATCCATAAACCACGTAAACTCGCCCTTCCAGCCGAGGGTGGCCGTACCCAACGCGCCGTTTCTCTGCTTTGCGATAATGATTTCGGCAAGTCCCTTGTTTTCGGGCTTTGGGTCGTAGTATTCCTCGCGGTGGATGAACATGACGACGTCCGCGTCCTGCTCAATCGCGCCTGAGTCTCGGATATCGGAAAGGACAGGCCTGTGGTTGGATCTTCCGGTATTCGCGCGGGAAAGCTGGGACAGCGCGAGCACCGGAACGCCGAGCTCGCCGGCAAGAGCTTTTAACGATCTTGAAATGCTGGCAACCTCTTCCTGACGGGAACCGAATCTGCCTACGCCCGTCATCAGCTGAAGATAGTCGATCATGATTACGTCAAGCCCATGCTCCATCTGAACGCGGCGGGCCTTGGAGCGGATTTCAGTAACGTTAATGCCGGAAGTAGCGTCGATAAAAATGTGGCTGTTGGCGATAACCGTCATGGCGTCGCTTAATTTGAGCCACTCGTCGTCCTCCAAAATGCCGCGCCTGACTCTTTGCATGTCCACCTTGGCTTCCGTGCACAAAAGGCGCAGAACCAGCTGCTCAGCGGGCATTTCGAGCGAAAACACCGCTGCTTTTTTACCGCCTCTGATGGCGGCGTTACCGATGATGTTCATGCCGAAGCTCGTTTTACCCATTGAAGGGCGCGCAGCGATTAAGACAAGCTCGCCCGGATGAAAGCCGGTCGTCATGTTGTCAAGTTCAGTATAGCCTGAGGGAACGCCCTCGATCCGGCCCTGATTTCGAACCAGCTCTTCGATCATTTCGAAAGTCTTTAACAGAACCGGCTGAACGGGCTGAAGCTGCTCGCCGCCTTTTCGCATAGTGATATCGTAAACGGATTTTTCCGCCAAGGCGAGGATGTCCGGCGTTTCAAGCTCTCCGCCATAGGCGTTTTTGTGAATTTCATCGGCTGCGCCGATTAGCTTTCGAAGCGTTGACTTTTCATCAACGATTTTGATGTATGCGCCGACGTTACTGGTTGCGGGAACGCCGCGCGTAAGCTCAATCAGCCCTTCCATTCCGCCTACGGCTTCCAGTCGACCGCGACGGGTCATTTCTTCGGAAACCGTTACGATGTCAATGGGCTTGGAGCGGGACGTCATATGCGTGATCGCCGAAAACAGCTCCCGCATGGCAGGATCGTAAAAATCGTCCTCATGCAGGGATTCCAGCGCGAGCATAACGGCATCGCCCGAACGGAGCATGGCGCCGATAACGCCCTTTTCCGCTTCCGGCTGATGCGGCGGGACCATGCCCGCGTTTGTGATTATGTTTCGTATTTCCATATGCGCCCTTTTTCCTTTGTAACTGAAAGCTTATTTGGTTTCGACGGTGGTGTTTACAAGCATGCGAACTGCAATACCGGCGGACAGCTTTACGTTTACAAAAGACTGACCGGCTGCCTTGATGGGCTCTTCCTGCTCGATCTTGCGCTTGTCGACGTCGACACCATGCTGCGCCTTCAGCGCTTCCGCGATCATGTCGGCGGTAATGGAGCCATAGAGCTTTCCGCCTTCGCCGCCGCGGGCTTTCAATTGAATGACCTTGCCCTTCAGTTCCTTCGCCTTTGCTTCGGCTTCCTGGCGCTTGACTTCTTCTCTGTGCGCCTGCGCGCTCTTCGATTTTTCAATGGCGTTCATTGCCTCTGCTGTGGCTTCGATAGCAATTTTTCTGGGCAGAAGGAAATTGCGGCCATAGCCTTCAGATACTTCCACGATCTGATCCTTCTTGCCGCAGCCTTTTACATCCTTTAAAAGTACAACTTTCATTTATTTATCCTCCTTGTCGTTTTGATCGTCATCTTCCTGGTCATTTTGATTCTGATTCATGTTCTGAGAAGGCGCTGAGCCTGGATGAACAAATTTCCGCTTCGGCATAAATAAGCCTTGAACGCCAAAGAGCGCGCTCAATATACCGTAAAGCGTGAAAAACGGGCCGGACAAAAAGATCATCAGCGCTAAAAATGCAGCTCTCTTTCCTGTAGACACGCCAAGCATGCGAAAACGGGATAAAAACGACGCGCATGCCTGAATCGTTGCAGCCGCCGATATTGCAGCTCTGACCATCATCCGCGCGGAAACGCCCGCTTCGCCGGCTCGGCTTGCAATGATCAATACGGCAATAAATATAATGATAAAACCAAGCGTAATCTGTTTTGAAAGCCGCCAGCCGCTTAAGGGAACGTATTTTGCGTTCTCTTCCCCATGCCTTACTCTGAGCCAGTTCATCCAAAGAACGCCGACTGCGCCGTTGATTACAGAGTACAGCACAAGCGCAAAAGGCATCAAAAGAGAAAGCGTTTGTTCCATTCCTTCAGAAATGAACGCAAGCATATCTTCCGTTGCAATCACATTTTCGCCTGCGCTTTGCTGATTGATGAGCTCGTTCAAAATTTCGGCAAACGCTTCTTTGTTTTCCTGAGGAAGCACAGAAATCATATCGTCCCATATGGTTCTGAAAAACGAGGAAAAATCCTGTCCTGTAAAAGCGCGAACGGCAAAAAGAACAAGAACAAAGGCGAGCATCTCGGCGAGCAGCGCGTTTCTGACTTGTGAAAAGAATTTGTAGCCTTTTATCGAGCCAAAGATCATCACAAAGCCCGGCAATACACCGATTATAAACAGATATCCTGAAAGGATAACGTCGCCCGCAATATACCCCGACACAAGCATCGTAGCTGCCATAATGACGGCGGACAGCAGGCCTGAATAGCCGAAGATGAATGCGAGCAGCATCGATGAAAAAATAGACGATGCAGAAAGAAACTCGCCCGCCGGCAAAAAATATCCGACCAGACCACTTACGGACACGCCGAGTAGAACAGCGAGAATGATTCCGGAAATCTTATTCTTAGGAGCAGATTTGTTCACAGTAGCCTCCAGATGAATATATCTTCATTTTATTATAGCACAATTGATCTTTCAATGCAATAAAAAGCGGCATAACGCAATACGCGAAATGCCGCTTTATTTGGATATTTCCGTTATTTTAGCTCGCTTGTGCAGTGCGGGCAGCGGGTAGCTTCCTTGTGGATTTCGCTTTTGCAGAAGGGACAAAGGCGCGCGGGTTCTTTGACTTCTTCTTTCTTTTCCTCTTTTCTCGCAAGAGAATTGAGCTTATTGATCACCTTTACAATAAAGAACAGGCACACGGCAATAGCGGCAAAATTGATCACAGCCTGCAGAAAAAGACCGTAAGGAATTTCGGTGGCTCCGATCATCCACTTCATTTCTTCATAATTGTTCTTCTGTGTAATCAAAGAGAAAAGCGGCATTACTACGCTGTTTACAAGAGAATTCACAATTGCGGTAAAGGAGGAGCCGATAATCATACCAACTGCCAGATCAACTACGTTGCCCTTGAATGCAAATGCCTTGAATTCATTCCAGATTTTTTTCATGAAGATACTTCCCTTCTGTAGATTTTCTTCATTATATCACAAATTATTCGCATTCCGCGTCTGTTACTGTATTTTAACAATAAATCTTTTACTGTATCATAAGACAAAATACGAATTTGACATCTTGTTTTTATATCTGAAATACTATAAAATAGTAAATTGAAATGGTTTGTCAATATATTTCATCGGATACTGGAGGAAGTATCTTTATGGCTAAAAACAAAAAGTCAAACGCAAAGAAAATGAAAGCAAAAGCGCCTGCACACTACAGTCTGGAAGAACAGAAAACCATGAGCCGCATCAGGAGAAAATGGCACTTCGGCACGATCCGCCACTTCTTCCTTGTTGTATTCACCCTGATTCTTT
Organism: Clostridiales bacterium; assembly: GCA_015056255.1. Lineage (GTDB taxonomy): Bacteria > Bacillota > Clostridia > Christensenellales > Aristaeellaceae > SFHK01. Next base: position 5,674 of record SVGP01000021.1, on the reverse strand, counting down.
CCGTCGCGCTTGCGCTTCTGATGCTCTCTTATCAGATTTTTGTAGGCCCTTCTCGTGCAGGCAGCGATCTTCTGATTCAAACGCTTATGGAAAGCAGCGCCATGAAATTTTACCCCTACCTCTTCCTTCGTGACGAGCAGGTAGAGGCGGCGCTTGAGAGAAACCGCGTAATCACCAGCGACGAAGCCACCGACGTAAGCCTGATCACCATAAGAAGCCGAAATTCCATGACGGATCTTGATCAAACGACCGAAGAACCTTTAAAGGACATTGAAATCCGCGAAATACACGGTTCCACCTATAAAGGCTACATGATGATCGTTGCTGATCCCTCCCGCGTATCGGTAGGCGTTTGCCGCTATCCTTTCAACAATGATCTTCCGGGACTCAGGGTGGATGAAATCATCAACAACTATGGCGGTATCGCCGGCATCAACGGCGGCGCATTCTCTGACAGCAGCGGACGCGGAAACGGCGGCCAGCCGCTCGGCATGGTTTATTCCGATGGTCAGCAGCTTCGCCGTCCCGACGGTGCGTATAAAACCGTCGTAGGCTTTGACCAGAACGACATTTTGCATGTCGGCGAATTTACGGAAGCCCAAGCCAAAGAAATCGGTCTTCGCGACGCAGTTGCGTTCGGCCCCGCGCTTGTAGTCAACGGTCAGCCCTCCGTTGTTTCCGGCAAAGGCTCGGGCCTCAACCCCCGTTCCGCGATCGGTCAGCGCGCGGACGGCGCAGTTCTTCTTCTGTGCATCGACGGTCGTCAGGCCAACTCCCTTGGCGCTTCCTATGAAGATCTTATCGAAATCATGCTCGAGTTTGGCGCGGTTAACGCCTGCAATCTCGACGGCGGCTCTTCCACCGCCATGTTCTATCAGGGCGAGCAGATTAACGACGGCCTTGCAATTACCGGCTCCCGCGCACTTCCGACAGCCTGGATTGTGAAATAGGAGAAAAACAATGGCAAATAAAACTAAGAAAAATCGCCTTTACAGAAGATATACCCGTGGAAAGCTCATCTTCAGAAATATTCGATTTGCCCTTTTTTATCTGATTCTGTTGGCGGCGATCGGATTTGGAATGTACAAATTGTATATTTACATCGATGAATGTTTGGTCGCTTACGAGAAAGCACAGAGCAGTTATGTTGTTGAAGACATGGCGAGCATGTTCATCGAGCGCAGGTATGACGAAGTTTACGATTATGAGGATGCTTCCAAACTCGTAATGGAGTCCAGGGAAGACTATGTAGATTATTTAAACAAGCTCACGGATGGTACGTATATCGCCTATAAAGAAGTTGGAACGCGCAATCAGGACGAAAGAAAATTCTCCGTAACTTCAAACGGAAAATCCTTCGCCTCCTTCACCATCAAAAAAAGCGGCGAGATCGTGGATTGCGGTCTTCTTGGCGAAGTGCCGCTTTATGAGTTCGGTTCCGTTACAACAGACGTCATTCAGCCCATCACCTACCAGGTAACGATTCCGGATGACGCCAAGCTTTATGTAAACGGCGAAGAGCTTCCCAGAGAGAATATCGTAAAGGAAGGCATCGAAACATTCGCATCGGGTCACCTTCCCGAGGGTTATCCTTCCTACACGCTTTGCACCTATCGCTTCACCATCGCCCTTGGCGTTCCGCAGATTGAAGCATATGATGTAAAGGGACACACCCTCTCCCTCACCGAAACCTCTCAGGATGTATTCGAGCACATTTTCACCTACATGGATGAAGACCTTAAGCCTGCGCATGAGGCGTTTATTATTGATGTAGGTCAGAAAATCTGTATGTTTATGACGGAAAACTGTTCCAAATACACGGTTCTTAAGTCTATGAAGGATGGTTCCAAAGCGGCAAACGCCATTAACGAAACCGATGCGCATTGGCTGACAGAGGCGCAGGAATATTCCTTCCGAAATGTACGAACCGAAAACTACGTTCAGTATTCCGATTCCGTCTTCTCCTGCGAACTGTATCTGGATTTTGATACCGTTACCAGAAAGGTCGAAAACAGTTATCCCTATCACATTCGTTTCTTTGTTGAAAAGGTAGGAAACGAGTGGAAGGTATATGACTTCATTTACATCTGATTGATAAAATTATCTTAGAATTTTATCTTTAGGCAATATATGAGCGCGGGCGATCAATGATCGCCCGCGCTATCTGTTAATATGCTTTTTGATTTTAATTTAAGCCGCACAATTCTATGCGTTTTTGGCTTCTTCATCGATCGTTTTGAGCCAATCTCTGATTTTAATGTGCTGGGGACAGGCTGCTTCGCACGCGCCGCAGGATACGCACTTTTCGTATGCGGGATCTTCCTTATAGCGCTCATAAAGCTTTTCGAATCCGCCGAAAACCGCGCAGTTGTCGTATCTTCTGAACAGGTGCGGAATTTTGATCTCCTGCGGACAGGGCTGGCAATATTCGCATCCGGTACATCCGATTTTGACTCTCGCTTCGTATGCAAGGCGAACATCGGTTAAAAGCTTCTTTTCATCGTCCTTAAGGCAGTTCGCTTCGGAAGACTCGAAAATCCGGATGTTGTCCATCAGCTGTTCCTCATTGCTCATACCGGACAGAATCGTGATGACTTCCTTGCGGTCATAGAGATATCTGAACGCCCACTCAACAGGAGAACGCTTCACGGGGAATTCGGCATAGAGCTTTTTAACTTCCTCCGGAATATTGTTGGCAAGAGCGCCGCCGCGAAGGGGCTCCATGATTACAATGCCGATTCCTTTTGCTGCCGCATAATCAACGCCCTTCATCGTGGCCTGATTGAATTCGTCCAGAATATTCATCTGAACCTGCGCAAGCTTCCACGGATAGCTGTCAATGACTCTTTTGAACACTTCAAAATCATCATGGAAAGAAAAGCCGACGTTTTTAATCTTGCCCTTTTCAAGCATTCTGTCAAAAAATTCGAAAAGGCCCAGCGAAACAACCTTATCAAAGCGGTCTGCGCTCACGGCGTGGGCCAGATAGAAATCCAGATATTCAACGCCCAGTCTTTCAAGCTGGGTATCCAGAAGCTTTTCCATGTCCTCCGTCTTTTCGACCAGCCATAAGGGAAGCTTACTGGTCAAGGTTACCTTTTCGCGATAACCGTCTTCAGCGCTTCGCCAACGGTAACTTCGCTGTCGCCGCCGTGATAGCCATAAGCGGTGTCGATGTATGTAACGCCGTTATCAATGGCTTTTCTGATGAGGGCTACGGCCGCCTTATGATCTACCGGGTGGTTTTCTTCATCGAGCACCGGAAGGCGCATGCAGCCCATACCGAGTACGGACGTCTTTATGCACGTTCCAGGAAAAGTTCTTATATCCATTATTCGCTGTCCTCCATATTTTCAGCGTTTTCAGTATTCTCCTCAATAAGCGCAGGCTCTTCCCTGGCTTTTAAGAGCGTTACCAGGAATTCTGTACCTTCTCCGTATTTGGAATTGACTTCAATAAAGCCGCCCATGGAGTTTACAATGTGCTTTACGATTGCAAGGCCCAGACCCGTTCCGCCCATGGCGCGGGACCTTCCCTTATCCACGCGATAGAATCGTTCGAACAGGCGCTTCAAATGCTCTTCCTTTACGCCGATTCCGGTATCAGAAACGTTTAAGTAAATATGCTCGTCGTCCTCAAACACCTTGACCGTCACGCTTCCGCCCACTTTGTTGTACTTGATCGCATTCTCAATCAAGTTGATCAAAAGCTGCTTGATGCGGTCAGGATTACCCATTACGAAGGAAGGCGTGGGATTGGGGCTGGCGTTTACCTTTACTTCCTTTTCCTCTGCGTGGATCTTTAGAAGGTCGCACACTTCCATAACGGCGCGGTCGAGCGCGATTTTCTTGATCTCGACATTTTCATTGCCCGATTCCATCTTGGTGATGGAAAGAATGTCGTTGATCAGGCGCGTTAAACGATCGGCTTCGATCATGATGATGTTCAAAAACTTTCTGGCCATTTCGTGGTTGTCCACAGCGCCGGCCTGAAGCGTTTCAACAAAGCCCTTGATCGAAGTCAGCGGCGTTTTCATTTCGTGGGAAACATTGGCCGCAAAGTCCGTTCTTAATTGCTCAAGCTTCTTGATTTCGGTAATGTCTTCAATGACGGCGATAACGCCTGCCGATTTTCCTTCGCGGTATAAGGGGGATGCATAAATTCGAAGCGGTCTTACGCCGCCCGCCGGCGTCATTCCTTCAATTTCTTTCACGTACATATTGCCGGTATTCGAACCCATGGCTTCCCTGAAGGCATTTTCAAGGTCTTCATTATTGAACACAGAAGCGATGGACTGATTTTCAGCCTCGGTTGTATCAACGCCAAACAGATCTCCGGTAATATTGGTTGTAAAGCCGACTCTAAGATCGTTGTCTACGGTGATAATGCCGGTCTTCATCTGATTGATAACCTGACCGAAAATGCGGTTTTTGCGCTGCTGATTAAAAACTCTGTCCTGAACACGGCTTAAAGTGGCGTTGTATTTGGCTGCAACTGTTTGACTGCCCGCAACTGCGTTTTTGATTCGGCTGTCAAATTTGCCTTCCGTGAAATCTTCAAGCACGCGCATGATGGATTCGACCATGCTGTCGCTTCTTGCAACGGATCTATAGATGATCGTAAACTGCAATACCAGCGCCGCCATGACAATCAGAATCATAAGCCAGAGAAAACTGCCCATGGCTTCCGCGGCTATGACTGTTTTCTTGGCAAACATAACCACGGTTCCGTCGTCAAACGTTTTGGAAACGCAGGTAAGCTTTTCGCCGAATTCATTTTTAATTTTATAAACTTTGTGATCGCCCGTGGAATGAGATCTTTGCTCCTCCGTCGGGAAATCGAACTCAAAACTGTTGTTTTGATATGCGACCGTGCCATCTTCCTCGAAATAAGCGAACAGGATGTTCCCTTCCTCAGAAATACCGTTCAGGTAATCAAGGGGAGCATCCTGGAATTCCGACTTTGCCGACAAATCGCCGGTTAATCGGCAGATCATTCGCATTTCTTCTTCGATTATAGAATTTTGTATGCTCGCTGCCGTAATGGAGCAAGCAGCTATCAGCAGCGAACATACAATGACGTTAAGCAGAGTCGCAATCAAAGCGGCTCTTAATCTCATAAGCGGTTCTCCTGACGGTCGTTGAACTTGTAGCCTACGCCGCGGATGGTCTCGATGTAATGCGCATCGTCGCCCAGCTTCTGGCGGATATGGCGGATGTGTACGTCAACGGTTCTGGTCTCGCCATAGAACTCATAACCCCAGATTCTGTCGAGCAGGAAGTCACGGGTGAGTACCTTGCCGCGGGAGATGACGAGGAGCTTAAGAAGCTCGAACTCCTTGAGCGTGAGAGACAGCTTTTCGCCGTTTCTGAACGCTTCATAGTTGCCCACGTCGATGGTCAGGCCGCCGACATGTAAAATGCCCTCTTCCTCATTCTGAGGAGCGGCGCGTCGAAGAAGCGCCTTTACGCGGGCGATCAGCTCGCGAACAGAGAAGGGCTTGGTGATGTAATCGTCGGCGCCGAGTTCGAGGCCAAGAATTTTATCAACCTCATCGCCCTTGGCGGTGAGCATAATGATCGGAATATCTGCAGTCGTCGGGCTGCTCTTTAATTTACGGCATACTTCCATACCGTCAATACCGGGCAGCATGATGTCCAACAGCACGAGCGTA
>SVGP01000020.1 GCA_015056255.1 Clostridiales bacterium | reverse complement strand
TTATTAACCGAGCCTATACGCTCCGAAAAGCGTATCTCTTAGAGGGCGACCCAAGAGCTAATGTGTAAACCATGTTGTTGCACATTTTGTAAACCATGTTGCTCTTGACAGAAACGCCTCCCCTACAGGGTAGAACGGGTGTTGGATTTTCAAAAAAACGTTTGATTCCACCGTAGTATCGTGTAACATCATAAATTCGATGACTGAAATGAACAACAAAACCTTTCTCTGAGATACAGATGTTCGTTTTTAAACGCACGAACCCTGCCTCCCTTGTGCAAAGGGAGGTGGATCGGCGCAAGCCGAGATGGAGGGATTGCAAAACGCTTGGTTTCTTGATAGCATTTGTTTTTATGAAACGTTAGCTGCAATCCCTCAGTCAAAATCTTCGATTTTGACAGCTCCCTTTGCACAAGGGAGCCTTTTGGCTGAATGCGAATCATCAAGTATTGGTTGTTACATTGTAGTAGGGGACGGGTTTCCTGTCCCGCGTATCTCCGGCTTTTGATATCAGACAGGGAGGAATGGATGCATGAAACTGAAGGGCGGATTTGTGATCAGCGAAATTGCGGGCAAGATGGTTGCTGTGCCCACGGAGGACGACGTCGATCTCAACATGATGATTACGCTCAACGACACGGGCGCGTTTCTTTGGGAAAAGCTGAAGGAGGAAACGAGCGAGGACAAGCTGGTCGAGGCGCTTTTGGCGGAATACGACGTGGACGAAGCCACTGCCCGAAGGAGCGTTAATACGTTTATTGGAAAGCTGAAGGGAAATGGACTCATTGACGAATAAGCATTTTGAAAATATGAGCATCCACGCAGACAGCATTATGCCTCTGATCCGCCAGCGGCTGTCCAGCGGGCAGAATATCAAGGGGCTTGGTTTTCAGGGCGTAAGCATGATGCCGATGCTTCGGCAGGGGAAGGACACCGTTGAATTGGCTCCGCTGCCGAAAAAATTGAAAAAGTATGATTTGCCCCTGTATTCGGGCCCGAACGGCAAATATGTGATGCACCGGATTGTGGATGTGAAGGATGGTGCTTACATTTGCCTTGGCGACAACACGTATCACTATGAGAAGGTTTCCGGGGACAAGATGGTGGCCGTTGTGTGCGCGTTTACGAGGAACGGTAAGCGGGTGAGCGTGGACAATCGCGGATACCGGCTTTATTGCCGCGTTTGGGTATTTTTATATCCAGTTCGAAAATTGATCAAGCGCGTGGAATGGGGCGTTATGCGGCGGCTCAGGAAGCTTTTGAAGGGCGAATGAGAAACGCTTGATTTGCACGAAAACGCCTTTTCTGCGGCTTTTATACAGCTTAGGGAAGTTGATACATAAAAAGACTCAAAGCGCCTGTATGCGGCGTTTTGAGCCTTTTTTGATTTCAACATAAAGCGGAAGGGCAGCGGTTTTCACAAACAGCAAACGGGACGGGAAACCCGTCCCCTACAGGAAGAAACGCGCTTCTTCAATATGCAGAGGAGAAGTTTCCCGTCCCGAAAGCTTTGATTATTTTGTGCTGATGCGTAAAATCCGAAGACTGGATTTATTTTGATTAGGCCTTTTCAAGGGCGAGGGTGTGGGTGGTGAGGTCGCAGACTTCGGAGGGGCCGAAGTACTGGATGGCGCCGGGGAAGGTGAAGCAGGTTTCTACCGCCCATTCGTCTCTGTGGGCTTCGAAGAACTTGAAGGGAGCGCCGTCGAGCTCAACTAAAGCCTTTCTGATAACGGGCTTGTCCGCGCCGTGGCGGCGTTCGATGTTCATCATCTTGGTGATGGGCATGCCGCCGGCGATCCACTCCTCAGCGGGCTTGGAGAGGTTGGAAACCTTGGAGAGGTATCCGTTGTAGCCGTACTGGATGAGCATGAAGGCGTTGTAGCCGAGGGAATAGCAGTAGTCCGCGTCGAAGTTGGACGGGAAAGCGCAGCGGCCTTCGTAGCCGAAGAAGTGATGGAGGGGGGAGAACTTGCCCTTGTAGGCGCCTGCGGCCTTGCGGGCGGCGAGGTTCTTTTTGACCATCTCGCTGAACAGCTTTTCGGACTCGATCAGGGAAACCTGAACGTTGCCGTGCGGGTCACGCTCTAAGAAGAGCTGCTGCTGGATGCCTGCGGGCAGGATTTCAAATACCTTAAAGGATTCCTCGGTGAGGCCGTTTTTGATGAAGGCGTACTTCTCTTCCCAGGTAGCGAGGGCGTTGAATGCGTCGGCCTTGCTGCCGGCCAGAAGCTCGTTGATCTCTGCGATGAGCTTAGAGAACTCGGGAACGAATTCCACGATGCCCTCGGGGATGATGGCGAGACCGAAGTTCATGCCCTTGGCAGCGCGGGCGGCTACGGAATCGGCGATGTAATCGGTGATCTGGGCAAGGGACATCTTCTTGGCGGCAACTTCTTCGCCGATTAAGCAGATGTTGGGCTGGGTCTCAAGCGCGCACTCGAGGGCGACGTGAGAAGCGGAGCGGCCCATGACCTTTACAAAGTGCCAGTACTTCTTGGCGGAGTTGGCGTCGCGCTCGATGTTGCCGATTAATTCGGAATAGGTTTTGGTTGCGGTATCGAAACCGAAGGAGCACTCGATGTCTTCGTTCTTAAGGTCGCCGTCGATGGTCTTGGGGCAGCCGATGACCTGAACGCCGGTGTTGTTGGCGGCAAAGTACTCGGCAAGAACCGCGGCGTTGGTGTTGGAGTCGTCGCCGCCGATGATTACGATGGCGGTGATGCCGTGCTTTTTGCAGTTTTCGGCTACGATTTTGAACTGCTCTTCGGTTTCGAGCTTGGTTCTGCCGGAGCCGATGATGTCAAAGCCGCCGGTGTTGCGGTACTGGTTGATATATTCGTCGGTGAATACGATGAAGTCATCGTCGATCAGACCGCTGGGGCCGCCCTTGAAGCCGTAAAGCTCGTTTTCCTTGCTGGTTGCCTTAAGCGCATCGTACAGGCCGGAAACAACGTTGTGTCCGCCGGGGGCCTGGCCGCCAGAGAGGATAACGCCGACGATCTGCTTCTTGGCAGGAGAGGTGTTTTCGCCCTTTTCGAAGGTGATTTCGTTTTTGCCGTAGGTGTTGGGGAACAGGGCCTTGATCTTTTCCTGATCGGCTACGCTCTCAGTGGGCGCGCCGTTTTTTACGCAAATTTCAGCGATGCCGTTTCTGAGCATGCCGGGAAGCTTGGGATTGTACTGATATCTTGCAATCTGAAGGGGAGAAAGTTTCATCTGTAACACTCCTTACAATTGAATTGGTTAGACTACTCCACAGATATTATAATCCATTTTCAGTTAAAGATAAACATTGATTTGGGATATTTTCATTTAAATGAGCAAAAAACGGCGCAGAAAACGCCGCTTTGTGCTTAAAAGGTAAGCCGCATCTGATGCCAGAGCGCGCCGCCGTGTTCGGAGACGGAAACGCCTTCGTCGATAAAGCAGAATCGCGCATAGAAGGGGATGAGCGCGGGCTTGCAGGTCAGGATGACGCCCTTTCGGTTTTGTTCGCGGGAATCATCGATCATCTTTTTCATAACGCGAGAGGCATAGCCTTTCATCTGATAATCGGGATGGGTCAAGACGCCGAATACCATCTGCCATGCGCCGTTTTCATCGTGCATATCGGCTTTTTCAAACATTTCGTCGGTCAAAACTTCTTCGTTTGAAACAAAGCCGTTGACGCAGGAAATCAGCTTATCATTTTCGTACAGAAGCCAGAAATGATTCGGGAAAACAGCGATTCGTTTTTGAAAGCTTTCCATCGGCGCGGCTTCAAGCGGGGGAAAGCATGCTTTTTCAAGGAGCGCGATGGCGTTTAGATCATTCATTGTTGCATGGGTGATGCGCATAAAAGACCTCGATTCTTACGTTACTTTTTTAAAAGCCGCATGGCGTTTAAAATGGCGATCACGCACACGCCGACGTCTGCAAATACCGCCGCCCACATGGAGGCAAAGCCGAATGCAGAGAGGGCGAGTACGAGGAACTTGACGCCGAGGGCAAAGATGATGTTTTGCTTGACGATGCTGCCTGTGGACTTTGAAAGCGAAATGGCGTCCGGGATTCTTGTAAGCTCGTCGGTCATGATCACGACGTCGGCGGCTTCGATTGCAGCATCCGTACCCAATGATCCCATTGCAATTCCGACGTCTGCTCTGGCAAGTACGGGCGCGTCGTTCATACCATCGCCGACAAAGGCGGTTTTTGTGTTTTTGGGCGCATTTTCAAGGAGATTTTCAAATTCCGAAACCTTGTCGTCCGGTAAAAGTTCGGTGACAGCTTTTGTGAGCGATAAGTCGCTTGCGACCTTTTCGCCGACTTTCTTTTTGTCGCCCGTGAGCATTACAAGATTTCTGACGCCCAGTTCGCGCAGGGATGTGATGGCGGACGCGGCTTCAGCCTTGATTTCGTCATTTACGGTGATATAGCCTTCATATTTTCCGTCAATCAGGATAAAAACTGTGGTTCCGGTTTCGCTTGTTTCGGGAACGGGCAGGTTGTGAGATTCAAGAAGCCTTTGATTGCCCAACGCGACCTCGCGTCCATCGATCACGGCGAAAACGCCGAGGCCGGGCAGCTCGGAAACGGATGAAATGCAGCCTGTGTCGACGGGCGTTTCAGACGCCTTTTTGATGGCTTCCGCGATCGGATGGCGCGAAAAGCTTTCAGCGTGCGCAGCGTAGGAGAGAATTTCGCTTTCCGAAATCGTTTCGGCGTGAACATGTTCGACCTTGAAAACGCCCTTGGTGAGCGTTCCGGTTTTGTCAAAAACGATGGACTTGACTTTGGAAAGCGCATCCAGATAGTTACCGCCCTTTACAAGAACGCCAAGGCGCGACGCGCGTCCGATGCCCGCAAAATAGGTCATGGGAACGGAGATGACGAGCGCGCAGGGGCAGCTGATGACAAGGAAGGTGAGCGACCTGTACAGCCAATCGGAAAAGACTGCGCCCGGAAGAAAGATGGGGGGAAGAATTGCCAGAAGAATCGCCAGAATAACGACAGAGGGCGTATACCAGCGGGCGAAGGAGGTGATGAAGTTTTCGGAGCGGGATTTTTTGCTGCTTGCGTTTTCGACAAGCTCCAAAATCTTGCTGGCGGTGGAATCTTCAAACACTTTGGTCGCCCTTACGCGGATGAGACCGGTTAAATTGATCGAGCCGCTCAAAACTTCGTCGCCTTCCATGGCGTCTTTAAGCTTGGTTTCGCCGGTCAGGGCGGAGGTGTCAATCGAGGTTGCGCCTGACTCAATTACACCGTCCAGCGGAATGCGTTCGCCGCTTTTGACGATGAAAACGTCGCCGATCTGAAGGGAATAGGGATCAGCTTCAATAATTTCACCGTCTTTTTCGATGTTTGCATAGTCGGGGCGGATATCCATCAGAGATTGGATAGATTTTCTCGAGCGCCCAACGGCGTAGCTTTGAAAGGTCTCGCCGACCTGATACAGAATCATGACGCTGACGGCTTCCGGGTATTCGCCGATACAGAATGCGCCGATTGCGGCGATGACCATGAGAAGGTTTTCGTCAAAGATTTCGCCGGAAAAGAGATTCCGGATGGCGCTTAAAAACACCGCGTAACCGGCTGAAAGAATGGAGAGGACATAGAGGGATAAAGACAAGTATGTATTTTTCACAAACAGGGCGGGGATGAAAAACAGACACCCGAGCGCGATCTGAAGAATTCGCTTTTTGTTTCCCTTCATGATCAGATCCTCTTGATTTCGATGTCGCTTTCAACCTTTTTGATGATTTTTTCTGAGGCCGAAAGGATATCTTCCATTTTGTCTTCGCCGGCTTCAATGACGAGCTTTGTGGTCATGAAGTTGAGGGTCGCGATTTCGACTCCGTCCAATTTATTGACGGCTTTTTCAATTTTGGCGGCGCAGTGTGCGCAGCAAAGACCATTTAAAAGAAGAGTTTTCTTCATAAACAAGCCTCCCATATTTTTATACAGTTGAGTGAATGCTCAACTGTTTATATTATAGTTGAACAATTGCTCAATTGTCAATAGGGAGATGAAAAAAGATGCATAAGAAGTGCGGGCGTGCAATGCACGCCCCTACATGATAATGATGAAACCAACGCTGAATTGAGAAAGGACTATAAACCCGTATGTCCGACATGCACCTTGGCAAGGCTAAGGATGTCGGTAACGTGCTGATCGTCCAGGGAATAGAAGATGTTTTTGCCGTCGCGGCGGGATTTAACCACGTGGCATTCCTTCATGGTTTTGAGCTGATGGGAAATGGCGGACTTGGTCATGTCCAAAAGCGCCGCGAGATCGCACACGCACATTTCCTGATCCTTCATGGCCCAAAGAAGCTTAACGCGCGTTGGATCGGATAAAACCTTAAATACGGAGGCAAGCTTAAAAACGTCCTCGTCTTTGAGCATATTCGCTTTGGCGGCGGCGACGGAATGAGGGTGAATCTGGTTGATTTCACAGATGAGCTTGTTCATGCGCACTCCATTTCACAGCGATTGACTTAAGGGCGTTTGAATTTTTTTGGAAGGTGAAAGCCGCGAAGGCGTTTAAATACGCCGCCTATGCGGTTTTTATTGTTGAGCGCCTCTGCTTTTGTAAGCAGACGCTTGTACGTTTCGTTGTCCGGCGCTTGTCTAACGGCGATTTTGAGGTAAACAACAGCCTTTTCATAGTCGTTACGCTTAAGAAGCATCTGCCCGAAATGGAAATTCCACTCGGCGCTTCTTTCGTCCATGGCGCACATCAACTGCCGGGCACGGGAAAGCTGTCCCGCTTCAATCAGAAACCGGACTTCCTGAAATCTTTCGATTCCGGGCGGGGGCGGAGCGGCTTTGCAGCGGTTGATCAGGGCGTTGTAGGCCTGATTGATGTCAATCATCTGTTTTTCCGCCCATGCGCGTTCAGGCCCTTCCTGAAAACGGTCCGGATGCCATTTTCGCGCAAGCTCTCGGTAAGCTTGGCGGATTTCGGCCTCGGAAGCGTTTTCGGGCACGTTCAATGTGCGGTGATATTCGTTCAATGCAAACATCCCCAAAATAGCTTGTATTTTATTATACCATTTCTGTCAATAGCGTGAAAATAGCTTTTAAATGTAAAAACAAGACTTTTGCGACGCGAAAATTCGACAGTTCGACTGCATTCATGTCGAACTGTCGAATGCTTTTTTCTGCATTTGAGTGCAGATAGCGGCAAAAAACGGATGAGATGGATCCGTGGGTTGTGTCGGAAAATTCGAAAAAGCGTGTCGAAATGTCGAAAAGGGCAAGGGTGTCTTCGACACCGGACAGCAGAAAACAGGGGGCCTGTTTTCGTATAATTGCCCTGCAAAAAAGGAGGGCTGTCCCGAAAAAATGTGGGTAGCGGCAGAGGAATTTTTACTGATCAATTTCGTGATGGATTTCCTGATACTGTATCTTGCATCAAGGGGCACTTGGTTTTTTTGCTTAAGAAGACTCTCACTTGCCGCGCTGCTTATAAGCGTTTATGCATTGGCGGACGCTCGTTTTTCGTTTAGCGGATGGACGGATGCGGCTGCGTTTTTCATGTCTACGCTCATCGCTTTTCCGGTTCGAAACGGATGGATGTATATGAAAAGCGTGGGCTTGTCCGTGATGGGGCTTATGATTTTTGGATCGGTCGTCCGATTGTTTCTGATAAAAGGCGGATCAACGCTTTTATCAGGAGCGCTTGGCGCAGGGGCGGCTGCTGGATTTGTAAGCTTTTCAAAAGCGGTATTTTTTCAGACAGGCAATCGCAGGGCAGTGCGTTTTCGAGTGAAATACGGGCCTTATCATGCAGAATTTACTGCGATCATTGACACAGGCAACCTTCTTAAGGAGCCTTTGAGCGCGCTTCCCGTTCTGATTGCGGATGAAAAGGCGCTTGGTAAACGGTTTTTGACGCATGCGCTGACAGACGAGCGGATTCGGAAGGCCGCTTATGCGTCAGTGGGCGGGGACGGACAGATGGCTTGCCTTCGGGCGGACGAAATGGATGTGAACGTCTCGGGTAAGTGGATCAAGGCTCCGGATTTGTGGCTGGGGCTTTATCCGGGCGTGATGCGCGGAAGCGTTCATGCGCTCGCTCCGCCTGTATTGATTAAAGGATTTGGCGGAAAAAGAAAAGGAACGGAGGGCGAATTATGAATTTATGTGGCAATCAAACGGTTCGTCGTTCGGTGTACGGGCTGATTATCAGAATGCGAAGAGGAACGGTCGCTTATATCGGCGGAAGCGATCTTCTGCCAGCGCCGCTGACGAGGATGGAGGAAGAGATGCTGGTTCGCTTGTCTGATGCAGGCGACGAAAATGCGCGGTCAAGCCTGATTGAAAGAAATCTAAGGCTGGTAGTGTTTATCGCGCGCAAGTTTGAAAACACGGGCATCGGCATCGAGGATCTGATTTCAATAGGCGCAATCGGGCTGATAAAGGCCGTGAATTCCTTTAATCTTGACCGGCAGATTAAGCTTGCCACATACGCGTCCCGCTGTATTGAAAACGAGATTCTAATGGTTTTAAGGCGCACAAACCGCATAAAATCAGAGGTGTCCTTTGACGAGCCGCTCAATACCGACTGGGACGGAAACGAGCTTCTTCTGTCCGACATCATGGGAACGGAGCCGGATCTGGTTTCAAGGGACATTGAAGCGGACGAAGAAAAGCAGGCGCTTCATCATGCGATTGACAAACTCTCCATCCGGGAAAGAGAAATCATCTCTTTAAGATACGGCATGATTGATGGAAACGAACGCACGCAAAAGGAAGTTGCCGACATGATGGGGATATCACAAAGCTACATATCAAGGCTTGAAAAGAAGATCATCGGAAAACTGCACAGGGATCTATTGAAGCTTGCATAAAGTTACATAAAACAAAACCGGCGCGAAAACGCCGGTTTTACATTTATGCATTTTTGTCGTAGATCAGGCGAAGGCCCTTTAACGTCAGAAGACCGTCGAGATCCGTGATTTCGGGGCATTCTTCGCGGATTAATACCGCCATGCCTCCGGTGGCGATGACCTTGCAGTCGCTGCCCAGTTCTTCCTTCATGCGTTTAATCAGGTATTTCACAAGCCCGATATGGCCGTAAAGAATGCCGGATTGAAGGTTTGTGATGGTGTTTTTTCCAATGACGGTGGCGGGCTTAACAAGCTCAAAGCGGGGAAGCTTAGCGGTTCGGTCGACAAGCGCATCTGCCGTGACCTTAAGACCCGGGCAGATGGCGCCGCCTAAAAACTCGCCCTTTTGAGACACCACGCCAAAACTTGTCGCAGTTCCGAAGTCGATGTAAATGCATGGGCCGCCGTACAGTTCGTACGCGGCGACGGCGTTTGCGATTCGGTCGCTGCCGAGCTCCTTGGGATTGTCGTATCTGATGTGGATGCCCGTTTTGATGCCGGGCGCGACAAACATGGGCGCGCGTCCGAAATAGGACATGCACATGTGCTCAATGGTATAATTGATTGTGGGAACGACCGAAGAAATGACGATTCCCGTGACGGATTTCATCGATACATTGTGATGGGTAAAAAGATTACACATCAGCATGCCGTATTCATCGCTGGTCATGGTGCGGTTGGTGGAAATGCGCCAGTACGCTGCCATGCGCTCGCCTTCAAACAGGGCGGTTTTAATGTTGGTGTTTCCGATATCCAGTGTAAGAATCATGCTCAGTAGCTCCCGAATGTGAGTTTTTTCACCTTGTTCAAGGCAGCGACGACAGGGGGAATAATGAAGAAGGAAGCCAGCGCTTCAAGGCCGCCTGCGCCGGATGCGATTACGCCGATCACGCCGAAAAAGTTTAGACCGTGAATGCCAAGCTTATGGATAAGATTGTTTACGTCAAGTCCGGCGAGACTGTAGAAAAGAACCATAAGGCTCAGATAAAAAACGGTGTTCGTAACGGAGCCGAGAATGGAGGCGACAGAGTCCGCCAGATAGGCTCTTTTTTCATTTCCCGAAAGCATGATTTTCGTAAACCACGTGATCACGGGAACCAGAAGACGGGGAACAAAGCACATGGCGATCAAAAGAAGCGGACTCTTTGCGCCAAGCGCCGCAGCCAGCGCACTGGGCGCGGTAAGCGACAGACCGAATGCGCTTAAGGTTGAACAAAGGCCGAATATGAAGCCCAAAAGCATGCCGCTTTTAAGGCCTAAGAAAAGCGTTCCGGCGATGACGGGAATATGGAGAATCGTTAAGTTGATCGTGCCCAGGGGAATGATGCCGATGGGGGTCATTCCGAGAAGAAAGACGAGGGCGACGAACAGGGCGTTTAAAACAAGTGTGCGGGTGGATGTGTTTGACATGTGTGTACCTCCGTTTCAGTTCCCTTTCGGGATACCGTACGTATTATTTTACCCGGGGAAAATGGCAATTAATCGGTAAGTGCGATTCCTCGTCAAAAGGATATCGTTTACCGCATATATTATAGCATATATTTTTCTGTTTGTATTGCGTAAAATATGTAAAATGTGGTATGATAAAGAAAAAAAGGGAGGAAAAATCAATGGCGTGCAATTGCAGTTTATGTGGCGGCGAAGTAATCGGCCTTCATCACATCGGCGTACATGTAAAGGACGCCCGCGTGAGCGAAAAATTCTATGTCGAGGATCTGGGCTTTGAAAAGACCCATGAGTTTGTAAACGGAAATACGACGCTCATTTTCGTGAGGGCGGGTTCCTGCATTATTGAGCTGATCGAAAACGCAAACAAGGACGAGCGCCCTGTTGGAACGATTGATCACATCGCGATGGAGGTCAAGGACATCGAGCCCTTCGTCTGCCGCCTGACCGAAAAAATGATCAGGTTTGACAACGGCGTGATTTCCAAAAACGACTGGCTGTTCGGCGGCGCAAAGAACATTTTCTTCAAAGGCCCCGACGGCGAAAGAATCGAATTTTTCGAAATGCCGTAGAAGGAGGATGTTAAAATGGTAAACTACAAATCCGATCTGACGATCGAAATAAGAGAACAGATGCGCGGAGGTAAGCTCCACGCTGAAATCACCAAGCTTTCCAAAGAGCTGCCTGAAAGTGTTCGCCTCTTTGCGACCATCCGTTTGCTTCCCGGCGCGTCCATCGGCTATCATGTGCACGAGCATGAGACGGAGATGTTCTATTTTGCAGAAGGCAGCGGCATTGTGAAGGACGACGAATGCGAAAAGGCCGTCTCCGCCGGCGACAGCATGCTGACCTTCCCCGGCCACGGTCATGCCGTAGAAAATAACGGCGACAAGGATCTTCTCCTCGTTGCCGTTATCGTGAAGGAATAGTATTTATTTTACAAGCGCAAGCGATGCGTCCTGAATGAACCGTTCAAAATCAGGCACCGACACATTGTTTGAAAGGAACACGGCTACGCACGCAGGGTTTGTGAAAATCACGCCCGTGTCGTGCGTAGTTCCGTCGTCCTCGCCGGTTTTGTGGGCGGTTTTTATGCCCATTGGGCTTAGGAAGAAGGGCATTTTTCCCTTTAAACGCTGATTTTTGAGAATCGAAAGCATTTCGCGGCTGGCAGCGGGGCTTACAAGTTTTTCTTCCATCAAAAGCAAATAAAACTTCATCACGCCCGCGGCAGTGACGGTATTCTGGATGCCGCGCGCCGCGCTTTTTGCATCGAAAAGCTTTCTTCTGAGGATGATTTCATCAAGACCGTAGAAACGAAGGGTTTTATTGATGTTTTCGATGCCGAGTCTGTCGATCAAAAGATTGGTTGCAGTGTTGTCGCTTACGATGATCATGAGGGTGACAAGATCAAGGGCTGTTGCCTTAAGCCCTTCGTGCATGTATGTAAGCGCGCCGCAGGAGGGCATTTTGTCCTCTTCCTGGATTACGAAAACTTCGTCTTTTGAAAGAGCGCCTTCTTCAAACGCGCGGAATGCTTCAAGCATTACGCCGAGCTTGATTACGCTTGCAGCGATCAGGGGCATGTGTTCGTTATGGAGGATGGGCGCGCTATCATCAAGCGTTTGAATGGCGACGGCGGTGTCGCCGGGAATGGTTTTAAGAACCGAAAGAATTTCACTTTTCAGCATGCAGAACGACTCCTTTGATAAGAGGTGAGAATGTGAGGACCGAAAGAATAAACTATCAGTCGCCTGTAGACGGGCTGATGATCGACGCCATACTGGCAACGCCCGATGGCGAAGTCAGGGGCGCAATCGTGATGGCGCACGGAATCGCGGAATATAAGGAACGCTATCTTCGGATGATGGAGATCTTTACAGAAAACGGCTTTGCCTGCGCCATGAATGATCACAGAGGCTACGGCAAAAGCGTAAAAGGCGAAGGCGATTACGGCTACACCTATGGCGCGGGCGCGCAAGGCACGGTCAAGGATTTTGAAAGTCTTGAAAGAATCGTTTCCGCGCGGTTTCCGGGCGTAAAAATGTTTGTTTACGGCCACAGCATGGGAACGCTGGTTGCGCTCAACTATCTCAAAAACGCCTGTACGCGCGTTTCGGGCGTGGTGCTTTCAGGCCTTCCTGCAAACACCCCGGCGGCGGTTGCAGGCAAGCAGCTTTTAAAGCTCAAGCGGAAACTGAAGGGTGATACATACCGTGACGATGGCGCAAGAAAGCTTTTGTTCAGCGCGTACGATGCAAAATTCAAGGATGAAAACATTGTAAACGCATGGCTGAACACCGATAAAAACGCTGTACAGGCCTATAACGATGACCCGCTTTGCGGCGGCTTATGTACGGTGGACGGATATTTGTCGCTGATCGATCTTCTGATCGGCGCATATACGGCAAAGGATTACAGGCTCATCAACAACGTTATGCCGATCGATATTTTTGTGGGTGAGTTCGATCCCTGCGTGGGCTTCGAAGCAGGCGCAAAGAA
This sequence comes from Clostridiales bacterium, assembly GCA_015056255.1. GTDB lineage: Bacteria > Bacillota > Clostridia > Christensenellales > Aristaeellaceae > SFHK01. The sequence goes on along the minus strand of SVGP01000020.1, from coordinate 49,011 downwards.
GAGCGAAGCGTTTTTACGAAAGCTGGGCTTTGTGAATGTAAGCCTTCATGTGCTTCAGGGAAAACGTCACGAGATCCACAACGAGCCGGACGGCGACAAAGTGATGAAGGACTTTGCAAAAGCCTTTATGGATTCGCTGTAAGATTCTTAAGGTGCATTTCAGCGCGCTTTTTAAGCGCGTCAGGCTCATTTTGCGCCTTTTCGCGGATCACATCGTCCAGAAGCCTTTCAAGAATCGCCCCAATGGTCTTTCCCTTTGCGCCAAGCGCTATCAGGTCGCGCCCCGTGATTTGCATATCGGCAAGGGTGAGACATGCGTTTTCCTGAATTGCGCATTCGTATTCGCGGGTTAAGGCGTCCGTGTACTGAAGCTTTTCAGAAAGCATTTCGGGGTTCTGACCCATAAAATCTGCGCGGATGACCTGAATCAGCATGGGAAAGAGGTCTTTTCCGATTCTGGAAATCTGGCGGCGGATGTTGATGCGCCTTTCGGGCACGCGAAGGTCGTGCTCTAAAACGAGCTTGGTAACCGTCTGAATGGTGGCTCTGTCGCTTTTTAAGCGCAGAAGGGCTTTTTCCGCGATGTCGCGGCTGGCAAGCGGATGGCCGATAAAGTGGTCGACGCCTTTTTCGTCAGTGGTTTTCTTTTCAGGCTTGCCTGCATCGTGAAAAAGCATCGTGAGCCTGAAAACGGGATCACTGGGTGCGGCTGCGATGGTTTTTACCGTATGCGTCCATACGTCGTAGGCATGATGAGGATTGTTTTGCGCAAGCGCGTACATGGGCCTGAGCTCCGGAAGCACGGTGAATATGATCTCGGGATAGGCAAGCAGGATGCGCTCCGCGCCTTTTCCTGAAAGGAGCTTTTTAAGCTCCACGAAAATTCGCTCCTCGGACACATTTTCAAGCGTCGGGGCAAGTTTCAAAGCAGCCTTTGCAGTTGCTTCATCGATGGTAAAATCATAGGTGGACGCAAAGCGAACGGCGCGCAGAATTCGAAGCGCGTCCTCGGTAAAGCGCATTTCGGGATCGCCGACGGCGCGGATCACGTGGTTTTCAAGGTCGCTTTTTCCGCCGAACAGGTCGATTACGCCTTCTTCGGGGTGCGCGGCCATGGCGTTGACCGTGAAATCGCGGCGCATGAGGTCTTCCTTTAAATTATCTACGAACACAACCGTGTCCGGGCGGCGATGGTCGGTGTATTCGCCGTCGATGCGGTAGGTTGTAATTTCGTAGCCCTCGCCGTCTATCAGAACGGTAACGGTACCGTGCTGGATGCCGGTTTCGATCACGCGCTCGTTTTTAAATACGCGCTTGATTTCTTCGGGCTTGGCGGACGTGGTCAGATCCCAGTCGTTGGGCTGTTTATTTAATAGCGCGTCGCGAACGCACCCGCCGACGGCGTAGGCGGAATAGCCTGCGCCATTAAGCATGCGGATAATGCGTATGACGGCTTTGGGGAAATGAAGCATTTGAGATACCTCCTTGGAAACTTTCTTTATCATAAGCTTGAAACACGATTTTGTCAACAAAATGGGGGAATGAATATGAGGATTTTATCCATCGGCAACAGCTTCTCAACGGATGCGCAGTATTGGCTTAAAGATATTGCGGATGCCGGCGGGGTTGATCTTGAAGTATGGAATCTGTTTATTGGCGGATGCAGCCTTGAAAGACACATGGAGAATGTGGTTTCCGGTGAAGCGGCATACGATCTTCTGATCAATGGAAAGCAGGTTTCCAAATGCAGCATACTGTCTGCGCTTAAGGCCGGCAAGTGGGATTATATCACCCTTCAGCAGGCCAGCGGCTTTTCGGGGCTTTGGGAAAGCTATGAAAACACGCTCGTGCCCCTTTCTGGATATGTGAAACGGAACGCGCCGGAGGCCGAAATCGTGATTCATGAAACGTGGGCTTATGAAAAAACGAGCACGCATCCGCATTTTGAGTGGTATGGATGCGATCAGAAAAAGATGCACGAGGCGCTGAAGAGCTGTTATGAACGCGCGGCAGAAGCGATCGGGGCAAGGATCATTCCGGTTGGAAACACGGTTGCAAAGCTCAGGGAAACGGAAGCGTTCGACGTGGAAAAGGGCGGCGAATCGCTTTCAAGAGACGGCTTCCACTTGTCATTTGTAATGGGCAGATATTTAGCAGCAGCCGTATGGTACGTTTTTTTCACGGGCAAAGACATAAGGGAGAATGCTTTTGTGCCTGCAAGAAAAGAAATGATCGGCTATGAGGATGGAAAACCGATATTCGGCGATATGGAAAGCGACAAGCCCTGCAAGGAAAAGATGGATATCTTAAAGGAAGCGGCATTTTCTGAAGTCAATAAAGCGTAAATAAAACACATTAAAAAACAGCGCGGGCGTGCAATGCACGCCCCTACAATTGTGATGGTGTCAACCATAAAGTAGGGGCGGTCATTGACCGCCCGCGCTGTCTTTTAAATGTAATTGCGTCTTATTCCTCAAAAATATGAACTTTCTTTCCGAGCTCAGACGATTTTGCAGCCGCGAACAAAACGCGCATGGCGTGGATGGACTCCGAGGCGTCAAGGCGGCTGGGGCGGTTATCGAGAATAGCCGAGACAAATTCGTCGATCACACCGGTGTTCTGAAGTTTTCCGGCCAGCTGATCTTCGTTGGTCAAAAGATGGTCGGGATTTTCTTTTATGACGGTTCCGTCCTTTTTCTCGATGATCAGGCTGTGGTCGCTCTCTGCATAGAGTTTGATCACACCCTCGGTTCCGTAGATGAACGTGGAATTGTCCTCCTGACCGTAGTTGGTCCAACTGACGTGCATCTGTCCGATCACGCCGGAGGGCGTTTCGAGAATGCAAAGGCCGTTGTCGTCAACCGTTATGAGCTCGCCTGAAGGGAGGCGCTTATCGATGGTGCGAAGAGACGCCGTAACGGCAGAAATATGTTCGTTCAAAAGGTAATGAATGAGATCCACCTTATGAACGCCCAGATCCGCCATTGCGCCGAAAGCAGCGATGTGCTTGTCGAAAAACCACGTATTGTTCATGCCTGTCCAGATTTCGGGGCCGGGATGAGCAAAGCAGGTGTGGAAGGAAAGAACCTTTCCGATTGCGCCGCTCACGATCAGTTCGCGGGCCTTGGTATGGGCGGCGGAGAAGCGCTGATTTAAGCCGATCAAAAGGTGTTTTCCGTTTTTTTCAGCTTCCAGAACCATTTCCTCGCACTCATGGGGCGTGACCGCCATGGGCTTTTCGCAAAGAACGTGCTTTCCGGCTTTGAGAAGCTGAATGGTGTTCTGCGCGTGGTGGATGTTGGCGGTGCACACGCTGACGGCTTCCGCGTCAGATTGAATCAATTCGGAAAGAGAGGAAAAAACTTTTCCGCCGAAGTATTCTGAAAGAGATTTTGCGCGAGCAGGGTCTACATCGTAGAAGCCGATGATTTCGCAGTTCGGATTGGCTGAATACTCAGGCGCGTGGCGCAAAGATGCGATTTTTCCGCAGCCGACGATGGCAACCTTCAATTTCTGCATAACCGCACCTCCGTTTATTTATCCTTGCGCTGCATGAGAACGGCGAAGATGATGATCGCGCCGATGAAAGCATTGGAAAGGAACGCGTCAATGTGAAGGAGAATGACGAGCGTGTCCATGATGCCGATGATGAGAACGCCCAAAAGCGTTCCGACGATGGAGCCGCGTCCGCCGGCCATGCTGGTGCCGCCAACGACAACCGCCGCGATGGCGCTCATTTCAAGGCCGTTTCCGGCGCTGGCTACGTCAACGCCTCTTAAGCGCGCAACCTGCGTGATGGCCGCGATGGCGACGATCAGGCCCATGAGCATATAGACCTTGATTTTAACGCGGTCTACATTGATGCCGGACAAGCGGCTGGTGCGCTCGTTGGAGCCGACGGCGAAAATGTGGCGGCCAAAGGCGGTGTGCTTGGAGATGATGTACATGATGACGGCCAGAATGACCCAGTAGAAAATCTGAAGGAGCATAAGGTCGCCTAAGAACTTGATGGATTCGGGGAAGACGACGACGGCGTCCTTATCAAAGATGCGCGCGATGGCCTGAACGATCTCCTGAAGGGTGGCGTTGGAAATGATCTGGAATTCCTTTGGAACTTCGATCTTGGTGGATTTGGTGAAATACTGGGCAACCGAGCGAACGATGTTCATAACGCCAAGGGTTACGATGAACGGAGGAACGCGGCCCTTGGTGATGCCGACGCCCGTCAGACCGCCAAGAATCAGGCCGGCCAGAAGGCCGGCGCCGATGGCGACTAAGAAATTCGGCCAGCCGGTAAGACCATGGGCGGTAAAGAAGCCGGACTGGGAAACGTCAAGGATGACCATGACGACGGTTGAAATACCGGCCAGAGTAGAACCTACGGCAAGATCGATGCCGCCGGTGATAATGACAAAGGTCATACCGAGGGCGACCATACCGACGGAGGCGTTCGAACGAAGGACGTTGACCATGTTGATCAGCCACTTGCTGGCCCAGTCTCCGTAGGAGGTGAAAGCGAAGTTCATGGTGTTTCCATGGGCGTAGGTTAAGATGATGATCATCACAATCGCTGTGATGAAGGTGGAAAATACGGGAATGTGCTTCCACGCGTGGGCGAATTTCTTGGGAATCAGGATCGCGATCAGCGCGACGATAAGCAGAATCACACCGGTCAGGGTAATAAAGATATGGGTTTTACCGATCAAAAGAACGAGGCTTTCAGCAGTGGAAAGCGCGTCCTTTTTGCTGACGGCGGCGGATTCATTGAGCGCAATCTGCGCTTCGGACGCGATAAGATCGGTCTTTTCCTTAAGGGAAACGGTCAGGTCCTCGATCTCGGTCAGCGCCTTAACAAAGCCTTCAAGGGTATCGGGGGTGTCAAAGTTGGACTTTGTGATGGTTTCGCTTGCCCATTCGATGTCGCTTTTGGTGTAAACATCCTTAACGCCTTTAAATGCAGCGTCAAGCTTGGATTCGGCGTTGTTCAAGGACTTGACGGCGGAGGCGAACTCCTCTTCCATCATGCCGAAAACGAGCGCATAGGCGGTATCCTTTACCTCTTCGCCGGAAGATTTGATGCTTTCGACGAGCGCTTTGTAGGCCTGGACGTTTTCTGCGATTGCTTCTTCAAACTCCTTTAAGCCCTCGGCGTCCGATTCGATGGCCTTGGAAGCGTCAAGAAGGCTGTCGACAACTTCTTCATTGATGCTGCCAGCTTTATAGCCTTCGTAAAGCGCGGTAACGGTGTTGAGCGCTTCAACTGCGTCCTTGATCGCGGTATCGGTTTGCTTTAAAGCAGTTTCAGCCTTTTTAACGGCGGATGGCGCGGTCTTCTGAGCGGAGTCCGCGTGCTTTTGAATGCTGGCTTCGTGCGCGACCGCTTCCTGATAGCGGTTTGCAAGCGCATGGTCATGCGTTCTGAATGTATTTCCGGCGATGCCCGCGGCGATCAATACGATGGCGAGCACGAGGGCGACAGCGCCCAGAATTCTTGAAACCTTCATATACTTTCTTCCTCTCCGCTTCATTCGATTTTGCCGCCGGTTGCCAGCAGCATAATGTTGTGATCGGTCAGCATATCGCCGTCCAGCTCGCCCCTGATTTCGCCGTGGAACATGACCAGGGCTCTGTCGCAAAGGCGGATGATCTCCTGCGCTTCGCTGGACAGAATGCAGATGGCCTTGCCCTGCTCGGATAAGGAGAGGATGATGTCGTAAATCTCTTCCTTTGCGCCTACGTCAACGCCCTGAGTGGGGTTATCGAAGATCAGAATATCGGGATCGGCGTTCAGCCATTTGGCGAGAACCACCTTTTGCTGGTTGCCGCCGGAAAGGCTGGTGATTTTATCCTGCATGGAATCGAGCTTGATGGAAAGGTTCTTTTTCTGCTTTTCCATCTGTGCCCGTTCCTTTTTGTGATCGATCAGAAGAAAGCGCGAAAGCTCTTCATAGGTGACGATCGAGCCGTTTTCAAGGATGGTCAAATCCTTTATAATGCCGTTTTCCTTTCGGTCTCTGGGCACATATCCGATGCCCGCCTTATAGGCGTTTCGGGTGGTGCGCATTTTGATTGGCTTCCCCTTTACCGTGATTACGCCTGTGTAATCGGGATTTGCACCGAATACCGTTTGGAAAAGCTCGCTTCGACCGTCGCCCAGAAGGCCTGTAAAGCCCAGAATCTCGCCCTTTTTAAGCGTGAAGGAGATGTTTTTAAACAGGCGGCCTGAGGAGAGATTTTTAACGGACAAGGCTTCCGTTGTAATCTCGGCGTTTCTCGAAAGCTTTTCGGTTCTTACGTCGTGGCCGATCATGGCTTTTGCAAGGGAGGCTTCGGTTGCGTCCTCTACATTTCCCGAGAGCACCAAAACGCCGTCTCTTAAGACTGAGAAGGTATCGCAGATGGTCAGGATTTCGGGCAGCTTGTGCGATATAAAAATGATGGACACGCCTTGACCTTTCAGCGTTTTCATCATGTTGAATACACGTTCAATTTCGACTTCAGTAAGCGAAGTCGTAGGCTCGTCCATGATGATGATGGAGGCCTTCATGAGAAGCGCACGGGCGATCTCGATGATCTGTTTGTAGGATGCATCCAGCGTATGCACCATCGTTCTCGGGTCGAGATCCACATTCATGCGCTTTAACACCTTTTCGGATTCGCGGATCATGAATTTGTGGTCGACAAAAGCGCCGCGCTTTTTTTCGCGGCCGATAAATAGGTTTTCATAGATGCTGAGATCTGTAACCAAATTCAGCTCCTGATGGATAAAAGCGATGCCGGCGTTCATGGAATCGCGGGGAGAGAGAAATTTCTGCGTTTTACCGTCTATTGAAATTTCGCCCTTATCCGCCTGGATAACGCCGCCTAAAATGTTCATCAGCGTAGACTTTCCCGCGCCGTTTTCGCCAATCAGTGCGCGGATTTCGCCCTTTTCAAGGGTCAGGTCAACGCCTTTCAATACGATATTCGAGTCGAAGGCCTTCTCTATGCCCTTCATGGTAAGAGACATGTCGTTAGTCCCCTCCTAATGAGTCTTTCCTTCATGAAAGCAGGCCATGACGGTGAGCGCCATCATGGCCTGCGTGCGATTTACAATAATGAATTAGTAGGGAGTGTTCTCGTCGAGGAACTCTGCAGCGTTGTCGCGGTCAACGATGGTGGTGGGGTCAACAACGAGGTGCTCGATTTCTTCGCCGAGAAGAACGGCTACCATGTTCTCAACGCAGGATACGATCATCTTGGGGGAGTAGGTGGCGGAAGCTACCCAGATGTTTGCGTAGGTTTCGTTGAGCATCATGTTGAAGTATTCCTGGCATCCGCCGCCGCCGGTGATGGCCTTAACGTCGGTGCGGCCGGACTCGATGATGGCCTGCAGAGCGCCGATGGAGGTTTCGTCGTCGAGGGAGAAGACGGCGTCGATCTCGCTGTAAGCGGTGAGAGCGGCGGTCATGTCGTTGAGGCCAGCTTCACGGGTGAAGTCGGAAGCGATTTCAGCGATGATCTCGATGTCGGGAGCGTTCTCGGCGATGTAATCCTTGAAGCCCTGCATACGGTCGTCGTTTACGTTGCCAGCAGCGGGCTTGCAAAGAGCGATAACTTTGCCGGCGCCTTCGAGCTTCTCAGCGATGTAGCGGCCGCCTTCATAGCCCATGCCGTAGTTGTCGCCGGTGAGCATGTACATAGAATCGGCATACTTCTCATCAACATTGATGATCATGTCGAAGTTGTAGATCTTGATGCCGGCTTCCAGAGCCTTTTCAGCAGCGGTTTCTACGCCGGTGAACTGGGGCCATACAACGATGGCGTCTACGCCGAGGCCGATGAGGGTCTCGATCTGAGAGGACATTTCTTCAGCGTCGGAAGAGGTGAGGAACTCATACTTGATGTCGAGGGAGTCGGCAGCAAGCTGTGCATAGTAGGCAACGCCGCCTACCCAGCCGTGGGTGGTCGCGGGGGCGAGAATGCCGATGTAGGGCTTGTCTTCTTCGGCAGCGGCAAAGGACATCATGCCAACAGCCAGCATAAGGGCGAGTACGAGAGCAAGAAGCTTCTTCATGGGTAATCCTCCTTAATATTTAGGTTTAAAACCTTATGTGTATTATAACATCAAAGGAGAGAGATTTCAACCAAAAAACGAAGGTTTAAAAACGTTTAAGACTTTTGTTGCAATTTGTCCTTTTAATACGGGCTTTCGAATTCGCTTTCGGCATTTTTGACGGCTTCTTCAAGCGTCATGCCGGTAAAATAGGGGGCGTTTAAATATCTTCCGGATTTTTTGTCGTCCACAAATGCGCCCACGGCGATGCCGGGAATAGCGCTTTCGGGAGCGTTCGGAGCGTGGGGGCCGCCGAGGTCGGTTCTGCACCAGCCGGGATCGGTTAAGTTGATCATAACGTCCGTTCCCTGAACGGTGTGACCTAAATCGATCGTGATTTTGTCAAGCGCCGCCTTGCTTGCGGAATAGCCGGCCTGGTGGGGGTCTAAACGGATGCCGCTTGTGGTGTTTACGATTCTTCCAAAGCCTTTTTTGATCATCTTGGGCAGGAAGTGATACATGATCATTGCGGGGGCGATGGTGTTGATGTTGAACGAAAGTGTGTAATCGCTGACGGGCGTAGAAAGATATTCCGTTCGATAGGCAATCTGCATGCCGGCGTTATTTAAAACGATATCGACTTCAACGCCCAGCGCATCGATGGCTTCAAGCATTCTTTTGACCTGCTCAGGCTCGGAAAGCTCCGCTTCTACGCAGTAGGCCTTTACGCCCATTTCGGTTACTTCCTTATAGATCTTCTCGGTATGAGTAAGATTTCTGGAGTGAAGAATGAGGTTTGCGCCCTTATCGGCCATGAGCTTTGCAGTGAGATATCCGATACCGCGCGCAGCGCCTGTGATCAGACACCATTTTCCCTGTACATTTACCATAAGTATATCTCCTTATACCTTCGCGTGCGCGGCGATTTTGTAGATGTTTGAAATGTCTTCTGCGGACAGGGGCATAAAGCCGCCGGTTTTGCCGTCGCCAACGCCGAACTTTTCGACAAGGGCAGGAATATCTTCTTCCTTTGCGCCCAGTTCTTCGAAATTAATGGGAAGTCCCAGTTCCTTTAAGAAGCGGCGGAAGCAGCGGATGCCTTCCTTTGCGGTTTCCTCGGGACATTTAAAGTTCATTTCGCAGCCGAAAACGCGCGTGGCCATCTGGGCAAAGCGCATGGGGTTATGGGGCATTACGTATTCCATCCAGCTGGGCATGATGACAGCAAGACCTGCGCCATGGGCGACGTCATAGAAGCCGGAGAGCTCATGCTCGATGTTGTGGCTGTTCCAGTCCTGACTTCTGCCAACGCCCACGATGTTTGTGTGCGCAACTGTGCCCGCCCACATGATGTTGGCGCGCGCTTCGTAGTTGTCGGGATCCTTGATTACGCGGGGCGCTTCCTTGACCATGGTAAGAAGCACCGCTTCGCACAGGCGGTCGGTGATTTCGACTTCCCTGGTGTTGGTAAAATATCTTTCAAACACGTGCGCCATGATGTCGCATGCGCCGCAGGCCGTCTGGAAGGCGGGGAGAGTCTGGGTAAGGGCCGGGTTCATGATGGAAAAACGGGGGCGAAGGGCGTTTGAGCCTGCGCCGCGCTTAAGGCCTGTGGCTTCTTGGGTGATGACGGTGTCGCCGCTTCCTTCGCTGCCGGCAGCTGCGATGGTCAGAACTGTTCCGACGGGCAGGGCCTTTTCGACGGCGGCTTTGCCCGAGTAGAAGTCCCAGAAATCGCCTTCGTACAATACGCCCGCCGCAATGGCCTTGGCAGAATCAATGACGCTTCCGCCGCCCACGCACAGGATAAAGTCGATGTTTTCCTTTTTGCAAAGCGCAATGCCCTCGTAAACCAGCGTGTCGCGCGGGTTGGGCTTTACGCCGCCGAGCGTCACGTAAGACAAGCCTGCGTTTTCAAGGGATTTTGTTACGCGATCCATCAGGCCGCTTTTGACTGCGCTTCCGCCGCCGAAATGCACAAGCACGTTTTTTCCGCCGAATTTTTTCACCATCTGTCCGGCTTCGTTTTCACGATCAGCGCCGAACACAAATTCCGTGGGGCTGTAGAAATTGAAATTGTCCATGAATGCCTCTCCTTTTTTTTAATGTTTTTTTGATTTTCAGAGTAGTTATGCGAGCAGCTCAATTGCCGCGAGCACCAGGAACATGTAATGGGACGAGCCGCCGCCCAGCACGTATTCCGTCTGCTGCCAGAGGAAGGGCCAGGTGAGAAGCTCCGGGAAATCAGGCCTGATCAGCGCAGTTCCCGAAATCACGCCGCCAGGGATATAGGAAAAGTCTGCTCGGTTTAAGCCGTAGGCTGTGGTCGCCGACACTGCGCCGACACCGGATGCAAAGGAGGCAGTATTTGAACCCGGATGGCAGCCCAAAACGAAGTTGAGCGCGTTTAAAATGAGCTCCTTGTCAAACAGATCGGGGAAAGCCTTGTGAAGGTAATAGTAGTTATAGCCCATCGCCTGAATCGACCAGCCCGCGCCCCAGATATGAGGCCGATAGGGAATGCCGTAGGGCGTTTCGAGGGCTTGACGAGCCATTTCCTTCTGAACGCTTTCAAGGGCTTTGCGTATGAAATCGGTAAAGGAATCGTCCCCGATTTTATGTACTGCGCGACAGATAACGGAGCCGAGACTGGCGATGTGCTTTAAAATCAAATCCTTTTTTGACAGAATGAAGTATTTGTATGCTTCATCGCTTGATGTCATAAACAGCTCGACCGCCGCGTGAAGCTTTGCGCATTCGGCGCGCTCGGTATCCGTTCGAGTGTTTTCGTAAAGCGCCTTTGCAATATCGATGGAGTCTCTGGACAGTTGATCGTTAAAGCCCTTGAGCGCGCGGCCGGAGGCGGCCAATTGCGCGGCAGTGGTCAGTTCGCGCGGGGGATTGTCCTCGGTAAACACCCAGCGGTCGTCGGAATTGCCCTTTATATTGTCCGTCATGTTTATACTGTCGCCCAGAAGCACGTACTGTCTTAAATCCGGGCAGATGATGCCGCGATAGAGCCTGCCGAGCGATTTGTATGCGCTGACTACGGACAGCGCGCCGTGCTCGATCTGCTGCAAAATATCGTTTTTGCCGTCCGGCTGATGAATTTCGCAGATTTTTCTTTTTTGATCAATCGTCGTTTCGTCATATTCCACATGAAACGCTTCGTATGCCGAGGAAAGCACGTACATTTCGCCCGCCTGCGATTCGATTCTGAGATCAAAGTCGCCCGCGTCGTGCCAGCCGCCCTGATTCAGACCCGGAACACAGTCGCCGCTTTTGTATTTTGTCAGGGTAGACGGGCCCTGCACGTAGCCGTCGATGTGGTTAAAGTTAATGGGAGCCATTTTCGCATCGTCATCATGGCACAGTCCATGCCAGACGCGGTATTTTTCATTTATCCGCATGTGGCACATCTGAACAGGCAGGAAGTATTCAAGCACCGGCTGCCATACGCCGCGCGAATAAACGTCCCTTGAAATTGTAAAGACGCTGGATGCGCTGCCGCCATAGCGAACGATGTATAAGCCCTCTTCGGTTACGGATGTGAAATCAAAGGTGAGATACTGATACCTTAAGAAATTGCCCCAGAGATGCGCAGGGGAGGTGAGGACATTTTTTTCGCCGTCGGGTGTGATTTTATTAAGCGTTATATTCGAAAATTCCGTTTCGCGGGAATCAAGCTCGATGAGCGCAACTTTCCTTTGAGAGGGCATGTAGCCGACCTGCGAAAGCTGAACGACGGGCGCGTATTTCCAATCTTTAACAACGCTTGGCGTGATCACCCATTCGATTGCGCCGGCGGTTTTCCCTGTTTCAACGGTTTCGCTCAATACAAACCAGCCGTTATTGTGGTTCATGCGCCCGTCGTACAGATGCATTTCTCCTGTTCGGCTTTCGATGGTAAAGCGAGAATACATATCGTCCGGGCGGGCTGTGAAGGCTTTTCCCGAGGCATAGGGAAGGGCGATAATGTCGTCGGCGACGATTGGGTTATAGCCGCCGACGCGGCTTGCAAGGTGACCAAGGTTCGCCGAAATGCCTTCGTTTTTGGAAAGCGTGTTTCCAATATCAATGTTGGCTTTTTTTCTTTCGGTGGGCGCGTTCGGCTGGCGGGGGAAGACGCCGCATTTTTTGTCCATGATCCAGGGTTTTCCGAAAAGCTCGCCCGGGAACAGCTCGATATTGAATGCGATTTTTCCGTAATAGGCTTCGGGTATCGGCTGAGATAAATCTACGCGCACGATTACGCTTTCGCCTGCGCTCGTTACGCTTACTTTGTAATCAAGCGCAATGTCCGGATAAATCATCGGGTTGAAACCGCGAAGATTGTTATCCTTGTCGGGATACTGAAGATGCGTTACAATGGCGTTTTTTTCTTCGTCAAGCGTTCTTTCCAGCTGCTTTGGAAGCGGCTGCCACTGGCCGGGCGTTTGCTCAAGGCGGATATCGCCGTTGGTGAGCACGCGCTTTGCATGCATGATCATGCTTACGCCGCTTTGGTGGCCTGCGGGATATATATCGTCAAAGGCCATTATGTCAACGCCCAGATTCTGAAAATATCCTTTTTCCGCGTTCAGGGTAAAGCCCTCGCGCTTAAGCATATCGACTGCCTCCTGAAAAATGATTTATGTGTATAATTATTTTAACATATTGCTTTGGAGAATACAAGATAATCGGCAGTTTGGAGAGCGATTTTGTGTTGCTGAACAAAGAACTTTTGTGGTATAATTTTGAAAACGCATAAGGGAGGCAAGGCATGATCAGGGCGCTTTTTTTCGATCTGGACGGTACGCTTTTAAATTCCAATAAGCGCGTGGACGATTCGTCCGTGGATGCGATCCGCTGGGCGCGTAAAATGGGCGCGAAGGCATACTTTGCATCCGCCCGTTCGCCGAGGCTGGATCAGACGCTTTTGTGGACGGAAAGGGAGTTTTCGCTGTTCGACGGCGGCGTTTACTGTAATGGCGCGTGCGCATATATAAACGGCGAAATGACGTATTCGTTCATCGATGCGGATGTTGTAAATGAAATTATCGAAATCGTTTCGGAATTTCAAAACGTTCATCTTTCGCTTCACATGCCGGAGGAAGGATATGCGTTTAATTTCCCGCCCGACGCTTCGATGGACCAGACATGGGGACTTAAGAATGCTCGGATCGTCCCTATAGATGACGGAGCGATTCACGCGACCACGAAAATACTCGTGTTTTACGACAGGCTTGTGGATTCAAAGAACGTTCTTCCGGACGCGCTTGTGAATGTGTTTCATGATAAAATCGGTGATCGAGCGCGGTTTTACGTAACCGATCAGGGGAAAACGGTTCAGTTTTCAAATAAGGGTGTAAGCAAGTTAAGCGCAATTCAGCGCATTCAGAAAATGCTTTTTCTTAAGGATGACGAGATTTCCGTATTCGGAGACGACGTCAACGACCTTGAAATGATTTCCTATTATAAAAACAGCGTGTGCATGGGAAACGGCGCGCCGCAGGTGAAAGAAAAAGCGGGCTTTGTAACCCGGAGTAATGATGAAAATGGTATCGCGCATGCGATTCACAATTATTTATTTGAGATGGAGGGGCGAAAATGAAACGGACAATTCTTTTGATCGCTGTGTTTCTGCTTATGATGGGTACGGCGTTTGCGGGCGTTTACGAGTCGGACTTTTCAGAAGGAACGGACGGATGGTATGCAAGAGGCACGGGTGAAACGGTGATTTCGTTAAATGAGCTGGGCCTGTACACCTCCGGAAGAACCGCCACGTGGAATTCGCCCGGCAGGCAGTTTCCCCTGATTCCCGGCGAGGAATACGAAATCACGGTTGAGGTTATGCAGGAGGAAAAGGATTCCGCTGAATTTATATTGTCCGTTGAACGCTCTAAAATGGGCATTGCAAGCTATCAGAATCTGGTCTTTGCAGAAGCCCAAAAGGGCGAATGGGTGACAATGTCCACAACCTATCTTGCGGGCAGCTACGACGCGTTTGTTCTTTATGTGGAGGGCGCAGCGAACGCATCCTTTACGATCAGAAGCTTTGTAGTCGAGGGCCTTTTCGAGGGCGAGGAAATCGTGGAAGTGGACGAAGAACAGCTGGTTTTAAAAAACGACAGGGAGAGAAAGCAGATGTTTGACAGAATGGAATTAGCAAAAACCATGAAGCTGACCGGGCAGAACAATCCCCTGTTCACCCAGCGCTTCGGCGCGGATCCGGGCGTGCTTGTGTGGAACGACCGGCTTTATGTATACACTACAAATGATGTAATCGAATACGACAAGGACGGAAATGTCGTCGAAAACACGTATGCGAAGATCAACAAAATTAATGTGATTTCCTCCTCCGATCTTGTCAACTGGACCGATCACGGCGCAATCCCGGTCGCGGGCGCAAACGGCATTGCCGACTGGGCGAACAATTCCTGGGCTCCGTGCGCGGCGCACAAGGTGATTGACGGAAAGGATAAATTTTTCCTTTATTTCTGCAACGGCGGAAACGGCGTGTCGGTGCTGACTGCGGACGATCCCGCAGGTCCGTTTGTGGATCCTTTGGGACACGGCCTCATTACGCGCGAAACCCCGAACTGTGCAAACGTACTCTGGCTTTTCGATCCTGCGGTATTCGTCGATGAGGACGGCACGGGCTATCTGTACTTTGGCGGCGGCGTTCCTGAGGGAAAGACCGCCAATCCCGGAACGATCCGCTGCGTTCAGCTGGGCGAGGACATGATTTCAATCGTAGGCGAGCCCCAGGTGATCGACGCGCCCTACGCGTTTGAAGACAGCGGCATGAACAGAATTGGCGACACCTATTATTATTCCTACTGCTCCAACTGGAATACTCAAGGCAACGATCTTGGCATCACCAACGGTGCAATCGAGTACATGACAAGCGATAGCCCCATGGGTCCGTTTGAATATGCGGGCGAGCTTTTCGTCAATCAGGGACGTTTCTTCGGCCTTTACGGAAACAATCATCACTCCATCGTGGAATTCAAGGGCCAGCATTATCTTGTTTACCACAACCGTCCCATCGAAAAGGCCATGGGCATCACGGGCAACTACAGAAGTCCGCAGATTGACAAAATCACGGTGAATGAAGACGGATCCCTCGCGCCTGTTCGCGGCACCATGACCGGCATCAATCAGCTTCATACCGTGAATCCCTATGAAAAGATACCCGCTACCACGATCTATCGCGAAGCGGGCATTGAAGTGGAAGGCTATGCAGATAAGGCGGTTCTCAAAGCCGTTAACGGAAGCTGGATTCAGGTAAAGGGCGTAAATATTGAAGACGGAGCCAAGACCTTCACAATGAAAGCTTCCTCCAAATCCGGCGGCGCGGTGCGCGTAGCTCTTGACAGAACCTTCGGCGACGTGCTTTGCGAAATCACGATCCCCGCAGGCAGCGAGGGCGTTGAATTCACGGCGAACTGCAAGAAAGTAAAGGATGTTCACGACCTTTATATCATTTTTGCGGGAAATGTTGAAGCAGAGTGGTGGCAGATTCAGGAATAAGTGGACATAATAAGCGCGGGCGGTCAATGACCGCCCCTACATTTAATGATGGTATAATAACCATACTGTAGGGGCGTGCATTGCACGCCCGCGCTGTTTTGTTTGTATTCAGATTAATACTTGCTCTTTAAGAACGCGACGGCCTTTTTAATGTCCTCTTCGGGCTGGGCGCCGACTTCGCGCTCGATGGTGAGGAAGCCTTTATAGCCGATGTCTTCAAGGGCTTTAAGGTAGGCGTCGTAAGGAACGCTGCCTTCGCCGAGCGGTACTTCGATGAACGCGGGGTCGGTGACCAGAGCATCGTCTCTGACCAAGCCGTAAACCGCTTCGGGATTCGGGCGGCGGAGCATTTTGCCGTCCTTGGCATGGGTGTGGACGATGTAGTCCTTAAGGTTATGTACTGCGCCTGCGGGATCGTCGCCGGTGACCATGACGAGGTTTGCGGGGTCGAGGTTAACGGCTACGCCGGTGGAGTGGAGGGTATCAAGGAAGCTCTTTAAGGTAAGGCTGGTTTCGGGGCCGGTTTCAATGGCGAAATGAGCCTTTACGCTGTCGGCGTACTGAGCAAGTTCGCCGCAGGCGTCCTGCATGATTTTGAATCTCGGATGATTGTGATCCTCAGGCACAACACCGATGTGGGTGGTGACGATGTCGGTTTCAAGATCCTTGGCCAGATCCAGGATGCGCTTGCTCTTTTCAACGAGCATGGGGTTTTCCTCGGCGTTGCCAAAACCGTGTCCGAGGTCGCCGCAGAGGGCGGAAATAACGAGGCCGCGCGCTTTGACTTCTTTAAGGAAGTTTTTGCGCTTTTCGCCCACCAGGTTTTCGGGAGACATTTCGCCTCTGGTGGCGTAGACCTGAATGCCCTGCGCGCCCAGGGAAGCGACGATATCCAGCGATTCAAGCACGGGTTTTTTAAAGCAGTCGAGGATAATACCGATCGGGAAATTATACATAGCAAAATACACCCCTTTTAAGGTTTATTGGTTCTGATACATCACTATTTTACCCCATCTAAATATGAAATGCAAGATGAAAAACAGAGTTTCGGATAAAATAGGTTGTGTGGAATTTGTTTCGGTGATATAATCATGTGGACAATGATTTATTGGAGGATATATGCTGGGTATTTTAGTGATGGCGCTTTTTATGGCCTTTGGCGTTTTACAGGCGGAGACCGTTTTTCAAAAGCGCAGTTTGACAATAAAGGCATGGCTCGGCATGACGATGGGGCTCATGGAAATGATGTGGCTTCCGTCGGTTTTTGCCTATATTTTTGATTTTACCCTGACGGCGCAAATCTGCGCGTTGAGCTTGTCTGCTTTGTTTGCGGCTGTCAGCTGCGTATTCAGGGCTTCCAAGAAAAATTCGCTTGAAAATCGGGCGGATATTGATAAAGGAGTCGATTTTTCCTTTATCCTTATGGTCATTTTTCCAGCCGTTGTGATCACGGCGTTTTTACAGTACACACACACGTTTGTGAATGTGGACGGAGATTTGCACGTAGGACAGAGCACCTACGGCGATCTTTGCATGCACGCCGGCTTTGCAACCGGCCTGATCGGACAGAGCTATCCTCCTGAATATACACTCCTTCCGGGCACAAAGCTTGGTTATCCCTTCCTTGTCGACGCGCTTTCAAGCACCATGCTCCTTTTTAAAACACCGCTTGCGCCTGCGATTTACGTTCCGGGCACGGTTATGTGCGCGCTTTTCTATATGGGCTTTGTGATTTTTGCCTATGAGCTTACGGGCAAAAAATCGGCCGCTGCTTTGGCGTTTTTTCTCTTTTTCTTTTCAGGCGGGCTTGGCTTTACGCGGCTTTTTGACGAAAACGGCCTGAATGAATGGGTGGTTTCGGATACGCTTTTCGGCTACTACAGAACGCCCACCAATTTGCCGGAGGAGAACCTTCGCTGGGTCAACGCGCTTAGCGATCTTCTGATTCCGCAAAGAACGCTGATGGCGGGCTGGATGTGCCTTATGCCTTGTCTGTATCTTCTAACGGTTTCCTTACGCGATAGGAACATAAAGGATTTTATTGTCCTCGGCGTATGGGCGGGCGCATTGCCCATGATTCACACGCATTCGTTCCTCGCTCTGGGCGCGGTCAGTCTGGGTGCGCTCATCTATACGGTTGCTTTTCAGAAGGAGAGGAAAAAATCGCTTTTCCTTTTTGGCGCATACGGCCTTCTCGCCTGTGCGATTTCAGCTTATCAGCTTTTTACCTGGACGTTTCCGCAGACGATGGACGGCAAATCCCTGCGCATTTTATTTAACTGGGTCAACAATAACGGAATTGGCGGCCTCAGAGACAATTACCTTTGGTTCTGGATTAACAATACAGGCCTTATGTATATTGTTTTTCCGATCGCTGCAATATTTACAAAGGACAAAGCGAAGCGAGCGTTTTCTTTGGGCGCGCTGGTTCTCTATGCGATTTCGGAATTTATCCTTTTCCAGCCCAATGAGTATGACAACATCAAGCTTTTCTATGTTGCCTATCTTGTCATGCTGCCTATCGGCGCAAACGCGGTCGTAAATGCGTTTTGTTTCCTTTGGAATAATGGTGATCGCGCGTGGCTCAATTCCTTAAAGCGCGCGCTCGCAGCAGTGTGCGCGTGGGTATTTTTGTTCGCGTGCACGTTTTCCGGCATGGTGACGATTGCGCGTGAATGCATATCGGACGAAGTGATCTTTTCATCCGCGCACAGGGAAGCGGGGGAGTTTATCTTTGAAAATACGCCTTCTGATAGTGTGTTTCTGACCAAGGATAATCACAACAATGCCGCCAATGTCCTGGGCGGCAGGAGAATTGTCTGCGGAGCGACGCTGTATCTTCATTTTCATGGCGTAAAATATCAATCGGCACAAAGGGATATGTATTTGATGCTCCAAAATCCCGAAGCCAATCAGCATCTGTTTGAAGAATACGGCGTTGATTATGTCTACATCTCCTCCTATGAAAGGAGCGCCGGTGCGGACACGGAGGCGTTCGAAAGACTGTATCCCGTGATTTTTGAGAACACAGATATGTACGAAAAAGTCCAAATTTTTGCCGTAAATGAAAAATAAGTGCTGAATGTTAATTATATCAACGCAAATATAAACGAAGAATAACTTGCATATGTGTCAGGAATGTTATAAAATAGACATGGTCGTTGTTAATACCCATATGGAGGCTGATCACTATGCAGAAAAATACAAACGTTGTCAGCGAGCATCGCGAAAAGCTTGCATGGCAGATTCTTACGATCGCACCCGTTCTTAAAAAGCGTCTGTTCCGCCCGGATTTTGAACAGGGCGCAAACCAGCTGCCGCTTTCCTATGCACAGGTGTTGGCTACGCTGAACATTGAGCAGAGCATGACCGTAACGGAGATCTCCGAGCGGTTTGATATCGCCAAACCCAATATCACGCCCCTCATCGACCGCATGATTGACGCGGGCTATGTAAAAAGAGTTCGCAATTCCACCGACCGCCGCGTTGTACACATAGTTATCCTTGAAAAAGGCCGTGAAAAGGTCGAAGAAATGGTAGAGTCCTTAAAGGGCGCCATCCATGGCTGGTCCAGCGAAATCACGGACGAGGACATGGCCAGGGTAACGGATGCGATCGACGTTCTTTCGTCGATTCTTGCGAAGGGCGAATAGTTAAAAATTGGGAAACATTTGGCGGGATGAAGCAACTTTCATCCTGCTTTTTGCGTCTTATACTTATAAGAAATGAATTTTTGCATGGAAATTGGAGGGCCGGAACATGAAGAAAAATTTGCGCTTGGGAGTGATCGGCGTTTTATTGGCGCTTGTGATTCTTTTGTCCGGCTGCAATCCCGGAACCGATACAACGGATCCATTGAGCGATTACTCAGTGAATGTGAACGTTCCCTTTCCGACGCTGTCAACAGCCAAGAGCACTGATTCGCCCGGGGGCGCAAAGAAGACAGTCAGCCCTTCCCAGAAGGTCACCGTCATGGGTTGGATGAACGAAGCGCTTGACAAGGCGGAGGTCGACAAATATGTGGAGCTTTCGGTTGGTTCTCTCGGAACCGGCGTAAGAAACCTTCAAAAACGCCTGATCGAGCTGGGCTATCTCGAAGGAACGGCGACGGGTACGTTTGATCAGGCCACGGCGCAGGCAGTCAAGATGTTTGAAAGCGCCTATGGGCGCGTGCAGACCGGCGTTGCCAGCCCGCTGCTTCAGGTGTATCTGTTCTCGAACAGCGCAAAAGCGTATTCCGACAGGTATGCGCCCCAGAGCACAAACGCCAATCAGTCTTTTATAAAGCTTGAACGTGGAAGCACCGGCACGGAGGTTGCGCGCCTTCAGAATCGCTTAATTGAGCTGGGATATCTTTCGGGCAGCGCAACCGGTATTTTTGACGCAAACACTGAAAACGCCGTCAAGGAATTTGAAGCCGTTTACGGAAAGCAGAGAACGGGC
This sequence comes from Clostridiales bacterium, assembly GCA_015056255.1. Taxonomy (GTDB): domain Bacteria; phylum Bacillota; class Clostridia; order Christensenellales; family Aristaeellaceae; genus SFHK01. The sequence goes on along the minus strand of SVGP01000020.1, from coordinate 29,018 downwards.
ATTGCGACCGTAGCCCTTCAGGAATATCTTTTTTCTGATAAAGCCTTGCCTGCAGGCGCTGTAACGCCTACGCCCACGCCTTATGTTGCCCCTACGCCCGGTCCCACAGAATCCAGCTCCGGCGGCTACAAACCGCTTCAGTACGGAAGCAGGGGAGACGAGGTCACGAATCTCCAAACCCGCCTGCGCTTTCTGGGCTATTATTCCGGCAAGATCGACGGTATCTACGGAACGGGCACGGTAAACGCAGTCAAGCGGTTTGAGGCAGCGTACGGCAAGCCCGAAACCGGCATCGCAACTGCCGCCATGCAGGCCTATCTTTACAGGGACGATGCGCTTACCTATCAGGAGGCGCGCGTAACGCCCACGCCCACGGCGGTTCTGTATCAGACCCTTTATGAAGGATGTTATGGAGACGCGGTTGTTAATCTTCAAAAGCGGCTTATCCAGCTTGGTTATTTAAAGGGCTCTGCAGACGGGTATTTCGGCGAAAATACCGCAAATGCCGTTCGGGCCTTTGAAGCCAGATATGGAAAGGTGCAGACCGGCGTGGCTACGCCCGACATGCAGAAATACCTTTTTGCGGGCGATGCGCTGAGAAACACATCTTCTTCAAACATTCAGACCGAATACATGGCCCTTGGCATGGGCTCGTACGGCACGGCGGTCTATGCGCTTGAAAACAGGCTGATTGAGTTGAAATACATGGACAGCGCGGCCGATGGCTATTACGATAATGAAACCGCACAGGCGATTAAGACGTTTGAATATGTAAACGGACGCGAGCAGACGGGCGTCGCCTCCGTGTCGCTGCAAGAGCTTTTGTTCTCAAAGGACGCCAAAAGCAATTCCCGCCCGAGCGGATCGACCGGATATAAAACGCTTAAAAACGGCGATAAAAACGACGATGTTGCGCGCCTTCAGATCAGGCTTATTGAGCTTGGCTATCTGACCGGCACGGTAGACGGCTATTTCGGCGACGGGACCGAGGCTGCGCTTCGCGCATTCCAGTCGGCGCTTAATCTCGAGCCGGACGGCGTTGCGACGGATTTTGTTCAGACCTATCTGTATGCCGACAGCGCGCCCTACAATCCCAACGGAGAGGTTGCGGTCAGCTATGCGACGCTTGAAAGCGGCGATTCGGGCGAAGAGGTCAGAAAGCTTCAGAAGCGCTTAATCGAGCTTGGCTATCTTACTGGCAGCGCCGACGGAAAGTTCGGAAGCGGCACGAAGGATGCGGTCAAGGCGTTCCAGGCGGCGGTCGGTATCAAGCAAACCGGCGTGGCCAATGCGGAAACGCAGAGAGAGCTGTACGCAGACACCGCGCCTAAAAAGGGAGAATCGTTTGATAAATACGTGATCGTAAACAAGACTGCAACCGTGATTGCGCCCTCTACCGTCGTATACGATTCCGTCAGCAATAAAAAGTCGATTGGCACGCTCTATGAGGGTACGGAAATCATGTTGCTTCGAGCCTCGGGCGATTGGGCGGAAATCAAAAACAGCGCCGGCGCCATCGGTTACGCCCGCCTGAGCGACTTTGCGGTCAAGGAGGACGAGCTGACCGATGCAATCGAAGTCGTCAACAAAGAAGCCGTTATCACGCAGGATTCCGTGAGCGTATACGAAAGCGCATCGGAAACCGCCGAAGTTCTTGGCAGGATGTCCAAGGGCGCGGTTGTCAAGTGGCTAAGAACCAATGGCGATTGGGCGGAGGTTCAGAATGCAAACGGGCGGATCGGGTATATGTATAAAAAATACCTGTCCGTAAATCTCGATGCCTTCTATGAGACTGAATCGGCCTACGAGCCGCTTTCACCCGGGATGACCGGCGAAAAGGTCAAAAATATGCAAAGAAGGCTTCAGTCACTGGGCTACTTTGACGGCACGATCGGCGGAAATTACTTAACCAAAACCACTTCCGCCGTCAAAGCGTTCCAGGCCGCCATTGGCATGGAGCAGACGGGCGAGGCTACCAGCGCGCTTCAGGAAATCATGTTCTCAGCTTATGCGCCTCAAAATGGCGAATATGAAAACACGCTCGCAGAGAGCTACCAAACCCTTACGTTTGGCGCAACCGGCGAGCGCGTCGGAGAGATGCAGCTGAGGCTGATTAATCTTGGCTATATGGATTCTGAGAACGTGAAATTCAATACCTTCGACGAAAAAACGCGGGATGCGATCATTGCCGTTCAGACGGCGATTGGCTTTACCAATCCCGACGGCGTTGCAAGCTCTGAGCTTCAGGCCTTTATCGCCTCCGACGCGTCTGGAAAAATCGCGCGTTAAAACAATTTTTCGCGGTATACGCTTTCTTCACGGGCGAGCGCTTGTAAAAAGCGTTCGCCTGTTTCTGATTCGGAAAGGATCTGAACGGCTTTTTCAGCGTTTTCTACAAATTCCGGATTCAAGCCCTTTTTGCCATATGCTGTCAGCGGACAAAGCGCAAAAGCGCGCCTGTCCATGCGAACAGACCATGCGTTTGTTTTTTTAGAAAAATAGGGAACGAGCGGAAAAATCATACAGCCGAAAGGCCTGTTTTCGCGCTCGCAGAAGCCATTGCAGTAAAGGCTTTTTGCCTTTATTCCGGTGACCGGAAGGGATACGTCCGTAACCTCGCCCCATGAAAAGGCAATCTCCTCCTCGCCCGGGAACAGCCACACGCTGTCGCCCGAGTCTTCATCGGCCTTGCAGCAGGCGTGGTCGCATAAAAGTCCGCAATCGGTGATGAGCGGGGTCACATTTTCAAGAAGCTCACGGGCTTTTTTCAATTGTTCGGTCATTTTACACTTCTCCCTTTGAAATTATGCGTAGATGATAGCATAAAAATTGCAAATTAACAATTGCATTTTAAGTAAAGTGTGGTATAATAGATGCATCTCATATTATAGGAGGTGTCCCCATGGCCTACGTTATTAAGGATGCTTGCATTGCTTGCGGCGCTTGCGAGGCAGAGTGCCCGGTTGGCGCGATCACTGCCGGCGACGGTAAGTACGTTATTGATGCTGAGGCTTGCATTTCCTGCGGCGCTTGCGCAGGCGCTTGCCCGGTTGGCGCTCCCGTAGAAGAATAATTCGGCTTTAGCCTGAAGACGGGTACCCAATATCGGAAGAAACGGCTTGGTTCCATTGGAACACAGGCCGTTTTTTTTCTTTCGCGAAATACCGAATTAAACAAGATAAAACGTAGGTGGATAATTTTTCTGTTGGCAAAATGGAAAAAGTGTAGTAAAATTATTGTGGAATAAAATGGAGAGAGGCTTAGCCTTTTGAATGCACACAATATGCAAATGAAATGCGTTTTAAAGAAAACAGGTCGTCCTGCCTGTATGCTTATTATCTTGCTTGCCCTTTTTTCGTCTATGGCAGCAGGACTTTTGACGTACGGAAAACAGAACGACGACATTTTTGATATGCAGTTGCGCCTTCAGCAGCTCGGCTATTTTACGGGCAATGCGGACGGCTATTTTGGCGATGATACGGTGACTGCGATCATGAATTTCCAGACCGCAAACGGATTAAACCCGACGGGACTTGCAGATCCCGATACGGTTCTCAAAATCAAAAGCGAGGACGCGGTTACCAAAAAAGCCTTTATCGATCAAGCCAGAAACATTCAGAAACTCGATCTTGAACTCAAAGCCGGCGACAGCGGAAAGCAGGTAAAGCAGCTTCAGACTCTGTTACAGGAAAAGGGCTATTTTAAGGGTGACGCCACGGGCAATTATGAAAATCAGACGGAAACGGCGGTTTTCCTTTTTCAGATTGTGAATCATCTGCCCGTTACCGGCATTGCCGACAGTGAAACGATATCGCTTTTGTGTGCGCCTGGCGCGATTGATTTAAACAAATCCGACGTGAAAATCGTGATCCAGTATGGCGATTCCGGGTCTCAAGTGAAGTTTCTGCAGCTGAAGCTTCTGGAGCTTGGCTATTTCTCGGGCGATTGTTCCGCGAAATTCGGAAAAAACACGCAGGATGCGGTTTATGAGTTTCAAAGGCGAAACGGCATCGCTGAAACCGGCGAATGCGATCTGGATATGCGGATTCTTCTCATGACCGGCAAAGCTGTATCATACGCGGAGGCGATTGCGCTTGAAGCGGTGAGCGAACTTTCCGAAGGCGACATCACAAAGGCTGTTGAGAAGGTCAAAGAGCAGCTGACGGCGCTTGGTTACTATACGGGTCTGATCGACACAGAATTTACCCACGAGCTTACAGAAGCTGTATATTATTTCCAACTTGCCAACGGCATTCAGACCACCGGCAGCGCCGATAAAGCAACGAGGCTTCTTCTGAATTCAGGCCTGTGCGTCACAATGGACGAGTTCATCAAAGAAATGAGCGAAATGCCCGCCATGCGTGATGATGCAGGCCATCAGGTTGTGCTTTTGCAAAGGCGTCTTCTGGATCTGGGCTATTATCTGGATTCCGTAAACGGCTCATTTGATAAAAAAACCGAGGACGCGGTCAAGACCTTTCAAAGGGCGCATGGGCTCGATGAAACGGGAATTGCCGATACGGAAACCAGAATACTTATGAATTCCGATCAGGCATACACCTATGCAGAATCCATTGAGCTTGAGGAACTGAGACAGCAAGAAGAAAAACGCCATGAAATTGTTCTGAATATTTGCGAAAAGGCGAAAAAAACTGTTTCCCTGCCCTACGAGGCAGGCAGGGTCGGAGAAGACTTCTACGGAAACGGCGGGCTTACCTACGCGGTTTATCTGACGGCGGGCATCGAGCTTCATCCGACCATCGCACTTCAATACGAAAGCGCAAAGGCGCTTTACGGCTGGAATGAGGACGAAACGCTTGTAGAAATAGGCGATCAGGTGTTTTTCATGAAGGGCGAAACGCTTTTGACGGGCATTTGCGTGGACGAAAACGCCGTCGTCTTTGCTTCGCCCGATCACGCCTGCGTGGTTCTTATCGAACAATTTACGGAGAGAAGCGAATATGAATTTGTCGGATCCGTCTACTATCTCTGAAATCAAGCTTCTGGAAGGCGAAAGGGTGGACGATCTTCAGTATAACGGCATGAAGATCATCCAGAAAACAAATGCGTTCCGCTTTGGTACGGATGCGGTGTTGCTTTCGGATTTCGCGCTCATACGAAAAAACGATCGCGTCGCCGATCTTGGCACCGGCACAGGCGCGATTGCGCTTTTGATCGCCGCGCATCATGAATATGCACAGGTGGACGCGATTGAAATTCAGGAGGACATGGCCGAGATGGCGCAAAGAAGCGTTCGGCTGAACCATATCGCCGATCGCGTCCGCGTTCATCCTATGGATCTGCGATGCGCTGCGGAAAACCTGGGTTATGGGAAGTTTGATCAGGTGGTTTGCAATCCGCCGTATTCCAAGGAGGGAGCGGCGCTTCAATCCGTTTCTTTGAATAAACGCCTTTCAAGGCATGAAGGAGATACTACGATCGGCGAGATTTGCTTATCTGCCGCCGCGCTTTTGAAGACCGGCGGGCGGTTTTCGGTGGTGTTTCCGGCGCAACGGGCGTTTGAAATGATGTGCGAGATGAAAAAAGCGAATCTCGCGCCCAAGCGCATCCGGTGCGTGCAGGGCACGAAAAACCACGCGCCGAGGCTGATTTTGATTGACAGCGTCAAAAATGGCGGCGAACAGCTCCATTGGCTGCCGCCGCTCATACTTAGAAATGAAGATGGTTCCGAAACCGAGGAATGGTTCAGGATTTACGGGCGCGCTTGACGGGCGCGCTTTTTTCAAACACCAAAACGGAAAGAGAGGGCACAGTTACGACAAAGCCTTCGCCGCGATCGGGGGATGTGAAGGATTTGAAAGTGCGTTTTTCGTCAACGCGGTCAAAACCGCCGAAATCACCTTTGTCCGAGGAAAACACGATTTTGTATTCGCCTTCGCCAACGGTGTGTACGGGCAGGAAGAAGTTTTCAGCGTCTGCAATCTCGCTGAAATTGAACACATACACAAGCTCGCCCTTGGAAAACGCAATAATGCTTTTTTCAGGATCCATCCAGAGATTCTGAAGATCGCGCTTGCACATTACGCGGTATTTTCTGGAAAATTTGTGCATGCCTTCGTCAAACGCCAGAAGCTGAGGATATTTTAAAAGATCGTTTTCCGAAAGAGACCATTGCCTTCTGGCATAGTGGAACGAATTTCCGTTGCCCTCGCGCGGGAAGTCGATCCATTCGGGGTGGCCGAATTCGTTGCCCATGAAGTTCAGGTATCCGTCGCAGGACAGAGTAAGCGTGATAAAGCGGATCAGCTTGTGAAGCTGAATGGCTCTGTCCATCGTAAAGGAATGATAGCTTTTTTCCATGCCGGTGTACATTTCCGCATCCGCAAGGCGGAACATGATGGTTTTGTCGCCTACCAGCGCCTGATCGTGGCTCTCAGCGTAGCCGATCACCTTTTCCTGCGGACGGCGTGTGGTCAGCTCATGCCACATGCCGAAAATGTTCCAGTCTTTGCTGGGACCGGATTTGATCATCTTGATCCAGTAATCCGGAACGCCCATGGCGAGGCGATAGTCAAAGCCGACGCCGCCGTAACGGATGGGCAGACACATGCCCGGCATGCCGCTCATGTCCTCGGCAATAGCGACGGCCAGGGGATTGACCGAGTGAATCAGCTCGGTTGCCAGCTGAAGATAAGTGACTGCTTCAATATCGGTGTTGAGCGAAAAATATTTATCATAGCTGTCAAAGGATACGCCAAGACCGTGGTTTAAATAGAGCATACTGGTCACGCCGTCAAAGCGGAAGCCGTCGAAGTGGAATTCCTCCTGCCAGTATTTGATGTTGGAAAGCAGGAAATGAATAACTTCGTGCTTTCCGTAATTGAATACCCGGGAGCCCCATGCGCTGTGCCAGCCGCGATTGCCTTCATGGAAAAACTGCGTTTGGGTGCCGTCGAACATGCCAAGACCTTCATTGGCGTTTGCGCAGGCATGGGAATGCACAAGGTCAAGGAACACCAGCATGCCCATCTCGTGCGCGCGGTTGATGAGGCGCTTTAATCCTTCAGGCTCACCGAACCAGGAGGAGGGCGCGTAGAAATTGCTCACCTGATAGCCAAAGGACGCATAATACGGATGCTCCATAATGGCCATCAGCTGAACCGTGTTATAGCCCGCCTTTTTGATGCGGGGGAGGATGTTTTCGGTGAATTCGTCGTATGTGCCGATCCGGCCTTCCTCCTGCGCCATGCCGATGTGCGCTTCATAGATGGAAAGCGGAGAAATCTTTCTTCTACCATAGCCGCCGTCGGTCCATTCGAAAGGCTTTTCGGGCATCCAGATCTGTCCGTCGAAATCGTGGGTCACGGGATTTTGAACCACGCGGCGAATGTAGGTGGGGATGCGGTCAAAGATCTCGCCGTCTTTCGTAATCTGAACCTTTACCTTCTGACCGTGCTTGAGCGCATCTGCGCCTGTAAGCTCAATTTCCCATACGCCGCCTTCTGAAATCTTCGTAAGCGGGTGCGACGAGCGATCCCAGCCGTTGAATTCGCCGATTAAGTGTATGCTGTCCGCACCGGGCGCCCATTCGCGGTATACCCAGCCGGTCTCGGTTCTGTGGAAGCCGTAATACATATATCCGTTTGCAAACGAGGAAAGGTCCGCATGCTTTCCAAGCAGTGTCTTTTTTGTTTCGTTAAAGCGGTTTACGCGCAGGTGTATATCCGAAGCATAGTTTTTGAGCCACGGATCAATGGAAAGAATTTTGGGCGTGCTTTCGGTTTTCTTCATGCATATCACCTCATTATCTATTATAGTAAATTTAGAGGCAAAAATCAATCGCACAAAAGGCTGTAATGAAGATTATTTGTTTGCGTGTGCCGTAGGGGTGATTCACGAATCGGCTTCTGCACATGCAATTGAATGCCGCTTGTTATGAAAAAACATATATGATATAATATCGTTGGTGATGAATATGGACAAGGAAATGCCCAAGCGAAAACCTTTAAGAATCAAGAATTACGATTACAATACGCCTGACGCGTGTTTTATCACATTCTGCACCCACAACAGGAAGAATACCCTCGCAAAACTCGTAGGGGCGATTCACGAATCGCCCGAAATGCAGCTTACAGAAGAAGGAAGAATTGTTGACCCAATCATAAACAGCATTTCCGAACGTATTCCGGGAGCTATTGACCGCTATGTGATCATGCCGAATCATGTTCATCTGCTTATAAGATTATATGGTGATTGCAAGGGAGCAGAAAAATCAGCGTCAGATGAAAACAGGCGTTCATTTCTTTCCAAAGTGGTAGGATACATTAAAATGAATGCCTCAAAAGAAATCCGCAAGAGGAATAGAAATACCGAAGTTTGGCGGAGAGGATATCATGATCATGTGATTCGGAATCAGCAGGATTATGATATGATTTATAAATACATTGTGAATAACCCCAAGCAATGGGAATTGGATCGGCTGTATTCGATTGAGTGATAATTTTAGATTTGGTCAAATAAACATCCGCAGACGGTAAGTGCTGTCTGCGGATGTTTGTCAAACTGATTACGGCGGGCGATTCATGAATCGCCCCTACGGGTTTAAAGAACTACGTGTATTTATCAGGTTTGTGGTTTTCAAATTGTTTTCACGCCGTGATGAGCGAAGCGAATTGAATTGCTGAGTCTCAATCCCTGATCACGCCCGGAGAATGCCAATATTCTTCCGGTGCGTTTTGCCATTCGACGTTTGCGCGGGCGTTAATGTCGTAAACGATTTCGCCGTTTCTGATGGTCATTTCGCAAACGAGCTTTTTGTCGCCCATCATTTTCGCGCGGCCTGCGTCGGAGAAGCCGAATGTGCCGGTCACTTTGTCAAGGACGGTTATATCGGCGCAGCTTCCCACAGACAGAGTGCCAAGCTCTGGATGACCGAGGATTCCGGCGGGAGACACAGTGGTTTTACGGATGATTTCGGTTAGCGGCATGCCCATGGAGAGGTATTTGCTCATGATGTGGGTAAGGCCGTATACAGGGCCTGCGACGTTGTCAAAATACAGGTCGGTTGAAAGGATATCCGGCGCAAAGCCCTGATGAAGCGCGGGAATGGCGTTTCTGAACCAGAAGCTGCCTGCGCCGTGGCCAAGATCAAACAATACGCCGCGTGTGCGCGCTTCGAAAAGAAAGTCGCTCACTTTTCCGTTTTCATCGATCACAGGGAACTGCTGGGCGTACATATGGGTGTGAATGTCGCCGGGCGCGAGCTTTTTCAGAACCAATTCCTGATAGCTGCGCTCGGGCAGCGTCGGCTGGAAGTCGAACATTGCGCGCAGGCCCGCAAGGCGCGCAGCTTCCAGTGTCGCGTCCACGCTGGCCCATGCGGGATGCTCCTTGGTAAACGGCTTTCCGACCCAGTAATGCGCGGTTTTAATGGCGACGACCGTGTCCTTGAAAGATTCGGCCATGCCTGCGACCGCTTTGGGATGGAAATCGGACAAGCGCTGTTCGGACTCAAGGTTCACCATACCTCCGTCGGCTATGTTGATCATTGCAAGCACGCGAACCTTCGTTTTGTCAATGAGGTTTTCCTTAAACGATACAAAATCGCGGATACCGCAGGTGCCCGCGTCGACCGCCGTTGTAACGCCCACCTGAAAAAGATGAGCCTCCGGATGAATGCAGGAAAGACCGTCCTCAGCGACCGGGTAGGAGGGGCAGAGGTGGCAATGCATGTCGATCAGACCCGGAACGACGAGCATGTTTTCCGTCAATTGAATGGTCTTTTTGGAAAGCGCGGGCGCGATGTCCTTTTGAACGGCGGCTATTTTTTTGTCCTTGACCGCAACGTCCATTTTTTCGTTTATGTTGTTACCGGGATCAATTACGGTTGCGCCTTTTAACAGAAGATCATAGGTATATTTTTCCATGAAAACGCTCCCTTTTGATGTAGTTTATCTGTGTTTATGATAATCGAGTCAATATCAATTGTCAACACAATTCTTTGGCAAAATCGCATCAAAATCCCTTGACGGAGCTTCATGTTTTTATGTATAATGCCTGTAGGAAAATACGCAGGAGGATGGATATGATTTCCTATAACGCTCTTCTTTCGGGTAAGCGCTGCCTGATTTCAACCGGCGCAAGGGGCATTGGAAAGGCGATTGCGCTTTTGTTTGCCAATCACGGCGCGGTTGTTTGCGTGGGCGGCAGAAATAAGGATATGCTTGACCGGACGATGGATGAAATCAGAGAGATTTCTCCCAAAAGCAGGGGATATCTGGTCGATCTGTCCGATAAGGAACAGACCGAAAAAATGGCAAGGGATGTTTTAAACGATTTTGAAGGCGTTGATATTATCGTAAACACCGTCGGCGTCAACCGTCATTTTCCTGCGCACACCTATGACGACGATACCCTCGAAAGCTTTTTTGAAAGCAATTACAAAAGCGGCATGCGCTTTGCAAGAGCGTTTCTGCCCGGTATGATGGAAAGAAAAACGGGCAGTATCATCAATATTTCCTCCATCCACGCCGTTCAGTCCATGCCCGGTTATTCCATCTATGCCGGGACAAAGGGTGCGATGAACGCTTCGGCCCGCGTGATGGCGCTGGATTATGCGCCCTATGGCATCCGGGTCAACAACATTTGTCCTGGGCTGATTATGAGCGATGTGATGATGGACGAGGTGTATGCGTTCCCGGAGGGCGAGGAAAGGGACGCGTTTTTAAAGCTTTTGAGCGGCATGCAGCCGCTCCCGCCCGGGAAGATGGACGATATTGCAAACGCCGCCCTGTTCCTTGCCAGCGATATGTCTTCCTACATTACGGGGCAGACCATCATGGTGGACGGCGGCGCGAGCATCAAGGCGCACTGATTTTTAAATGGGTAGGACGAAGATGGATATTTTTGAAAAAATCGGCATCAAACCCTACATAAACGCCCACGACACCTATACCGTGTACGGCGGAAGCCGAATGGCGGAAAACACGCTGGATGCGATGAAGGAAATTTCCAGGCGTTTTGTGGACTTTGACGAGCTTCAGGAGAAGGTCGGCAAAAGAATAGCAGAAATGACCCATAACGAAGCCGCTTATGTCACAAACGGCTCCGCCGGCGCGATTCAATTGGCAGCGGCGGTCTGCATGTGCAAAGGAGATGCGTTTCACTTTATGCGCCTGCCCGCATGCCCCGATATCAATAAGCGCGTCATCGTCATGCGCGGTCAGCACAACGCCTATGACAAGGCGATTGAGGAAGCAGGCGGCGAGATCGTGTTTATTGGAGATGCGGACGAGACGCTTGAAATCGAACTGGAGGGCGAGCTTCGAAAGGGCGCGGCGTGCGTATTTTTCTTTGCGCCGATCCTTTTTGAAAGGGCGTCTATGCCCCTTGAACGCGTGATCGCCCTTGCCCACAGGCACAATACGCCAGTCATCGTAGACGCGGCGGCGCAGTTGCCGCCGAAGGAGAACCTCTGGAAATACACTCGCGATCTGGGCGCGGATATGGCGATTTTCAGCGGCGGAAAGACGCTTTCCGGCCCGCAGGATTCGGGACTCATCGTGGGCAGGGAAAAATACGTCAAGGACTGCCTGCGCTTCGGCGCACCGAATCATGGAATCTGCAGAAGCAGCAAAACCAGCCGCGAATCGGTGGTGGGCTTGTATGTCGCGCTTGAAAATTACATGAATCTCGATGAAGAAAATGAAGCCAAAAGGATTATTGACCTTAATGATTTTATGAGTGAAATCATTGAAAAAACTGGCAATGCACGCCCGTACAGGGTGAATCAGGGCCCAGTGGGGCAGACGTATCAAAGGCTTTTTATCGAGCTATTAAACGGCAAAACGGCTGATGACGCCGTCGCCTTTATGAAGGGAAAAGGCATTTACATCGGGAAACAGGGAAAGGATACGATCTATGTAAGCGCCCTTAACCTTACCAAAGGCGAGGCGATCATTGTAACGGATGCGATTAAGGAATTTCTTCAATAAATTCTATTTGAAAAGAGGTTTTTTAAAATGAGCGAAACGAGCAAACGTTTGGAGCAATTGGGCATTCAGCTTCCGATCCGCGACCGCAAGGGCACGGGCAAGGTGGACGCAGTTTTGTACGGCGATCTTCTCTATGTCTCCGGCACCCTTCCCGTTGATCAGGAAGGCAAGGCGGTTTATACCGGAAAAGTCGGCGAGGACATCACCGTAGAAGAGGCCTATCAGGCGGCGCGCCTTTGCGGCCTTAACATCCTTGCGACCATCAAGGACTATATCGGCGAGCTCGACCGCGTGGATTACGTGGTTAAGTGCCTGGGTCTTGTCAACAGCGGAAAAGAGTTCTTCTCTCAGCCCGCGGTCATGAACGGATTTTCTGATTTGATGGTTGAAGTTTTCGGAAGACGCGGCCAGCATGCAAGAAGCGCAATGGGCGCTTTCGCGCTTCCTCAGAATGTACCGATCGTTGTCGAAGCCATCGTAAAGATTCGTCCCTGAGGAGGTTTTGAAGATGGATACGATCAATCGCATCTTTGTGGACGGTAAGGAAACCGAGCCGACCTACGCCAAAAAGAGAGGCATTATCCTTCTTAGAAAATACAAGGATCTTTTATACATCTCCGGCCATGGTCCCGAGGATCAGGCTACGGGCGAAAACCTGTTTACCGGCAGAATCGGCGAGGATCTGACGCTCGAAGAGGGCTATATGGCCGCAAGAGAATGCGCTATTATCATTTTAGGCGTTCTTAAGGACACGCTGGGCACGCTTGACAAGGTTAAGAGCATCGTAAAGGTGTTTGCTTTGGTCAACTGCGCCGAGGGCTTTAACGCAATCGACAAGGTCATGGACGGCTTTTCCGATACGATGGTCGAGGTGCTGGAGGAAAGGGGCTATCACGCTCGCACCGAAATGGGCACCCACAACCTGCCGGGCAATATACCCTGCGAGGTTGAGATTATCGTTCAGGTTGAGGAATAAAAATCAGGATAATCCAAATCAGATATAGGAATGCGCGGGCGTTGGGTGTACGCCTCTACAATATGGGTGTGATTTTTCGCAGCATGTAGGGGCGATCATCATCGCCCGCGCTAATGTAATCATACTGCTGAACAATTTTTCATTCAAACGTACTGTAGGATAAAACGCATATGGACATTGAAATTCTGTATGAGGACAAATACCTCATCGCATGCATAAAGCCTTCCGGCGTGATTTCGGAAGACGGCGGCCTTCCGGATATGCTATCAAAACAGCTGAATGTCAAACGCATCTTCTGCGTTCACAGGCTCGACAAGGACGTGGGCGGCGTAATGATCTACGCCAAGGATGGAAAGACCGCTGCGCTTTTGTCGGAGGCGATTTCAGCGCACAGGGCGAAAAAGGAATATCTCCTGATCTGTCAGGGCGCGCCGCAGGAAAATGCGGGCACGCTTTTCGACCTTCTCTATCATGACAAGCAGAAAAACAAAACCTATGTCGTCAAAAAAGAGCGAAAGGGCGTAAAGGACGCTGCGCTTGATTATGAAGTGCTTGCAAAGAACGCGGAAAGCAGCGTCTCGCTTGTGAAGGCTGCTTTGAAAAACGGGCGTTCCCATCAGATCCGCGTGCAGTTTGCATCCAGAAAAATGCCGCTTGCAGGCGACGGGAAATACGGAAGCGGAATCAAGCAGCCCAAAATCGCGCTCTGGTCGTACAGATATGCATTCCTTCATCCCGTGACGGGCGAAGAAATCTCAATAACGAAAACACCGCCCATGGAGAATCTCTGGGTGGCGTTTGAAGAGGAGATCGGGCGACTTACAATGTAAGGTCGTCCCACATGGACAGCTGCATTGCCGTGTGTTTTTCGGGAAATTCGTGGAAATAGGAAAACAGTTGGTCGTTATCGTGAACGATGCCGAACCGCTCGCAGTTGTAGTGGAAAATCTCCGAAAGACGGTCGTTATCGGGACTCAGAATTTCGTAGGTGTCGCCGTAGCGGCTTACGTATTTTTCCTTCAGCCCCGGAAAATACTCGTCCAGTTTTTCATAGAAGTATTCGCGGTTGCCTTCCCGAAGCGTGAGCCCTGCGCCGAAGAACACAACGCCGTACACGCCCGCGGCCTTGCAGGCGTTTAATATGGCCTGAATGTTTTCCTTGGTATCGTTTATGAAGGGAAGAAGGGGCGAAAGCCAGACGACGGTTGGAATGCCTCGCTCTTTGAGCTTATGAAGCGCCTTGATTCTTTCAGAGGTTACGCATACATTCGGTTCCAGAATCCGGCACAGCCGATCGTTATAAGTGGTCAGAGTGATGCTGACCACGCATTTGGCCTTTTTGTTGATAGAATCAAGAAGGTCGATATCCCTTAAGATTCTGTCGGATTTCGTTTGAATTGACAGCCCAAAGCCATGCTTTTCGATGAGAAGCAGGGCTTTTTTCGTGTGTTCGAGCGCAGATTCAAGGGGAATATAGGGGTCTGTCATTGCGCCGGTTGCGATCATACATTTTTTGCGCTTGCCGCTTAAAGCTTTTTCGAGAAGTTCGATCGCGTTTTCCTTGACTTCGATGTCCTCAAAATCGTGCTTCATCTGATAACAGCGGCTTCGGGAATCGCAGTAGATACATCCGTGCTGACAACCTCTGAAGAGATTCATGCCGTTGCCGGGAGAGAGAATGCCTTTTGCCTTTGTAAAGTGCATGGAATATCTTCTTTCTTTTGCTTAGCGATTTAAAATTTTTGCAATGGCGGGCCGTTTCACCTTCATTGCGCCGACCGGGCAGAATTCCTGACAGCAGAAGCAGCGGATGCACGCCTTTCGGTCGATGACAGGTTTTTGACTTTTCATGACGATGGCTTTGGCAGGACAGATGTTCATGCATTTTTTGCAGCCGATGCAGGCCCTTTTCTGAACGCTTGGCACGCTGCAAAGCGCCCAGTGAATGATCTTACCAAGGAGGCCGCCGATGAGCGATTGCCGTCCGTGACCAAAATCGGTTTCCTTGCGCGTTCGAACGAGCTCATAATCGGAAACGATAAACGAATCCGGATTGCCGTACAGCGTGATCTCGTCGTTCAGGCCGCGCTTTTCGGCCGCCTGTACAGTCTCGAGCTCTTTTTCATCGAGACCGATGATTTTGGCGCAGATGCGGTCGCACGCATACGGGGAATCGGAGGCGAGGATCGCGCCGATATGGCGGGGCGTTCCCGCGGTCGGGCCGTTTCCCTCCATACCGGTGATCGCATCTACGATGACGAGTTGCTGGGGAAAGCGCACGTTCAGATCCACCAGCATGTCGGCAAACTCGGTGTGTTTTGGGTATTTGTAGTGATATTCGGGCTTGAAGGTTCCGGGAATCACGCCGAACATGTTCTTGACGCAGGCGGACATACCCATCATGCCGTGGGTTTTGAGCTTGCAGAAATTAATGATCGCGTCCGCATCGTCCAGATACGTCGTGTATTCAAGGTCCTTTACGATTACGCCGTTCGGGTTTTCCGTATGCCTGTGCGAAAAATTCTGATTGAGCTTTGCGCCGGTTTCCGTGACCTTTTTAAGACCTGTCGCGGCGTACACCTGATTGACGTAGGGAGAGGTATAAAGGCCGCCAGGGCTGTCGCCGATCACGACTTCCGCGCCTTTTTTTATCAGCATCTCGCTGAGTGCATACAAAAGCGCCGGATGCGTGGTCGCGGCGGATTCAGGCTTCATCATGCTGACGAGATTGGCCTTTACGGCAATTTTCATGCCGGGACGCACAAAATCAAGCCCGCCGATGGGATCGAGCGCAGCTTCTAAAGCGGCGCGCACGGCGTTTATTTCATAATCCGGACAGGAAACGATGGAAACTTTTGACATAAGCTCATCCTTCAAGTGTATTTTATACGTTCTTTGGAAGCGCGGTTTTGAGATCGCCGAGATGATCGGTGATATCTTTGTTTACGACCGTAAAGATGCCGTTTTCGTATTCGAAGATGTTGATGGATGCGTTTTTCACCCACGGAATCTCAGCCATTTTTTCAATCGGATGGCCGCTTGAAACAGTGCACAGAACGCGGATGGGCGTTGCGTGCGTTGCGATGACGACGGTTTTTCCTGCATGCCTTTCGGCAATCGCGGTTACGCCGTTTATGATGCGCTCGGAAAATGCCTGAACGCTTTCGCCGCCGTCGCATACGGCAAGCCCGATGTCTTCTTTCCACGTTCGGTAGGAATCGGGAAACTGTCTTTCAAGCTCCGTAAAGGGAACGCCCTCCCATTCGCCTGCGAAGATTTCACGTAGGGAGGAATCGGGATGAATCGGCAGATGCAACGCATCGGCAATCGGCCTGGCTGTATCCATGGCGCGGGAAAGGTCGCTCGCATAGATGTAGTCGACGGGCGTATCCTTAAGATAATCGGCGCATTTTTGGGCCTGCAGTCTGCCGATTTCGGTAAGCGGAATATCCATGTTGCCGGTAAAGTATTTTTGGTCGTTCGACACACTGAAGCCGTGCCGAACGAGAATAAGTCTGGTTTTCATATGCTTGCCTCAGAGAATCATCATCGCGTCGCCGAAGGAGAAAAAGCGATAGTTTTCCCTGACGGCGATATTGTAGGCGTTAAGCGCTTCCTCGCGTCCCATGAGCGCGGAAATGAGCATGAGTAGCGTCGAGCCGGGCAGATGGAAATTGGTAATGAGCGCATCGACTGCGTGAAAGGTATAGCCGGGCGTGATGAAAATCTGCGTCCATGCTTTTTTGGCCTCGACGGATCCGGTTTCGCCGGAGGAAGCTTCGAGCGTGCGCACGCTGGTTGTGCCGACGGCGACGATTCTTCTGTTTTCCGCCTTGGCCTTTTTGATGATCTGAGCGGTTTCTTCGGATACCTCGTAATATTCCGAATGCATCTCGTGGTCTTCCACGTTTTCAGCCTTTACGGGGCGGAAGGTGCCAAGCCCTACGTGCAGAAGAACGGGCGCGATGATAATGCCCTTATCCTCGATCTTTTTAAGAAGTTCGGGCGTAAAGTGAAGGCCTGCAGTAGGCGCGGCGGCGGAGCCGTCCTCCTTGGCGTACACGGTCTGATAGCGATTTTTGTCCGTTAGACGCTCGTGAATATAGGGGGGGAGCGGCATTTCGCCCAGCTCGTCCAGCGTTTCTTCAAACGTGCCCTCGCATTCAAATTCCACAATGCGCGCGCCGCCTTCAGCTTCACCCACGATGGTCGCGGTCATTTTGCCGTTTCCGATGGAAACGGTTTTTCCAACCTTCAGTTTCGCGCCGGGGCGCACGAGGCTTTCCCACTTTTTGGGCGCGATTTGCTTAAGCAGCAGAAATTCGCACGCGCCGCCGCCCGATCGAACGCCGTACAGGCGCGCGGGGATGACGCGGGTCTGGTTGATGACGAGAACGTCGCCCGCGTTTAAATAATCGATTACATCGTAGAAATGCTTGTGCTCGATTGTCTTTGTTTTTCTGTCATATACCAAAAGCCTTGAATGATCGCGCGGCTCGACGGGCGTCTGCGCAATCTGGCTTTCGGGAAGATCGTAGAGAAAATCAGAGGTTTTCATGAAAAATGTATCGCTCTTTTCTTTTTGTCAGATGTCCATGGTGATCTGGTGTTCGCTTCCGTTTGCGCTGGGCGCGGCGTAGCCTAAATGGCTGTAGGCGCGGGGCGTACAGATGCGGCCGCGGGGCGTGCGCATGATGAAACCAAGCTGAAGAAGATACGGCTCGTATACATCTTCAATCGTCACGGCATCTTCGCCCGTGGTTGCGGCAAGGGTATCAAGGCCGACGGGCCCGCCGCCGAATTTTTCGATCATTGCGCCCAGCATGGCGCGGTCGGTGCGGTCAAGGCCCAAAGAATCGACTTCGAGCATGTCGAGGCCTTTTTTTGCAACGGCTTCGTCGATTGCGCCGCCTGCCATAACCTCGGCAAAATCGCGTACGCGCTTGATTAAGCGGTTGGCGATTCGGGGCGTTCCGCGCGACCTGCGGGCGATTTCAAGCGCGCCTTCCTTCGAGCATTCGATTTTGAGTATCTGCGCGCTTCGTTTTACGATTACGGAAAGCTCTTCGGGAGAATAAAGCTCAAGGCGGAAGGTGATTCCAAAACGATCGCGCAGGGGATTGGTGAGCATACCTGCGCGGGTGGTTGCGCCGATTAATGTGAATTTTGGAAGATCCAGGCGAATGGAGCGCGCGGAAGGGCCTTTTCCGATCATGATATCTAGCGCATAGTCCTCCATCGCGGGATACAGTACCTCTTCAACCGAACGGCTCAAACGGTGAATTTCGTCGATAAAGAGAATATCGCCTGCGTTCAGGTTGGTCAAAATGGAGGCAAGGTCGCCGGGCCGTTCGATGGCGGGACCGCTCGTCACGCGGATGTTATGGCCCATTTCGGAGGCGATGATGCCGGCCAAAGTGGTTTTTCCAAGACCGGGCGGGCCGTAGAGCAATATATGATCCAATGGCTCCCTGCGCGCAATGGCCGCCTGCATGTAAACGCTTAGGCTGTCTTTCACTTTTTTCTGTCCGAAATATTCGGACAACGTTTTCGGGCGAAGAGAATATTCAATATCGTCTTCTTCGGTTTTGAAGCCGGTGGAAATCAGTCTTTCTTCATCCATTTTGGTTCCTCCTTAGTTCAGCGGCGCTTGAAGACGGCTAAAAAGCCTCTGACAGCCGACACGCGAAGAATAGCGCAGGTGAGAACATAGACAATCGCGCTGCCGCCGCAAACGACGATCAGGCGAAGAAGCGTTGAAATGAAGGTGGTATTGAAGGGCATAAGCGACGCAAGTAAAATAGCGGCCAGAAGTGTAAAAGCGGAAGAGAGGATGATTTTTGCGCATTCCATCAGGAAGGAGGGCGCGAAGACATGCTGAACGCGCTTTGAAAGGCGAATGAACAAAAGCGTTACGCCAATCAGCGCAGCAACAGCGGTTGCAAAGGCAAGGCCGTTTACGCCCATGTATTTTCTTAAAAACAGGTTCAAAACAATGTTGAACGCCATGGAAACAGCGGCGATGATCATGGGCGTTTTGGTGTCCTGAAGCGAATGGAACACGCGGTTTAAAAGGTCTCTCACGCCGAAAAACGGAACGCCCACAACGTAGAACATGAAAACCACGCCTGTGATTTTAACGCTCTCTTCGTCAAACTGACCGCGCCCGTAGGCAAGGCGGATAACGTCCTCGGAGCAGACTGCCGCCATCATGACGATGGGGAGAATGGCGAATAAAAGAAGAGAGAGGCTTTTGTGAATGTGGGGAATGATGGCGGAATTGTCCTTCTTCACCGCTTCCTTGGACATTTTTGAAAAGCTGATCGTGGTCAGAGGGACGACCAGAACGCCGATCATGAAGGTGATGAGTTTAAAGGCGTAGGTCATGGCCGAAATGTCGCCGGGATTTAAGGAGGAGGCGAGCATGCGGTCGATCATGTGATTAAGCTCGTTGACCGCCATGGAC
Organism: Clostridiales bacterium; assembly: GCA_015056255.1. GTDB lineage: Bacteria > Bacillota > Clostridia > Christensenellales > Aristaeellaceae > SFHK01. The sequence goes on along the minus strand of SVGP01000020.1, from coordinate 9,622 downwards.
AAAAGCGCGGGGACAGCGAGAACGCAAAGATATCTAAAATCGGGGTCGTTTATCTTCAAGGAGAAGGAATAGCGATAGGACTTCTTAAGCGTAGGATAGAGAATAACAATCTGCAAAACGCCAGCTGCGAATACGCCCCATGCCTGCGCGTGAATGCCATAAGCGTCCGAGAGGAATACGGCGGCAAAGATCAGCGCAAAGGAGAGAGGAAGGCCGGTCAGCTGCGCGGCAATGTAATGTTCCTGTGCGTTTAATACCGTTGAAAGCACGATGCCCGCAACGAAAAACACGAGCGCTGGATACATGATGCGGCTCAAAAGCGTTGCAAGGCGGAAGGTTTCCCCGTCAAAGCCGGGATAGACGATGTTTACAAGCTGCGGGGCAAAAACCATCATCACCACGCTGACAAGGAGCGAAAAAAACAAAAATACGTTTAAGGTATTGCTGGCAAATCGGTTCGCTCCGTCTCGCCCGAGCGCGTTTTCTTTTTTAATGTACAGGGGAACAAGCGTGCTGGTAATGCAGGAGGAGAACAGCAGCACAGGCAGATAAAACAGGCTGTAGGCGGAATTGTACGCGTCCGTGATCCAGTTTCGGCCAAAATAGTTGGCCATGATCATTTCGCGGATAAAGCCGACGCCCTTTGAGAAAAGTATGATGAGGGTAACGGACAAAGTTGTGGAAACCAGCTTATCTTTTTTCTGAGACATACGCACCTCGAAAAACTGCTTTGAAAAAGTATATAAGGCCAGGAAGGCAAACATGCATTCGACTACAGCCTATTATAGCATGTTTTGTCTTTCATCACAAGTAAAGTTGTGGGTTCATATTGGTTACACGCGCTGTCAAAGGTTCAAAAAGATGGATTTTTTATAAAAACCGATTGTATTTCGCATGTTTGTGTGGTATGATAGAAAATGTTAACGTAATCACGAAGGGACGGATGCACCATGGCAAGCAAACGAAAAAATAACACCGCTCACGCCCGCAACCGGAGCGCGCCCAAAAAGGAATTTCGATATAAGGATCTTACCCCCAAACAGCAGATGCTTTTTAAAGTCGGCGCGATTGCCGCTGCACTTCTGCTAATTGCGTTTATTGTCCTTTACAGAACCGATCGGCTTCCGCATCTGGACGGGTCGTTGTATTTCAGAAACGGCGCGCTTAAAAATGTGGCGGAAAACGACCTCGTTATCAACCGTGAAAGCGGAAAATACGGCGAAAACGGCCGCTATTTTATCGTAGGCAGCATCGACAAGCCCGAGGGCTATGTCGATTATCCGGATCTTGTTTCTGCAAGCGACAAATACAGACAGGCTTTTGGATTCAAACCCGAAAACAGCAAGGAAGGCTTTGTTAGCTCCGTAGCGGTGCAGGGCTGTCTTTCGGATCATGAGGATCTGATTCAAAATGTTCTCGGAGAATCTGACGATTATATGATCTACTCCGGCAGAATCGACGGCGTATCGCCTGAGAAGCAGAATGTGTATCATGCCTCAGTCAGAACCATGGTCAACAGGGAAGAGGGCACCGGCTACTATTACAAGTACGGAACCGCTTATATTGAAAACGGCATTGACGACAGCTGCGTAATGGTTCAGATCTCTTATAAAAACGCCTACAAGAAGGAAGTACCCACGGATGACGAGGTAATGGAAGAGCTGATCAAATTCGTGGACTGCGTAAATGTAAAATAAAATGATCCTGCGCGGAGACTCGAAACGCTCCGCGCAGATTCTTTAGGGATAAAAACATGGAAATAAAAAGACAACTCAAAAACGCGGACGACATGACTGCGCTGGTCAATGAGATCGGATTTCTGCCGCTATTCGACGTGGGCGTAAATGGCTTTTCCGTAGAAGAGATGACGCGCGGACAATGGTGGACGGGCAGGGCGGACGATCCCTGGCATTGGCGCGAAATTGCGGCGACGCAGGGCGAAATCATCTACGGCAAGATTTTCAATGGCCGCGCGGGCTTTGTAAGCAGGAAATGGTTTCCCAAATTCGCCAATTACCGGCGCGACGGATACGACTTTGATTCCCGCTGGGAGGAAGGACTCGAACCGCCCAGAAATCAGGCGATCATGGAATGCGTATTTCATAATCCCGTGATCATGACCAGCGATATCAAAAAGCAGGTTGGAAAGACGGGCTTTGAAGGCGCGCTCACCGATCTTCAGATGAAGACGTATCTGATCATACGAGGCTTTGACCGAAAGAAAAACCGTTTTCAGGAGCCATACGGCTGGTCCATCGGTGTGATGGATACGCCCGAGAACGCATTCGGCGGCGACTGGGCGACAAGCGCATATCAGGAGAATCCCGAAAAATCTTATAAGGACATGATTGATCAGATTGAAAGCTGTTTACCCGGAATCGACAGGGAAGCGCTCCAAAGAATTATGAGAAGATAATTTCGCTATTTAACGATAGTACACTTGCTAAATCCTGAAAAATGGATATAATAAGTGCATGCGATGAAGGGAAATGCATATTTTTTCTGAATCAAGAGATCCGGCGGCTGGTGAAAGCCGGACAGAGAAAAGGCTGCTTCCATCCCGGAGCCCTTTGCGAAATAAGCAAAGCGGAGTAAAGGCACGTTACAGCCGATAGAGCCCGTGAAGGAATTTACGGGAAATAGGGTGGTACCGCGATAATATTCGCCCCTGCTTTTCAGGCAGGGGCTAAATTTTTGGAGTGTGAATACAATGCTTGACATCAATCTCATCCGTTCGAATCCCGAATACGTAACCGAAGCCCTCAAAAAGCGCGAATATACCGTAGACCTCACCGAACTTCTCGAGTGGGATTCCCGTCGCCGCGCCATTCTTCAGGAGAATGAGAACCTGAAGGCCGAGAGCAACAAAAAGAGCAAGGAAATCCCCATGCGCAAAAAGCAGGGTCTGGACGCGACCGAGCTTCTCAACGAACTTAAGGAAATCAAGGAAAAGATCGCGGTTCTGGATAACGAACAGTCTGAGCTCGAGGAAAAGATCAGAAAGTTTGTGCTTGCCCTTCCGAACCTTCCTGCAGAGGACGTCGTAGCCGGCGGCAAGGAAGCCAACGAAGTCATCAAGGTGTTTGGCGAAAAGCCCGCCTTTGAATATGAGCCCAAGAACCATGTCGACCTTTGCACTTCTTTAGGCCTTATCGACTATGAGCGCGGCGTAAAGATGGGCGGCAACGGCTATTGGCTGTATACCGGCGAAGGCGCGAAGCTCGAATGGGCGCTTCTGAATTACTTCATCACCGAGCACATCAAGGACGGCTACGAGTTCATGCTCCCGCCGCACATCCTGACCTACGACTGCGGCCTCACCGCAGGCCAGTTTCCGAAGTTTGAAGAAGACGTTTTCCGTCTCACCGAGGAAGGCTTCCACTTCCTGCTCCCGACGGCTGAAACCGCCCTCATCAACCTCTACAGAGGCGAAATCTTAAACGAGAACGATCTTCCCAGAAAGCTTTTCGCCTACACTCCCTGCTACAGACGGGAAGCGGGCACCTATCGCGCCAGCGAGCGCGGCATGATCCGCGGCCATCAGTTCAACAAGGTGGAAATGTTCGGCTACACCAAGCCCGAGGATTCCACAGAAATGCTGAAGGAGCTCATCGACAAGGCCTGCCGCCTCGTTGAAGGCTTGGGCCTCCACTATCAGCTCTCCAAGCTCGCCGCAGGCGACTGCTCCGCCTCCATGGCGACCACCTACGACATCGAGCTTTGGATCCCCTCCATGAACGAGTACAAGGAGTGCTCTTCCGTTTCGAACGCCCGCGACTATCAGGCGCGCCGCGGCAACATCCGCTTCCGCAGAAACGACACCAAGAAAATTGAGTTCGTTCACACGCTCAACGGCTCCGGCCTCGCCACCAGCCGCCTGATGCCCGCCATCGTCGAGCAGTATCAGCAGCCTGACGGCAGCGTGATCGTTCCCGAGGTTCTGCGTCCCTTCTTTGGTAAGGACAGAATCGTAAAGAAGTAATCATCCTTATAAAAAAATCCCGCTGTCAAGCGGGATTTTTTTATACCTGTTCGTTTTTTACTTTGTTCCAATATGCATTTGAAATTTCAAGTACGTCTTCCATTTTGCCCTTCAGAATGACGCGGGGCGTTTTTCCGTAGGTTTCGAATGAAAAATTGATATTGCGATAGGGACCTTTATTGATTCTGTAGGCAAATTCTTCCATTACGATCTTTCGGTCAGCGTTTGGAAGATCTAAAATGATGCATGCTTCGTTTTCCTTTTTGAAGTCATCGAGCAAAAAGTCATAGATGAGGCTTTTGTTTTTGGCGCGGATGGCGAGCTTGACTTCAGGGATTTGAATGAAGGATTCAACCTGCTCGGGCGTAAAATGCCATACGCCGTTGATTTTCTCTCCCTGCAAAACGCCAGATGCGATGTAGTTTCGGATGGTGCGGTCGGTAAGGCCTGTGATCATGACGACGTGATTGATGACATAATAGTTTCCGATATTTTCCATAAATGTACCTCCGTGATCAATATCAGCGCTGTAAATACATTATATGGGATTTGAAGTATGATTTCAATTTGAAATTCGGCAGTGTTTTCATAGGGAAAGTATATAAAATGCGTGAGCGTGCATTGCGCGCTCACGCATTTTTCGTATTCTGTTTCGATTTGAACTTATTCGGCGTTGATTGCATCGATAATCATCTGAAGCTGCTCAAAAGTTACCGCGCCGCCTGAGAATCCGCAAACGTTTCTAAGCGGCAGATAATTGATCATGGCCGTCATCATGCCATCGGACACTGCTGAATCCTCATTGCCCTGGCCGATGCCCATGGCCTTTTTCATGCCCTCCAGAATCGGAGACAGCATGGCGGCGGCCTTCGGGTTTTCCATAAGATCGATCATGATGGAGTCGATGTCGTATTTTACGGGGATTCGAACCGTGCTTTCAACATAGATTTCTTTTTCCAGAATGACGTCGCGGCTGGATTTGCAGATCTGGATTTTGAACGCGCCCGTTTCTACATGCCAGTCGGAGAGGGTGGTATTCCAGTAAGCGAAGGCGCGCTTCGAAAGCCTGAAGGAAACGGTTTTGGTCTCGCCGGGATTCATCGCTACCTTTTCAAAGCCCTTAAGCTCTCTGACCGGGCGGAAAACCGTGCTTTCCACATCCGACACGTACAGCTGAACGACTTCTTTTCCAAAGACATTGCCTGTGTTGGTAATATCCACAGTTACGGTAATTTCGTCTGTGTCCTTGATGGAATCGCTTGAAACGGCGAGGTTATCGTAGCGGAACGTGGTATAGGAAAGGCCGTAGCCGAAGGGGAAGAGCACGTCCATCTTCTTTTTGTCGTAATAGCGATAGCCTACGAACACGCCCTCGTTGTAAACGGCGGTGTTTCCTTCGCCGCCGTAGGAGATGTAGGAAGGATTGTCTTCAAGCTTGATGGGGAAGGACTCCGGAAGACATCCGGAGGGATTGACTTCTCCAAAAAGAACCGCCTTTGTCGCGCCGCCAACGGCCTGACCGCCGAGATATGCCTCGATAACGGCCTTGGCGTCGTCAATCCATGGCATCTCGATGGGAGAGCCGTTATAAAGAACGACGATGACGTTTTTGTTGACCTTGCTGACGCGCTTTAACAGCTCGATCTGGCAGGAAGGCATATGCATGTGCGCGCGGTCGTAGCCCTCGGATTCGAATGCGTCCGGAAGTCCCAAAACGAGCACTGCCTTGTCAGCGGCTTTTGCATTCTGAACGGCTTCGGAAATCAAAGCTTCGTCCGCTTCATCCTTCTCAATGCCGTAACCCTTTGCATATGTAAAGGACGGATATCCTTCAAGCGCATCCAAAAGGCTTTCTACCTTGAATGCGTTGATATGGCTGCTGCCACCGCCCTGATAACGCGGTTTCTCGGCAAAATATCCGATGACTGCAATCTTGTCTTCTTTGGAAAGGGGAAGGACGCCGCCTTCGTTTTTAAGAAGCACCATGGACTCTGCTGAAATCTGCCTTGCAAGCGCATGCTGAACTTCTTTGTCCCAAACGGTTTCTGGCTTTGCGTTTTCAAGATAGCGGTTGTGAATGGTCAAAAGACGCTCAACGGCGAGATCCACGTCTTTTTCGTCGAGCTTTCCGCTTCTGACCGCTTCCACGACACGTTTGTCGTTTGCGCCGCCGGAACCGGGCATTTCAAGCTCAAGACCCGCATGAACGCCCTTCACGCGATCGCTGACCGCGCCCCAGTCGCTCATGACATAGCCGTCAAAGCCCCATTCGTTTCTGAGAATATCGGTAAGCAGCCAACGGTTCTGGGAGGCGTATTCGCCGTTTACCTTGTTATAGGAGCACATCACCGTCCAGGCTTTTCCGTCCTTAACGGCTTTTTCAAACGCAGGAAAGTAGATTTCGCGAAGCGTGCGCTCATCCACTACGCTGTCAGAGGACATGCGCCTGTGTTCCTGGCTGTTGGCAGCGAAGTGCTTGACGCTGGTGCCGATATTCTGGGACTGTACGCCCTTGATGAGGGAGGCGGCCAGCTCGCCCGCGAGATAGGGATCCTCGGAGAAATATTCAAAATTTCGTCCGCAAAGGGGAGAACGCTTGATGTTGATGGCGGGGCCTAAATTGACGGCCACTTTCTCATGCTGGCAGGCTACGCCGACGCTTTCGCCAATCTGGTAAAGAGCGTCTCTGTCAAAGCTTGCAGCGCTTGCGCAGGCCGCAGGGAAGCACACAGCAGGGACGGAAACATTGATGCCCAGATGATCGGCGGTTTCGTCCTGTTTTCTCAGGCCGTGCGGGCCGTCGGAAACCATGACGCTTTCAACGCCTAATCGTTCAACCGCTTTGGTGTGCCAGAAATCGAGGCCGGAGAGAAGGGAGGCCTTCTCTTCCAGCGTCATTTCGGAAATAACTTTTTTGATATCCATATTGACTCCTCATCAGACGGTAGAAAGATCCCACGGTTCGTGAATCTTCGGAACATCGCTCAAAAGGCGCTTGGTGTAGGGGTGCTGGGGATTGAGAATAACGTCGTCGGCGTTGCCGCTTTCGACGAATTTGCCCTTTTCCATGATGTAAACAGTGTCGGAAATATGATAGGCAAGGCCGATATCGTGGGTGATAAAGATGATGGTCATGCCAATTTCATCTCTGAGCTGAAGAAGCATTTCCAAAATGGTGGCTCTGGAACACGCGTCGATCATGGATGTGGGTTCATCGGCTAAAAGAATTTTCGGTTTCAGAAGGAAAATTCTTGCGATCATGAGCCTTTGCATCTGGCCGCCCGAAAGCTCGAAGGGATATTTGTTCGTGAGCTCTGCGAACTTCAGGTTTACAAACGCGCAGGCCTCGGTCATCATTTCGATCTTTTTGGCCTTGGGAAGATGCTTTCCGCCGCGCATGTTAATGCAGTCCAGAAGCACGGTGTCGATCTTGTTGAATACGTTGAAGGATGAGAAGGGGTCCTGGAAGATGGCCTGAATGCCCTGCCAGTACTGCTTCTTCTTTTTGCGGGTGGAAATGTCTCGCTTTTCGCCCTGGAAGAGGATTTCGCCGCTGGTGACGTTCAGAAGGCCCAAAAGCATTTTGGAAAGCGTGGTTTTTCCGCTTCCGGATTCGCCGACGATGGAAACCAGCTCGCCCTCATGAAAGTCAAAGTTCACATTGTTGACGGCAGTCGTGGTTTTGGAGCCGTAGCCGAAAACTTTGGTCACATTTCTTCCGCTTAAGCACAGGGGGCGTTCAAAAGAAGTATCATTCTTCACCTGCGTACACCTCCTTAAGCTGATCAACGCCCATCAGGCAGCGATACAGTCGGCTGTCTCCAAACTCGGTCATGGATACGCTGTTTCCGCGACAGGCGGGCGTTGCGTATTTGCATCTTTCCGCAAAACGACAGCCCTGCGGCGGTTTTTTGAGGTTGGGCGGCGTTCCGGGAATGGCGGTCAGCTTCTGACTGCGCATGCCTTCTTCCGGAACGAGGATGGACTTCATGAGGCCTCTGGAATAAGGATGAACGGGATCAAACACCATTTCTCTGGCTGTTCCGCGTTCGACGATCTGACCCGCGTACATGACCATGATGTCGTCAGTGACGTTGTAAAGAAGGGGGAGCTCGTGAGTGATGAAGATCATGGACTTGATAAAGCCCTTGTCCATCATGTCTTTGAGCATCTTGATGACCATTTTCTGGCTGGTAACGTCCAGCGCCGAAGAAGGTTCGTCCGCAATCAGAACCTTCGGGCTCAAAATGGTGGAAATGGCGATAACCACGCGCTGCTTCATGCCGCCGGAAAGCTCGACTGCGTGCTTGTCCAAGGCATCAATCGGAAGGCCGAGGGTTTCAAAGCGCTGGCGGGCCATGTCGTAGATGTCCTTTTTGCTGGCCTTGGGATCATGGGCGCGGATAACGTCTTCGATAAATTTTCGGATGCGGATGGTGGGGTTTAAGGCATTCATCGCCGCCTGAGGGATATAGGCGATTTCGGTTCCCAGAATGTTTTTTCGAACGTCGTCCGGGTTCATGCCTGAAATATTCGTGCCGTCGATGATGATGTCGCCGGACATGTAGTGAAGGGGCGCAAAGTAATAGCCCATCAGGGAAAGGGCAAGGGTGGATTTTCCGCAGCCGCTCTCGCCTGCGATGCCGAGGCTTTTGCCTTCCTCGATTTTGAGGGAGACATGATCCACGGCATACACGTCTTCATGGAAACGCGTGATATATTTGGTCGTCAGTTCTCTGACTTCCAGCATCGTTTTTGCCATGTATACAGCCTCCTTAATCTCTGAGCGTGGGGTTGAATACCTGATCCAGACCCGTGTTCATCAGGTTCAGAGAGAACGAGATGAGGGTGATGGTAATGATGACCGGGAAATACGCCCACCAGGTTCCGTTGGTATGGGCGGAATAGAGCATGGCCCAGTTCATCATAAGGCCGAGCGTGGGAACCTCGGTCGTCTTGGGGCCAAGGCCGAGAAGCGACAACTGGGCTTCTGAAAGAATACCCGAGGAAACCTGAAGAATGAACGCCATCACGACATAGCTTGCGATGTAGGGGAGGATGTCGGTCAGGATGATTCGAAGCAGGCTGTGGCCGGAAAGCTTGGACAGGTTTACGTGGTCGCGGTTACGAAGGGAAATAACCTGCGAACGAACGGAACGCGCCGTCCAGGTCCAGCTGGTAAGGCCGATAACCAGCGCCACAACGGTCGCACCGCGCTGATCCTGGCCGATGGAGTAAGAGATGAGGATTAAAAGAATAAAGCCGGGGATGACGGTAAATACGTTTGTTACAAACATGATGATGTCATCATAGATACCGCCGAGATATCCTGCAAGCAGTCCAAAGGTGAGGCCGATGAGCGTCGCAACCGCGCCGGCTATCAGGCCGATTAAGATGGAGGTTCCGCAGGCGGAAACGAGCTCCTTTAATACGTCGCGGCCAAAGTTATCGGTGCCAAGAGGCAGAACCTTGACGTTTGCGATTTCTTTAAGATTCACATAGTCGTTTTTGCTGATGGTGCTTTTTTCTTCAAGAAGCTTTGTTTCCTCATTCATTTCTGCGACATACAGCGTTTCGCCGGCCTGAAGCTCCTTGATGCGGGTGTCGAGCAGACGATAGTTTCTGCGAACCGCATTGGTC
>SVGP01000019.1 GCA_015056255.1 Clostridiales bacterium | reverse complement strand
TCAACTTCGCCGGCCTTCAGAGCAACTTCGCCGGCAGCGTTGTCAGCGTACATTGCATGGGCGATGTACTTGGGAACAGGCAGTTTGCCCCACATGGAAGCATCCTGTCCCCAGTAGTTGTCGTCACGGATCAGAACGACCTTCTGATCGTCGGCATAGAACTTGGTGTAGGGGCCAGACCAAACAACGTCTTCACCGGCGTCGTTCAGGATGGCGATGGCGTCGCCGTTGTTGCGGGCAACTACCTTGTCAATCCAGGCGGCCTGAGCGATGGGAGCGCCGGAGATGAAGTCAACAACCTTCAGGGGGTTGACGGGAACGCCGGCTTCGTTAACGGCAGCCTTAAGAACAACGGTTTTCTCGTCGGCAGCTACGATCTCGGCGATGTAGGCCTTGTAGCCAGTGCCGGTGCCGTTGCCGATTTCAACGCCGATGTCAAAGGTGCGCTTGACGTCGTTTGCGGTTACGGGAGTGCCGTCAGACCACTTGGCAGCAGCCTTGATCTTAACGGTGAGCTCGGTCATGCCCTCATTCCAGACATAGTCGCCATCGGCGAGAAGGCCGGTCATGGAGCCGTCCATGAAGTTGTACATGTACAGAGTTTCGAACATCAGAGTACGATATCCAGAGGGGCCGCCGGCAATTGCCATGGCGTTGTTCTGGTTGGTGCCGATGATGTTCCAGGAGTTTACGGTACCCCACTGCTGACCAGCGAAGTACAGGGTTTCGTTACGGGGCAGTTCTACGACCTCGGCGAAAGCAGCCGCGGACATGAGCATTGCCATAGCGATAACCAATGCGAGTAGCTTTTTCATGGGATCATTCCTTTCTTTTATTTTGTCGGCCTGATAATCAGGCCGAAAGGATACGAAGAGGATCGAAAACAACATGTTAATTATATAACAGTATACAAAGAATGTCAACATCCACAATCTTGACATAAAGAGGAAATGCACAAAATTGCGCTGTAAGTTGTTCAAAAATTAGTAAAATCGAAAGAATACTGTGCGAAAGACGGATAAAAATGTCCCGAAACTGATTGTTTCGGGACAAATATTTGGACTGCAGTCAAGATATTACGATTTTATTAAAAGATGGCCGATGGTTTCGCCCAGACGCTCGGCTTCACCGGGCGCGGGGGGAACGCGTTTATAGAGAAATGCGCTTTCAAGGGCTGCGTAGGCTTCCTGCTCGATGTCTTCTTTTACGGGAAGATAGCCTAAAAGCTGCTCGGCGCAGCCAAGCACCATGACCTTTTCGCTTCCGATAGCCTCTCTGATCAAAAGGCCTGTTTTTGTAAACGCTTCAAAGGGCAAAGCGACAATGCCCATATCTCCGATTTTTCCGTAGCCGCAGGTGATGTCCTCTCTGGAGGGAATTTCATCCTTTTCAAGCATTTCCCTTTCCCAGATACGTGCGACCTGACAGGCGGGCTCTTCTTCGGATTCGTACTTGGAAGCCGCATGCGCGGCTGTTTTTACAACGTCGTCCTTTGTAAGCGGGAGAAGGGACAAAGTTTCCGAAAGCCTTCCCGCGCTTATGTGTAAGTCGCAGGGAACGAGGTTTCGAAGATAAGCTTCCGTAATGGTTTGTGCGATATAGAGAAGGTTTTCTTCATGGGTTTGTCCTTCTCTGGGTTCGATGGGATCGATGTCCCCGCAAACGCCGTTTAAGTAGATGGAAAGCGCGCCCTTCTTTTCAAGCGCTTTATGGATTTCGCTTGAAAAATCGGCGGAGATACAGGTTGCGCGTCCGAGGCTTACACCGTGGCAGGCGTAGGACACAAGCGCGATGGGCATTGCGTTTTCGCGCTCGATCATTACTCCGCGTACGAAGGGGTCGACCGGGCCGTTTTGAAGCGTTCTGTTGTATGCGACAGGAGCTAAAAGCTTTTCGGCGGAGGACTTTATGCCCGTTACTTCTTTAAGATCGTTGATTGCTGATTTGCATGCGCAGACGACCTTTTCGGAAAAGCCGGCGACATAATCATTGTCTACCTCACCGCAGCCCTCGTGATAGATGAGGCTCGGGCCGGTGTGGGTGTGAACGGACACGAAGATGATGTTTTCGCGTCCGTAGCCGAGGGGAGTAAGCGCGCTGACCACGTCGTTTACGATATCCTTATTGATGCCAAGAACGTCGTGACAGACCAGCATCAGGCGCGTCTCATTCTCTTCAATGGCGACGGCGCGCACAAAAAGCTCGTCTCTCACCGACAGCGCTTTTCTTTCAAGGTAGTAGCCGTAGCCGGTCAGTTCAATTCCAAGATCAGGCGTTAAATTGTTTTTGCCGAATCCCGCTAACATGCCAAATTCCTCCGTAATTTACAGGCACTTGATCTTGCCCTTGTACTGGTCGATATACTTCTGATTGATCTCATCGCCGCCGTCGATGTTGCTGGAAGCAAAGAAATCGGGCTGCGCGCCGTTTTCGCGGGCGATTTCCTCTGCGCGAACGCAGATGGCCTGAAGAAGAGCGGCGCCCACTGCTGTTGAGGTCGGGCCGATTTTTCTGCCCATAGGGGTTTCGACGCAAGCGTCGCCGATTTCGCCCATGTTGTCAATTACGATATCGGTGGCCTCGAAAAGGCGCAGACCGTAGGGATTTCTGGCAGTGGAGGATGAAGAATGCTTCATGTTGGTGATGCAGATGGTGGTTACGCCCATTTCTCTCGCCGTCAGCGCCATTTCTACGGGAACGGCGTTTCTGCCGGAATTGGAGAAAAGGATCAGGCAATCGCCTTTTTTCATGGGATAATCTTTTAGAAGGTTCTTTGCGTAATCGGGCGTGCGCTCCCAGCCGGTGGACTCGGAGGCGGAGATGTGCAGCATCAGCTTCTCATCCAGAATCGGGTATACCTTGACGGGACCGCCTGCGCGATAGAAAATCTCAAGGCTCAGCATGTGTGCGTGGCCCGTGCCGAACGTAAAGATCATACCGCCGTTTGCAAGTGTGTCCGCGATGGCGGAAGCGGCCTTTTCGATCACTTCGGTTTGCTCGGTGAAGGCTTTTTTCTCAATCTCCAGAAGGTTTAAATAGTATTTTTCAAATGCGTTCATCAAAAATCCGTCTCCTTATATGTATTTTTAATGGTTTCAAGTACGGTTTCCGTAAGAGAAGCGCACATTTTCATTGCATAGATCGCGCTTCCGATGGCGGGCGGGTAGGGAATGAGGCGCGCGCGGACGGTTTGCTTAAAGCGGGACAGCATTTTTTCAAACAGATCGACGACCCATGCATTGTGCTCAAACACGCCGCCAAAAAGCCAGACGGTGTTAGGAAGGTCGTGCTTTGTCAGAGAATCAACGGTTCTTGAAAGGATGTCGAAATGCTCGCGTACGATTTCCGCAGCAGCCTGATCGCCGGCGTTTGCAAGATTCAGCACGTCGATTGCAAACTTTGCGATATCGGAAGGAACCGTCGTTGGGGCGTATGCGTAGTCGATCAGCTCTCTTGGTTTTTGAAGGGAAAAGCGCGTTATCATAGCGTTTGTGAGCTGGGTTTCTTTTCCCGTATTTTCAAAGGCGCGGATGGCCGCCCTGATGCCGTCGACGGCCAACTGATAGCTGCTTCCGTAATCGCCCAGAAGATAGCCCCAGCCGCCTGCAGGCGTTTGCTTTAAGGTTTTGTCAGCGTATACCGCCATTGAGCCCGTTCCGCAGATGACGAGCGCGCCGCTTTCGCCGAGGGTCGCCGCCATGAGCGCCATATAGGCGTCGGAATGCAGAAAAAGATCTTCCTTTGGAAACACATTGCCTGCAAAATCAGAAAGCTGCCTGTCTGTGGGCAGATCGTCAAGCGCGCTCATGCCGACGCCGATTTTTAGATCGGTCGCATCCGTAAGGTCGAGCGTAAGTTCATTGATCAGCGATTTTAAATGCATCTGCGCTTTTTCAAGACCGATGGCGTGGTAGTTAAGCCCTTTGCCGCGAAGCACTTTTAATATTTCGCCCTTTTCATTTATCAAAACCGCAGTCGTACGCGTTCCGCCGCCGTCTGCGCCGATATAGTAGGTGGACATACGCATCCCTTCTTTCTTAAAAATGTATTTTCGACATGGCGCAAGGTTTTTCCTTTCTGTATGCGATGTCTTAAGAAGATTTTGCCTTATTTTTTTGAACCAGAGCGCCGATGGCGGTGTTTGTGTTTTCATGAAGCGCGTGCATGAGCTTTTGAAGGGGAAGAAGCGTAATGATTTCACCTTCGTCGTCTGTGATGGCAAACAGGCTGTCTTCGCCCGGATGGACGAAACTGACTGCGTCCAGAATGGGCGCATCCTTCTGCGCCATGACAACACCGGCTCGCCTGATGGGAGGTGAAGCGTCTGATTTTTTAAGAATAGCCATCATTGACGCGTTCCGGGCGTGCCGCCTTTCCGCTTCGCCCGAGGCAAACAGATATATGCTTGCAAGAAGGGGAGGGAGAGGAAAAACGCGGCTTTTTATAAACGCGTAGACGGAGGCAACGATCAGGATCGCACCAAGGATGCGTCCGAGTATTACGCCTGTTTCAATGGCCTTGATTTGCTTTATCTTTGTATTCAAAAGCGCTGCTAAAAACCTTCCTCCGTCAAGCGGCAAAGCGGGCAGAAGATTTACGCATGCAATCAGAAGCCCCGAATACAAAAAAGGCAAGCATTCCGGCGCAAGGTGCGGAAAGAAAAAAAGAAGCATCGTCATAAGCGCGCAGGTGAGAAGGTTTGAAACTGGCCCGGCCAGCGAAATCAGCATCAGCTTGCCCGGCGGGATTGCCCACATATCATAAAGCCGGATGGCTGCGCCGAAGGGCATTAGCTCGATTTCATGAATTTTTACCTTTAAAAGAATGCTCATAACGATGTGTCCAAGCTCGTGAACCGACAAAGCCGCAAGCGGCGGAAGCACGGTTTGTACGCCTGAAAAAGCGATCATCAGAAGAAAAATGATGGGCGAGAGAATGCGGATGCGGACGCGTATGCCGAAAAGCTCCATAGGCTATTCACCCAACAGGTCTTCAGGGTCGGCTGCTTTTCCGCTTTTGCGGTATTCCAGATACAGCCGCGCACGTTCGCTTGCGCCGGTTAAGCCGATTTGCGCGCCCTTTGAAATCTCGTCGCCCGCCTGAACAGATGACGAAGCCAAAAATGCATACAGGTATTCGTTTCCTTCAGAGTCGGAAACAAGTACGGAATAATCGCCTTCGCCCGTTTCGACTGAAGCTGCGACCTTTCCGGAAGCAACCGCAAAAACGGGCGCATTGTCCCGGCTTCTGTATTCCGTCCACGGCTGCTGACTTGTATAGGCGTGTACGATTTCACCGCTTACGGGAAGCGCGTTTTGAGGCGTATCCGTGAGATTTAAAAACACAAGCGCACTTTCGGGCATGATTTTTTGAACGAAAGCGAGATCCTGTATGGACGAGGGGAGATTTAAGTCCATGCTGACGACGCTTTTGACGGCGCCGGTTATTTTGTTGGTAACAGGCGAATCGATGTTTTTAAGTGCCATCACGCAAAGAAGCAGCGCACAGGCGACGGCGGTGTTTTTAAAAAGCCGCTCGGAGGCGCTTAAGCGACGCGGCTTGTCTTTTGCTTTGATGGTGATGGGTCTGCTTTTATGGATGGCATTCGTTTGTTCCTTTATAGATACGGTGTTTTTGTCGTGCTTGCTTTCATCCGGACGGATGGATGTATGGATGGTAAAACGGCTTTGATCCGACATGAAAAAACCCCCTTCCATTGCATAGAAGTCTATGCGAAGGAAAGGGGGAATATTTGACTTTGTCTTTTGCCTACAGGCGTTTGGCGTAATGCTTTTTAACGGGCGAGGGCGTGCTTCTTGAACGCATGACCACGTTCATGACAAGGCCGATGCACAGCATGTTGGTGAGCATATTGCTGCCGCCGTAGCTGATAAAGGGAAGGGGAATACCGGTAACGGGCATGATGCCCAAAATCATACCGATATTTTCAAGAATGTGGAAGATGAACATGGCGGATACGCCGATAATGCAGTAGGAGCCAAACTTATCAGTGACTTTAAAGGCGTGGAAAATGAGGCGGCCCAGAAGGAAGGCGAATACTGCAATAACAATGCATCCGCCCGCAAAGCCGAAGGTTTCACACACGATGGCAAAGCAGAAGTCGGTGTGATCATCGGGAATAAAGCCGAGGGAGGCAAATGAACCCAAGGAGGCAATGCCGCGCCCGGTCAGGCCGCCCGTCCCGATAGCGATCTGGCCATTGATAACCTGTCTTGCATCGTCCGGGTAGTCTTCCGGGTGCAGCCACATGAGAATGCGCGTAAGACGGAAGGAGGAGGACGAGGCGTTTAAGTAATACCACGCGGGAACCGCGATCAGAACAATGACAGCCAGAATCCCTGCAATTAACTTAAGATTCGTGCCCGAAACCCACAATAGCACAGCGAAAATGGCGACGTACACCAGCGCTGTTCCGAAGTCCGGCTGCAAAAATACCAGAATCAGGGGAATGGCTACATAAATGGTAACGGGGACGAGCTCGCGGAAGGTGCGGATGGGCTTTTTGCGGTTGGCAAAGATGCGTGCCAGGGAGATGATGATGAAAAATTTTCCGAATTCCGACGGCTGAAAGCCGCGCTGACCACCGGCTGCTGATTCGCTGCCCCAGTTGAAGAACGCGGTCATACCGCCGCGGCCTGCTTTAACGGTCAAAACCAGAAGCAGAAGCGTAATATTGAACCAGTAGAAAAGGTCGGCGTATTTTTCATACAGCTTATAGTCGACAAAGATGACTGCGCACATGGCGACGATACCTGCCAAAAACCAGATCAGCTGAAGGCGGGGATAGGTGATCGAGTGAACGGAAAGCATTTCGGAAATACCTTCAGCCTGAACGTCGGTGGCGGAGGCGGTTGCCGCGAAAATGGAAACGACGCCGAAAGCAACCAGACACATGACCGCAAGAAACAGCCACCAGTCAAAATGCCTGATGATGGAGGGCGCAAAGCGGTTGGCGCGAATGTCTGAAACCAGACCGCGGATAAAATCGCCCTTGGTAAAGAATCGCTTTAGCCTTTGCATGAGGGCTCCTTCCCGAAGTGCGTCTTGAATTTGTGAAGTAAGGTGTCATAGGGAATTTTGTAGCGCACGGTTTCGCCGAGCAGGCGGCGGACGATGCGCTCGTATGCGTCGCCGGAATCCGTTTCCGCTTCAAGGGGAGACACGCCCTTTGCGGCGCAGAAGAACATCCTTGGATCCTCCGGCACAAAGCCAAGCACCTTCGCGTCCATTCGGCGGATGCATTCGTCCGTGGAAACCGCTTTCTTGGGCGGAACACGGTTGATGATGATGGAAAAATCCGTGATTCCGTCAAGGGTCAAAAGATGCTTGACCTTTTCCGCCCCGCGAAGGGAAACCCCGTCCGGCGTAAGCACGATGATTGCTTTGTCGGCAGCGCCCACCGCGTTTCGAAAGCCGCGTCCGATGCCGGCGGGACAGTCGATCAATATGTAGTCGAATCTGTCCTTTAAAGAGGAGATCACGGCGGATACGTCGTAGGGGCTGACAGAGGAGGAATCGGTGGATTGGGATGCGGCCAGAAGATAAAGGTTTTCGCGCCTATCCACCTTGTAAAGCGCCTGATCAATGGAACAGATGCCCTCAATCACGTCCACAACGTCGTAAATAAGGTTGTTTTCAACGCCCAAAAGCATATCAAGCGATCTTAAGCCGATGTCCATGTCGATGATCACGGTTTTGTGCCCTGCGCCGGATAAGCCGCAGCCGATGGATGCGGCGGTGGTGGATTTTCCCACGCCGCCTTTTCCCGATGTGATAACGATGGATGTACTCAATGGAACGTCCCTCTTTTCTCAGTCTGAAAGAGAATTGTCCGAAGAAATGACATTGGTTTCGACATACTGGAGGCTGTCCAGATAGTATTCGATGGTTTCAATGGCGGCATGTGCGGCGCGCGCGCCGGCATAACCGTTCTGAATGTAAACGACAACGACGATTTTGGGGTTTTCGTGCGGGGCATAGGTGACCAGCCACGCGTTGTTTTCAAGGTCAAGATCAGTACGCTGGGAGGTTCCTGTTTTCGCGGCGATGGGATACTTGGCCTTTGCGAACTGTTCAGCGGCGGTACCGTCGTTTTCAATCGACGTAACCTCTTCCATGCCTTTGTGGATGGCAGTGAAATACGCGGAATTGGTGATGATCTGATTGGCGATAACGGGCTGCTTGTCCAGAACGATGTTTCCGTCGGGATCTATGATCTTGTCGATGATTTGCGCGTCGTATACCGTGCCGCCGTTTGCGATGGCTGAAGCGTAGCGCGCAACGGCGATGGGCGTAACCTGCGTGATGGACTGACCGATGCCGGCCATGATGGTTTCAGCAGGGGTCCACTTAAGGTCGTTTAGGTAGGTGTTGATGGTGTTAACGAGGAAGTGGGAGGAGATGTAGTTTCTCGGAAGATTCATGTCGTACATGAGAACGTCGCGGATTGCGGGCAGCCAGTCGCTTTTGACTTCGTAGGTAATGACGATGTCAAGCAGCATCTTGGCCACTTCGTCCAGCCTGTCCTCTTCGTATTCCACGCCGCGGTCCGCGCCGACTTCCAGAAGGAGCTTTTTGATCATCTGGGATGCGATCTCGGGCTTGTAGGTGTACTGATCCTTGATGGAGCGGGTGGGATCATAGAGCATGGCCTGAGAGCCGACGAAGGAAGTGGACTCGGAGGGCAGCTCGATATTCGTTTTGGTGGTCAGGCCCAGCGCCGCGCCCCATTTGGTGATTTTTTCAGTCCCCAAACGATAGCTGGTCTCGTAGAAGAAATAGTTGCAGCTGTTTTTGATGGCTTCGACAATGGTCTGATTCGAATGCTGATAACGCTTGGATTCCGCAATCCAGCATCTGGGCTTGTAGGAGCTGTCTGTTCCTTCATTATAATATTCGCCCTGATCGGTAATGACGGTGTCCAGCGTGATTGCGCCTTCTGCAAGGCCGCCCAGCGCCGTCACGAGCTTGAAAATGGAGCCGGGGGTGTCTTTGGCGGAGATGGCGCGGTTGAACATTGGGTTTCGGACGTCGGCTGCGATTTCGCTCCATCCGCCGGGATCGACGGAGGAACCTTCGAAGATACTCAAATCGAAGGATGGATAAGAGCACATTCCGAGGACTTTTCCGGAATTTGGATCCATGGCAACCATTGCGCCGGTCTGCGCGAGGGAGACTTCAAATCCGTTTTCGGCGTAATAGGCGAGGGTGGGCGCATTTACGCGGTTCCAGCGAACGCCCTCGTCGGTTTCGCCGTTCAGGATTTTTTCCTGATCGGCGCGGATGGAGTCGATGGTTTCTTCAAGCGCCTTTTCCATGACTGCCTGAAGGGAAATATCAACAGTAGTCACGATGCTGTTTCCGTCCGTGGGCGGGGTAAAGGACAGTTCGCGAACGGTTGAGCCTCGCGTGTCGATTTCCATAATCTGCTTGCCCTGGCGGTATTCAAGATAAGGGGAAAGCTGATCCTCCATGGAATACTCAAGGCCGGTTGCGCCGACAAGGGCGTCTGTCGGATAGCCCTGCTCGCGATAGGTCTGAAGCGCGGAGGAAGAGGTGATGCGGCTTACATAGCCGATATTGTGCGCACAGACGGATTTAAAGGGATATACGCGGGTGGAGCTTTCAGAAATCGACATGCCAGCCAGTTCCATCGCGTGGGACTGGACCTCGGCCACCGTTTCAAAGCCTACGTCGTAGGCGATGGTAACGGGGGTGGAGTTGTAGTTGTTCATGCGGGAGGCCTGCCAGATGGCGAGGATTTTAAGCTTGTATTCCTCGGGAATGTCTTCCGGGATGGAATAGTTCTTGCAAAGCGTGTCAAAAAGCACTTCTACAGGGTATTTGGTGCGATTGGAAAGATAGAAGTTGCCTCTCCACTGGTTTTCGCGCGTGGCGGCGACGGAAGCGCTTTCGGTCTGGAAGTTCCATTCCCACTGACCGTCTTCGCCTCTACGAAGCCAGAATTCCTTTGAAGGATCCAGCGTCTTTTTGCCGTTGGCCTCAATCTTTAAAATGGTTTGATAGATGGAATTGGTGTATTCCGCGCGCGCTGCATCCGAGGTTCTTGAAGGATCGCGGTAGAATTGAACGTCGTAGGAGCGTTCGTCATAGGCCAGAGGCACCATGTTTTTGTCGTAAATCGTTCCGCGCATTCCGACGTGGCTGATGGTTTTGGTGGAGCGGGATTCCGCCTCCTCGACGTATGTATCGTGCTTGATCACCTGAAGATGATAAAGACGAATGACCATCGCCAGGAAAAAAAGAGAAAGAAAGCAAACCAGAAAGATGTATCGCCCGGTGTATTTTTTCATTGAGCTTCACCTCGCTTTACGTAAAGGAAATTTCAACGTTTTTCATAGCGGGAATACTTGGGCTTGAATACGGCCTTGAAGCCGATGTACATGACCTGAATGAGCGCACAGCCGATGAGGGAGCGGATAAAGCCCTGAAAAAGCATCATCCAATCAAATGCGCCTCCGGCGGATACGTAATACACGGTCATGACGATTTCGTAGAGCATCATGGAAACAATGGGCGCAATGATGCTTGATAAAATGCGGATGCGCATTTTTCGTGCGATGTAACCCGCGAGAAAGCCGCAGACTGTGTACAAAACGCTTGTCAGGCCGACCGGGATCAGTATGGAAATATCCATAAGCACGCCGCCGATCAGGCCGTAGAGAATACCCTGCGTACGGCCCATCAGAAGCGCGATGGTGATGATGGTCAAAAGTGTGAACTTTGGATAATATATCGGGTTTGACACTTCAAAGGGAATGATGGCAGTGTCAATTAAGATACACAATATGACCATTCCGGTTGCGAAGGCTCGCTTGTAAAGGCGCATCTTTGTCCTCCGTAAAGTTATGTTTTAGCTGTTGATCCACATTTCCTCAGGCACACGCTTCGAGGCAGAGGGCGCGATGGACGAATCCGGAACGATGGTGGGCGTAGGCGTTACGGTGGGATAGAGCCAGGCTGCATTCTCGTCGTACACCTGCTGAGTTGCGTAGGAGTACCTGCTGGTGGTGCTTGTGGGAACGGGGGTTACGATAGGACGGGGCGTGGCGGTGGGAACCACGGGCAGCACATCGTCGATCGTCTGAACCACCTGACGCAGCACATAGACTTCTTCGATGGAAGAAAAATCACAGGCGGGAGAAATGACCGCATATTTATCGGATGTGTCGGCTTCGCGGCTGATGGCGATGACCGAGCCGATTTTAAGGCCCTTAGGGAAGAGGGAGTCGAGGCCGGATGTGAAAACTTCGTCGCCCACGCGGACGTTTGCGATGTTCGGAAGATAGTACATATAGCATTCAACGGTGTCGCTGCTTGAGGTTGTGATGCCCTGCATCATGCCGTTGTCGCGCGTTCTTCCAATCAAGGCGGCAACCGAGGATCTGGGGTCGATCAGGGTAAGAACCTTTGAATAGTTCATACCAACTTCGTATACACGACCGATAAGACCGTCGGCGTTTACAACGGCCATGTTGGTGGAAATGCCGTCGTTCTGGCCACGGTTGATGGCGAAGGTGTCAAACCAGACGCCGGTGTCTTTGGCGATGACCTTTGCAAAAACAGGGGAAAGGCCTTCGTATTCCTCTCTGGCATTTAAAAGAATCTCAAGGCGCTCGTTCTCGTTTTCAACCTCGGTAAGGGTGTTCAGGCGGATGTTCAATAGCTCGTTTTCCTGTCTCAGCCTTTCAACCTCTTCTTCAAGGTTTTCGCTTGAACCGATGCCAAACCAGCTTTTGAAGAATTCGGTTACCACGCGCGCGCCATTCTGAAGGGGCGTGAAAACCGTGCCCGCGCCGTTTTCGACGATGGAAATATCGCCGGAGGGGCGAGAAAGGAGGTAATACAAAACCAAAATGGCAACGAGGGTTACGAGCAGGGAGTAGATTGTATACCTTCTCCTTCTTGCCTTTTGCTTGGATATTTTTTTATCCTGAGAGAAGCTTGTATTTTTCGCCACGGATCATTTCCTCCGAGATTTTTATACTTCAAGGGCGCTTCCTGCGTTTAAAAGGGCGCGGATCATTTTTTCGTCGGATGCAATCCGGCATGCGCCAAGGGCCGCGTCGTTTTCGGGATTTTCGCCGACAAAAACCTTCAGCTGCGTTTCCTTCCTGATGCGCTCGGGGAGACCGTGAAGCAGACTGCCCGCGCCGGTTACGTGAATGCCGTTGTCGAGAAGATCGCCCGTGAGCTCCGAAGGCACATTGTAAAGCGCGTCGGTGATCGATTCAACCAGCATCCTGACAGGTTCGTCCAGCGCCTTGGCAATGTCTTCGGTAGTGATGGTTTCAGTCGACGGCTTTCCCGTCAGCACGTGGCGGCCGCGCAGGGTTAATGAATCCGTCTTTTTGCTTTCCGGCATGCAGGATCCGATGTCCTTTTTTAAGTTCTCGGCGGTTTGCGTTCCGATTAAGAGGCCTTTTTCGCGGCGGACATAGCGCTTGATGGCTTCGTCAAAGGCGCGGGAACCTGTTTTCATGGTGCGGGACGCCACCACGCCCAGCATGGAGATAACGGAAATTTCCGTGATTTCAGACCCGATGGAAATAATGAGGTTGCCGGTCGCGCGCTCGATATGAATGTCCTTTCCCAAAGCTTGCGCAATTGCGCCCGGAACGAGCACGGCCTTTTTTGCGCCCGCGAGCATGACAGTCTGCGAAAGCGCGTTTTTCTCAACTTGCGTTAGGCCGTAAGGGTGGGTTACGCAAAGGCGGGTTTTTTCAAAGGGACGCCTTCTCTGTACGGCCCTTTCGCTCATGCCTAACAGGCACATGGCTGCAAGCTCAGTGTGCGCAACCGCGCCGTAGGAAACGGGATTTAAAAGAACGGTTTCGCTGTCTGTGCGCCCGTCCATGCGCTTTGCGTCCTTGCCCAACGCGACGATTTCGGTTTCGTTCTCAGCGTTTGCCAGTATGCAGGTAGGCTCTTTTAAGACGACGCCCTCGTCCAAAATGGCGACGGTGGTATTTTCACTGCCTAAATCGACGCCGATTGCGTCCATGGAAAAAACGCTCATGTTATTCCTCCGTGCTCAAAGACGCAAACTGATCGTACATGCGTCTGAATTCTTCTGTGGGGAAACCCACGATATTGTCGTAGGAGCCCTCGTATTTTTCGATGAATGTGGCAGCGCCGCCCTGAATTGCGTACGCGCCTGCCTTGTCCATCGGTTCTTTGGTTTCAATATAGGCTTTGATCTCATCGGGAGTAAGGGTTTTGAAGTAAACGTCCGACCGTACGGTTTTGGAAACAGACGCTTTGGTTTTTGCGTTCATTAAGCATACGCCCGTATACACCTGATGATTTTTTCCGGAAAGGGAGGAAAGTATCCTGTATGCGTCCGCTTCGTCTTCGGGCTTACCAAGCGCCTGATTGGAAAGCGCGACCAGCGTATCGGCTGCGACGATATAGCCTTCGTCATAGAAATCCGAAACGGCTCTGGCTTTTCTTTCGGCAAGAAGCCTTACCATATCGCTTGGCGCGCCTGAAATGTTTTCGTCAACATCCGGCGCATGCACGGTAAACGAAAAGCCCATTTTGGTCAAAAGGTCGCTCCTTCTGGGTGATTTCGAGGCCAAGATCAGGCGGGGCTTGCGACTCACTTTGGACGCATCTCCTTTATCCATTCTTACCCATAATACATCTATTTTATTATAGCATATTTCATGCCCAAATGGAACAGAAGCAAACGCGGCTGGGGAAAATTTCTTCTATAAATAACCCGAAAATCACATTCTTAACCGGATTCTGAAGTACAATCAATGCAGGCAATGATAAGTTTATGAAAAGGCATCAAAATAAATGAAAACATAACTTGCATGAGCGTCGGATTTGGTATATAATGATCCGGCAAGCCGCTCCGGAGTGGCTTTAAATGCATGCCTGACATGCAGCCTTGTCCGGGCGAGATTTATGTATAGGAGGTGCAACGCGTGTACGCAGTCATTCAGACCGGTGGCAAGCAGTACCGCGTCCAGCAGGGCGACGTGATCTTTGTAGAGAAGCTCAATGTTCAGGCGGACGAAAAGGTATCGTTTGACGTATTACTTCTCGGAAATGAGAATGAGACCAAGATCGGCGCTCCCATTGTTAAGGGCGCGAAGGTTGAAGGTAAGGTTGTAGGCCAGGTTAAGAGCGCTAAGATCGTAGTGTTCAAGTACAAGGCCAAGAAGAACGAGCGTAAAAAGCAGGGTCATCGCCAGCCTTACACCAAGGTTGAGATCACTGCCATCAACGGCTAATAAGCAATGACAAAAGTCGTTTTCTATCTGAATGAGAAAGGCGATATCTCGGGGTTTGAAGCCTCGGGGCACGCCGGTTACGGGGTTTCGGGCTCCGACATCGTGTGCGCCGCCATTTCGGCGCTTACGCAGGCGACGGCAGGGGGCTTAAGCGAAGTCGTGAAGGCGCCCATCCAGACGCGGATGGACGAGGATACAGGGTATTTTTCCTGTATGATTGAGAAGAGCGCTTCGCCCGATGCGCTTAAGAATGCGCAGATACTCCTTGTAACTTTGAAAATGGCTTTGACTGAGATTTCAAGAGACTATCCCGGTACCATCCGGATCATCATCAGGGAACGGAGGTAGACACATGTTCAAGATGAATCTTCAGCTGTTCGCGCATAAAAAGGGAATGGGCTCTTCCCGCAACGGCCGTGATAGCCATGCGCAGCGCCTCGGCACCAAGCGTGCAGACGGACAGTTCGTTCTCGCCGGCAACATTCTCGTTCGCCAGCGCGGCACTCGTATTCATCCCGGCCTGAACGTGGGCATCGGCGATGACGATACCCTTTATGCGAAGATCGACGGCGTTGTAAAGTTTGAGCGCGTCGGCAAAGTTCGCAAGCAGGTCAGCATTTATCCGAAGGCCGAAGTCGCCGCCGAATAATCAGCGGTGAAAATCACCCGCGCGGAAATATACCGTCGCGGGTTTTTATTTTATCCAAAAGGACATACAAATGAGAAATTTTGATCCGTTTTTGACGCTGATGGACAGCGCGCAGGCATTTCATTTTGAAAACATAGACGGCGTGTACGCAGCCTGCGTCGCAGGCAGAATTGTAACGCACACGGATGAGGACGAGTTTTCGAAAAACTATTTTGATGATTTTCGCGACTATGACGCGCTTTTACATTCAGAGCTTGACGAAAAGACGCGTCTTGCTGTTTCGTCGCTTCCGGGCCTCAGGGTTTTGAATCAGCCTGCGTGGGAGGCGCTTCTGGCGTTTATCCTCTCTGCCAACAACAATGTGAAAAGAATCCGCTTGTCCGTAAAGCTTTTGAATGAAAAATACGGATACGTGCGCACCTTTAACGGGCATACGCTTTATGGTTTCCCTTCGCCCGAAACGCTGAGTAAGCTGACAGATACCGAACTGCAAAAGGAAATCCGATGCGGCTACAGAGCAAAGTATTTGATTGAAACCGCGAAAATGATTCTGGACGGATTTTCGCTTGAAGAGCTTAGAGAGGCGCCCTACGAAATTGCCAGAAAACGCTTGATGGAGCTTTCGGGCGTGGGAGGGAAGGTCGCGGACTGCGTTGCGCTTTTCGGCCTTGGCCACACCTCGGCGTTTCCCGTGGACGTTTGGGTCAAACGCCTGATGGCGAACTGGTATGGGGTTGAGGGCAATCCTGAATTTGTAAGAAAAGAAGCCCGGCGCATTTTCGGCGAAAACTGCGGCATTTACCAGCAGTCGCTGTTTCACGCGGCGCGAACGGGCATTATTGAGGTATAGAGGAAAAAGAAAATGATCGGTGTACTTGTAAACTTTTTAGGTGTCGTTCTGGGCGGCTTTGTGGGCTGTTTACTTAAAAACGGTATGAGCGAAAAAATCAATTTCGCGGTTAGTAAAGGCGTGGCTTTGTGCGTTCTTGTCATTGGCATCATGGGCGCAATTACGACAAGCGATCAGCTTCTGATGATTGTGTGTATTGTCGTTGGAACGCTGATTGGCGAACTCATCGGTATTGAAAAGGGCATTGAAAAAATGGGCGATTTTGCCCAGAGAAAGCTTCACGGACAGGGAGGTTTTTCCGAGGGCTTTGTCAGCGCGACGCTTTTATTCTGCGTAGGCTCGATGGCGGTCGTCGGATCCCTTGACGCAGGCTTTTCAAACGATTCGTCTACGCTCCTTGCAAAATCCGCTTTGGACGCCGTGTCCGCGGTCATGTTTGCCTCCTCCTTCGGCGCGGGCGTCATGCTGTCTGCTGTGCCCCTGACCATTTATCAGGGCGCGATTGCGCTTCTGGCCGTTTGGATCAAACCCTATCTTGGGCCTGAAATCATCGGTGAAATGAAGGCGGTCGGAAGCGTACTGATTATCGCCCTTGGCATCAACCTTCTGGACCTTATGAACGGAAAGAAACTGAGGGTTGCCAACATGCTGCCTTCAATGTTTCTTCCAATTGCGTATATTCCCGTTTATAATTGGATCATGAGCCTTGTAAAGTAAGGGGAAGCGTATGAAGCTGCTTAAAAAGATCAGGAGCATCTATTTGATCGATGTGTTTTTAAACCTCAAGGGAAATCCCCGCGCGTGCATTTGGCTGGAACCGCTTTGGGGGATTCCGTATAATCTGTATGTGCCGTATGTGGCGCTTTTTCAGGCGGCGCTTGGCATGTCGCCGTCCGACATCGGCATAGTTACGAGCATTTTCTATGCATCGCAGGCGGTGGCCTCCGTATTGAGCGGCGTTGTGACCGACAAGCTTGGAAGGAGAAAAACAACGCTTATTTTTGACACGCTGTCGTGGTCGGTTCCCACGTTTTTGTGGATGTGCGCAACCAACAAATACTGGTTTATGGCGGCGGCGCTGTTCAACGGCCTTTGGCGCATTACGGATAATTCGTGGGGACTTCTTCTGATAGAGGACGCCGACAGCGACAAGATCGTGCATATGTATTCCTTAACCAGCGTCATGGGCTTGATTGCGGCCTTTGTCGCGCCTATGTCTGCTTTAGCGGTCAACCGATTCGGCGTAACGGACACCATGCGCGTTTTGTACGGCGTTACCTGTCTTTCGATGACGGCGAAATTCGTGATTCTGTATTTCTGGTCCACGGAAACCACGGTTGGCGTTCGAAGAATGGCGCTTACCAAAAACAAGAGCATTTTTGTTTCGCTTTACGAGTGCAAGGATGTGTTTTTAAGGATTATCCGCGAAAAGAGAATGGTTCTAACCCTCGGTATCATGGCTGCATTTTCGCTTGTAAACGCATTGAGCGCCGACTATTTCGGGCTGTATCTGAAGCGCGAGCTTCTGATCGACGAGAGCTATATGGCGCTTTTCACAATGGTCAAATCAATTGTCCGCCTTGTGTGCATGTTCCTTCTTGCGCGCGTCATCAATGCGGACAGGTTTTTAAGGCCGATGACGGTGGCGTGGAGCATGTTCATTTTGGGTCAGGCGACGCTGCTTGTCAATCCCGGCGGCGCGCTTGGCATACCGCTTGCTTTTGTTCAGGTGGTGTTTGAAGCCGTCGCGCTTTCAATTCTTTATCCGATGACGTCGTCCATTTTGTTTATCAATGCCGATAAGGAGGAGCGCGCCCGCATTAACGGGCTGATTTTTGCGACGATTGCATTGGTCACGGCGGTATTCCCCGCGCTGATCGGCCTTCTGGCGGATGTAAATCTGGCCGTACCGTTTTATGCGATTATTGTCGTTTATGTAATTGCCATAGTACTCACCTTTCAGATTAACCGGCTTCCCGAAAGGAAGGAAAATGTGTGACGAATGAGAAACTGAAACTGCTTGCCCTTGAAAATGGATTTTCAAGGGCATATGTGTTTTATCCGGAGCGAGCTCAAAGACCTGAAATCAACCGCCTGAATGAGCGCGTTTCGGACGATGCGCGGGAAATCTACGAAAATACCCAGCGCGTAATTGTTCTTTTGTATCCGTACAGCGCGTTTGAAAAAAATGAACAGCATCCTTTAATCAGCGCCTATTACATCGCGTCCAACAGCGCCTACCATGCGGCAAAGCGAGTAGCGGATGAAATTAAGAAGGAAGGGTACGAAGCATATTCCAATGCCCACATTGCGATCAAGCCGTATCTTCTTAAAATGGGCGTGGGCGAAACGGGACGAAACAGCCTTGTGTCGGTTGACGGTCTTGGTACGCGCTTTCACGCGCAAATCATATTGACCGATATGCCGATTGACACGGACGAGGTACATAAGACGCGCTTTGTATTGGATCTGTGCGCCGATTGTGCGGCGTGCGTAAGAGCGTGTCCCGCGGGCGCGATTTTAGAGGGCGGAAAAATTGACATTGACAGGTGCTTAAGAGCGAGAGACGACGGCGATATTGTTCCTGAAAACCTGCGCGCGCTTTATAAAAACAGAATTCTTGGCTGCGACGTCTGTCAGGACGTTTGCCCGAGAAACAAAGGACAGATCTTTACAAAGCCGGATGATGAGTTTTTGAAAAACACGACGCTTGAAAACCTGCTTGATGGAAAAGTGAAGCGCTTAGCGGACTTTCTTGGCAGGAATTACGCCCGAAAAGAGCGAATTCGTTTGAAGGCGATATTAGCATCCGCCAACATGATGCGATATGACCTTATGGACAGATTAAAGGATATTTCAGAAAACGGAACCGAGAAGGAAAAAATACACGCCGCTTGGGCGATAGAAAGACTTTTAAAGATGCGCAGAGACGATTGACGGGAGGAAAAGACCATGGGCTTTGGCGGGACGGTTCTTCGCTATATGTTTCGGGCTTTCATAACGGGCGTTGCCACGCTCTTTTTGGGCATTCCGGTTCCCAGACATATTTTTAAGCCTGACAGATTTCCTTTTCGTTCTTTCTCGTTTGAAAAGGACGGAAAAATCTATACAAAGATATTTGTTCACAAATGGAAGGACCTTGTGCCGGACGCAAGCAAGGTGATTTCCAAAATGACCAAAAAGAAAATACAAAAAAATGTGGATGAAAAGGCGCTTGAAAGGCTCGTTCAGGAAACGTGCGTCGCGGAAATCGTACACTGGATTCTGATTCTGCTGACGCCCGTATACTGCATCGGTCTTCCGATTGGATATGGTGTTTTTCTCTCCATACTGTACGCGCTTGGAAATTATGTGTTTATCGTCATTCAAAGATACAACCGGCCCAGATTTATAAAAGCACATGAGCTTATGATAAAACGGAATATGAGGGAAAAGAGGGGAAAACAATGAAAGCGGCATTTCTGGCAGCGGAAGAAATAACATTACGACGCGTGTTTACCGACCGGCAGATTGAAGAAGTTGAAGAGATTCTAAAAACGAAAGCCACCGTGCTCGAATGCAAGGATGCGCCCGGCGGCGACGAAGATTTTCTTTTTTCCACGTGGGGATTCCCGAAAATTGACGTAAAAAAGTACCCGAATCTCAAGTGCGTTTTCTATGGCGCGGGCTCGGTTCAGCTGTTTGGAAGAAATCTTCTTGAAAACAATATCCGCCTGTTCAGCGCATGGAAGGCCAACGCCGTGCCCGTTGCGGAATTCACCTTTGCCCAGATTCTGCTTGCGGTCAAGGGCTATTTTCCCTCGCTCGCTATCGCAAAAAAGGATCGCCCCAAAGCAAACCGTCTGATCAACGCCCATCCCGGCGCATACCAAACGCGAGTTGGCATTTTAGGCCTTGGCGCAATCGGGTCTTTGGTAGCAGGCCGTTTAAAGAGCACCGACCTTGAGGTCTGGGCGTATGATCCGTTTGTGAAGGAAGAAAGGGCGAAGGAGCTGGGTGTGAGCCTTCATTCGCTTGAAGAAATTTTCGCTTCCTGTCAGGTGGTTACAAACCATATTGCAAATCTTCCCGCGACCGTCGGCATTTTGAAGCGCGAGCACTTTTTCTCAATGCCCGATTACGCCTGTTTTATCAATACAGGCCGCGGCGCGCAGCTTGATGAAAACGATCTGTACGACGCGCTTAAGGATAACCATACGCGCTTTGCGCTTCTGGACGTTATTACCGACGAAAAGAACTTTGACAAATGCGTGCTTAACGAGCTGGACAATTGCTTCATCACGCCTCACATGGCGGGTACCAGCGGCCTTGAAACCGAGCGCATGGGCCAGAGAATGGTGGACAACTTAAAGCTTTACCTGAAAGGCGAAAAATCGGAAGACGAAGTTACTCTCAAAATGCTTGAAACGATGGCGTAAGGGAGGAAAAACAGATGCTGAAAAGCGGACTTGTGTCGATTACCTTCAGAAACAAAACGGTTAAGGAAATCTGCGCGCTTTGCGAAAAGGCGCATCTTTCTGCCATCGAATGGGGCGGAGACATTCATGTGCCGCCCAAGGGCAATAAAGCGAAGGAAACGCTTGAAATGACCCGCGATCACGGCCTTTCGGTCAGCTCCTACGGCAGCTATTTCTGCCTTGGCGAGGGGCTGGACGCGTTTCAGTATAACCTTGATGAAGCGTTAAAGCTTGAATCGCCCATCATCCGCATCTGGGGCGGCAAAAAAGACAGCAAGGATTTTACGGAAGACGAAAGAAAATACGCGGTTGACGAGCTTATGAGAGCCTCAGAAATCGCGCATGGCGCAGGCGTTCAGGTCGCTTTAGAATATCATCCCTTTTCGCTGACCGATGACAGAGAAAGCGTCAAAAAGCTTTTGAAGGAAACGGAGGGAGAACCCTTTTCGCCCATGTTCTACTGGCAGCCCAGATGGGACTGGGGCGAGGCGGAATCGCTCAAAGCGCTTGGTGAGGTTCAAAGCCGTCTTTCCCATGTTCATATTTTTAAGTGGGAACACACCGAAAACGCCATCATCCGAAAGCCGCTTGAAGAGGGCGCTTCCCTGATCAAGCGCGCAATGAATATCAAAAAGGACGGCTATATGCTGATCGAATTCGTAAAAGACGATCTGGATGAAATGCTTTTAAAGGACGCCGAAACGCTTAATCTATTGATCAGCGGGAGGGAATAAGAATGTTTAAAAATGCAAAGCCGATCTGGCTGGATGTCCCCGTTCAGGAAAACACCTACGCGCTTTTCAAGAGCGAGTTTCAGTACAAGGGCGGCGACATCCGTCTTCTGATCGCTGCGGATTCCCATTACGCAGTGTATGTAAACGGGGAATATCTGTATTCTGCGCAGTTTGCAGACGATGAAGGAAGACGCGTTTATGACGCACTGGACATTTCGCATCTTGTAAAGGAAGGCAAAAACGATCTTGTGATCGGCGGCTATTGTACGCTCACCGATTCTTCCGTATACAAGGCGGGAAAGCCATATGTGATGTTTGAGGTGTTTGAAAAGGGATTAAGCATCCTTTCTTCTTCAAAGGATGTTTTATCCGCCATTAACCCCATCTATAAAAGCGGCCCCGCGCCTCTGATCACGGGCCAGATGGGCTATACCTTCCACATGGATCTTACGAAAAAAGCCCCTTCCTTTGCGCCTTCCATCGAGACTGGCGATACATACGCATTCATCCCGCGTCCGATCAAAAACTGCGTGATGGAGGAAAGAAAGTTTTCCCGACTCGTGTCTCAGGGCGTTTTCAAGGACGCATACGAAAAGGATGAGCCCATCGGCCAGCGGATTCAGAAGGCGTTTTTATCCTACAGGGAGACAAGCGAAATCACGGATGAATCCGGTGCGTTTTTAAAGGGCAAAAACGACGGCGTATATCTCGTTTACGATCTCGGCGAAGAAGAAACCGGCCTGATGGACATCGAAATTGAAGTCAGCGAGGACAGCGAAATCCTCCTCGGCTGGGGCGAGCATCTGGACGATCTGCGCGTTCGCGCCTATGTTGGAACCAGAAACTTTATTTCTGTGCTCAAGGCGAAAAAGGGCCAAAACCGTTTTTTCCATCCCTACAGAAGACTGGGCTTACGATATATGCAATTGCATATCTACGCCAAAAAGGCCTTCGTTTCCTACGCGGGCGTTCGCCCCGTACATTATCCCGTGCCTGAGGGCGCAAATCTTGTGCTTAAGGATGCGCTTCATCAGATGATCTATGACACCTGTAAGCGCACGCTCCTCCTTTGTATGCACGAGCACTATGAGGACTGCCCGTGGCGCGAGCAGGCGCTTTACGCGATGGATTCGAGAAACCAGATGCTGGCGGGGTATTATGTGTTCGGCGAATACGATTTTGCCAAGGCGTCTTTGGAAACGCTTGCACGAACGTTAAGACCTGATAATCTTCTGGAGCTTTGCGCTCCCGCGCGCGTAGCGGTTAATATTCCGACGTTTTCCATGATGTATGTGGTCGCTGTGTGGGAATATCTTCTGCATTCGGGCGACAGGGAATTTGTCATTCGCATGCTGCCCGTTTGTGAAACGATCGTCGAAAGCGCGGTTGCCCGCATCCGTGAAAACGGCCTTGCGCCACGCTATGGAGGCACGGACAAGTGGAACTTTTACGAGTGGTCGGATCATCTGGACGGTCATGACAGCTTCTTTAAAACCACGAACGAAGACCGTTACGACGCGCCGATGAACGCGTTTCTTGCGCTAAGCGTATCGCGCCTTTCCATGATCTATGACGCGCTTGGAAAGAAGGAAGAAGCCGAAAGAATGCAGAAAATCTGCGTATCTTTAAGAGAAGCCATTCATGAAAATTTCTATAGCGAGAAAAAGGGCTATTACTATTCCTTCATGACCCTTGACGGAAAGCTTTCCTGCCTCGATGAGCTTACGCAGGCCATCTGCATTTACGCAGGCGCATGCCCTGAAAAGAATTTGAATAAAGCCCTTTCGCGCCTCACCGACGGCACCATGGTGCCCGTCACGCTTGCCTATTCCATCTTCAAGTATGAATCCCTCTTAAAACACGCGGGCAAATACGGCGCATGGGTCAGAAACGATATCGAAATGCAGTGGGGCAGCATGCTCCTTCGCGGTGCGACCACCTTCTTTGAAACCATCAAGGCGGGCGACGACTTTGACAGAGCCGGCAGCCTCTGCCATGGCTGGAGCGCGGTTCCTGCGTATCTGTATTTTGCCTACGGCGCAGGCATTCAGCCTGAGGAGATCGGATTTCAGAACATAAACATTCAAAAAGCGACCGGCAGACCCGGCATTTTGAAGGCGCAGATCCGCACAAAGGACGGAAAACTCGTTTCCTTTAAATAAAAACGGAGGGAAAACGCATGAATAAGATCAAAAGAACCTTTGGAAAGCTCATGCAGCGCGTGATCGACTGGGGCATGGGCAACGGCCTTATGCAGGAGGAAATGACGGCCTCCGGAAACGATAAAGTGACAAAGGAAATGAGCCTGATCGCAAGAAAAGCTGCTGCCGAAAGCTGCGTGCTTTTGAAAAACGACGGCGCATTGCCGCTTAAAAAGAACGATAAAATCGCGGTATTTGGAAGATGCCAGCAGGACTGGTTTTACGTCGGATACGGAAGCGGCGGCGACGTGAATCCTCCCTATCGCGTAAGCCTCATGGAAGGGCTTGAAAATGCGGGCGTTCAGTTTGATGAGGATGTAGCCGAAACCTACAAAGCATGGGTGAACACCGACAGCAACAAGGCCGACCACGGCTGGTGGGGTCACTGGCCGATGAGCCATCCCGAAATGCCGCTAAAGGCTGACTTTGTCAAAAAAGCAGCTGAGAAAAATGATACTGCCGTCATCGTCATCGGACGCGCGGCAGGCGAGGACAGGGAAAACACATTAACGCCCGGAAGCTTTTATCTCACCAAGGAAGAAAATAAGATGCTTGAATTGGTGTCCGGCGCGTTTCAAAAGACCATTGTTCTTTTAAACATCGGAAGCATTTTCGATATGAGCTGGGCAGAGGTATATAAGGACAGGATTTCATCCATCCTCATCGTCTGGCAGGGCGGCATGGAAAGCGGAAATGCCGTTTCGGACGTTCTGACCGGAAAGGTAAGCCCTGCCGGCAAGCTTTCCGACACCATCGCCAAAGCCTACGAAGATTACCCTTCCAGCAAAAACTTCGGCGGCGAGCAGTTCAACAACTACTATGAAGATATCTTTGTCGGCTACCGCTATTTTGAAACCTTCAAAAAGGACAGAGTGCTGTATCCCTTTGGCTTCGGCCTTTCCTACACGACCTTCACTCAAAAGATTGTCTCTTTTGAAAAGGGAGACGGCGTTTACACGGTAAAGGTCGAAGTGACCAACACCGGAAAAGCCGCAGGAAAAGAAACCGTGATGGCGTTTGTAAGCGCGCCGCAGGGAGAGCTTGGAAAAGCCGCAAAATCGCTTGTCGCCTATGGAAAAACCAGGCTCTTAAACAGCGGCGAAAGCGAAATTGTGACGCTTACCTTTACAGATAAGGTCATTTCTTCCTATGACGACACGGGAAGAAGCGGCTACAAAAACGCGTTTGTGCTTGAAAAGGGCGCGTACAAAGTGTTCGTGGCAGATGCGCTGGCTGGTGAATTTGCCCTTCAGGAAACCAAGCTTATCGAGCAAACGGAAAGCGCGCTTAATGTAGTCGATCCTTTTAAGCGCATGCACGCTTATGAAAATGGCGGCAAAATCGCTTTTAACGAAGAAACCGTTGAAAAAGGCGAAGTCTCCCTTAGAAACAGAATCCTTGAAAGACTGCCCAAGGAAATCCCCGCAACGGGCGACAAGGGCAAGAAACTCAAGGATGTTGCGATGGGCAAAATCACCCTCGATGAATTCATTGCTCAGCTTTCTGACGAGGAGCTGGAAGCGCTCACTCGCGGCGAAGGCGCGATGGGTTCAGAACTTGGCGTCGCCGGAAACGCCGGCGCGTTCGGCGGCGTGCTTGAATCCTTAAGGGATAAGGGTGTTCTTCCGATCATCACCTCCGACGGCCCCTCGGGCTTAAGACTTCAGAAGTTTGCCTCGCTCCTGCCCAGCGGAACAGCTCTTGCCTCAACGTTTGACGATCAATTGGTCGAAGAACTCTACACCCACATCGGCAAAGAAATGATCAAGCATGGCGTAGACATCGTGCTGTCTCCGGGCCTTAATATTCACAGAAACCTCTTGTGCGGCAGAAACTTTGAATATTTTTCGGAAGATCCGCTGCTGGCCGGAAAGATGGCCGCCGCCGTCATCCGCGGCGTTCAGAGTCAGGGCAAATCCTGTTGCCCCAAGCACTTTGCCTGCAACAATCAGGAAACCAAGCGCAACACCAACGATTCCCGCGTGTCCGAGCGCGCCCTTCGCGAAATCTATCTGCGCGCCTTCGAAATCGCGGTCAAGGAAGCCAAGCCCAACACCATCATGACCTCCTACAACAAGATTAATTCCGTCTGGGCGCACTACAATTACGACCTTGCGACCACCGTCCTTCGAAAGGAATGGGGTTTTGACGGCGTGGTTATCACCGACTGGTGGATGCAAAAGGACGTAAGCCACGAATTCCCGTCCATCCGCGACAACGCCTACCGCGTCCGCGCGCAGGTAGACGTTCTGATGCCGGGCAACATGGGGCATGTTCAAAAAAAATATGTTTCAGACGGAACGCTTCTTGAAACCATCGGAAAAGAAGGCGGAATCACAAGAGCCGAGCTTCAGAGAACGGCTAAGACGGTGCTTACGTTTATTCTCAAAACGCGGAGGAAGGATCTTGTCTGATACGCGCCGATACATTTAGGAGGTACTGAATGATGGAATTTATAAATTGCTATGTGATCAATGAGAAGATCTATGGTGATTATATAAAAAACGTTTTGTTCGGACAATTGAGAAGAATCACTTTGATATCAGCTGGAATCGGCTTGATGTTGGCTTTCATTGAGTTAATATTCAAAGGGATTCCGATGCTTTCCGGATTGCTAATGCTTATTTCTGCAACAACCTTGCTGATGACGGAGTTTATCGGAAAAGTTACGCTAAAGAATATGCGTAAATATCATGGAGGGGAAATGCCCGAAACCCGGATTACTTTTGACGATGATATACGCACTGAAGAAGGTACTCATACGAATGCGATTGAATATGCCAAGATAACCCATATTCATAATCTGAAAAACACGTATGTATTACAGTGCGGAAAAGCATTATTCGTCATTGTGGCCAAAGGGAAATTTACGGTGGGCGATGAGGCAGAATTCTGCAGTTTTCTGAAAGACAAATGCCCGGAAGCGAAGTTTATTGAGTAAAAGACAACAATGAAAGACGGAGAACCGTATGGGATAATTCGATCGTCCATACGGTTCTCCATCAATGTATTTTCAACCTTGGAAAGAGACAACGGCATTTTTATGAGTATTGATACTGGCAATGAAACTATAAATTATGAGAAGGTTTTGGTCAATGAAAGGTCAATTACAGGCAAAGGCGTATAGAATTTTATTCATTTGTATAGTTGTAGCCTCAATGATGTCTATCGTAGGCTGCGCGTTGGAAAAATGCGATACCTTCTGCATTCCATCAGTAATAGTAATTGATGAGCAGTACGAATATTCTGTCGAAAGCAGATATTACTCCAGACCGGCTGTTATAAATCAGATTAAATGGTTCGATGCGCTTAAAGCCACTACAGAGGATGGAACATTCATTTGTTTGACGCAAGACACCACTCAAGCTGATAAATTTATCAATGCGCAGCGAACGCTCTTGCGCTTCCTTAAAGATTGCGGCATGGAACTTCGCAATTTGCGATATATTGTATCAGATCACGCAGATAGCTTTGGTTATTCCAGTAAAGACACAGCATATATTGCTTTTTCATCCACAAAAACATATCGTCAAATCCTTGCTACATTGCACACTTTATGGGGAGACTACACCGATTACGGCTATGTGTATGCTATGGCAAATGTCATTGCAGAGCAACTTGGCTGGCAGACGGATTCCCAAATAGATGTAGCACCTGTTGTTATGAAAGAGTTCTTCTCAAATAATCCGAAAGCGATTGATTTACAGTATCCTTGCTTCAGTTCGGACTTTGCTTCAGAAGAAACGGTAAATCAGTGTAAAGCATTAAGTATCCATCTCTTTGATGATATTAAATGGGTTACGGCGCTTGAAAAGCCTATTGATATTCAGTTGGATGAATATTACGAGCTTGTTGAAGCCTATGCAGGAGAAATCGGAATCTCGTTTGCACGTCAAACCTGCGGCTATGCGTATCGCGGAGAATATTCGCCGCTATGTATTAACACTACCTATGCCCAACTCATTGTGGATCGTAACTATTCGGATTATTCTAGCGTAATATATGGGGACTATTTTTCTGATTATGAATCTATATATCAAACTGCAAATATTATCAACAACGAAATCACCGAAGCAATTGAACTTTTCGGATTAGAAGATAAGGCTGGCAGTATTTCAATAAATTGGCTTTCTGAAGAAAGTGCAAAAGCTCAATTCGGTAAGTCACTGGTTAACCACTATGAACCTTCTATGAAGAAAGTAAATGTCACGATGATCCAAGGATACCTTCATGAGTATTATCATCATATCGAGCATTTGATAAACCCCAATTTGGGACGATGCTGGCAATCACAGGCTTTTTGTGAAATCGGCAGATCGCATTCCTGGCATTCCTTGTACTCTATAGAAACGACAATGACACAAAACGAACAATGGGCTGATCTTTTTTATACCTTTACAGGACGCAGTTACCAGCCGGGAGTTGATGATTATTTTGAATTCTATGATATTTTGTGTTATGCTACAAATGAATATGAGCTCGATTATTACAATGGCAGAAATGCAATCAATTCGTTTACTCATTATCTAATTGAATTGTACGGAGAGGATGCAATCTCTAATCTAATGCTGTTTCCCGAAACAGTATTGGAGGTTACGGGGAAGGATTGGATCGACCTTGAAGCCGAATGGAAAACGCACATAAAGAATAAGTTCAAGGGAGTAAAAATTCCGGAATGGATTTCTTCTCAATGAATCTGTTGAAACAACTTATGCTTATAGATATTTGGAGAAATAAAAATGAACGCAAATGATGAAAAAACAATTCTTGAACTGGATGAAATCCGGGAAATACTGTCGCACTTTGGATTGCCAGTTCAAAGCATAACCGGCTTTTTTGACACCTCACATGATGAAAACGACAAACGCTTAAACTTTATTCTCGATGACAAATATGTTTTGAAGGTCAATTCCACGACATCCATGTGGGAGATGAGGCTTCAGGAAATACGAAGACTCATCCATCGTTACCGGGCAATCGGTGTATACTGCCCGGATTTCATACCTGCATTAAACGGTTCCTTGTCGTACACTCTTACAAAGGATAACAGGGAATACGCCTGCTTTGTCGAAGAATATGCAATCTATCCCGTGCTTGGATGGGGGACGGAGCACGACCGTAAGGAAGTGATTGAACATTTAGGTGTATTGGCGGCAAAATACACGGGCGTGGATTTATCGGAAACGAAATCCATGTGGAGCATTATCGACCTTGCGCCGCTGGACGTGGACGTCGATGAAAAGCAGGAAAACGCCAACATGCTTACGGAAACGCTTCGTAAAAACGGCTTTGGTGATCTGGCTGTTCAGGTTGATCAATTCAATAAAATGCTTCGCGAAAAAATCATGGCGGTGTTTCATGATTTGCCCCGCTGCGTTTATCAGGGGGATTTGAACAGCACAAATGAGCTTCATAAAGACGGACATTTTGTGGGCCTCATTGATTTCAACATGGCGGGCACGGACGTCAATATCAACGTCTTTTTGAACGAAACGAACTGGTTTCCAGAAGACGAGGAATTTGACGCAATGTCAATTCAGGAAATCATTTCAAAACAGGACTCAGAACAAAATGAAGAGCTTTCTGTGATCCTTAAGCACTATGCATTGAATGACGATGAAAAATACGCCTGGCCGTATTATAAGCGCATTGCAGATTTGTTTCAGTATCCGAACGTCTGCCTGATGGCGGAATGGCTCAAAAGCGATGCGCGCAGAAAAAAATGCGCGGAACTCATTCAGGCGCTGATCGGGAAGCCGTTATAGTGGAGTCGGTTTTCTGATCCCCCAATGATAAGGACGGTGAGAACATGAAGTACAAAATTGCAATCTGCGACGATTCAGATGCAGACAGACAATATGTTTTGAATATGGTTGATCGCTGGGCGGCGAATGCCGGTCATGTGGTGCATACCGATACCTTTACTTCTGCAGAGAACTTCCTGTTCCACTATGCAGAAGAAAGCGACTTCGACATTCTTCTCCTGGATATTGAAATGGGAGCCATGGACGGCGTAACGATGGCGAAGCAGCTCAGGGGGAACAACGACACCGTTCAGATCGTTTTCATCACGGGCTATTCCGACTACATTTCAGAAGGCTACGAAGTGGCAGCTCTCCACTACTTGATGAAGCCAGTCATGGAAGAAAAACTTTGCTCGGTACTCGACCGTGCCGCAGAGAAACTTTCCAAGAATGAAAAGGTCTTGAACTTTGAGATCGGCGGCGAAATGGTGCGTGTTCCGATTTATCAAATTCGGTATGCCGATGTGTTCGGCAACTACGTTACCATTCATGCTCTGTCTGACGTTACGGTAAAAATGACTTTGGGCGAGCTTGAAAAACAGCTTGACGAGCGCTTTTATCGTGTAGGGCGTTCCACGATCATCAACCTAACGCAGATCAGCCGTGTAACCAAGACAGAAATCAAACTGAGCGACGGAACTGCCATTCCTCTCCCACGGGGAGCGTATGACGGCATCAACCGAGCAATCATCAACATGAGGTAAGGCGTATGGGATTGTTTTCAAAGAGAATAGAGAAACAGATCGCTTCCTATCAGCACGAGCTGATTGAAACGCATTACCGGGAAGTTGATAATATGTACCGTCAGATTCGTGGTTGGCGGCACGACTACCGCAACCACATTCAGACGATGAAAGCATACGCAGCAAACGGCGACCTCGATGCCATCAAGAATTATCTTGACCTGCTCGACGAAGATCTGACTACCGTTGATACGGTAATCAAGACCGGCAACCCTATGACCGATGCTATTCTCAATTCCAAGATCTCGCTTGCTAAAGCGAAAGGCATTGAGGTCGTGGCAGACGCACACATTCCTGTAAAGTTGAAATCCTCGGAGATTGATCTGTGCTGCATCATTGGCAATCTCTTTGACAATGCCATTGAAGCGAGTGTGAAGCTACCGGAGAACAGAAGGGTGATCCGTGTATATATGGATATGAAGAACACCCAGCTCTACATATCCTTTACCAACTTTACCGCAGGCAAGAAGATGAAAAAGGAAGGTAAGCTGTTCCGCAGCACCAAAGGCGACGGACACGGTTTCGGTCTTGTTCGCATAGATGCGATTGTGGAACGGCTTGAAGGATACATCAGCCGCAATAGTGAGGACGGAGCTTTCACAACAGAAATACTGCTTCCGCAGGTGTGAAATTTGCAATTCATCACCCAGGAATAACGATTCGTCCCCGAAATCAACCGGGGACGAATTTTTGTGCTATCATAAGCGCAGAAAGGATGGTGGTTTTTCGTGATGAAAGAAAAAACGAAAAAAGAAAAATCTTCCAAGCCAAAATACAACATGGGTCAGAACTCATGGTATCATCACACTTGTTTCTGCTGCAGTGATTGCTTTGGGTACGGCACTTCTCAGTAAGTGGAAGAACACGCAAAGCACGGGTGATTGGCTAAAGATCGAGCATATCGTTTCCGAAAAAATGCTTGATACCGATTATGTTAATCTTGACGATACGCATACTGCCGAAATGCTGTCATCCATCCGACAGAGCTTTAACGGTGGTGGTTGGGGTCTTGCCAGAGTGCTTGAATGTTGCGGAGAGCTTTGCTCCTCTGTTTTCACTCTGCTCGGCGGTCTGGCACTTACGGTTTCGCTGTTCGTGATTAATGTTCCGTCTGACGCAGGTTCTTTGACTATACTGAATAACCCCTGGGTAGTTCTCGGTGTTATCATGGTTATGTTAGCGGTTACCTTTATTGCCCCTATGCTCAGTAATAAGTCGGGCAGCTATTATGCCAAACACGCAGATGACCACAATCTCGGCAATCGCTTGTTCAGCTTCTTCGGTTATCTTGGTTATTACAGCACTCTCGCAACTGATGTAAGAATGTACCGACAAGATAAGATCTGCGACAGATACAACCGCAATAAGGAAGAAACCTTCGGATCTAACGGTCTATTCGCTCACTATGCTTGGGGACCGATGGGATTGTACAGTGCTGCCTCTGCAGCAGTCTCCGTGATCTTCACGGGAATTGTTTATACATTTGTCTGCCTTAAGGCATTGGCAGGAGCATTTGGTCTTGGTTCGGTAACACAATATGTTGCCGCAATCACCAAAGTATCGGGCGGTATGTCAAGCCTTGTATCCGGATTCGGTCTTATGCGTAACAACACGCCATTCATTGAACTGACCTTTGACTATCTTGATATTCCCGACAATATGTATCAAGGAAGTCTTACTGTCGAAAAGCGCCGTGACAGAAAATATCAAGTTGAGTTCCGCAATGTGTCTTTCAAATATCCAGGCAGCGAAAACTACGCACTTCGCAATGTCAACATGAAATTTGAAATCGGCAAACGCCTTGCAGTTGTCGGCATGAACGGTTCGGGCAAAACCACCTTCATCAAACTGCTGTGCCGTTTGTATGATCCTACTGAGGGCGAAATTCTGCTGAACGGCATCGATATTCGCAAGTACAATTATCGTGAATACATGGACATTTTCTCCGTTGTGTTCCAGGACTTCAAGCTGCTCAGTTTGAAGCTCGGAGAGAATGTAGCCGGTAAGGTTGATTATGACAAAGAGCTTGTCATTGACTGTCTTGAAAAAGCGGGGTTCGCTGACAGATTTATCAAAATGAAGGACGGTACTGAAACCTATCTCTACAAGGATGCCTTGAACAAAGACGGCGTTGATATTTCCGGTGGCGAAGCACAGAAGATCGCCATTGCCCGTGCGCTCTACAAGGATGCTCCGTTTATTATCCTCGACGAGCCTACGGCAGCTCTCGACCCGATTGCAGAAGCTGAGATTTACGGAAAGTTTGACGAGATCGCAGGCGATAAGACCGCCATCTATATCTCCCACCGTCTGTCTTCCTGTAAGTTCTGCGACGAGATTGCCGTGTTCCACGAGGGTGCTGTTATTCAGCAAGGCTCCCACGCAACTCTCGTTGCCGACACAAATGGTAAATACTACGAGCTGTGGAACGCCCAGGCGCAGTATTATACAGAATAACAGTTGAAAAAAAGGCGTTATCACATTAAAAGCATAAAACACGAAACCGGGACGGGAAACCCGTCCCCTACAACGGAAACATGATGGTTTCTTCCTGTAGGGGACGGGTTTCCCGTCCTGTAGTTCATGTTATTAAGAAGCATATCATTAAAGCCGAAGGCAAAACATGTTTTGAGACAGCCTCTTCTCTTTTTGGACTGTTGTGCATATGCCAAACACAATATGCTCTAATCAAGGAAGCTTGCGGGAAGCTCGCCGGTCAATGTGATCAGAGTGATTTTCGGAGGATTCATAAGACGGAAGGGGAGGAGCGTGTCGTCGGTTACGGAAAGGCCGGGCGAAGTGTATACCATGGTTCCACCGACGGAGCGGGCGCCGGACACGTATTTCTGGTTCGGGAACCAACCGTAGCGGGAGGACATTCGGGACGAAATGTGGAATGCGCCGATGCCCGGAATGCGCCATTCGCCGCCGCAGAAGTGGCCGGAAAGGATGAGGTCGGGCGCGGGGTAGTAACTTTTGAGCTCTTCCTGACTAAGCGCGTCCTGGGATACATAAATCTGCGAATCGGTCGGAACCTCGTGGGAGAGCATAATGATGATGTCCTGTGCGCTATAGGTGAGCAGCTTTTCCTCGGTTTTGTTCATGATGGAATAGCGGTAGCTTGTAAAGGGAAGCGTTTCGCGGCTTTTGGCAACGCCCTCCAGCATGCTTTCACTTTCCTGATCCATCGCTTCCTTGAGCTGCTCGGCTGCGCTTGCGACGTCAAGGTTTAAAAATGTGTCGGGTAAAAGCCAGATGTTGCTCGAACCTTTTGTGATTTTCTGAGGAGAATTTAAAAAAATTGCGCCGCGTTCCTGTGCGCCCAGCACCCAGTCGCTTAAAACCATCTGGCTGAGAGTCAGGGTTTCGGAGGAATTGTCGCGCGCTTCTTTGCGAAGCGGAGCGGGGTCGTTGTCGCCGGCAATAAAATATACGGGCTTTCGGGCGTTGAGCACGTCCAAAAGCGCGTAAAACGCAGTCGGGTCGCCGTTTTCTCCGACCATGTCGCCCGTGATCATAACCGCGTCATAGGAAAGGTTTCCGATGATGCGCCCGAGGGCGGATTGATCCTGACCGAAGTTTTTGCCCTGAAGATCGGAAATATGCAGGATTTTGTAGCCTTCAAATTCCTCGGGCAGGCCGGTTATGATGATCGATTCGTAATCGGTGGAAACGGAGCGGTCGTTCATCGCCAGAACCAGCACAAAAAGCGCAATGATGATGGCCGCCATAAAGCCAAAGAAGGTAATTTTTCTTGCGCCTATATGATATTCTCTTTGAACATTATCCTCGTGCGCTGCGGTTGCAAAGGAGTTAAGGCGCTTAATGAGCGTCCAGACCTTACTCCAGAAGGAATGTTTTTTTTGCGCCTTGCGCTTTTTGACATTTTTTCGCGCGGTAGTTTTTTCGGGCATGACTGCGTCTCCTTTGTGATTGGAAAGCATTTTTCTCGATAAATCGCTATCTTATATTATAAAACGGTTTGTCCAAAAGGTAAAGGTGTGATATAATAAAAAAGGGTTATGAATGATGACAAGGATGGGACTTTTATCATATGGCAAAAATAAAGAGCGTTTACGTATGCGCCGAATGTGGATATGAAACCAATAAATGGATGGGCAAGTGCCCGGAATGCGGAAAATGGAACACGTTTTCCGAGGAAAGCAGGCAGCCCGCTCTGGTGGAAGAAAAAAAGCTCAAGCGCGCGCCGGGCAACGGCGCGCCAGCGCTTGAAATAAACGATATCCCTGACGAAGCCTCCAGCCGCATGACAACCGATATCGGCGAAATGGACAGGGTGCTTGGCGGCGGCATCGTCGAGGGCAGCATGGTGCTGGTGGGCGGCGATCCCGGCATTGGAAAAAGTACGCTGCTTACCCAGCTTTCGGCCAATGTATCCTTAAGGGGCGAACGGGTGTTGTATGTTTCGGGCGAAGAAAGCGCCAGGCAGATCAAGCTCCGCGCAAACCGCCTGGGGGCAAATACGTCCGGCTTTTATGTGCTCGCGGAAAACGATGTGTCCATCATAGAACGCCGCATGCAGGAGGTTATGCCTACCGTCATGATCATCGACTCCATTCAGACGATGTATATGACGGAAATATCCTCCGCGCCCGGAAGCGTTTCACAGGTCAGGGAGAGCGCGGCGATGCTGATGCGCCTTGCAAAGACCAGCGGCTGCGCGATGCTTCTGGTCGGGCACGTGACCAAGGAGGGCGCGATTGCGGGCCCGAGAGTGCTTGAGCACATGGTGGACGCGGTATTGTATTTTGAAGGCGACAGAAGCAGCCAGTACAGGCTCCTAAGAGCGGTAAAAAACCGCTTCGGCTCGGTAAACGAGCTGGGTATGTTTGAAATGACCTCTGAAGGCATGCGGGAAGTGACCAACGCCAGCGAAACGCTTTTGTCCGAGCGCGCGCACGACGCAAGCGGCTGCGTGGTGTATTGCGCGATGGAGGGAACGCGTCCTTTGATGACGGATGTTCAGGCGCTGGTTACGCCGACGGTATTCGGAAACCCCAGACGCATGTCCAGCGGCATTGAAACGGGAAGACTGTTCCTTTTGCTGGCGGTTCTTGAAAAACGCGCGGCGCTTACCCTTTATAATCAGGATGTGTATATCAATATTGCCGGCGGCATGACGCTTACCGAGCCTGCCAGCGACCTTGCCGTGTGCGCGGCAATTGCGTCGTCCAGCAAAAATCTTCTTTTGGGCGCGGATTGGGCGCTTTTAGGCGAAGTTGGCCTTGCGGGCGAGCTTCGCGCCGTTCCGCATGCGGAAAGAAGACTTGGAGAATGCCAGCGGCTGGGCTTTAAAAATGTGATCCTGCCCAAGGCAAATTTGAAATCCATCCGCATTCCTGAGGGCCTTAACGCCATCGGCGCGGAAACGCTGTTTGACGCGCTAAAATTTCTCGGCATTTACAACGCGCCCGGAAAGTATAAAGCGTAAAAAAACGCAAAAACTAACCTCCGACAAACAATCGGAGGTGTTTTTTATGC
This sequence comes from Clostridiales bacterium, assembly GCA_015056255.1. GTDB lineage: Bacteria > Bacillota > Clostridia > Christensenellales > Aristaeellaceae > SFHK01. Next base: position 26,764 of record SVGP01000019.1, on the reverse strand, counting down.
GGAGATTTCTAATGACTGTGCTCACGATAGCGCTTGCGTTTTATGCGCTTTCCGGGTGCATGAAAAAAGGGGATGCGCCGGAGGATGCGAAAAAGCCCCAGATCAGCGATGAGCTTACGCTGAACGACGAGGGCATTCCGGAAATCACGGTGTACAACATAAAGGAGGAGCTTTCAACGAGAATGGACGTTGAAAGCTATGTGGAAGGCGTTTTGGCCGGAGAAATCAAAAACGACTGGCCTGAAGAAGCGATGAAGGCGCAGGCGATTCTCGCGCGCACTTATGTCATGCGCTTTTTGGAAACGCGCGATTCGAAATACGCGGGCGCTGATATTTCAACGGATATCACGGAAGCGCAGGCCTATTCCGAATCGCTCATCAACGACCAAATCAAAAAGGCGGTTTCGGATACGCGCGGCATGGTCGTGGCATATGACGGAGAACTGGCTAACACGTGGTTTCACGCGCATTCCGGCGGCGTTACGGAGCTTCCAGTGGAGGGCCTTGAATACAAGGAAAACCCGCCCTATACGCAAAGCGTAAAATCACCCGACAGCGAAAAAGCGCCCAAAAATGTTCAGGCGTGGTCGGTTACGTTTTCCAATGAACAGATGAAAAAGGCGCTTGGCGAAATGGGCGTTTCAATTGAGAAGGTCGATACCATTGAGATCGGCGAAACAGGCGCGTCTGGGCGGGCTGTCAATTTTCTGATCAATGGAAAGACTGCATCCGCGCCGTCACTTCGAATCGCTCTTGGAAGCGATAAACTAAAATCCACGCTCATTACTCATGTAAATGTTACAGATAACGGTGTGGAATTTGAGGGAAGGGGCTATGGCCACGGCGTAGGGCTGTCCCAGTGGGGCGCATACCAGATGGCGCAAAACGGAGAAAAGGCGGAAGATATCATCAGCCATTATTTCAAGGACGTTGAAATTGTCAAAATGTGGGATTAGACGATGCGGCCAAGGATTTTTTGATAGATCGGAATCATGAAGGGCTCGGACACGAATTCACCGAGCCTGTCAATCGGAAGCCAGCCGACGCGTGCGTTTTCATCCGCTTTTACGGTAAGGGGCTCCGATTCATCGCCGATCAGGGCGTAGGTCAGATTGAAGTGAAGATGCAGCCCTACGTATTTCCCTTTTTTCATGTGCGGGAGCACGTGGAGGATTTCACATGATATGGGCGCATCCGAAATCGGCGTAAGCGTCTGTATGCCGGTTTCCTCACGGGCTTCGCGAATCGCAAGGCGCATAAGGTCTGTCTCGCCGTCAGCATGTCCGCCCGTCCAGGCCCAGGATTGATAGATATTGTGATAGGCCATGAGCGTTTTGGTTTTATCCTTATTTACAATGATGGATGAGCCCGTCATATGATAAAGTAGATTTTCCCTGAAAAGAACGCTTTCGCCGTCTTTTAAAATGGCCGAAAGCATGGCTTCCTTATCGTTTTTTTCCTGATCGTTTAATGAACAAAGCGCACAAGATCGTCTGAAAAATGCATATGGGTTCTCCTTAAAGAAGGGGCCTTTACAATAGGCCCCTTGGGTTTATCATTGGTAGCAGCGCCTTTTATGCGTGCAGCAGTCGGGCTTTGGATCACATGACGGACGGGGACGTTTTAAACAAAACAGCGGATTTCCGTTTGCGTCGTAGCCGACAAAGGTGAAAATGATATCGTCGCCCACGCTCAAGCATTCGCGATCGGGCGCACAGGGCGTATACTCGTTCCACCAGGGCGGCGGGTAAATGGGCTTAGATGGACGCATGGCTTTGCTCCTTCCTGCGGCATCAGTCCAGCCGCACTATATCGTATGCGTTTGCGTTCATCCTTGCTTATTATAATGGATATTTCCATCCTTTGCAATTGAAATTTTACGGATATCCCTTTACAAACGCGTTGAACAGCGATACAATGAGAAAAAAACGCAGGAGAAAAAACAGATGAACAATCAGAAAGCTTCCTCCACGCATTCTTCGTGGTTTCGAAGGGAGCACTCAACAAAGGCGCTTATATTGATGCTGGTGTTTGTACCGCCGATAGGAATATACCTGATGTGGACGAGCGAGTGCCACTGGGAAACATGGATCAAGGGCGTGATCTCAGGCGGTATCGCGCTTCTTCTCACGCTCCTTATGGTGCTGATTCCGGATCTTCCGAATGCTGAACTTGAAGGCAATGTGGAAATCATTCAAAGCACGCTGGACGAAAGAGTATTTGCACCCTTAAAGCCCGAGGGCGTTCCCGATACGGTTCAGATGGTTGTGCAGATGGGCGATGCCTCAACCCTTATTTCAACGCCTACCGCGACGCCGGATCCTGTGATGGTGTATTGTAACGACAACGGCCTTTACTATCATCTGACGGGATGCAGATACGTTTATGAAACCACGCCGCGCGTTACGCTGATGGCGGCTATCCGCGCCGGCAAAACGGCGTGCTCCATCTGTAAGCCGCCGGATGAAGTGACGTATTGATAAAAGAAAACAAAAACAACGGGACGTGAAACCCGTTCCCTACAAGGAGCACGAAATACATCGCGCCAACCGTAGGGGACGGGTTTTCCGTCCCGCGATTGATTTCCCGGTTTTACCTTTGAACGCGTCCGCTTCCGGAGCCTTTCATGAGGGATTCAACTTCCTTTGCGCTCACGCGGTTGTAGTCGCCGGGAATCGTGTGCTTTAAGCACGACGCCGCAACGGCAAATTCGAGTGCGGTTTTGTCGTCCTCATAAGTGTTTAAGCCATAGATGAGGCCGCCCGAGAAACTGTCGCCGCCGCCCACGCGGTCGATGATGTGGGTGATTAAGTATTTTCTTGACAGCATGAATTCATTTCCGTTGTAAAGACATGCGCTCCAGTCGTTGTGGTCGGCGGATTTGCTTTCGCGCAGGGTGATGGCGATTTTTTTGATGTTTCCGTATGCGGCCATGACGTTTTTAGCAATCGTTTCGTAAAGCTGAACGTCGATTTCGCCTTCGTCCACACTCTTGGCCGATTCAGCGGAAATGCCCAACGCCTTTTGAACGTCCTCTTCGTTTGCGATGACCACATCTACGTATTTTACGATTTCGGGCATCACTTCATCGGCACGTTTACCGTATTTCCATAGGTTTTTGCGGTAATTTAAATCGCAGCTCACCGTAAGACCCATTTCCTTTGCCGCTTTTACCGATTCAAGCGCGAGATCCTTTGCGCTTTCGGAGATGGCGGGGGTAATGCCGGTGATATGGAACCATGTCGCGCCCGAAAACGCCTTTTTCCAGTCGATATCGCCGGGCCTGGCCTTGGAAATGGCGCTGCCCTCGCGATCATAAATGACCTTGCTCGGGCGCTGAACCGCGCCGGTTTCGAGGAAATAAATGCCCATGCGACCGGGCGCGGTCACAATATCCTTAACGTCTACGCCGAAGGAACGCAGTTCGCGCATGCAGGCAAGGCCGATATCATTATCCGGAAGCACGGTTACAAACGACGCGTCCATGCCGTAATTGGCGCAGCTGACCGCGACATTGGCTTCGCCGCCGCCAAAGGTTGCTTCCAGCGTCGGCTGCTGGAAAAAACGTTCGTGTCCGATGCTTTTTAACCGCAGCATAATTTCACCGAAGGTGACGACTCTTTGTGCCATAAAGTAATACTTCCTTTCAAAATCAGTATAAATGTATTTTATCATCCATTCACAAAGGATGCAAGCATAATGATTGATTTTTGGCATATGCATAGGGAGGGGGTGAAGGCGATGGGATGGAGGCTAAGAATAGTTACTTTATTTCTTGCTCTATGTTGCTTTATGGGCTTTGATGCTATGGGAGAAGCGAAGGCCTATATTCTTATGGATCTTGACACAGGCAGGGTTCTTTATGAAAAAAACGCCGATGAGAGACTGGCCATTGCATCGACCACTAAGATCATGACGTGCCTTTTAGCGCTTGAAAACAGCGCGCTTGCGGACAGGGTTACGGCTTCTGAAAACGCTTCAGGCGTTCCGGGCACGAGTATTTATCTATCCGTCGGCGAAACGCTTTCCATGGAGGATATGCTTTACGGCCTCATGCTTCGAAGCGGAAATGACGCGGCGGTTGCGATAGCGGAGCATGTGGCGGGTTCGGTAGAAGCATTTTCGAATATGATGAACGAGCGCGCAGGGGAAATCGGCGCGGACGTGTATTTTACAACGCCGAACGGGCTGGATGCGGGCGGAAACGGCGCAAGCGCAAGGGGGATTACGCTGATTACGAGAGAGGCGCTTTTCAATCCGGATTTCAGGCGAATTGTCGGTACAAAGAAAAAGACGATCCCATGGACGAATCACGAATATGAGCGCGTGCTTACGAACAAAAATAAGCTTCTTTCGGACTACGAAGGCGCAATCGGCGTAAAGACGGGATTTACCAATAAAGCGGGCAGATGCCTTGTTTTTGCCGCAGAGAGAGAAAATATGACGCTTGTGGGATGCGTTTTGAATTGCTACGACTGGTTTGACGAAGCGGAAAAGTTATTGGATAAAGGCTTTTTGGAGTATGATGCGAAGGTATTCCTGGAAAAAGGCGAGATCGTTGATACGATACTGGTCGGCGGAAAAAAAGTCAGAGTTGCGGCGGGAAAAACCGTCAAGGCGCCTTTAAAGGATGGCGAAAAAACAGATATGAAAATCGAGATAAGGGAACTTTCTCTGCCGGTTCTGAAAGGCCAGATTGTGGGAAAAGCAAGCGTAGTCGCAGGCGGGGATGTTATTATGACTTCGGACCTGGTGAGCATGGATACGCATGAAAAGCCTTCGTTTGCCGGTGCGCTCAAAAAGGTTGTTTCGCTTTGGAAGTTTGGCGGATAAAAATTTTCGCCATCTATTGACAGAAGGACAAGGAATGCATATAATAGTCAAAGAAGGTCAAAGTCAAAAGCGCTTCCGAAAAGGAGGAAAAACATATGAATGCAGAAAAATTCACCAGAAAATCCCTTGAGGCCTTACAGCTTGCGCAGAACAATGCGATTATGCACGCAAACAGCCAGATTGAACAGGCTCACCTTTTACATGCGTTGATCGCGCAGGATGGCGGGTTGATTTCCGAAATTCTTCGAAAGCTTAAAGTCCAGCCGGACGAAGTGATGAATGCGCTTGAAAAAATGATCGCCGAAATGCCCAAAGTGATGTCCGGCGGCAGAGCGAGCGACAGGGTTTATATTTCTCAGGAAGTAAACGAGGCGCTATTAAAGGCGGAGGAAGAAGCCGCGCATATGAAGGATGAATATGTGTCGGTGGAGCATCTGTTTATAGGGCTGATTGAGAAGGCCTCGCGCGGCATAAAAGCGCTTCTGAACCGGTATTCGATCACGAAGGATCAGGTGTTAAAGGTGCTTCTCGATGTTCGCGGAAACGCTCGCGTGACCACGGACAGCCCGGAGAACACCTATGAGGCGCTTAAAAAATACGGGCAGGACTTAACCGAGCTTGCCAAAAATCAAAAGCTGGATCCCGTGATCGGGCGCGACAGCGAAATCAGAAACGTAATCAGAATCCTTTCGAGAAAAACCAAAAACAATCCTGTTTTGATCGGAGAACCGGGCGTTGGCAAAACCGCAATTGCGGAGGGGCTTGCGCAGCGGATTGTCCGGGGGGACGTGCCTTCGTCTCTTAAGGACAGACAGCTTTTTTCCCTTGACATGGGCGCTTTGATTGCTGGCGCAAAATACAAGGGCGAGTTTGAGGAAAGATTAAAGGCCGTTTTGTCTGAAATCAAGGAAAGCGACGGGAAAATCATCCTCTTCATTGACGAATTGCACACCATCGTCGGCGCAGGCAGAAGCGAAGGCAGTATGGATGCGGGCAACCTTTTAAAGCCGCTGCTTGCAAGGGGAGAACTGCATTGTGTGGGCGCAACGACGCTTGACGAATACAGAAAATATATCGAAAAGGACGCGGCGCTTGAAAGGCGTTTTCAGCCGGTGATGGTCAACGAGCCCACGGTTGAGGACACAATTTCAATTCTTCGCGGCACCAAGGAACGATATGAAATCTTCCACGGCGTGAAGATCGGCGACGCCGCGCTGGTGGCCGCTGCGGTGCTTTCAGACAGATATATTTCCGATCGCTTCCTGCCCGACAAAGCCATCGACCTTGTGGACGAGGCCTGCGCGATGATCCGAACGGAAATGGACTCGATGCCGCAGGAAATGGACGAGATCAGGCGCGCGATCATGCGGCTTGAGATCGAAGAGGTTGCGCTTAAGAAAGACGAAGATAGGGAAAACGCGGAGCAGCTTTCGAAGGTCCAAAAGGAGCTGTATGAAAAGCGCGACGAATTCAACGAGATGAAGGCGCGATGGGAAAATGAAAAAGCAGCGATTGCCTCCGTACAGGCCATCCGCGAGAAGATCGAAGGCGTGAATGTTCAGATCCAGAATGCAGAACGGGAATATGACCTCAATAAAGCCGCCGAGCTTAAATACGGCGTGCTTCCGGGACTTATCCAATCGCTTAAGGATGCGGAGGATGAATTTGAACAGCGGAAGGACGAACGCACGCTTTTGCGCGACCGCGTCACGGAGGACGAAATTGCGCGCATTGTCGCAAGATGGACGGGTATTCCGGTTGTGAAGCTGATGGAGAGCGAAAGGGAAAAGCTTTTGAGGCTCGACGAAGCGCTTCACGAGCGCGTGATCGGTCAGGACGACGCCGTGACCAGAGTGGCGGAAGCAGTGCTCAGATCTCGTGCCGGCATACAGGATCCCAATCGTCCGGTCGGATCGTTCCTGTTTCTGGGACCCACGGGCGTTGGCAAAACGGAGCTTGCCAAGGCGCTTGCCGCGACGCTTTTTGACGATGAACGTGCGATGGTCAGAATCGACATGTCCGAATACATGGAGAAGTTTTCTGTTTCACGCCTGATCGGAGCGCCTCCGGGCTATGTCGGATACGAGGAGGGCGGACAGCTGACGGAGGCGGTTAGGAGAAAGCCGTACTCTGTAGTTCTGTTTGATGAAATCGAAAAAGCGCACCCGGACGTTTTCAATACGCTTTTGCAGCTTCTGGACGACGGACGGCTTACCGATTCGCAGGGGAGAACGGTAGACTTTAAAAACGCAATCGTCATTATGACCTCCAATCTCGGAAGCGATATCATTTTAAGCGGTATCGAAGCGGACGGCGAAATCAGTAATGATGCCAAAGAAAAAGTGGACGCGCTTTTAAAGGCGAATTTCCGTCCGGAATTTTTAAACAGGCTTGATGAAATCGTGTGCTTCAAAGCGCTTACGGAGAAAGAAATTGCAAAGATCATCGATCTGATGATTAAGGATGTAAACAGGCGCTTAAGCGATAAAAAGCTTGAAGTGACCCTGACCAGCGGCGCGGTATCCAGAATCGTCGAGGAAGCCTATTCGCCTGTTTTCGGCGCGCGCCCGATCAGAAGGTATATTCAAAAGCACATTGAAACATTGCTTGCAAAGGCCATTGTGAAACGCGATCTGAAGGAAGGCGACACGGCGGTTATTGATAATGTAAACGGCGTGTTAGAAATTGCGAACTGAACGGGCGTAAAGGCATTCTTTCGAAGAGCATGCGGTCGGCAATTCTTCTTTTGAATTGCCGGCCGCATACAATTAATCATATAGTGTAGGCTTAAATACGTGAAAAAAGAGGTAAATTTAATAAGATAAAATATATAATGCGCACGAAAAACAAAAGCAGATATTGTTCACGCCTCATTAACAATAAAGCAACTCAAATACCCGGAAATGTGCTTGACAATGAAGTTCATAAAATTGTATATTATATTCATGCTTGCGAAAGATAACCGTAAATGAGGTAGGGCTAAATGGCAAGACCTGTCAAACGCACGCAGTCGACGCAGCGCGCCAATGCGCCTTATGTGTCGCCGCTTGCAGAAAAAATTATTAAAACGATTGAAACCGAAACGCAGGACGCGCAGTTTGCGCGCAGCCTGCACATCAGTCCCACGGCGCTGACGCATATCAAAAGAACCATCGCCGCGGGCGGCACCATCGTGGTGGATACCCAGCTTATGGAAGCCGATATCGACATGAAGTTACTGGAAGGGACCACCGCATCAATTAAATGCTTTATTGACGATCCAGAAGTCGTCAAGCTTGCGCAGATCAGGCGAACCACACGTGCCGAAATCGCAGTGGACATCGCGCTTGCGCTCCCGGGGCCCAAGCTTATGGTAATCGGTTCCGCCCCGGCGGCGCTTAACCGCATTCTGATCAGAAGAAAGTCCGAGCCCTTAAGCGACGTCAGCGTATTGGCCGCGCCCACCGGGTTTGCGACGGTTGTACAGCTTAAGGAACGGCTTCGCGACAGCGACATGGCTTACATTGTCGCCCGTGGAAAAACCGGAGGCGTCAGCCAGACTACGCAGCTTTTAAACACGATTTTAAAAGCGATCAGGGAAGAAAATCAGTAAAAGTAAAAAATGTGCAAAAAAGTCTTCGGAGTTCAGCGCTCCGAAGGCTTTTTTTATAAATCGGCAAACAGTTTATCATTAACGATTGCGAAACAATAAACGAGATGATATAATGTATCTGTAAAAGTATACATGAAAAGGCGGGAGAGCGCATGAGCGGGCTGATCGACGGCTTTTTAAAACCTGATAATGAATTTTCGCCCTTTCCGTTCTGGTTTTTAAACGGTGATCTGAAGGAAGAAAAGATTGAAAAACAGATGCGCGATTTTGCGTCAAAGGGCATATACGGCGTTGTGCTCCATCCCAGAGTCGGCGTTCCGAGAACGCTTGAATATCTTTCAGATGCGTTCATGCAGAAAATTGTCTTCGCTGTAAAGACTGCAGGACAGCTTTCCATGAAGGTGCTTTTGTACGACGAGGGCATGTATCCTTCCGGCTCTGCGCACGGAAAGGTCGTAGAGGAAAATCCGGATTACGCGGCCAAGGGCATGCGCCTTGTAAAAGACGGAGACGAAATTCATAAGGACGAGCGCATTTTATATACGTTCGCGCTTCAGATGACGAGCGAAAACGAATACATCTTCGGTTCAGCGCGCGTTTTGAAAGAAGGGGAAGAGGCAGCGCCCTTTGAAAAAGTTGCGTTTCTCGTTTCCGGCTTTACTTTAGGCACAATACGTGGCATTCACGAGGACGAGGACGACGGGCAGAAGTTTGCGCCGAAGGCGGGCGATCTGTTAAACTACGACGCCATGCAGGCGTTCATCCGGCATACGCATGAAGTGTATTATCAGTATCTGTCGGAAGAATTCGGAAAAACCGTTATCGGCTTTTTCACCGACGAGCCCAGCCCCACCGGGCGCGCGTCAAGGCGAGGCATGATTCCGTGGACGGATGGATTCGACGAGGAAATGATCGAAAACGGCTTTAAGCCGGAGGATTTCCCCGCACTGTTTTTATTGTGCGGAGGAAATGAAAAGAGAATCCGGGCCCAATACGAGAGGCTTGTAAATGCGAGGCTCGTCAAAACCTATTATCATCCGATTTCCGAATGGTGCGTGGCGCACGATATCGCTCTTTGCGGACACCCGCATTCCGCGCAGGATTCGCTGCTGCTCACGGAGTTTCAGATTCCGGGACAGGATATCGTCTGGCGATGGGTTGCGCCGGAAAACGATCTTTCATTGTCGGGCGAGCAAAGCGCGCAGGCCAAGTGCGCAAGCGATGTCGCCCGCCACATCGGCGCGCGGCGGAATCTGAACGAATGCTTCGGCTGCTGCGGGCCAAAGGGCGAGATGTGGGCGCTGAACGTTTGGGACATGAAATGGTACTTAAACTGGCTGTTTGCAAGGGGCTGCAATCTCATCATCCCGCACGCTTTTTTCTATGAGCTCGACACGCCCATTCAGGCGGACAGGCCGCCCGATGTGGGTCCCAACAACATTTTCTGGGACGAATACGCTGTGATATCTGATTACATCAAGCGCATGTGCTTTTTAAACACAGATTCTGTCAATCAGGCAAGAGTGGCGGTTCTGGGTTCCTGCGACACACTTGAAGTAGATGGCGTAAGAAAACTGTATGAAAGCCACGTGGAATTTAATTATCTGATGGATGAGCACTTTCTTGCCTCCGAAATCAGAGACGGAAAAATCTATATCAAAAATCAGGCGTATGAAGCGCTGATTGTTCCTGAAAGCATCGCCTTTGCGCGCGGCACGGATGAAAAAATTATGGAAGCGGAGCAAAACGGCGTATATGTGACAAACAAAGCGGATCAATGGATTTATTCAAAAAAATCCTGTGTTTTCAATAACCGCGCAACGGATATCAGAACATCGCTTCTCAAAAAAGACGGATTTGACGTTCTAATTTTGACCAATGAGTCGGAAATGCCCTACAGAGGGCGCGTGCAGGTGCCCTTTAATGGCGATTGCGCGATTCTCAACCCTTGGACGGGCGACGTCAAGCGGCTGCTTTTTAAAAACAAAGACGCCATTATTGAACTTGACGGGCGCGAAATCAAGGTGATTACAAACGCTCCTGTGGATATGAAGACGCCGATTTATGAGAACAGTCATGGTAAAAAGCATAGAAAAACACTGAATACAAAGTGGGAGATGCATCTTCCAAGCGGCGCAATCATGCAAGGCCTTCATGATTGGCAGGAAATCGAAGAAATCAGAATCTTTTCGGGCTCCATCATCTATAAAGCAAAGATAAAAGTAAACGATCCCGAAAAGGAAATGGTTTTGGATCTTGGAAAGATTCACGAAAAAGTAAAGCTTTTTATAAACGATAGGGAGGTCGGCGTAAAAATCGCGCCGCCCTACAGGTTTGACGTTCAAGGATTTATGAAGAAAGGCAGAAATGAAATAAAGGTCGTTGTCAACAATGCGCCGGTTTCGAAGTATGAAAACAAACCATGGATCAGCGGTATGTTCGGGCCAACGTTTCTTTACATCTATGATTGACAGCGAAGGGAGGAAAGACAATGACATTTTTAAAGGAGTTTATTGACGCCTACGCATTTTCCGAAATGTCCGGACAATACTACGGCACGTACAATGACATGCACATGGTTCTCAAAAAGGAAGATGCGTCTGTCTCCGTTTACCTGTATCTCGACCTTCCGCCGGCGGGAAGAAAGGAAAGACGGGATCTCATCAGCGAAATGAACGCAAGGGGAGAGCGGCTGGGCGCCAAGGTTTACGACAGCGAGGAAAATAAGGGCTTTCTCAAAATTGCGCTTAACGATGACGAGGATGTATCCAATGCTTTGGAACGCTTTTTAATGGAATGCGATCTTCTTCTGCGCCCGTATGGCCGCGAGATGGGACTTTTGTGCGCGTACTGCCGAAAGGAAATGCAGGATGTCAAGCCCGAATACAAGATGGAAAACGGTCTTGTCGTGCCCGTATGCCCGGACTGCGTGAACCTTGAAAGCGCAGGAAAGGCCAAAAAGGCGGACAATCGAAGGACAATTGAAAAAAAGCGCATGATCAGAGGACTCGCAGGTGCTGCGGCAGGCTGCGCAATTTCCGTTGTTTTGTGGACGGTTGTGGGTCTTGGCGGAAGCTTTCTTGTCAATGTTATTGCCGCGCTTCTGAGCGTGTTTCTGATCAAATTCCTGTTTGAAAAAATGAGCAGGGTGCCAAACCGACTGACCTCCGTTACCATACTTGCATTTTCCCTCTTTGCACTTTTGATCGGACGTGCAGTCGGATATACCGTCAGCACCAACCAGTATTATGAAAGCATGCGCGAAACCGCAGGCTACATGGAAGCTTACGGCGTGTCCGATCCGGAAATTCCATATTACGGGGAACTTATGGCGGATGTGGAAAACGGCGTATACGACGATATTACGATCATTGATGCATACAAGGATCCTGATTACTACAAAGGCATTGTGGTATCTGTGGTCGCGGTTGTAATTGCATCCGTCGGATCTGATTCTCTGAATCTAAAGATGCGCAGACGCCGTTAAGTTTGACCGTTTTTGATCGGATTTGTGCGATCATTGAGGTTAAAAGTCCACACAATCCCACAAATGCGCAAAAAATAACACATAATCCAACATGAAAAATATAGCCTTTTTTGCGCATGTATGGTACAATATATGTATCCTTAAAAAGGAGGGTGCGAAAGTATGCTTGCAGTGGAACGCAGAAAGCAGATTCTTGACTCCATCAAGAATGAAAAGCGTGTTTATGTAGGTCAGCTTTCCCGCGCCTTTTCCGTGTCTGAGGAGACCATCCGCCGCGACCTTGAGCGCCTCGAAAACGAAGGCCTTTTGAGCCGCGCCTATGGCGGAGCGATCCTGAAGGAAGACGATCACGAGGAAACGCCCTATGACGTTCGAAAAAGAAGCGGCGTAAGCGAAAAGGGCATAATCGCAAAGCAGGTAGCTTCCCTGATCCACGACGGCGAATATATCATCCTCGATGAAAGTTCCACCTCCTTTTTCGTCGCGAAGGAATTAAAGGACAAGAAAAACTTAACCATCATCACCAATTCCATGGAAATCATCCGTGAGATCGCACCTGTGCAGGGGTGGAATGTCCTCTGCACGGGCGGCGCTCTCAGATCGAGCGCACCCTCTTTTGCCGGACATCAGGCGGAGAGCATGGTGCGCTCTTATCATGTTGACAAGGCGATTCTGTCCTGTGGAAGCATCGATATCCGCGCAGGCTTTACCGACCGGCATGAGGACACGGCGCTGATCAAGCGCGCCATGATGGCCTCGGCCAGACAGGTGATTCTGGCTGTGGATCATGCAAAGTTTGACAAGATAGCCTTTGCCAAGATCGGCGATATTCAATCCGTACACACCATCGTAACCGACATTCAGCCACCTGAGCGCTGGACGGAAGCGCTCGATACACTTGGCGTTCATCTCATGTATGAAAAAAACGTAGGAGGAATAAAGAAATGAATCTCTCCCCGCTTATCTACTTCTCCCGTCTTTACGGTGCGAACCCGGATCTGGTTACCTGCGGCGGCGGCAACACTTCCATGAAGGAAGACGGCGTAATGTATGTAAAGGGCAGCGGCACCGCGCTTAAGGATGCGGTCACCGAGACCTTTGTCGGCATGAACCACACGAAGCTTTTAAATATGCTTGACGACGTTTATCCCGAGGACGACGTGGCACGCGAAGCCAAGTTCTTAAAGGATGTAACCGACGCAAAGCTCCCTGGCGAAGAAGCGAAGCGTCCGAGCGTTGAAGCGCTTTTGCACGCGCTTTTCCCGCAGAAGTTCGTTCTGCATCTGCATCCGTCCCTTGTAAACGGCCTGACCTGCGCCAAGAACGGCAAGGAAGAATGCGCCAGACTCTTCGGAGACAGCGTCGTATGGGTGCCTGCGTGCAAGCCCGGCTATGTCCTTGCAAAGCTCATGAAGGACATCTTTGACGCATCGAAAAAGACCATCAAGACCGTGCTGCTCGAAAACCACGGCGTATTCTTTGCAGCCGACACCGTTGAGGGCCTTGCCACGAGCCTTAACGGCATGATGAATGCACTGAATTCCCAGGTAAAGGAATTCCCGGACGTGGAATTTGAAGGCGACGAGCCAGGCTTTGCCGAGAAAATCAAGCGCGTTTCCGGCAAGAACTTCGTTCAGTTTAACGCCAGCCCCACTGCGCTTAAGTTTGCAGAAAGCAAACAGGCGGCTGAGCCCATCATGAAGCCCTTTAATCCTGATCAGATCGTATATTGCGGCCCGAAGGTAAAATTTGCCATGTGCGAAGGCTGCCTGGACAATATCGATGCAAACGTCATCATCATGAAGGGCGTCGGCATTTACGCCATCGGCGACACCGAGAAAAACGCCAACAACTGCATGACGCTGGTAAAAGACGCGATGAAGGTTGCGACCTATGCAAAAGCCTTCGGCGGCGAGCAGCCCATGGCTGAGGAGCTTGTGAACTTCATCGTCAACTGGGAAGTTGAAAGCTACAGAAAGAGCGTAAAGTAAAGAATCGGAGGATAGGTTCTTATGAATATGGAACAGGCGAAACTCATCGCAAAAGAAAATGTTTATAACCGCCCGGCGACTACAGGCCGCTTGGCTGGAAAGATCGCCATCGTCACCGGCGCAGCCCAGGGCTTTGGCTATGGTATCGCCAAGGAGATGCTCAAAGAAGGCGCATCCGTCGTGATCGCCGACTTGAACGAGCCCCTCGCCATGCAGGTTGCTTCTGAATTCGGCGAAAACGCCATGGGCGTTAAGGTTGACGTCAGCAGCGCGGAATCCGTTGAAGATATGATCATTAAAACCGTTGAGCATTTCAAAGGCCTTGACATCATCGTCGCCAACGCGGGCATCGCCATTGCCGGTAGCCTTGATGAAATGGAGCCGAACCGGTTCGAGCTTGTCACCAAGATCAACTACAACGGCTATTTCCTCTGCGCAAAGTACGCGTCCCAGATCATGAAGGCTCAGCACGAAGCCGCGCCTGAAAAGTTCTTCGACATCATCCAGATCAACTCCAAGTCCGGCCTTGAAGGCAGCAAGAACAACTTCGCCTACGCCGGCGGAAAGTTCGGCGGCATCGGCCTTACCCAGTCCTTCGCTATGGAGCTTGCGCCCTTCAACATCAAGGTCAATTCCATCTGCCCCGGCAACTATTACGACGGCCCCCTCTGGAGCGATCCCGTAAAGGGCCTTTTCGTACAGTATCTGAACGCGGGCAAGGTTCCCGGCGCGAAGACGGTCGAAGACGTTCGCGCGTTCTATCTGTCCAAGTCCCTGATCAAGCGCGGCTGCATGCCTGAGGACGTAGCGCTTGCGCTAACCTACTGCGTAGAGCAGAAGTATGAAACCGGTCAGGCCATCCCCGTAACGGGCGGTCAGATCATGCTGAACTAAGTAAATAAGATGAGGATTCTCAAATGAACAAAAAAGAAATTCTCGCCCTTTTAAACGCGCCTACGCCCGAAGAGCGCCTTGAAAACCTTAAAAAGGTGCTCGCAGCGGAAACGGAAGCGCCCAAGGCAAAGCCTGAATTTGCCAATAACCATATCCACACCATTTATTCCTTCTCGCCCTATTCTCCGACCGCCGCCGTGTATTTTGCGCGCGCGGAGGGCCTTCTCACCTGCGGCATCATGGATCACGATTCCATCGGCGGCGCAAAGGAATTTAGAGAAGCCGGAAAAATCGCAAACATGGGAACCACCTGCGGCTTCGAAGCCCGCGTATCTTTAAAGGGCACGCCCTTCGCCGACAAGCGAACCAACCATCCCGATGAGCCGGGCGCGGCGTATATGGCGTTTCATTCCGTGCCGTGCGAAAGCTTCGATAAAGCGCAGGCAAAGCTTCATGAGCTCGCCGTAAAGCGAAACGAGCGCAACAAGAAGATGACCCAAAAAATCAACGAGATCATGGGCCAGTACGGCATCCATCTCGATTTTGAAAAAGACGTCGTTCCGATTTCCAATTTCAAAAACGGCGGAAGCGTTACGGAAAGACATCTTCTGTACGCGCTGAGCCTTAAAATAATCGAAGCCGTTGGCCGCGAAAACGTCGTCTCCTTCTTAAAGGACAAGCTCGGAATTACGCCCAGCGCGAAGGTTACCGCGTGGCTCAACGACACCGAGAGCGAGCATTTTGTATACGACCTTCTGGGCGTTATGAAGAGCGAGCTCAACGTGCGCACCTATATTTCCGCGGAAGAGGAAATGATGACGCTTGATGAAGCGGTTGCATTTGCAAACGACATCGGCTGCACGCTGTGCTATGCGTATCTTGGGGATATCGGAGACAGCGTAACGGGCGATAAGAAGGCGCAGAAGTTTGAGGACGAATACCTTGAAGAGCTCCTCGCTTTCATCCGCGAAAAGGGCGTTAAGGGCGTAACCTACATGCCCTCAAGAAACACGATCGCACAGCTCGACAGGCTCATGTCCCTTTGCGACAAAATGGGCTTTACGCAGATTTCCGGCGAGGACATCAATTCTTCCCGCCAGTCGTTCATCTGCAAAGAGCTTGCCAATCCGAAATTTGCGCATCTGGTCGATCGCGCATGGGAACTTGTAAAATCCGAAATCAGGGAGGAAAAATAAAAATGTTCACCAAAGCGGTTCGCCTTTACGGCAAAAACGATTTAAGACTTGAAAGCTTTGAGCTTCCCGAGATCAAAGAAGACGAAATCTTAGCCAAGGTCGTTTGCGACTCCATCTGCATGTCCACCTACAAGGCTGCCATGCAGGGCGCAGATCACAAGCGCGTGCCCGACGACGTAGCGGACAACCCCACCATCATGGGTCACGAGTTCTGCGGCGTGATTGAAAAGGTCGGCGCTAAGTGGGCTTCTCAGTTTGTACCCGGCCAGAAGTTCGCCATCCAGCCGAACATCAATTACAAGGGCCAGCCCTGGGCGCCCGGCTATTCCTTTAAGACCATCGGCGGAAACGCCACCTACATCGTCATCCCCGGCATGTTCATGGAATGTGGCTGCCTGCTTCCCTACAAGGGAGATGACTTCTACGGCGGCTCCCTCTCCGAGCCCCTGTCCTGCGTAGCTGGAACCTTTAAGGCCATGTATCACACCACCAACGGCGTTTATGAGCACAAGATGGGCATCAAAGAGGGCGGCAAAATGGCGCTGCTCGCTTCTGTCGGCCCCATGGGCTTAGCCGCTATTGATTACATCATGCACACCGACCGCCGTCCGTCCCTTCTGGTTATCACCGATATCGATCAGGCCAGACTCGACCGCGCCGCTTCCATCTTCACCAAGGAAGAAGCCGCACGCATGGGTATCGATGTTCACTATGTAAATACCGGCGCATGCGAAAATCCTGTTGAAGCGCTTCTTGCAATGACCGACGGAACCGGCTATGACGACGTTGTTGCCTTCGCGCCCGTTCCCGTCGTCATCGAGCAGGCCGACGCAATCCTCGGAAACGACGGCTGCCTCAACTTCTTTGCAGGCCCCTCCAAGAAGGATTTCTACGCCAAGCTCAACTTCTATAACGTGCACTACGCTTCCACCCACATCGTCGGCACCTCCGGCGGAAACACCGACGATATGAAGGAATGCCTCGAAATGATGGGCGAAAGCAAGCTCACGCCCGCCGCGCTCGTAACCCACATCGGCGGCATCGACGCCGTTATCGATACCACCCTCAACCTCCCCAAAATCCCCGGCGGAAAGAAGCTCATCTACACCCACATCAACATGCCCTTAACCGCGATCACCGAGTTTGAAGAGAAAGGCAAGACCGATCCCATGTACAAAAAGCTCGATGAACTTACGAAGAAGACCAACGGCCTTTGGAATAAGGAAGCGGAGGATTATCTTCTGAACACTTTGGCGAAGGAGGAGAACTAAATTATGGCAAAGGCAGTTATTATGCCCAAAGCCGGCATTACCGTTGAATCCTGCATCATCGGAAAATTCATGAAAAACGTAGGGGACACAGTAAACGTCGGCGACGTACTTTTCACCTACGAAACCGATAAGGCGTCCTTCGAGTGCGAAAGCACAGAAAGCGGCGAAATCCTTGCGTTCTTCTTTGAAGAGGGCGACGAGGTTCCCTGCTTTACCAACGTTGTCGCCGTAGGCGCAAAGGGCGAGGATTATTCTGCGCTTGCTCCTGATGGAGCCGCTGAAGCCGCCGCCCCCGCAGCAGCCGAAGAAGCGCCCGCAGCCGAGGAAGCTCCCAAGGCAGAAGCAGTCGCCGAGACCACCAAGACCGCTGATGGCAGCATTCACATTTCTCCCCGCGCCAAGAACCTTTCCGAGCGCGCCGGCGTTGACTATGCGTATGCAACGCCCACCGGTCCCAATGGCCGCATCATTGAGCGCGACATCAGAAAGCTGATGGAAGAGGGCGTTCCCGCAGCCGCAAAGGCCGAGGAAGCCAAGCCCGCCGAGGCCGCTCAGCCCGCCGCAGCCGCTCCCGCCCCCAAGGCAGAAAACGGATACGAGGATATCAAGTTCTCCGGCATCCGCAAGGTCATTGCCAAGTCCATGGTCACTTCTCTTTCCACCATGGCTCAGCTCACCAACCATCATTCCTTCGACGCGACCGCCATTCAGGCGTTCCGCAAGGAGTGCAAGGCTGCTGGCGGCGACGTAGCCGGCATCACCCTGGGCGACATGGTTCTCTATGCCGTATCCAGAACGCTTCTTAACCACAAAGATCTCAACGCCAACATGATCGGCGATGATACGCTTCGCCGCTTTGAGCATGTAAATTTAGGCGTTGCCGTTGATACCCCCAGAGGCCTTATGGTTCCCACCATCTTTAACGCCGACCAAAAGAGCCTTCTTGAAATCAGCAAGGAAGTCAAGTCCCTGGCAGAAGCGGCCCGCTCCGGCGCGATCAGCCCCGATCTTCTTGCAGGCGGCACCTTCACCGTATCCAACCTCGGCGCGACCGGCGTTGAAATGTTCACCCCCGTCATCAATCCGCCGCAGACCGGCATCCTGGGCGTATGCGGCATCACCCAGCGCGTGCGCGAAGTAAACGGAC
Source organism: Clostridiales bacterium (assembly GCA_015056255.1). Lineage (GTDB taxonomy): Bacteria > Bacillota > Clostridia > Christensenellales > Aristaeellaceae > SFHK01. The sequence goes on along the minus strand of SVGP01000019.1, from coordinate 8,353 downwards.
AGATGTCCATCTATCCCGCCATGGGTCTTTCTCTTACCTACGACCACAGAGTCGTCGACGGCTCTCCCGCGAGCAAGTTTGTAAGCGAACTGTGCAAGAATCTTGAAAAATTCACCCTTCTGCTGGCCAAATAAACTTTATTGGAGGGAAAAGATATGGAACTTTTTGATCTGATCGTCATCGGCGGCGGCCCGGGCGGATATCTGGCGGCAGAACGCGCTGCGCAGGGCGGACTGAAGGTTTGCCTGTTTGAAAAGCGTGCGCTGGGCGGCGTTTGCTTAAACGAAGGCTGCATTCCCACCAAAACGCTGCTCAACTCAGCAAAGCTCTATCGCCATGCGACTGAGAGCAAGAATTTCGGCGTTACAGCTGAAAACGTAAAATTCGACCATGCGCAGGTCATCAAGCGCAAGGCCAAGGTTGTCAAAATCCTCGTATCCGGCGTAGGCATGACCATGGAATCCAACAAAGTAACGGTCGTAAAGGCCCCCGCCGAGATTCAGGGCAAAGAAGAAGGCAAGTTCAAGGTTGTGGCTGAGGGCAAGGCGTACCACGCCGACCGCCTCATCATCGCCACCGGCTCCGAAGCCGTCGTTCCGCCGATTCCCGGCGTTAAAGAGGGCGTTGAGAGCGGCTTTATTACCACCAACCGCGAAATCCTCGACATGACCGAGCTTCCCAAGACCCTCGCCGTAATCGGCGGCGGCGTTATCGGCCTTGAAATGGCGTGCTACTTCGCCTCCGTTGGCGTAAAGGTAACCGTCATCGAAATGATGAAGAAAATCGCCGGCCCTACGGACAACGATATCTGCAAGGTCCTGATGGCTGAATATGCAAAGCGCGGCATGGAATTCAAGCTCGAAGCCAAGGTGCTTGAAGTTAAGCCCGGCATCGTTGTCTACGAAGACAAGGACGGAAAACACGAGCTCGCTACCGATAAGGTGCTGCTCTCCGTTGGCCGCAGAGCTTCCACAAGAGGCATCGGCCTTGAATCCATCGGCGTAGAACTCAACCGCGGCGCAATCGTTACCGATGATAAGCTCATGACCAATGTGCCCAACGTCTACGCTGTCGGCGACTGCAACGGCAAGATCATGCTTGCCCACACCGCCTATCGCGAGGCAGAAGTTGCGGTCAACAACATCCTTGGCAAAAAGGATGTTATCCGCTACGAGTGCATTCCCTCCGTCATCTACACTGATCCTGAGGTTGCCTCCGTTGGCGACACCAAGGAAGCCTGCCTTGCCAAGGGCATGAACGTCAAGGAAGTAAACGTTCCCATGATGTACGCAGGCCGCTATGTAGCCGAAGTTGATGCTGGTAAGGGCTTCTGCAAGGTTGTATACGATCTTGACAAAAAGCGCGTTGTCGGCGTTCACATGGTCGGCTCCTATGCCTCTGAAATGATTCTCTCCGCCGCTATGATGGTCGACACCGAGCTTCCGGCGGACAGACTCAAGAAGTTCGTATTCCCGCATCCCACTGTTTGCGAAGTTATCCGCGAAGCGATCTTCAAGCTGTAAGGAAAAGAATATAAGGAGTGATACAGTATGCCTAAATCTTTGTACTACGGACCCAATGAGATCCGCGCGAAGTCCATCATTACCTTTGAGGACATCCCCGTAAACGTTTACAATAAATCGGTCGCCGAAGAGCGCGCCAACTTCAAGGATGACGAACTTGTTCGCATCTATCGCGACATCACCATCCTTCGTGAGTTCGAAAGCATGCTCACCTCCATCAAGACCCAGTCCGTCTACAACGGCGTTGAGACCACCTATCCCGGCCCCGCCCACCTGTCCGTCGGTCAGGAAGCGGCTTGCGTTGGTCAGGCCTACCTGATGACCCCCAACGATTATCAGTTCGGTTCTCACCGTTCCCACTCCGAGATCCTCGCCAAGGCTCTTTCTTCCATTGAGAAGCTTTCCGATGAAGAGCTTCTTAAGATCATGGAGAACTTCTTGGGCGGCAGCTGCTTGCGCGCAGTTGAGAAGATGGGTAAGTGCGACTCCGTTAAGGAACTGGCCATCCGCTTCATCCTTTACGGAACGCTTTCTGAAATCTTCGCCCGCAAGACCGGCTTCCACATGGGCATGGGCGGAAGCATGCACGCGTTCTTCCTTCCCTTCGGCGTATATCCCAACAACGCCATCGTAGGCGGCTCCGCGCCCATCGCTGCCGGCGCAGCGCTCTATAAGAAGGTTAACGACAAAGACGGCTTCGTCGTCTGCAACATCGGCGACGGATCCCTGGGCTGCGGCCCCGTTTGGGAAGCCTTCAACTTCGCCTGCATGGATCAGTTTAAGACCCTCTGGACCGAGGACAACCATCAGGGCGGCATGCCGATCCTTTTCAACATCTTCAATAACGGCTACGGAATGGGCGGCCAGACCCGCGGCGAAACCATGGCTTATGACATGCTCGCCCGCATCGGCGCCGGCATCACCCCCAGCCAGATGCACGCAGAGCGTATCGACGGCTTTAACCCCCTGGCTGTCATCGACGCCATGAAGCGCAAGCTCGAGATCCTCAAAAAGGGCGAGGGTCCGGTTCTCCTCGATACCCTCACGTATCGCTTCTGCGGACACTCCGTATCCGACCAGAACGCATACCGCGAGAAGAGCGAAATCAACGACTGGATGGAAGTCGATCCCATCATCACCTACAGAAAGAACCTGGTAGACGCAGGCGTTGCCGCCGACTCCAAGTTCGAAGAAATCCTGGCTGAAACCCGTGAGCGCATGACCAACATCTGCCGTCATGCCGCCGACAAGGAATTCAGCCCCTATTGCGATTTCAAGGCTGATCCTCAGGTTGTAGAGCGCATCATGTTCTCCAACGAAAAGGTTGCCTCCTTCGGCACCGACGAGCCCCGCGTTATGGCAAAGAAGGAAGAGTGCTCCCGCGTTCAGCAGATCGCCGGCAAGAGCCGCTTCTATCTGGATGAAAAGGGCAAGCCCGTTTCCAAGATGAAGACCTTCAACTACAGAGACGCCATCTTTGAGCCCATCATCGACAAGTATTATGAGGATTCCACCCTCGTTGCCTACGGCGAAGACGTACGCGACTGGGGCGGAGCGTTCGCTGTATACCGCGGACTGCCCGAGGTTATCCCGCACTCCCGCCTGTTCAACTCTCCGATTTCCGAAGCCGCCATCGTCGGCAGCGCCGTTGGTTATGCCATGTGCGGCGGTCGCGCGATCGTCGAGCTCATGTATGCCGACTTCATCGGCCGTGCAGGCGACGAAATCTTCAACCAGATGTCCAAGTGGCAGGCCATGTCTGCCGGCATCCTGAAGATGCCCGTCATCCTTCGTGTATCCGTCGGCTCCAAGTACGGCGCGCAGCACTCTCAGGACTGGACCGCGCTCTGCGCTCATATTCCGGGCCTCAAGGTTTGCTTCCCCGCCACTCCCTGGGAAGCCAAGGGCCTCATGCAGTCTGCTCTTAATGGCTCCGACCCCGTTGTATTCTTTGAAAGCCAGAGAATCTACGACATCGGCGAGCAGTTCCATGAGGGCGGCGTACCCGCAGAATCCTATGAGATCGAGTTCGGCGACACCAACCTTGTCCGCTCCGGTAAGGACGTTACCATCTTGACCGTCGGCGCAGCGCTGTATCGCGCCGTCAAGGCCGCCGATGAACTCAAAGAGAAGTACGGCATGGAAGCTGAAATCATCAACCTCCATTCTCTCGTACCGCTCAACTATGAGAAGATCGTCGCCTCCGTCAGAAAGACCGGCCGCGTAGTGCTCGTATCCGACGCGTGCCAGAGAGGCTCTTTCCTCAACGACATCGCTGCCAACATCACCGAAATGTGCTTCGACGATCTCGACGCTCCCTGCGTAGTTGTCGGCGCGCGCAACTGGATCACGCCTCCCTACGAGTTCGACGAGTTCTTCTTCCCGCAGCCCAGCTGGATCATCGATGCCATCCACTCCAAGATCGTTCCGATTCCCGGATATGTTGCCGAAAACGAAGTCAGCGAAGTTGAGTGGCTCCGCCGCAACAAGGCCGGTGTCTGATGAATTACGTTCTGATTTCAAAGTCGTTTGATGCGTACGATAATCTTGCGCTTGACGAGTACCTATTGAACACGCTTTCGGAAGAGGACAGAATTCTGTATTTCTACATCAACCGAAAAGCGGTCATCATAGGCCGAAATCAGAACCCCTGGCTTGAATGCAATCTGAACCAGCTGAACGCCGACGGTGTTCAGCTGGTTCGCCGCATTTCCGGGGGCGGCGCGGTTTATCATGATGAAGGCAACCTGAATTTTTCCTTCATGTGCCATGAAAAAAAATACGACGAAAAAGAGCAGACCGGTATTATCCTAAAAGCTCTTGAAACGCTCGGGATCCATGCTGAAACCACAGGCCGAAATGACATCGCCATAGACGGAAGAAAATTTTCCGGAAACGCCTATTGCAGAAGGCAGAATATTCAGCAGCGGCACGGAACGCTGCTCGTTTCATCGGATCTGACTGTTTTTGACAGATACCTCAAAGTGCCAGAGCAGAAGCTGATTGCAAAGGGCGTAAAAAGCGTACGTTCGCGTATCTGTAATTTAGCGGAATATAAAAGCGATATAACGACTGATGAAATGATGAACGCGATTATCGACGCTTATAAAGAAGAGTATGGAGATGGAATCAGTTATCCGGAAGATAAGCTTGATACAGAAAAAATCCACGCAATCAAAGATAAGAATTCCTCCTGGGAATGGACGATGGGGGAAGCGCCCGCGTTTGATTATTTATTTGAAAACAGATTCCCATGGGGAACGGCGCAGATTTGCCTGACGGTAAAAAACGCCGTCATTGAAAACACGCGTGTGTTTTCGGATGCCCTTGACGACACGCTTTCTGAACGAATGGTAAATTGCCTTAAGGGCGTACGGTTTCAAAAAGATGAAATTCAAAAAAAGCTTCTTTTGTTAGAAGGAGAAACCAGGGACATTGCAGAATATATCATGGGTACATTCAAGTAACCAAAAAAGGAGATACGAAAATGGCAAACAGACTTCGCGTAGGTATCGTTGGATGCGGCGGAATCGCCAATCAGAAGCATCTTCCGTCTCTCAAAGCCCTCAATCGTGTAGACATCGTAGCTTTCTGCGACCTGATCATCGAAAAGGCCGAAAAATCCGCCAAGGAATACGGCACGCCCGACGCCAAGGTTTATGTTGATTACAAAGAACTTTTAAAGGACGAATCCATCGACGTCGTATACGTCTGCACCCCCAACCGTATGCATGCGCAGGTTTCCATTGATGCGCTGGATGCGAAAAAGCATGTTATGTGCGAAAAGCCCATGGCCAAGACTGCAGCGGACGCCCGCGCCATGGTGGAAGCTGCCAAGCGCAACGGAAAGAAGCTCACCATCGGCTATCAGCATCGCCATAAGGCCGAAGCCAGATATGTAAAAGAGGTTGTCGAGCGCGGCGATCTGGGCGATATCTACTATGCCCACGCCTACGCCATTCGCCGCAGAGGCACGCCGAACTGGGGCGTATTCCTCAACGAGTATGAGCAGGGCGGCGGCCCCCTCATCGATATCGGCACCCATTCTCTGGACCTCACCCTCTATCTTATGAACAATTATGAGCCCAAAATGGTCGTTGGTACCACCTACAAAAAGTGCGAAAACGGCATGGAAGGCAACCCCTGGGGCGGCTGGGACAAGGATCAGCACACCATGGAAGACGCGGCGTTCGGCTTTATCGTCATGAAAAACGGCGCGACCATCAACCTCGAATCCTCCTGGGCGCTCAACACCTGTGAGCCCGTTCCCGAGGGAAGCACCCAGCTCATGGGTTCCAAGGCCGGCGCGCAGATCAAGGGCGGCGTTACTATCAACGGCACCGATTTCGGCAGAATGATCGAAATCAAGCCCGACCTGTCCGCAGGCGGCGTAGCCTTCTACGACGGCGTTAAGGAAACCCCCGCCATCACCGAGCAGAAGCGTTGGCTGGATGCGATCGAAAATGATACTGATCCCGTGGTTCTGCCCGAACAGGCCTGCGTGGTATCTGAAATCCTCGAGGCGATTTACACCTCCGCCAAGACCGGCAAACCCGTATTCTTTGACTAATCTATGAAAAAAAGATAAATAAAACGGCCTGAGCGCAGTTTCGGATGCCTTGATTAAGCAGCGAAACGGCATTCAGGCCGTTTTAATTTTACTTAATAAATAAACGGTATCAAGCGGTAACGTACCTTCTTTTTGTATTCCCTATATCCGCTTAAGCCATCTTCGAGGACTTTTTCCTCGCTCTTCAGGCGCAAAATGATGATGACGGGATAGGGGAGAAAAAAGAAAAGAGAGAGGAGAGAGGAAAGAATCAGAGGAATGGAGAGAAACATGAAGATGGTAGCCGTATACATCGGATGACGGACGACGCTATAAAGGCCGGTATCGACGACAGTCTGGTTTTCCTGAATTTCTATTGTGCGGGAAAGATAGGCGTTTTCTCGCAAGACTTCAAAATACAAAAGATAAAAAAGAACAAACACAATGCATCCAATCCAGGACACGGTTTCAGGGAGAAGGAGAAATGAAAAACGATGGCTCAGCCCCGCGCCAATAAAGCCCAGAAGGAACATAAGCCCTGAAAGCTTCACGAGGAGCGATTGGTCTTTGCTGGATTCCTTTGCATTCAAACGCTTTTTAAGAAGCTTTGGCTGTTTGATAAAAAGAATGACGCCGATGATGATCATCGGAATAAAAAGAGCGCAAAGAAATCGTATGCCGCCCGGATAGAGAAGCGTACCAGCGGGAAGAAACAGTATAAGGAGAATCAGGCAAAAGCCAAGTATAACTTTAGATAATGCAGAGATAAACAGCTTCATAAGCGCTCCTTTAAAAGCGCCGACTTTATTCATCGGCGCTTTCGATCAATAAAAACCTGCGTGCTGAGCGTTTTCTGAGAAAAGAAGGGCCTGCGTATCAAGGTCAGCTTTTCCGGTAGGCTCAAGCCCATGGCGGTTCTGAAATGCGATCACGGCCTGCTCTGTCTGAGCGCCAAAGATGCCGTCGGCAACGGAACCGGAAGGGAGATAGCCAAGCTCTGCAAGCTCTGCCTGAAGATATTTAATGCACGTTGCGCGCATTCCCTTTTCCATTACAATGTATTCGTCATACACAAACGGTGCGAATTCGGGCGCTTCCAAGGTGCCGAACTGATATGCGCTGTTTTCAGGATAACCGACCAGATTATTGAGCGTCACAAGCTCATATCCCTGCGAGATGGCATAAGGAATGAATTGTTTGAGCTTTTGATAATCCTCGTCAGTCGTATGGAACAGATAGATCGCGCCCGGCTTCAGTCGCTTATAGATGTAATAGATATCCGCATCGGTGCCGCTGTAATACCAGTCGGCGATTGATTTGTAGCCAAGCGCATTAAGATAATGATGCACGCGGGGATCTTCTTCGCCGTTGCCGCCCGGCAGGCGGAGAAAGTTCATTTTATAATCAACGCCAAGGATGTTTCGGATTGCTTTTTCCTGATTGTAGACTTCATTAAAGAACTCTTCATCGGTCAACTTATCCTGATAAATATGGCTCATCGTGTGGTTTTCGATTTCAAAGCCTGCGTTATAGGCGTTTCTGAGCGCATCCTTTAATACGTCGCTTGAAAGCTGATTACCAATGGGAAAAATGGTCAGCTTTGCGCCGTTTCGAATGGCGAGATCGATAATCTTCTGAACGTTTCTGGCCTCGTTGCAGTCGTCAATGGTGATGGCGATTTTGTTTCGCGTAACCTCGGGACAATGATATACGGGAAGCGCGGAGGTAAATTTATTGGAAGAATAAGTGATACCGAGCCCAGGAACCTGCGTCGGCGCGGGAACGAGCGTCGCTTCCGGTGTTGGAACGGAGGTCGGCTGCGCAATGGGGTCGGGCGCATTCTTTTTGGAGGGTAAAGCGACGATCAGGATGATCACAATCGTGACGACTGCGAGGGCGCATGCGCCAACCAACAGCATTTGCTTTTGCTGCTGCTTTTTTTTCTTAAGATAGGCGGCTTGCTTTTTTTGCGCCAAGAGTTGTTTTTGTTTGGCGGTCATGGTCATATGCTTTTCACCTTTGATGAATCTCACAATAAACTCAAACTGCAAGAGTTCCTCTTGCAGTTTGAGCTTGTTTTTGATTAGTTTTTCTTCGCCTTGATGGCAGCCTGAGCGGCGGACAGACGGGCGATCGGTACGCGGAAGGGAGAGCAGGAAACGTAGTTAAGACCGATCTTGTTGCAGAACTCGATGGAGGACGGGTCTCCGCCGTGCTCACCGCAGATACCGCAGTGCAGCTTCTCGTTTTCGCCCTTGCCGAGGGTGACAGCCATGTTCAT
>SVGP01000046.1 GCA_015056255.1 Clostridiales bacterium | reverse complement strand
GAGTACAAAATGAGTTATGATCTTGGTCATAGCCGCAGTTACATATACAATATTTCTTCCGGTAAATCTTTGCCTCCCATGGCAGAGTTCCTTGAAATTTGTGATTACTTTGAGATTACCCCAAGCCAGTTTTTCAACGATGCAGCAGACAACCCGGCATTACTGCAATCTGCCATCGAAGAACTCAAGAAGCTCGACGATGATGATCTGATGCTCGTAATAAGCAATACCTGTCGGCTAAATAAAGACAAATAGTATTTTTATGAGCCGACTTTCAAAAAAATGATAAAACTGCGAGACGTTCGGCAAATTTCCCGAAGTTTCGCAGTCTTTTTCTTGTATAATATTGGAAAACAAAATGATATAAGGAGGAAATAGCGTTATGGCTAATTTTTTCGGCGGTTTCATCAAGAGAATTGAGAAACCGCAAGATACACACCCACCGTCTGTTGTACAGGACTTTTCTCAGTGTGAAAATGAATACGTTACATACTGCATCGAACAGGAAAAGACCATCAGTAAACTGGAATCGGGGTTACATACAAACGATGACCCCGGAGAAATTGCAAAGAAAGCACTTGCAGCAGCGTGTACATTCTATGAAGCAGATTGGGCTGGTGTTATCGAGATTGACTTGGAACTCAATATCTGGGCTACCGGTTGGTGGTACAACATTGATCCCACCGTGAAAGAACTGGAGAAGCTGCAGGAATTTGAGAACCTTATGGTTATGCCCAGTATTGTTGATGCAATCAAAAAGCAGAAGCCAATCATCTTCTCGGATGTTGAAGAAATTAACAAAACCTCGCCCAAGGAATACCAAGTCTATAAACGGCTTGAAGTACACTCCGTTATGGCAGTTCCTTTCGGACCCAAGCCTATGGGCTTTCTTCCGTTACACAAAAAAGCATGGACAATGTAATGGCAGTAACACGCTTTATAGCTTCTTCGTTACCTTATATCTTTGACATTGGCATCACGCTCTCATTGCTTACGCTCCTGGATGCGTATATTGAAAAAAATGAGGAGGATACGGTAAAACACGCTAATTTACTATCCAAACGCTGCTGCTTGGCGCTTGGCGTTACTGCAGCATCTACCACAATTCTGAACGTGTTGCAGCTATTGCTCTCTCGTTTTCTTTCTCATATTTCCGTCAATGTTGAAATTCCTGTTGTCAGTTTAGCGTTCATTCTTTTGATTTTGATATTATCACGATTGATTGTGGAAAATCGGAAGCTTCAAAGCGACAACGACCTCTTTATATAAGGGGGCGTTGGCATGGCAATACGAGTACACTTAGAGGATGTTTTAAAGGATCGTGGGCTGACATCAAAGGAATTATGTGCAAAGGTAGGTATCACAGAAGCAAACCTGTCTATCTTGCGAAGCGGAAAGGCGAAAGGCGTTCGCTTTGCAACTATCAATCGTATTTGCTATTTTCTCAAATGTGATGTGGGTGATATACTAAAATTTGATGGATTTTTGGAGGAAGAAGATGAAGAATAAAACAGGTATAATCATACTCGCCTGTGTGTTGGTTGTCTCCTTTATTTTAGGTGTAACAGGTGCAATAACTTTCGCAAAAAATGAACCGGCAGATAACACGGATGGTGCAAGCAAGGACAGATTGATCGGTGTTTTTATCACTACGGAACATTTGGATTTGTTCGATTTTGAAAGCTATTTTCAAGACAATGTAGATAAAGTCCTGTCGGGTGGCGAAATCAGCTCATCTGACAGCGCACTATATGAGGATAAGCTATATGCTATACTTGTAGACGACCCCTAGGTATCAATGAATTTATCTTCCAATTTGGTATAACCGCTTACAACGCCCTGCTCGATTTTCTTATAGCCGTCCACAACGCCCTTTTCAATCTTTTTATAGCCGCCGGTTACTGCCTCGGCGATTTTTTCATTTGCCTTTATAATTTTTGATTTGGCCATATCTGTATACTTTCCTCCAATCAGATTGATTCCAAGAAGCAGCACGACAATCCATACTGCGGTTCCCGTAAATATGTTCATTAATAAGATTTCCACTTCTTCCATGCCCGGAAACGACACGAGCATGGATCTTTGCATTGTGTAAATGGAAACACATGCATCAGCCAGCGAAATATTGCGAAGCGTTTTTAACACCGTCGATGCGGAACGCCTTGCTTTTACCATACCGATAATGGAGACAGTGATCTTTGTAAATGAATATGCGGCAATGGTAATCATGATAATCTTATGAAAGGCGGCGCCTCTGTCTTTAACTGCGGACATTATGTTCACGCCTACTATGCAGAAGGAAAGCGCCACCAGCAAAATCCCCGTAATGCGTCTTGCAAAAAGCTCGGTATCATAATTCCCGCTTGCTCTTCGTTTAACCTGAAGCACAGAAAACCTTGTAATCGCAAGCACGGAATAATATGCGCCTACCGTAATAAACCACCAGGAATGTGCAAGAAAACCGATAATACAGTTGCCAAGCGCATAAGCGGCATTCAGCGCAAGACTTGTATAAGGGCTCCTTGCAAGATTTAATGCTTTCATTTGATGCCTTTAATCATCGGAACGAGCGCAATCAGCATGATGATGCCCAGTAAACCGACGAGCGTGCCCCAAACGATTTGCGCCCATACAAGGCACATACACATTCCCACACCCAGAACTAAAGCTGCAATGATGGCATATACGGCTCGAAATACATTTTTACCATTCATCTTCGGCAGCTTTTTGCTTTCCATTTTGCACCAGATAAGCGCCGTGACAATGCTGAGCACAATACCAATGGCTCCGAAAACCACGCCTTCTGTAAAAGCGTCCCATTCAGGCAGAAGCGCCATGCACATACCGAGTGCGAAAAGCACTCCGCTTACCGTTCCCATGATCAATGCAATAAAACTGCTCTTTTTCATCCTGAAATCTCCTTTCATTAAACCGACACTTGTGTTTTTATTGCAAATAAAGTATACTAATTCCGCCATGACAAAACAATCAACAATCAAACGACAACTGTTGGAATAATAAAAAACGCGGCCGTCAATTCAGCCGCAACTGTCGGAATAATGGAGAATTGTTATGAATGTAAAAAATAATAAGCGGCGCAGGGATTCACAGGAAAAAATCGAACGAGCGTTTATAGAACTACTGCAAACCCGTGAAATTAAGGACATTACCGTTTCGGACCTGATTAAAATGACACAATTGAACCGCAGCACGTTCTATGCAAATTACATTGACATATTCGATCTTGCCGATAAAACGAGAGAAAAACTCGAAAATGAGTTCAGCAATCTGTTTGCCGATTATGATTATTTTAATGATCGCAGCGGCGCGCTGAAGATGTTTACCCATATCAGGGAAAATCAGCTTTTTTATAAAACGTATTTCAAACTGTGTTATGACGATAAACACCTCATTTCGATCTATGACACAAGGCGAGCAGAAAAAGAGCAAATTGACAGCAACATCAATTATCATATTGAATTTTTCAGAAACGGTCTGAATGCCATTATTAAGTTATGGCTTTCGGGCGGATGTCAGGAATCTCCCGAAGAAATGGCAGAGGTTTTAAAATCAGAATATCGCGGCAGATGATGATGAAATTTTGGAACGAACTTGCACAGTTGCATCTTTGAATTGCTTGTGCTACAATATAGAAGTTTGAAGCGGGCATCTCGTTTCCCTCTGCCTGAAAGCCACTTAAGAGCGTTGGGGTTTAAACGAAATGCGATTGTTTACCAAAAATCCGAAGGAGAAAGCTGTATTCATGAAGTATGACGTAATCATTGTCGGCGCGGGCCCGGGCGGCATTTTTGCCTCCTACGAGCTTGTGAATTTGAAAAAAGATATAAAGGTAGCTGTATTTGAGGCGGGTCACGCGCTTTCCAAGCGCCATTGCCCGATTGACGGCGAAAAAATCAAAAGCTGCATCGGCTGCAAAAGCTGCTCCATTATGAGCGGTTTCGGCGGCGCGGGCGCGTTTTCGGACGGAAAATACAATATCACAAACGATTTTGGCGGCACCTTGTATGAGTATATCGGAAAGAAAAAGGCTTTGGATCTCATGCAGTATGTCGACAAGATCAACTTAAAATACGGCGGGGAGGGTACAAAGCTCTACACCACCGCCGGAAGCAAGTTCAAAACCATCTGCATCCAGAACGATCTTCATCTTCTGGACGCATCTGTTCGCCATCTGGGCACGGACATCAACTTTGTCGTGCTTGAAAACCTGTATGCATATTTAAAGGACAAGGTTGAATTCTACTTTGACACCGCGGTTGTAAGCGTAGAAAAAACGGAGGACGGATACAAGGTTCACACGCAGGACAATGTGTATGAGTGCAGGGATCTCGTCATCTCCGTCGGCAGAAGCGGATCCAAATGGATGGAGAGCGTGTGCAAAGAACTTGACATTCCCACCAAGTCCAACAGAGTCGACATCGGCGTTCGCGTGGAGCTGCCCGCCGCCGTGTTTGCGCACCTGACGGACGAGCTTTACGAAAGCAAGATTGTATACAGAACCGAAACCTACGGCGACCGCGTGCGCACGTTCTGCATGAACCCGAAGGGTGCGGTCGTCAATGAAAACACCAACGGCATCATCACCGTTAACGGCCACAGCTATGAGGATCCCGAAAAGCAGACCGAAAACACCAATTTTGCGCTTCTGGTTGCAAAGCACTTTTCAGAGCCCTTCAAGGATTCCAATGGCTATGGCGAATCCATTGCGCGCCTGAGCAATATGCTGGGCGGCGGCATCATTGTGCAGAGATTCGGAGATTTGATCCGCGGCAGACGTTCCACACCCAAGCGCATCGAGGAGGCCTTTATCACGCCGACGCTCAGCGCAACGCCGGGCGACCTGAGCCTCGTTCTGCCCAAGCGCATTTTAGACGGCATCATTGAAATGATCTATGCGCTTGACAAAATCGCCCCCGGCACCGCCAACGACGATACCCTCCTCTACGGCGTAGAAGTCAAGTTCTACAACATGGAGGTCGAGGTCAACGAAAAGCTGGAGTCCCGCTACAAGGGCCTTTATATCATCGGCGACGGAAGCGGTATCACCCACTCTCTGTCCCACGCCTCCGCCAGCGGCGTATACGTGGCAAGGGATATTGCGGAAAAGCAATAAAACAGGCGCGGGCGTTTGGCGCGCCTTTCGATGGGGCTGTTGTGCAGCATTCCCCTGAATTAAAAGCATTCCTTCCGAAAGGGAGCCTGAAAGAATGCGCGGGCGATCAATGATCGCCCCTACAGTTTAATTATATAACGATAATGAAATGTAGGGGCGTGCATTGCACGCCCGCGCTTTTTGCATCCTTCATTTACAACACTGTTACAGCCTGTTTTCCGTAGTTGTGTTATACTATAGTAAAAAACTATACTTGAAAGGAAACCGGCATGGCGAAGATTTTGATTGTCGAGGACGATTTATCCATTCGACTGATGATAAAAATGCATTTATCACTCGTGGGACACGCTGTGTTTGAGGCTGGCGATGCAAATGAGGCGCGAGAAATTCTGAAAAAAGAAAGCATTGATCTAGCGCTTCTTGATATCATGCTTCCGGGTGAAGACGGGTTTTCAATTGGTGAAAATCTGATTCCAAAGGGCATGAGCGTTTTGTTTTTGACGGCGCGCACGGCCCTTTCCGACCGCTTAAGAGGGCTTACGATGGGCGCGGAGGATTACATTTTAAAGCCGTTTGAGCCTGCGGAACTGCTTGCGCGGATTGAAAACATATTAAAGCGCAATGCAAAGGAAGAAAAAGTATTCAAATCGGGTGATATCGAAATTGATTTTCAGGCGCGAACCGTTTATTTAAAGGGAGAAAATGTAAATCTCACGGCGCTGGAATTTGATCTTCTTTCGATGCTGGCAAAACGGCGCAACATCGCCATTCACAGAGACGAGCTTCTAAACACGGTGTGGGGTTATAATTATGTGGGCGAAACGCGCACGGTGGATGTGCACATCCAGCGGCTTCGCGCAAAAATCGGCGAAGGATACATCGAAACCGTGTACAAATACGGCTACCGCTTTTCCGGGAGGCAGAAATGAAAAGAAAAATGGCGCTGTTTCTTGCGCTTGTTTCGCTGATCGTGTTTCCGCTTGGCACGTTTATGGTCACAAAAGCCTTTTTTTCCATGACCATGGAACGCGAACGAAACCGCGCGCTTTCAGAGGAAGCCGCGATTGCCCGCGCAGTGGCGATGGAAATTTCCATGAAGGATATCGGCGGCGTATTTTCCACTGCATCCACGCTTCAGGCAAAATACGGATCGGATACGCTGAAAATATATTTATTGTACAACAACCGCCCGATGGCGGGCGCGGTGTTGCCGGACACAGAGAACATCGATCAGCTGATTCAAATCGATGGCCGCGCGACGCTTCTGGACGGAGAAAACCAGCTTCTTTTGATTGCGCACAGGCTTTCGGACGAGATTTTGCTCGTGGTTACTTCGTCTGTTCAGCCGGTGTATGCGCTGAAAAAGGATCTTTTCTGCCTGTCCGCCATTGTAAGCGCCATTGGCGCATTCGTTTCGGCGATTGTGGCTGTGGTTTTGTCCGGCGCAGTATTGCGCCCGCTTTCAGACCTCACGCGCGCGGCGGAAAAAATGGCGCTTGGCCAATATGACGCAGCCCTTCCAGCCATCCGAAAGGATGAAACCGGCATCCTTACCAAAGCGTTCATCCACATGAAAAATGCGGTTTTAAAGCGCGAAGAGAAAATTCTTGCGCAATCCGAGGGGCGGCAGGAGCTGATCAACGCCCTTTCCCACGAAATGCGTTCGCCTCTGACCGCCATCGTATCCGGCGTGAGGCTTTTAAAAACGGCTTCCCTTACGCAGGAAGAACAGGGCGAAATTCTGACGATGATCGAAATGGAAGGCATGCGCCTTTCCAAAATGGACGAAACGCTTTTGCTTCTTACGCGCTTAAGCGAGGGCGAAATCGAAAAAGAAGCGTTTTCCGCGCTCGAATGCGCCCGGGAAGCGGCGGGCATTTTTGAAAATGTGCGCGCGGAAGGGTCTGACTTCACGGTTTTGGGCAGCAGGGAGCTTACCATTATTCTTTTAAGAAATCTGATCGTGAACGCGCTCAGAGCAGGCGGAAAAAATGTGTGCGTGTTTGTTTCAAAAGATAGGTTTTGCGTATCCGACGACGGCTGCGGCATGACGGAGGAAGAAATCTCGCACGCATTTGAGCCGTTTTATAAGGCCGATAAGGCCAGAACGCGCGTAAACGGCGGCGCGGGGCTGGGACTTTCCATCGTAAAAAGGATTGCCGAGCTTCATAAAGCCGAAATCAGAATCGAATCCGAAAAAGGCAAGGGAACGCGCGTGATTTACAACCTTGATACAAGTGTGTGAATACTTGGAAATCGAATAAAGCGTACAATAACCTCATCAAATTAAAGGAGGTTACCCCAAATGAAAAAACTACTTGCCCTGCTTCTCATGTTTGCCCTCTCTATCCCGTCGGCTTTGGCTGTCACGGAGGGAAAAATCGAGGATGCGCTGGATGTTGACATTTCCATCACCCTCAATCAGCAGCAAAGCGGCTATTATCTGCCCGACGAGAGCTATTTTGAATCCGAATACGAGGAAGCGCCTGTTTGGGCGGACAGCAAAACATATGTGGAGGAAACCTGTCTTGGCGATACCGATATATTCAGCGGAACGTCAAACCCATTCCTCACACCCGGCGAAATTGATCGCGCGCTGACGCTCAGACAGGCATACGAGCTGGGCGAAAAGACGGGAGACGGAAAAAGCATTTTAAACAAGGCCGAAAACGTGTCCCTCGGCGTGTACGCTTTGAATCCGTCAGATTTTGCAAACGAGCCGTTTTATCACATTCTGCCGGCAACAAATCTTACGGACGAAGAAATACTCGCCCTCATTGACGCTTACGCGCTCATGGGCTATCGGTTTTATCCCGAAAAGCTCTCCTACAAAAATACCGTGCGCGGCGGCGGCGAAGAAACCTCCCGCCTTATGATGGAGGAGGAATACAACCGCCTGCACGCCCTTGCAGAAATGATTACCTACGGGTATCTTGATGTGGAGATTACGTGTGAAAATCTCTTTATCACGCTGGATGCGCGTTATCACAAGGGCATGACGGAATTCAAGCTTCTTCCCTACAGGTCTTTGACGGACGAGGAGCTGGTCAGCTGGATTCTTTCGATGGGCTACCGCGATGAAAGCGACAAATACGACTTTGCCGCCATTGAAAAGCAGGCGCGAAGCGCGCTTTACGAGCTGTTTTCTCTCCCCTTAAGTATGCAGCGCGAATCCATTTTCACAGACGGAAGCTATATTGTAGTTCCTTTCTTCGATAATGGTGCAATTGACTGGGATACGCTTGAAAAAACGGATTATGAAGCGCGCGAAACCTATGGCGCAATGTTTGTTTTCATCGGTACAGACGGCTTTGAGGTCAATAACGTGATCACCTTTGACAAAAAAACCGGCGCGATCCTTTCCGCCAGTTCCATGCCCTATCTGAATGAAGTCGAGCAGGCGGAAAGAGCCATGATCCGCGCTCATCAGCCCGCTTATACGATAACGGACGAAGATTACGAAAACGCCGTAAACTATGCCGCGTCCCTGTTCGGCGATGAATACCTTTCCTGGTTTGTTCAGGAGGGCGAAACCAGCACCAATTGGGGTTTATGCAAGGAAATCAAGGCCCTCACAAAGGACGGCTACTGGCTGAGCGTGTTTATAAGCGCGGAAGACGGATCCGTTCGCGGAATCAGCATGGACGCAACGGAAGATGCAATACAGTAAGCAAAATACTATGTAAGATATGATGGACTTGCAGAAGTATTGTAGGGGCGATTCATGAATCGCCCGCAAATCAAAACTTTGCTACGGGAGGAAGGTGGCACGGCGCAGCCGTGACGGAGGGGGAAAGTGGGCATTTGCAGTCTGGATTTTGCGAAAGTCCAATCCGCCGTCAACCCCCTACTGTTATCGGGCAAAGTGTGTGAAAAATCGAATACATGTTTCAGACATATGTACCCGCATGCTCCCTCAGTCGGCTTCGCCGAAAGCTCCCTCCCGGAGGGAGCCTGAAAAAGTTTATTTCGTGAAATGGAAAACCCGCCCCCTGCATAAAGAAGAAAATAAATTCTTCCTGCAGGAGACGGGTTTTTGATTCTCTTATAACTTATTCAGCTTTGGGCTCTGCGGCCTTCTTGGCGCGGGGTTTGCGCTTGGGTTTTTCCTCGGCGGCGGCTTCTTCTGCTGCCGGGGCTTTCTTGGCACGCGGCTTGCGCTTGGGTTTCTCTTCGGCCTTCACTTCTTCGACCGCAGGCTCGGCTGCGGGTTCTTCGACGACTTCTTCGGTCTTTTCAGCCTCTAAGATGCTCTCGTAAAGGGCAAGATACTTCTTTGCAGACTGATCCCAGCCGTATTCGCCCTTCATGGCGCGAACGGCGAGCATGTTGAAGACGTCGCGCTTGTTCTTATAGATGTCCACGGCGCGCTCGATGACGTAGAGCATGTCGTGCGCATTGTAGTTAAAGAAACTGAAGCCGTTGCCTTCGCCTGTAAACTCGTTGTAGGACAATACGGTGTCTCTGAGACCGCCGGTCTCGCGGACGATGGGGAGCGTTCCGTAGCGAAGGGAGATGAGCTGCGAAAGGCCGCAGGGCTCAAACATACTGGGCATCAGGAACAGATCGCAGCCCGCATAGATGCGGTGCGCAAGGCCATGGTTCATCTGGAAGCAGGCAGCTAAGCGACCGGCGTATTTCCACTGTGCCCAGCCGAACAGATCCACATACTTGCTCTCGCCCATGCCCAATACCACCAGCTGAGCGCCGGTAGCCATGATGCCGTCCAGAACGCGCTCGATGAGGTCAAGGCCCTTCTGGGAGGACAGGCGGGAAACGATGCCGATTACGGGCGCATTGGCGTCTTCGTTAAGACCCAGCTCCTTCTGAAGGGCGAGCTTGTTCTGAACCTTGACTTCGAACGTCTCGGCGGTGTAGTTATAATCGATCAGCGCATCGTTTTCGGGATCGTACTCGATGGTATCGATGCCGTTTAAGATGCCGGATAAGAAGGGCTTGCGGGAACGAAGCAGGCCGTCAAGGCGTTCACCGTAGTAGGGCGAAAGAATTTCCTCGGCATAGGTCGGGGAAACGGTGGTGACGCGGTCTGCAAAGACGATGCCGCCCTTGATGAAGGAGGCCTGGCCGTAGAACTCTAAGTTGTCGGCGGTGTAGGCCCAATCGCCCAGGGACAGAAGCTCTTCGGTCATATGGATCGGATACAGGCCCTGGAACTGGAGATTGTGGATGGTGAAAACGGTCTTGATGTCCTTATAAAGGGGCAGGGACTGATACTGCGCCTTGAAAAGCACGGGAATGAGGCCGGTCTGCCAGTCGTGGCAGTTCAGGATGTCGGGCACGAAGTCGATCTTGGAGATGGCTTCAAGCACGGCCTTGGAGAAGAAAGCGAATCTTTCGCCTTCGTCGCCGCCTTTTCCGTAGATATAGTCGCGGTTAAAGTACTGCTCGTTATCGATAAAGTAGAACGTAACGCCGTCGTTAACCAGCTTTTCGATGCCGACATACTGTCTGCGCCAGCCGAGATTGATATAGAAATAAGTGACATGCTCGAGTCTTTCGCGCACTTCCTGACCGATGGCGCGGTACAGGGGAAGAATGACGCGGATGTCCGCGCCGGTTTTGATAATTTCCTTGGGCAGCGCTCCGATGACGTCAGCCAGACCGCCGGTCTTGACAAACGGCATGCACTCAGAGGCGGCAAACAGGATTTTCATGGGAAGAGTCCTCCTAAATGTGTATTACGGGGGGATGGGTAACTCAAAGCCTCCCTTGTGCAAAGGGAGGTGGATTCGCCGTTAGGCGAAGACGGAGAAATTGTTGCTGCAGATGGTTAAGAGAACCGTATTTCGGGACGGGAAAGTGTATAGTGTAGTAACATAGTTTACAGATTGTGCAAGGACATGGTTTACAGTTTTGATATACTCAAGCCAAACCAAAAGAGAAAGGAACCAAGGGTATGGCATGGGAAGAAAGGACTGTAGAACAGA
>SVGP01000018.1 GCA_015056255.1 Clostridiales bacterium | reverse complement strand
TGACGCACCCTATATCTCGGTCCGAAGAGCGTGGCACTCCGAGCACAATCGTCCGGTGATTTCTACCGAGCTGAAGACCAAAGCCGCTCGTAGAGATATCCCTATCCCCAAGAACCTTGCTGAGTGCCTGCGCGAAGCAAAGAGCAAGTCCACTTCGGACTTTGTGGTAGCCAACAGCGAGGGCGGTCCTCTGTCATACACGCAGTTCAAAAGAGTGTGGCAGTACATTGTCACTCGCTCCACCAAGGAGCGCACCTATGTACGCTACATCAACGGACAGAAGATCACCAAGACGGTCACTCCGGTTCTCGGAGAAAAGGCTGCTCACAACGGCAATGTGGTGTACAGCCTGGACTTCCAAGTTACTCCCCATCAGCTTCGTCACACATATATCACCAATCTGATATATGCCTCTGTCGATCCCAAAACTGTTCAGTACCTCGCGGGTCATGAGAACAGTAAAATTACGATGGACATCTACGCAAAGGTCAAGTATAATAAACCCGAACAGCTTTCGGCTGTTGTGAACACAGCGTTCGGTCAACCAGCCTAACCAAATTTGACTGAGTTTGTTATGGGTTAAATTAGGGGTTAAATTATGAGAGCGATGCCGAAAACCCTTGATACACAAGGGTTTTTGGGTTTGCGAGAAGAAGTAGTACGGCCTCAAAGCCGCCCGTCGTGCTCCCCAGTTCTCCAAGCGCTAAAAGAGAGAATATTCAAAGCCCGAAAACCATTGCGGTTTTCGGGTTTTATGTTGTAAAAACGCGTGATATTCAAAGTATAAAAAAGCGCAGGCGATCAATGACCGCCGGCGCTTCTTTATTCTACCATCGTTCAAAACGCTATGACATTGTCCTCCGGGCGAAAACTATTTTCCGGCCTTCAATGCCTCGCGCACATAATCGGTGGTCAGAAGCTTTTTGATCGTGCCCTCGACGTCCAGCCGTTTGGTGTTGTGGCTGGTGTAGGATTCGTCCGCCTCCGTGTGCACTTCGCCCTTGACGATAAACTTGTCATAATTGAGATCGCGGTTGTCGGCTGCCACGCGGAAATAGTCGCCCATATCCTCGCTGCGCAAACGTTCCTCGCGGGTCATGAGCGTTTCATACAGCTTTTCGCCGTGACGGGTGCCGATGATGTTGGTGCCGGTGTCGCCAAACAGCTGCTGAACCGCCTTGGCAAGATCGCCGATGGTGCATGCGTCCGCCTTCTGGATGAACAAATCGCCGGGATTGGCATGCTCAAAGGCAAACTTCACCAATTCCACCGCCTCATCCAGGTTCATCAGGAATCTGGTCATGTTGGGGTCGGTAATGGTGATGGGCTTTCCCGCGCGGATCTGATCAATAAACAGCGGAATCACGCTTCCTCTGCTGCACATCACGTTTCCATAGCGCGTGCAGGAAATCACCGTGCCCTGACCGCGCTCCGCAGCCACGCGCGCATTGGCATAAATCACGCGCTCCATCATGGCCTTGGAAATGCCCATGGCGTTAATCGGATACGCCGCCTTGTCCGTAGACAGGCAAACCACGCGCTTAACCCCCTCCGCGATGGCAGCATGCAGCACATTGTCCGTGCCCTCAACATTCGTGCGCACAGCTTCCATCGGGAAAAATTCGCACGAAGGCACCTGCTTAAGCGCCGCCGCATGGAAAATGTAATCCACCCCGGGCATCGCATCGCGCACAGACTGCGCGTTTCGAACATCGCCAATAAAAAATTTGACCTTCTTGGCAAGCTCCGGCATCGCAGCCTGCAGCTCATGGCGCATGTCGTCCTGCTTCTTCTCATCGCGCGAAAAAATGCGAATCTGCCCGATGTCGGTATTCATAAAATGCTTAAGTACCGTGGAACCAAAAGACCCGGTTCCGCCGGTGATCATTAGGGTTGCTCCGGAAAATGCGGACATAATAGACGCTCCTCTTTACTTTTGCAAATCATTTTTTATTTGCGTAGTGCTGATTTCAGGTGTTCTCGGAAGATAAACAACCTCAACACCTTCTTCTTTCAGAAAGTCAAACTTTCCTTGCCAATCGTCTCCCATAACGAACGTATCAATGTGATATTCATGCACATCCGTTCGTTTTTGTTCCCAACAAGTTTCCGGAATTACCAAATCCACATAGCGAATTGATTCAACTAGTGATTTTCTTTGCTCATACGAGAAATAGCATTTCTTTTGCTTTTCGTTCCAATTAAAATCGTCCGTTGAAACAACCACGATCAGATAATCACCCAACGCCTTTGCTCTTTTGAGCAAATTTATATGTCCGTAATGAAGCAGATCAAAGGTTCCATAGGTAATAACACGCTTCATGTGTCTTACTCCTTTTTAGCAATATTCCTTGTATGATTTTTTTAAATCAATCACTTCATTGTAATGATGTGCTATTCTTTTCTCAATCGGGGGCAGCTGCATGTAATCCCCATATACCTGTGTCAACCACTTTTTGTATTCAATAGGACCGCGCACTGCAAGCCCTTCGAAAGAAAGCTCTGTTCCTTCACCATACCACTCAGCCGGCATAATTTCTTTTTTCCCCCACGCTCCGCAATGATTGGCAAGCAAACCACCTGTTTTGATACTTTTGAACAGCCTTTCCCGCGCATTCAGTGCTGATTGCAGGGTTGGATACAATACATAAGATAATGCATCAATCAGAAACAACGCACAGCGTCTGTACAACGGTTTTTTTCTATTCTCTTTTGGGAGCGTAAAAACACGGCTGATTCTGCGCACCATTAATATATTCTTGCGTGAAAAGCTCTTCTCTTTCACTTCATCGGATGTGAAATGGTCTAAAGGAAATACATCTATATATACACCATGATTTATCTGTTGATTTTTCACACTGGACTCTATAAAAGTCGTTCTGCTATCCCGTATTTTCGCAAAGTTCGCAGGCCATTCCGGATCCGTGTGATGTGTTTGCAGAAAATAATGCTCTGGCAGATGCTTTTGTCCTTCTTTCAAAAACAACTCGTAATCCTCTCGGCTCATACCCACATCAATGTCGTCATCCCACGGAATAAAGCCTTGATGGCGGACGGCACCTAACAGCGTTCCCCCCAATAAGTAATATTTCACTTTTAGTTTATCGCATATACGAATGAATTCTTTTAATATTTCTAGTTCGCATAACTGGAGACTTTTTAGTTCATTCATCGGCTGTTCTCCTTTATCTTAATAACTTTTTTTATCAGGTTTACCATATTTCGGGGATCAAAACCATTTTTCAGGAAGTATAGTGTCGGATGCAACTCTTTAATGATAAAGCATAAGACAAAATTGGTTATAATTTGAGTGAACAGTGATGCAATTGCGGCACCCGTAATTCCCCAAATGGGAATAAATATCAAATTTAGAATAATATTTCCAAGTGCCCCAATTAGGTTTATTTTCCATAATTGACTCTGCTTTTTCTTTGCAAGAATCCAGATATTTCTCGTTGCTCCAAGATAACTAAAGGTTGTATACCATACAATCCATCTTAGCGGTTCAACTGAAGATGCATACGAAGAACCATATAAAATCTTTACAATTATCGGCGCAAAAATGGTAATACCGATGCATTGGATCAAAGACAAATATACAATCATCGAATATAGGTTAACTAACAAAGATTTGAATTTATCTTCATTTTCTCCATTAGCCTCCAAAATAACTGGACGCATAGATGTTATTATCGCAGAGAAAATAAAGCTTGTCAGGCCTGCACAAGCAACACCGGCTGAATAATATCCTGTCTGCGTATCGCCCAGCATCATCTTGATCATTATGCGATCGGTATTCGCGAAGATTGAAACCATCATCGATGAGACAATATAGTATCGGCTTTGACGAAACATCCTTCTTGCTGCGCTTTTTGAAAATGCCAGTTTCTGCCCGGTCATTTTCCTAAACAGGAAGTAAATAATAAAGTCGATGACAAATATATCAAGCGCAGATGTAACGGCAAACCAGTATATGCTGCTTCCACTGATCAGCAAAAAAACCTGATATACAGATTTTATTATGTAAGCAGCAAGCATAGCAATGGATGTGTATTTCGACAACAAATGCGCCTGAAACCAATATTGAATCAGTTCAATCGCATGAGCCAACAAAACAATACTGTATAGTGCGCAGACGATAACCGTAATTTGCTCGCCCGGATTCGCCAATAAAGTAAAACATACTAGGCCGATTATACAGAAAATGCCGGAAACAAAACTCATGATGATGGAAGTGCCGAGCGTCTCCCCTTCACGATCCGAATGGTTTATCAGTTCGTTTACAAGGATTGAATCGAGTCCCAATTTGGCAATCGGCGCAACGAAAGCGACCAATGACGATGCATAATTGATCAGGCCATAATTGGATGGCCCTAAATAACGCGCCGTCAGCATAGCGATAACAACGCCCAAAATAGATTGAACTACTTTTCCGCCGATAATCCAGACAGCATTGTTGGCAACTTTGTTTTTGATGAACATTTAATGGATTCCTTTGCTGAACTCATAATGAGTACATAATCACTCGAAGTATTGTTGAAGCTTATTTCACAATCTGCTCATAAAGCTCTACATATTCTTGAAATTTCTCCTGCATGGAAAAGCTTCCTGCGCGTTTTAAGCACGCCTCCTGCGAAAACGGCTTATCTTCACATACATGTCGAATAGCTCGTTTCATTGCATCAACATCATCGCATGGTACAACGATACCGCAGGTTTCATCGAGAATTTCCGGACTCCCACCAGTCTCAAAGGTGATCACCGGTGTGCCGCAAGCCAAAGATTCCATATTTACTGTCGGAAATGTTTCTTCCCTTGTCGGATTAGCAAATACATCTGCGGCTGAATAGATCTCCGCAAGCTCGGTTTGATTGTGCGTTCGGTGAATGGAAATGATGTTCTCCGGGAGCTTTCGGTCAACTGTATCATCTGTGCCGACAAGCACAACCTGATAATCCTTTCCAAGTTTTTCGGACAATTTCAAAAAAACGTCCAATCCCTTTTTATATCCCCAACCAAAGGCAACGCCCAAAACAATATGTTTATCCTGCGTAATCCCGTGTTTTTCTCTGAAAGAATTTTCACGGGGTTTAAATATCGATAAATCAATGCCATTGTTGATTACTTTTACCGGATAATCTTTTAAGAATGATTCTTTGACCAGACCAGCAAGCCAGCCGGATGGACTTACGAGGGTTAGGTTTGGAATGCCGGTAAACCATTTCTTTTTTAACTTATACATTCGTTTGGAGTTATCCACAAAGCTTTGCGGATAGTCTCTATAACTCGGGCAATGATGGCATCCCGTTTTCCATTTATCGCATTTAGCAACCTGAAAATGCGGACAATGACCTGTAAAAGACCAGCAGTCGTGGAGGGTCCAGATAGCTCTTATATTTTTTCTTTTTATATAGGAGAATAACATTGGTATATTTATACTCCAATTATGCAGATTATGGAGATGAAGAATATCCGGTTTGCAGCTATCCAATGCTTTCAGCAATCTAAACGTACCTATTATTGAAAAGCATCCATGAAAACCAGTAATCTGTGCCAAGCGAACGTGTAAATAGTTTTCATTTCGCGATCCAAAATAAGTATGAGATTCAATCGTCGGATATTCCACTACCGTGTTCTTATGGAAATAGATTGGCGAGTATGTTTGCACATCGTGCCCAAATGCTCTTGCCTTATTTGCAATGGAAAACATTATGTTTCCCGTGCTTCCTCGATGAAGCATATTAATTTCAGAGATTCGCACGATTAGTATCCCTCACATAAATACTTAAATTTTTGTATCACTTAACTGTGCTGATAATGGTAAAATACACGTTATGGCAAACATTATATGGACGTTTGCAAATACAGGATTGAATATTGTAATGAATACAAAAACGATAATTCCAGTACGTGCAATCCTAGATATTTCTGAACTGACTAGTTTCTTTTTAAAATAACGGTAAATCGTTAGCCAAAATGATATAAATGGTATTCCTGCAAGCAGACCAAACGCAGACAGCAAATCTAATGTTGTTGAATGTCCAGTTAGAATAAAGCCGCTATCAAGAGGAAGGTTTCCTATAAGCGGACTTGTTAAGAAGCCATTGAGTGCATGTTTGTACAGATCCAAACGTGCTAACGATGCGCCGTCATCATCACCAAACTTCAGATATCTACCTATCTGTTTTAGACGCAAGCTGATATTTATGTTTTTTACCTGCTCCGATAAATCTATAAGTGTTCCGCCGACTAATTCACTATTCATCAATGCTGATACCAATGCAATAATGATTATGGTTTCGCATATTAATCTATAATGTTTTTTTCGTATACCCATAGCTAGTGATAAAGAGAGATTCAGTAGAGTAGCCGTAATAGCCAAAAGCAATGAACACTTTACAATATATACAATGCAAAGCAATCCAAATATGTAGGCTATTACTTTGTTTTTTTGTTTTAGTGTGCGAAACAATGAAATATACACGATTGCAATTGTGTAAGTTAATTCATAACCCATTGCTCCAATTGATGCATAATTTCCTCCACTTCTACCCGCAGTTCTAAGTCGTACATAATCGGGCTCCGAGTTAAGAGCCCAAAGAGTAGCGATCATACCCCATACCAACAAAAAAACAATGATATACAGGCATTTCCACGCTTCTCTCTTATTCATATTCGTGCATACTACATACCCCATTAGCCATATTGGAAAGCTTTTTAGGATATTATAAGAAGTTAGAGAAGCAGAGTAGCCAAAAATATTGAATCTCTGCTCAGTTTTGTCAAACAGTTCTAAACCGATTACATATACTACAACAAAAATAATCAGCCACACAGCAGAATGCAGCAACATCTTATTTTCATGTGTATAAAAAAGTTTTGAAAGAATAGTAGCACCAATTGCAAATACATAGCTTAATAATATAGCAGCTAGTCCGCCCAGATTATTAACAAGGAATGTATATACAACACCAGAGAATGTCATAATAATTCCGGCTTGCACACAGAAGTCTTTGATATTAACCTGTAGTGAGTACTTTGATTGCATTCTTTCCTCCAAACTCGAGATGTATTTAGTGAGAAAATATCAAATCAATTATCTTTCTTGCTTGTATTATCGGATTCTTATTCTCCCGCACAAAAGTCATTGCCTTTTTCCCCATCAAATTTCTTTCGTAATCTTGCTGCTGCATTACAACTTTTAAGCTCTCATACAGTCCACCAGATTCTTCAGAAATACGATAATAGTAAGGGGTATATTCATCCGGCACACCATCAAGCTTATATGCTAACATTGGCGTTCCTGAAGACATGTATTCTAAAATCTTTGAAGGGAAACTATATTTGGTAAATTCTTGATTCTTGCGTGGATTTACAAGCAGTGATGCTCTTTTCTGGTGTTCAACTACTACAGAGTTAGGTTGCAGCCCCATAAAAACGACTCTTGCGTCATTTTGTGCTAACTCTTTTGCATCATTTAGGTGTTTGCCATCGCCGTATATCACCAGTTTCCATTCAGGCATATTGATTTGCATGAATGTTTCAATTAGGTCAAATACACCATACTCTTTCGAAATCCCTCCGGCATAGATGATTGTTTTTTCACGTTCGTTTTTTGTCGAAATCACATCAGTACAGGAAGCAATTCCCTCAACTACTGTATACTTAATATCATGCTCAAACCAGTTTTTCATAGCTTCGGTCAAAAGAACATAATATTTGATGCTTCGAAGACTTTTCTTCATCCATTTTATTTGCAAACGCTTAAGCCTTGAGTACAATCCATCTTTCTGCATTGCGCCCACATTCATATATTCCGGCAAATCGGGAACAACCATACAGACCTTTATTAATGGGTAGTTTCTTTGAATATAGGCGGCGGCTTTCACAAATGGAGTTGTCAGTGCATAAACTAATAAGGCTCTTTCGGATGAACTGTTTTTTTTAGCCCATCTTTTCAAATAGTGTTTGATGCTGATATAGCGGCTAATGTTTTTGATTACCGGAAGATTCAGAAACCCCAGATTGATATCATTTGCGCCTTTTATATGCTCAAAGGAAAAGGTTGGAATTATCATTTTACGATAACGCTTAGGATATGATCCGATATAAAGCGAATTGCAAATGCTAACATTTGCTTGCTCTTGCGAATCAAGACCCTTCACGATACCCCATTGGAGTTTATTTGCGGCATTTTGCATTCCAACAATTGTATTTTGGGTTATTTCATCTTCATATCCGTTGGGAAATAATCCCATCAAACACATAATATCCATATTCGTTCCTCATATTCTTTTCGATCAAGCCTTATTAAAATACCCCACAATCGTCCCATACGCCCGCTCGACCGTATAATTCTCAAGCAAATACGCTTTTTCCGCTTTCTGCATTGGAGTGATATCGGCTTTCATGGCGGCTTCTACTTTTGATGTAAAGGCGTTTGCGTCGTTGCTTTCGCACCACCAGCCGAATCCGCCTTCTGTGATTACTTTGCCGATGTCGGTGTTGGGGTCGGTTGCTGCGAGTACAGGGAGGCCTGCCTGCATGTAGGAAAGCAGACGGCTGGGGAAATTCGGAATGGTGAAGCGGTGATCCAGAAAGATCAGGCCGACGTCACAGGCCGCGACCATGCGGTCGTAATCCTCCTTGGGCAGGCGATTGAGCAATTTCATGTTTGCGGGTTTTTCTTCATCGAAAAACTTCTGAAGTTTAGAAAATTCCGTGCCGTCTCCTACGATCAGGAAATAGGCTTCCGGGTGTCCGTTCAGCTTTTTGAGGCACTCAATGATAAACGGAATTCCCTGCGGTTTACCAAGGTTTCCGCCGTATACAAACACCTTTTTATCCTGCGGAATGCCATATTTGTCCCTGAGCGCACTGCGCTCTTCGGGTGAAACGGACATATCCTGTATTTCAATACTGTTCGGGCAAATCTCTACCTTTTTCGGATCGATTTCAGGATTATGCTTCAGCACATAATCCACGTTGGCCTGACTCATGCAGCCGATTCGGTCGGAAATGGAATAGAGCTTTTTTTCAACTCTCCGGAAATGCTTATACAGGATACCCTTCACGCCGGTTTTACTCATCATCCCGATGTCCACGGCATTCTGGGGAAAGATATCTTTGAGGAGGAGATAGGTTTTTGCGTTGTCGCGGCGTTTGACAAACTCGACAACTTTGCAAAAGGTGATGGGCGGCGTGGAATACAGCACAAGATCGAATTTCGTATTCGGAAAATGTTGCTTGATCGCGCGGATAAAAATCGGCTCGATCGACATTTGCGCCAAGCCCTTTTTTATAAGATTGCCGGAACCGGTCACATCGCCCGTTTCCACATGCAAGACGTGCGTACCTTTTTCGTGGATCAGTTCTGTTTTTTTACCAAATCGTTTCTCACTGGGCGATACGGCATAAATATCATGCCCGTGATCCCGAAAACATCGTAGAAGATCGGAGTACAGAGAATGGGATTCGATGCTGGAAAATGGAGCAATGGTTAAAAACAAGATATTCATATTTTTGTTGCTTACCCTTGTAATTATTCTGTTTCGTTATGATCAATTATCTTCCTCGCCGGAACGCCGACATAGGTTCCGGGTTCGTGAATATCGCATTTACGACCGTGATGATCGTAAATAATAGGGATCTAAATATTATTCTAAATAATTACCAATTTGAAGCTGCGATATCTTTATACCATTGTCATCAGTTGAATACAGACCGTTCCCGTTGTTAATTAAACATACCTGCATCCCTAATTGCTGCGGAGCTTGAAAGTCTTTAATAGCATTGTCGCCAACATACATAATCTGTTCAAAGGGAATTTTCCAACGCCGTTGCATAATACGAAAAGCAATATCGCAAGGCTTTCTAAACTGTTCTCCGCCAAGTTCATCAGTTATTATGATGTCATCTACCATTTCATCAAGCCGAAGTGCAGCAATTTTATTTCTTTGCCCATTAGGTCTGCCATCTGTTATAATGCCAATTCTGATATGTTTGCTACGTAAATCAGCGAGCAGTTCCACAACTCCATCTAATAGTTTGATCGTAGGTATATGTTCTCGATAAACTTTTAAGCAATTTTCCTTTTGCTCAGAAAGACCTATTTCGCTCAAATATGCATCAATAGCAGGTAGCTTATTTTCGAAATGTTTCCATAAACGAGTTGCAGTATCTTTTCTACAGAGCCACTCTTGGATAGCACTAAAACCAGATTTTATATAGTCTTTTTCATTATATAGTGTGTCATCAAGATCAAAAATTACGCCTCTTACTGTTTGAGGGATTCCATTGTGAATACATACACTGTTGTCAAAACGACTATATATTGCACCATCGCAAATCTCGTCATTTTTTATAAGTTTCTCGCCTTGTATGAGCTTTAATATAGCTTCAGCGCTTCGAGCTCCTGCATTCATTGATAATGGTGCGCCGCCGCCAAAACGTGGATTTATTTCAATAAAATAATCAATACCTGTTTCTCGTTGACGAATAAGTTGTATGGTTATGGGGCCAACAGGTCTGAATTTATCAATAATCTGTTTACACTCATTGATAATTTGCTTATCCATCGAGATTTGTGTTTTCAGCACTTCACCGGAACGAACTTGCAATCTAACGCGCGGCGTAATGTATATGGGATTGCTGTCAAAATCACATAAAATATCTACAGTATATTCTATTCCGTCAATGTATTGCTGTATAACATAATCTTTTATTAGTTCTGCATATAACCGAAGTTCATCAATTGTGTTTACCTTGAAGGCATTTATACTACTACTGCCATCTTTAGGTTTAATAAAACAAGGATATCCACCTTTATACTCTTTCCAGTTATTGAAGGTTTTCGGCGCACAACATCCGCAAGTTTCGAAAAATTTTGCTGTATTATTCTTGTCTCTGCAAATCGCGATCTTGTCTGGGGTACTGATAAGTACCTTCGTTGATCCAAAACAAGCTGCATTTTGACTAAGGAGCAATAAGTCCGTATCTATTGTTGGAATAAGAAGATCAATATGTTCTTCTGCACATATTTTTTGAAGTTCAGGTATATAGTCTGAATCCTTCATACTACATACTCTTTTCGAATAATCACAAAAAACAAGTGCTGGTGCCGTACCAGTCATATCAGCACCAACTATTTTTAAATCAATATTGAGGAATAATGCAGCTTGGCGAAATGCAGAAATAAGTTCTATTCTTCTTCCAATCCCCGTAAACAGGACCTTTATTTCTTTCATATTTTTTCGTCTCACTCATAAAATTGATAATATTTTAAGTAATTCTATTTGAGCATTACCCCATGAATTCTTCCATTGTGGCAGAAGAAGCTGAGGTAATACCGCTTCGGTTGAACACGGCTTTTACGGTGGCGAGGATGATTTTTATGTCCTGAATCAGCGAGATGCTGCGCACATATGAAACGTCGAGGGCAAATTTTTCTTCCCATGTGATTGCGTTTCTGCCGTTCACCTGTGCAAGCCCCGTAAGACCCGGGCGAACATTGTGTCGCTGCCTTTGTTCGGGAGAATATCTGTCGATATATTGAACAAGCAACGGTCTCGGCCCGACGATGGACATGTCGCCTTTGAGGATGTTGATGAGTTCGGGGAGCTCGTCGAGGGAGGTGCTTCTCAGGATGCGGCCGTATTTGTTTAAGCGGACTTCGTCGGGAAGGAGATTGCCGTTTTTGTCTTTTTTATTGCTCATGGAGCGGAATTTGATGAGCTTGAAGATTTTTTCCTTTCCGGTTTTTTTGTCAATCTTTCCGGGACGTTTTTGAGTGAAGAACGGGTTTCCGTTCATTGCGATTGCGCCGAGGATGGTTAGAATTAGAAGGACGGGCGAAAGCACGATGAGCGCAATCAGAGAGAGCGAGAAATCGAAGAAACGTTTAAAAAATCTTGCGTACATGGTTTGCACTCCTCAGGCTTTCGTTATTTAAAGCATGTGCGGATGATTTCAATAACTTTGTTTTGCGTTTCCGCCGTCATTTTATTATCGCTCGGCAGGCACAATCCGCGGTCAAAGATGTCCGCGCCCACATCCGTCACGCCGCCTGCGATATAGGCGTTTGTCCTGCAGCGAAGGCTTCCTGATCTGCCAACAACCTCATGCATTCTGTACATCGGCTGCATGTGCATCGGCTTCCAGATGGGGCGGCCTTCAGCGTTGTGGGCAGATAAGGTTTCGAGGATTTCGGTGGGGCAGGTTTTGCCCGGCTCCTTTATGTACAATGCCTTCGAGTCGTCTCTGACCTGTTTTAACATAGAATCCTTGTCGATAATCATGGCGGAGAGCCAATAGTTCGGCTCTGTGCCGTTCGTAATCGGATTCATCTGCACAGGCAAATCCTTGAATCCATCGCGATAGCGCTCATAAATTGCTTTTTTCTGGGCGATGTGCTTTTCAAGGTGCGGATACTGTCCGCGCACAACGCCTGCGATTACATTGCTCATGCGGTAGTTGTAACCGACTTCCTCATGCTGATACCAAGGCGCGTTTTCTCTTGCCTGTGTCGACCACTTTCGGGCTTTGTTTGCAACTTCAATATCATTTGTCAACAGGCAGCCGCCGGAGGAGCCGGTGATGATTTTGTTTCCGTTATAGCTTACG
Organism: Clostridiales bacterium; assembly: GCA_015056255.1. Lineage (GTDB taxonomy): Bacteria > Bacillota > Clostridia > Christensenellales > Aristaeellaceae > SFHK01. Next base: position 53,732 of record SVGP01000018.1, on the reverse strand, counting down.
CAGGAATAATCGCCGAAGGAGGCGCACTGTTTTCCGAGAATGGATGCGCCCATGGCTTCGGCGGCGTCCTCGATCAGGAGCGCTCCGTGCTTTTCGCAGATTTTTTTGATGATATCCATGCGGCCCGGAAAGCCGTACAATTCTGCGGAGACGACGAGCTTTACATCGGGATACATTTCAAACGCCTTTTCAAGCGCAACGGGATCCATGTTCCAGGAAGACGCTTCCGTGTCGATGAACACGGGAACGCCGCCTTCGTAAACGACGGGATTGAGGGTGGCGGCAAAGGTCATATCCGAGCAGAACACGCGCTTGCCGTTAAGCGCGCCGCAGCCTACGGGCGGCTTTCCATAAAGGGTTTCGCCGGCGTGCTTTACGGCAAGGTGAAGGGCGGCTGTACAGCAGGAAAGCGCAACAGCATGCTGCTTTTGCGCTTGGGCGGCTGCGAGCTTCTCCACTTCGTTTATGTTTTCGCCCACCGTGCTCATCCAGTTGGTGTTGTAGGCGTCAAGCACATACTGCATTTCGTCGCCATGCATGGTGGGCGTGGCAAGCCAGACTTTTTCTTTGAAAGGTTCGATTTTCATAGATGCTGATTCATTCTTTCATTGGGTTGTTATGTACAATATTGCCGTTTACGCGGCTTTCGGCTGATAGGTTATAACCGTCTTCTTTACCAGCTGTCTGATTCTCTCCTCATCGCCCGCGTTTGCGCAGTCCATGAGGATTTTGAGCTGATGCAAAAATTCGTCTGTATTGAAGGGAATCGGGCAGCCGATATGGATCAGTTTGTTGGGGGTGGTTTTGAGGCCTTCTTCGCTCATGAGCGTTTCCTCGTACAGCTTTTCGCCGGGGCGAAGGCCGGTGTAGGCGATTTTGATGTCGACGTCGGGGCGAAGGCCGGATAAGCGGATCAGGTTTCTGGCAAGGGCTTCGATTTTGACGGGGGAGCCCATGTCGAGCACGAAGATTTCACCGCCATCTGCATAGGTTCCGGCCTGAAGAACGAGGGAGGCGGCTTCCGGGATGGTCATGAAATAGCGGATGATGTCCGGATGGGTAACGGTTACGGGGCCGCCCTTTTCGATTTGCTCCTTAAAGCGCGGAACGACGGAGCCGTTTGAGCCCAGAACGTTTCCAAAGCGCACGGCAACGAATTCCGTATGGGGAACAAAACCCTCGGGGAGCGCGTCGGCACAGCCCTCGTGCGCACAGATGGGCAGAAGCTGATCCGCCTTCCCTTCGCGGATTTTTCTGTCGAACGACTGGATGATCATCTCGCACAGGCGTTTGGACGCGCCCATGATGTTGGTGGGGTTGACGGCTTTGTCGGTGGAGATCAATACAAAGCGCTTGCAGCCGTTTTTCATAGCGGCGTAAGCGGTTTTGTAGGTGCCGATGGCGTTGTTTTTGATGGCTTCGCAGGGGCTGCCCTCCATGAGGGGAACATGCTTGTGCGCCGCTGCGTGATAAACGACGTCGGGCTTGTATTTTTCAAACACCTGATTGATCCTTCTGCTGTCGCGCACCGAGCCGATCAGCGCCTCAAGATCGAGGAAGGGATATTTGTCTTTAAGCTCCAGAGAAATGGAATGGGCGTTGTTTTCGTAGATGTCAAAGACGATCAGCTTTTTAGGGCCGTAGCCTGCAATCTGCCTGCACAGCTCGCTGCCGATGGAGCCGCCGCCGCCGGTGACCAGAACCACCTTGCCCTTGATGAAGGAGGCGATTTCGTCCATATTAACCCTGACAGGCTCGCGGCCGAGCAGATCCTCAACCTTAACCTCCCTCATTCTTTTGGCGCTGACGTCTCCTTTGACCAGCTCAAATACGCCGGGAAGGCTTTTAAGCTCGCAGGAAGTTTCCTTGCAGATATCCAGAATATCGCGCTTCTGCTCCGCAGTCGCGCTGGGAATAGCGAGATAGATTTTTTGAATATTGTATTTCTGAACGTTTAAAAGGATGTCGTCTCTTCCGCCGACAATCGGCACGCCGTCAATGGAGCGGCCCCACTTGGAGGGATTGTCGTCGATAATGCACGCTACAACCTCGTTGATTTCCCTGGCGGAATGGATATCCCTTAAAATAAGCTGTCCGGCTGCGCCCGCGCCGATGAGCATCACGCGGCTGGCAGCCAGAAGGCTTTGCGTTTTTGCGCGCTTTCCCCGCTCCAGAGACACAAAGCGGTATCCGAAACGGGCAAAAAGCGACATCGCGGTCTGAATGGTAATGCCCATCAGGTAATACGATATCGGCATCCGCGCGAATAACAGCGTGATCAAAGCCGCATGCAAGGCGCCCAGAATGACGGAAGATACCAGAATTCGTCTGAGCTCAACGAAGCTTGCAAATTTCCACAGGCTTTGATACAGATGCCGCCACATGTAGACGACGAGGCAGATCGCCGCATAAATCGGCGCAAACTTAAGCCACGCAGAGAAATAATTGCCCGGTATGGCGGTATAGCGGCAGTCAAAACGGATCCACAGCGCCGCCAGATACGAAACAGGTGCAACCAGCAGATCGTACAGCATCAGAAGCAGCGTGCCGATATCCCTGTTTCCAAGCTTCTTTATTTTTTTCTTTTCTCCATCAAAATTATCGGAGGACGTGGTTTTTACTGACATAAAGGGTCTCTCCCGTTAATGCTGCAAGGTAGAAAATCAAATCTTAATCAATCGTTTTCCTGTTTTTATTATATATCGCATATTTTCAGCCTGCCGGCTTCCGCTATTCTGTATAGAGCCAACAAAAGCAGAAAACAGCAGGCTGAATTCAGAAAAAGCCGGATGAATCAGAGATGGATCAAGTGTCGTAGCCGTAACCGGCAAAGCCGCAAACGCAACGTTCTCTGCCCTGTTTGGAATAGCCGGCGCCGGCAAGCACGCACGCGCAGGTTTTGTCGTTATTGTCCTTGGTTCCGCCGCCGCCCATGGCGCAGGCGCAGGATACGTCGCCGCCGCCGGCAACCGTGTCCAGATCGTCGTCCCCGACCTCTTCCGCCTTCTTTTCAAAATCAGCCTTGGTAAGCGCAAAGCCCATTTCGCCTGCGATGGCAATAAGCTTATCGATGTCGGCTTCATTGCCGATCTTTACAGTCAGTTCGGGGTTTTCGGAAACTTTTTCAAGGAATTTTCTGAGGTTTTCAGACATGAATTTATCCCCTTTCAATCATATTTGAATGAAATCGCCATTGTATCCGAATGCGCGGTTGTATACAGTGCTCTCTCGCGCTCCGTTTGAGGCTTCACTATTTCATACGCATCAGCGGTCAAAATCTTACATATAATGCAAATATTTTTCCGCTACTATTATATACCTCCCGCAATAGCTTGTCAACGAAAACAGTATATGTAAGAAAAATATGCGCGCCAGCGAAAAGGCTGTCTCATTAGGATCTTAAAACATCATAACGGCACAGAAACTCTATTTTTAAAACCAATGTAAAAAACACGTTTCCCCCTTTACAGCTTAACGATCTCAACGTATAATAAATCCATAGTGCATTGATGGGGACAGCCGTTTTCTCATTTTCTCTTTAAGCGATCCGAAGATTGGTGCAAGTTCGGAAGAGACGGAAAACGGGAATCACCCCGGAGCAGCGGACCGAACGTTTTAAGGGAAAAATCAGTAGGCTCCGCCGGGCGCGCCCGATACAGCGCATGCGCATGATTTTATGTGCGTATGAGAGGGTGCGTTTTTGCGCCAATATGGGTGGTACCGCGAGCCATCGTCCCATAGCAAGGGACGGGGCTTTCTTTTTTTACCGAAATCATTATAGGAGGCAAACCCTATGTTTCAGAAAGTTTCAACGGATCTCGATTTTCTGACCAGAGAAAAAGAGGTTCTTTCGTTCTGGAAAAAGAACGACGTTTTCAAAAAATCCATCGACCAGAGAGAAGGCAGCGACGTTTTCACCTTCTACGACGGCCCCCCGACGGCCAACGGAAAGCCGCACATCGGCCACATCGAAACCCGTGTATTCAAGGATCTGTTCCCCAGATACAAGACCATGAAGGGCATGAAGGTTCTTCGCAAGGCCGGCTGGGACACCCACGGTCTTCCGGTAGAGCTTGAAGTTGAAAAGCTTTTGGGCCTCGACGGCAAAGAGCAGATCGAAGCCTACGGCATGGAGCCCTTCATCAAAAAGTGCAAGGAATCCGTGTGGAAATATCAGGGCGAATGGGAGAAAATGAGTGACCGCGTAGGCTACTGGGCGGACATGGAAAACCCATACGTCACCTATGACAACAACTACATCGAGTCCGTATGGTGGTCTCTTAAGCAGATCGCCGACAAGGGCCTTCTTTACAAGGGCCACAAGATCGTGCCCTACTGTCCCCGCTGCGGAACCGCCCTTTCCTCTCACGAGGTTTCCCAGGGCTACAAGACCGTAAATGAAAAGTCCGCGTTCGTGCGCTTTAAGGTCAAGGACGAAGAAAACACCTGGCTCTACGCCTGGACGACCACGCCCTGGACCCTTCCTTCCAACGTCGCTCTCTGCGTAAATCCCGATGACGAATATGCCAAGTTCGACCATGACGGAAGAACCATCATCATGGCGAAGGTTCTGATCCCCTCCGTTCTCGGCGAAGACGCAGAAATCAGCAACATGACCACCATGAAGGGCATGGACTTAGTCGGCATCGAATACGAGCCGCTTTTCGACTTCCAGAAGCCCCTCGTCAACAAGCCTGCATGGCGCGTCTGCGCAGACAGCTACGTCACCATGACCGACGGTACCGGCATCGTACACATCGCTCCCGCCTTTGGTGAGGACGACGCGCGCGTTGGCCGCGACAACGACATCCCCTTCCTCCAGCTGGTAGACACCAAGGGCGAAATGGCGAAGGAAACCCCCTGGGCGGGCACGTTCGTCAAAAAGGCTGACCCGATGATCTTAAAGGATCTCGAGGAGCGCGGCCTCTTGGTCAAAGCTGCTCAGTTTGAGCACGACTATCCCTTCTGCTGGAGATGCGATACGCCCCTCATCTACTACGCCCGCTCCGGCTGGTTTATCAGAATGACTTCTGTACGCGACGAGCTTTTAAAGAGCAACGACCGCGTCAACTGGATGCCCGAAAACATCAAGGAAGGCCGCATGGGCAATTTCCTTGAGAACGTCATCGACTGGGCGCTCTCCCGCGAACGCTATTGGGGCACTCCCCTGCCCGTATGGGTCTGCGAGTGCGGACACATCCACACCATCGGCTCCATCGAAGAGCTTAAAAAGATGTCGAATAACTGCCCGGACGAGATCGAGCTTCACCGCCCCTACATCGACGAAGTGACGATCAAGTGCGAAAAGTGCGGCGGCGAAATGCACAGAACGCCCGAGGTCATCGACTGCTGGTACGATTCCGGCTCCATGCCCTTTGCGCAGTGGCACTATCCCTTTGAGAACAAGGACATCTTCGACGAAAACTATCCCGCCGACTTTATTTCCGAAGCCATCGACCAGACCCGCGGCTGGTTCTACTCCTTAACCGCCATCTCCACCCTCCTTTTCGGACGCGCGCCGTTTGAAAACTGCCTGGTTCTGGGCCACGTTCAGGACGCAGAGGGCAAGAAGATGAGTAAGCACATCGGAAACGTCGTCGATCCGTGGAGCGTTCTTGACAAGCAGGGCGCGGACGCTGTCCGCTGGTACTTCTACGCCAACGGCGCTCCGTGGCTGCCCACCCGCTTTGCCGGAAACCTTGTCAGCGAAATGCAGGGCAAGTTCATGGGCACCCTGTGGAACACCTATGCGTTCTTTACCCTCTATGCATCCATCGACAACTATAATCCCGAAACCGAGAAGGCGAAGAAGGAAGACTTCACGCTCATCGACAAGTGGGTTCTTTCCCGCCTGAACTCCCTCGTTGACTTTGTCGACAAGGGCTTAAACGAATACAAGGCCACCGAAACCAGCCGCGCCATCGCCGCATTCGTGGACGAGCTTTCCAACTGGTACGTCCGCTTAAACCGCGAGCGCTTCTGGGGCAAGGGATTAGAAGGCACGAAGCTTGCAGCGTTTGAGACGCTCTACACCGTTCTGGTTACCCTCACCAAGCTCCTTGCGCCCTTCATCCCCTTCATGACCGAAACCATGTATCAGAACCTGGTTGTAAACAACATTCCCGGTGCGCCGGAATCCGTACACCTTTGCGACTATCCGGTTGCCGATATGATCCTCATCGACAAGGAACTTGAAACCGGCATGGACGAGGTTATGACGGTTGTAACCCTCGGCCGCGCCTGCAGAAACGTTTCTTCCCTCAAGGTTCGCCAGCCCCTGTCCAGATGCCTTGTCAAGGGCGAGAAGCTGTCCGGCGAAATCGAGGAGCTCATCAAGAGCGAATTAAACGTCAAGTCCGTCGAGTTCGTAGACGACGCCCGCGAATTCACCACCTATCAGTTAAAGCCCCAGATGAAGACCCTGGGCAAAAAGTACGGAAAGCTCCTGGGCAAGATCGGCCAGACGCTCGCTGCCATGGACGGAAACGAAGTGGTCGACGCATTCGAAAGAGGCGAAATCGTATCCTTCGAAATCGACGGAACCATGATCGAGCTTGAAAAGGACGACGTTTTGACCGCCCTCATTCAGAAGCCCGGCTACGTCGCCGAATCCGACGGCGCATACACCGTTGTGCTCGATACCAACCTCACCGAAGCGCTGATCAACGAAGGCTTTGTCCGCGAAGTCATCTCCAAGGTTCAGACCATGCGCAAGGAAGCCGGCTTTGAAGTCACCGACCGCATCCGCCTGACCTGGAAAACCACCGAAAAGCTCGAAAAGATCCTTGAAGAAGGAAAGGGCGACCTCATGCGCGCGGTTCTGGCTGTTGAAGCCGAATGCGCCGAGGCGGATGAAGGCGCGTTTGTACGCGAGATGAAGATCAACGGCGAAAACGCCACGCTCGCGGTCAGCGTAAAGAACTAACACCCGTTTCTTTTGCCGCCTGCGTCAGCCGTTCATTCAGCGCAGGCGGCTTTACCGTCAGCTGATAAGGAGTACATGAATGTCAATTTTCAGCATTTTCCGCCGCAAAAAAGGCGAAGAAATACTGCCCCAGGAAGCCGCGCCCGCATCCGTTGCGCAGGAAGCCGCAGCCGAATCAGAAGCAACCGAAATGCCCTCTGAAGCCCCAGCAGAGCCCGTAACAGCGTGCGCTGCGCAAACCGCCGCCGTTCCAACAGCCGAAACCACGGAAGAAGTCTGCACGGAACCGGAAGCCGAACCCGTTGAAGAAGTCTGCGCGGAATCCGAAGCCGAATCTGCAGAGGAAGCCTGCGCGGAACCCGAAGCGAAATCTGCTGAAGAACCCGTTAGCGAAACCGCAATCGTCAAAGCGGAAGCCGTATTGGTCGCAGATGAAATTCTGGACAGCGAACCCGAAGCGCACCTGACAGATATGGATTTTTCCGATTTCTGGCACGATATCAGAGAATCAGAACATCGGTATGAAAGCAATAAGCCCGACACACGCCTCATCAGAAGCGTTGAAGAGGCGCTGGGCTTTAAGCTGCCCGATTCCTACATCGAGCTTATGAGAATGCACAACGGCGGCATGCTCAACCGCTGCTGGTACCCGATCCGCTTCCCCGCGGAAACCTATTCGGACTATATCCAGATCACGCATTTTCTGGGCATTGGCAGGGATGCGCTCTATTCCCTTTGCGGCCGCTTCGGAAGTGATTTCCTTCTGGAAGACAAAGACGCATTCAAAGGCAAATCCGTCGCCTTCGCCAGCTGCATCTCGCCCTCCCGCGCCATCCTCGTTCTGGACTACAGAAATGCTGAAGAGGGCGCAGAACCCTGCGTCACGTTTGTCAACAGCCAGACCGGCGAGGAAAGCGTGGTCGCAGCCAATTTCGAGCTGTTCATCCGAGGCCTGAAAACCAGCCTCGAAGCCTTAGGGCAGAAAGACGAATAAGAATAAGGGACTTACGCAGAATCAAACATCTGCATAAGTCCCATTATTATAAAAAGAATCATTGCGTCCGCACCCACACAGTCCCTGCCGCCTGAAATCCCCGGCAGACACGATAAAACCGGCAGATAAATTTCTGCCGGCAGTCAGGTTAAAACCGGCAAGTAAGTTTCTGTCGGCAGTCAGGATTCCACAGACAAGCAATATAATTAATACTTACCCCCCCGGGGGGAGGGGGGGATATACACAGATATATGACGATTTTCCGCCGTTTTTCGGTACAGAGAAGCTGTTGTTTCCAAGAAAGACAAAGCTGACCGAAGCGATAGCATAAACAAAAGTCCAACAGTAGCTTTGAAGCGTTCCCCCAAAGATTCCATAAAAATACACGGGCGGTCAATGACCGCCCCTACACTTTATGATAGTACCATAATCATACTGTAGGGGCGATCATCGATCGCCCGCGCTAACTAAATTACATCGGGTGCGCAGGCCATTCTATCTGAGATTTCTTTATGGTCCGAATGGCTGCATCTTCATCAGATCTTCAGATCCGGAAGCGACGCAAAGCCCTTCTGCAGCTCTTCGTCGGTGGGGATGTAGTCGCCCATTACGCCGTCGTTAAACTTGGCATAGGCGTAAAGGTCGAAATAGCCGGTGCCGGTGAGGCCGAAGAGAATGGTCTTTTCTTCGCCCGTTTCCTTGCACTTGAGGGCTTCGTCGATGGCGACACGGATGGCGTGGCTGCTTTCAGGGGCGGGCAGGATGCCTTCCACGCGCGCAAATTCCTGCGCGGCTGCAAACACGCTGGTCTGTTCGACGGATCTGGCTTCCATCAGGCCCTGATCGTAAAGCTCGGACAGGACGCTGTTCATGCCGTGATAGCGCAGACCGCCTGCGTGGCTGGAGGAAGGAATGAAGCCGCTTCCGAGGGTGTACATCTTGCAAAGCGGGCAGACCTTTCCGGTGTCGCAGAAATCGTAGGCGTACTTGCCGCGGGTCAGGCTCGGGCAGGATGCGGGCTCGACGGCGATGAACTGATAGTCCTTCTCGCCGCGCAGCTTTTCGCCCATGAAGGGAGAAATGAGGCCGCCGAGGTTGCTGCCGCCGCCTGCGCAGCCGATGATCATGTCGGGCTTGATGCCGTATTTATCCATCGCGATTTTGCACTCCATGCCGATGACGGACTGATGGAGAAGCACCTGATTTAATACACTTCCGAGCACATAGCGATAGCCTTCCTTGCTGGTTGCGCTTTCAACGGCTTCGGAAATCGCGCAGCCAAGAGAACCGCCGGTTCCGGGGAATTCTTCGTTGATCTTTCTGCCAACATTCGTAGTCATGGAGGGAGAAGGCGTGACGGATGCGCCGTAGGTTCTCATGACTTCGCGTCTGAACGGCTTTTGCTCGTAGGAAACCTTGACCATGTAGACGTTGCAGTCTAAATCAAAGTAGGAGCAAGCCATGGAAAGCGCGGTGCCCCACTGGCCTGCACCGGTTTCGGTGGTCACACCCTTTAAGCCCTGCTTTTTCGCATAATAGGCCTGAGCGATGGCGGAATTCAGCTTATGGCTGCCGCTTGTGTTGTTACCTTCGAATTTATAGTAGATTTTGGCGGGGGTGTTCAGCTTCTTTTCAAGGCAGTATGCGCGAACGAGGGGAGACGGGCGATACATCTTGTAAAAGTCCAGAATTTCCTGGGGAATCGGGTATTCGCGGGTGGTGTCGTCCAGCTCCTGCTTGACCAGCTCGTCGCAGAACACAACGCCCAATTCTTCCGCCGTCATGGGCTTTAAGGTTTCGGGGTTCAGAAGCGGCGCGGGCTTCACTTTCATGTCCGCGCGGACATTGTACCAATATTTGGGCATCTCGCTTTCTTCGAGATAAATCTTGTACGGGATTTCCTTTGACATCGGTGTATATCTCCTTTCGCTGTCCTTGGGGACAGAAAAAACCCTGTCCCAGTTTCATTTTTTGCTGGGACAGGGGAACAATTCTTCTCCTGCGGTGCCACCCGGCTTGACGCAATTTTATGCGCCCTCTTTGTCCGTACCATCATACGGCAATCTTTTTTAACGGAGGATTTGCTCCGGCTCATATACTCGGCCTTACACCTTTCAATTCGCCCTCGGAAGGCCATTCACCGCCAATCGTCATTCTGCGCTTTCACCATCCGCAGATCGCTTTGATGCAGGATTATGCAGCTACTTTTCTTCCTCATCGGTTTATCCTATTAAAGCACACCGGACGCGCATTGTCAACAAAATCTCGATTTCTTAACATTTTCGGTCCGAATTTGTGCTTTGGCTTGCAGGCAGGCATGGGATTTGATATAATGTTTCCATCATAAGGAAGGGCGGCGGAAACAGTGGAAAACGCATTCAAGGGCAAGCGCGTGCTTCTCGCCTTTCCCGATCAGAAGGGAATTTGTGAGGCGGAAAAGCTTGCTTCCGCGCTGGCGCTCGAATGCGCGGGAAGCGTCAAAAGCTTTGATGAAGCCGCTGGCTTTCTTAAGCGCATGGAATGCGATTTTGTGTTTATGAGTGTCCTTCTTCCGATGCTGCCGGTTCAGAAAGCGGATGAATATATTTTTGATCTCCCGCTTTACAAGCGCCCGGCCATCCTGTACTTTGCGCCGGAAAACGCGGGCGAAATCATGCTTTCGGCTTATCATCCGACAGTCACGCTTCCGTGTCGGACTGAAGAGACAGTCGCGGCGATGCATAAAATCTATCCCGTCCGGGTGAGAGATGCGGATGTTCAAAGGGCAAATGAAATCCTCTCCCGCATGGGTTTTCCCGATCAGCCCGCCAGAAATTACATCGCCTACGCCTGCGCGCTTTCGGTAAACGACAGAAACGTTGTCAGAAACCTGAAAAGAAGCGTGTATCCCGCCCTCTCCCGCGCTTTTTCAAAGAAGGAAACCGCCTTTCAGGATCCCATGCGCCGCCTGATCGACAAGACGTTTTTGCTGGGCGATATTGAAAACCAGTATAAGCTCTTCGGAAACTCCATCGATGAAACGCGCGGAAAGCCCACGATCAGCCAGTTGATTGCACTGGTTGGCGAAATCATCAGAATGGGAAAAGCATAAATGAAAACGACGATTTATCTGATCCGCCACTGCGAGTCCGACCACGCAGTGACGGATGCAAAAACGCGGCCTTTGACCGAAAAAGGTTTAAAAGATACAGAAAAACTGGCTGAAATTCTGACAAACACGCCCGTTTCCCGCGTTTTTTCAAGCCCCTATCTTCGCGCCTGCCAGACGGTTTGGCCCATCTGCAAAGATCGGAAAATTGATCTTCAAACGGATGAGCGAATGCGCGAATGGATGGGCGGACGACCGTTTGCGCACGAATATTTCGAAAGCCGAATGCAGGAAATGTTTGAAAACGAATCCTCCACAAACGGCGGCGCGGAATCGTTGAAGGCGCTTAAAAAGCGCACACAGGCGTTTATCATGCATCTTTTAACCCGCTATCCCGGCGAAACCATCCTTGTTGGAACGCACGCCTTGGCCCTGACGGCGGCTTTAAAAAGCTTCGACGATCGGATCGGCCTCGATTTTCTTATGAACATGCTGCCCATTACGCCCTATGCGGCGGTAATGGAATTTGAGAATTTTGACCTTGCATCCCTTCGCTTTTATGATCCTTTGAACAAGGAGGAGACTGTATGAAATACGATTACGACGTAATTGTCGCGGGCGGCGGCGTCAGCGGGTGCGCGGCGGCATTGTCGGCAGCACGGGAAGGAAAGCGCGTGCTGTTAATCGAAAAAACGCTGCTCTTGGGCGGCCTTGGCACGATTGGACTGATCAATTTCTTCGTGCCCATGTGCAACGGGCGCGGAAAGAACATCGTAAAGGGCATGTGCCTTGAATTTGTGGAGCTTTCGAAAAAATACGGCTGGATGTTTGTTCCGGACGAATGGAAAAACGGCGAACCGGACGAGGCGACCACCGTGCGCAATGTTTGCCGCTATTCGCCCAATATGTTCGCCCTTGCGCTCACGGAAGCCATCATAGATGCGGGCGTTACGCTGCTTTATGACAGCGTGGTCAGCGCAGCCGAAACGGAAAACGGCGTCATTCGCCGCGTGCGCGTGACCAACAAATCCGGCGACGAATGGTATGAAGCAAAGATGTTCATCGACGCAACGGGCGATGCGGATCTGACCAAGCTGTCCGGCGCGCCGTTTGTGGACGGAGACAATTTTTTCACCTATATCGCTTACGAGGCGACGCTTGAAAGCTGCGAAAAGGCTGTGAAAGAAAAATCCATCGGGCATATTTACCATTGGATCAACGGCGGAAAAGCCACACTGTACGGCAAATTTCATCCCGAAGGCATGAAAAAATATGCCGGAACCACGGGTGAAGAGGTTACGGAGTATGTTGTAAAGAACCAGATGGAGCTGCTCGACTCCCTGCGGAGTCAGGATCCCGCCTCAAGGGACGTGGCGGTTCTGCCCACCATGCCTCAGTTCAGAACCACGCGCCACATAAAGGGCATGTACACCCTGAAAACAGACGACGCCTACCGTCATTTTGACGATTCCATTTGTCTGATCAACGATTTTGACAGAAGGGACTACCTCTACGAAATTCCCCTGCGCTGCCTGATCGCCGAAACGCATAAAAATCTCCTTGCCGTCGGTCGCGCCGCCAGCGCAGAAGGCTACGCGTGGGACGTTCTCAGAGTCATTCCTCCGGCGATATTGACCGGACAGGCCGCAGGCGTCGCCGCCTGCCGCGCCATTGACGAAGGCGCAGCCATTCAGGATGTCGATATTTCAGGCCTTCAGAAGGCGCTTGAAGAGAAGAATGTATACATTCACATGATCAAAGAACTGATGCCGGAGGAGAGGCTGTAACGTTAGCCGCAGGAGGCGAAACGCCTCCCCTACGGGTACAAAACGTTCGGCAATCACCGTAGGGGACGGGTTTCCCATCCCGCATACGAAGCGTTTCTTTCTTGGATTAGTGGCATTGCCGAGGACGGGCGTCTCTATGGTATATTGCCGTTTTGTTCTTAAGCTTTCGCTTTCTCTCCCGAACATTCTATCTTCCCAATCAACCTCAAGACAATCAAAGGAGGCATCCCTATGGAATTTTACAGAAAGCTGATCGCATCCAAAAAGGTGAAAACTGCGGTTTTTTTAACCCTTACCATCCTCTACTTTTTAGGCCTGATCGCGTTTTTCTTAAACCCCGCTCTTGGAACCATTCTCTGGGCGGCGGCCCTGATTCCCTCCATCATGATTTACATCTATCAAAAACAGGCGGAGCGCGATGAAAAGGTGAGACAAGCTGAGGAAGAAGCGTTGAAGGACGATTCCGACGAATAAAAAAGCGGAATTCTTAACATGCTATCGCTATAACAATCGATGCACAGGGAGTATCATAATCCCTGTGCATTTTATATGAAAGGTTTGTATCCTATGAAAACTGCTTCGCACGACCGCGTACTGAAAATCGTACTATCCGGCCTTTTCGCCGCCGTCATTTTTGTTTTGACCGCCTTTGTTCCCATACCGCTTGGTCACGGCTATGCGAATGCCGGCGACGTGTTTGTAGTTCTGTCGGGCGTTATGCTGGGCCCGTGGGCAGGTCTCGCCGCTTCCGGCGTTGGAAGCGCGCTGGCCGATTTGTATCTGGGCTATTCCGTTTACGCTCCCGCCACCTTTATCATCAAAGGATTGATGGCTGTGTGCGCGTTTTTTGTCCATAAAGCCGTAACGAACAAACACATAAAGACTGTGATTGTATATCTCGTTTGCGAAATCATTATGGTCTTGGGCTATTTTCTGTTTGAAACCCTTTTCTTCGGAATCGGAATCGCCATCGCCGATGTTCTCGGAAACCTCCTGCAGGCCGCTTTCAGCGCGGGCGCTGGAATCGCCTTGACAACTGTTTTAATGAAAACGCGCGTGATGGATCATCTTCTTAACTGATCGGCGATGCAGCGTTCCCTCCGTTAAATATGAATTTGTGGTGGTACGTATGGAGTTAACAACAGAAAGATGCCTTGTTCGCAACATGATGATGAAAGATGCTGACGATGTGTATCAAGTGCTTTCGGATGAGCGAGTTATGACGCATATTGAACCAGCTTTTGACATAGAGCGAACAAAGAATTTTATTCAATCGGCAGGATTGTGTGAACCACCATTGGTTTATTCGATCGTGTGGAAAATGACAGGCAAAGTAATTGGACACGCTATTTTTCACTTATTTGAAAAGAACGATTATGAAATTGGCTGGGTCTTACATCAAAATTACTGGGGAATGGGAATTGCAAACGAAGTAACAAAGGAATTAATAAAATACGCACGGTATTTAGGAGTTGAAAGCTGCATCATTGAATGTGATGAAAGACAAATCGCCAGTCAAAAGGTTGCGATCAAAAATGGATTTGCGTATGAGGATGAATCGGACAATCTTAAACGATATCGATTAGTGTTGTAATCAGCAAATTCCAATTTATCAAACAGCTAAAGGCGGCGCCCGCAATGGGCGCCGTCTAACCATATCAATCCATAATATCGGAATCCTTCCCGAACGGCATTTTCTTGTCTGTCGGGATATCCCATCGAGAGCAGATTATCAGTAGAAATTATATTTGCAACAGCTCCTGAGATAGAATACGCCCTACCGTTATTGCCGTAAAGATCAGATTTGAACCATGAAAAAACTTATTTGCAAATGAATCGTCTTAAGAGGCTTCTGCATAAGTTCCATGTTCAAAAAATGTTTCTGCGAGCTCTCCATAGGCATCTGCTTTTATATGCAATATGACTGCTCGAAGAAGAGAAGCTCATTTCCCAAATACATATTTGTCCTTTTTCGCTTGTGATATGCCCTTGCACGCATACAATATACGAACTATAATAGTGATAACATGGTCAATATGTGTTTTTCTACCAAAAGGAGGCGTTTCACCAATGATCCGTCGCGTTCAGACCGAAAACGGCTGGGTGCGCGGCCTGCCCGCCGCCGATCCCAGAATTACAAGCTACAAGGGCATTCCCTTTGCCGACAAGCCCATCGGCAAAAACCGCTGGCGCGCGCCGCAGCCCTGCCCCGACTGGGAGGGCGAATTGTTCTGCGCCGATTTCGGGCCCATCGCCATGCAGGCCAACTGCGCCGGCGACCCGATGAAGGACATCTACGCCCGCGAATGGGCGGTGGACGCAACGCTGCCCATGAGCGAAGACTGCCTTTACTTAAACATCTGGGCGCCCGCCGACGGCAGGAAGAACATGCCTGTATACGTGTGGTATTTTGGCGGCGGCCTTCAGGTTGGAAATACCACCGAGATGGAATTTGACGGCGAACGCATCGCCCGCCGCGGCATCGTCGTGGTCACGGTTGGCTACCGCTTAAACGCGTTCGGCTTTTTATGCCATCCCGAAATCACGAAGGAGCAGCCCGATGCGCCCGCAAACTTCGGCTTCCTCGACCAGCAGGCTGCAACCCGCTGGGTGAAAAGAAACATTGCTGCCTTCGGCGGTGACCCGGAGAACATCACCATCGGCGGCCAGTCCGCAGGCGGCATGAGCGTCTGTGCGCAGATGACCTGCCCGGACAATCAGGGCCTTTTTCAAAGAGCCATCATTCAGTCCGGAACGTTTACCCGCCCCTATGGCGACCGTTTCGGCCTGTTCCCGCGCAGTATGGCTGAATCCGAACAGCAGGGCGTTCGCTTTTTTGAGGCGCTGGGCGTAAAAACGCTTGAGGAAGCGCGTCAGCTTGACGCACGAACGATTGAAAACAAGTCCCTCGAGTGGCCCTGGGGCTGCTGGGGCGAGGCTGTGGACGGCGTATTCAGCGTGTATCCAAGCGCCGAGTGGTATCTGCATCCGGATCGCATCGTCTGCCCGGTGCTTCTGGGCCAGACCTCGTCCGAATTTACCGCCGCGCCCGACTGCAAAACGGAAGAAGAGCTTGTTAAGCTTGCCGAAACCGTATTTCCAGATAAAAAGGACAAGTTTTTATCCTTCTTTACGCATCCCGCGACTGAGGAAACCATTTACAAAGAGGGCGACGTTCACTCCATAGATTTCGCCATCCGCGCTGCAAGCATCAATAACGAAAAAAACGGCGTCGACCAGCCCCTTTACGCCTACAATTTCGACGCGTTCATCCCCGGCTGGGACAACCCCGGAACATTCCATTCCGTGGATCTGTGGTTCTTCTTTGAAACCCTCGCCAAATGCTGGCGGCCCTTTACGGGAAAGCACTACGACCTTGCAAGGAACATGTGCGACTACTGGGTGAACTTTATGAAAACGGGCGACCCGAACGGCCTCGACAGCCAGGGAAACGAGCTTCCCGTCTGGCCGCGTCTTAATGAAAACGAGCCGATGCGCATGCTGTTCAAGGACGATTCCCGCCCGGTCAAATGGAGCCTTTCGCCCATAGAAAAGTTCCTGATCAATGAATATTTGAACCGCGCAAGCGAATAAGTCACAAAAAAGCAGATTTTCGTATCAATACGATCATCTGCTTTTGCTTTACACAAAAAAGGATTTGTGGTAAGATAAACACGCATAATTCAGATTTTCCGGGACCGGGAGACATGCTTTTATGAAATTTCTGATTTTCTCCTTAAGCTGCGGCGGCGGGCACGATGCGGCGGCCAACGCGACAGCCGAGGCGCTTCGAAACGAGGGGCACGAGGCGGCGGTGTACGACTGCTACGCCGTCATTCGTCCGTCGTTATCCAAGGCCGTATGCGGCGGATATGTTTGGCTGGTCAAGCATCTTCCGTGGCTGTTCGGTCTGTTTTACAATGCGTCCTACAGAATCCCGCGCCTGAACGGAAAAACATTTGTCTACGACATCAACAAATTCGAGGCCAAGCGGCTGGCGCGGTTTATTCATAAGGAAAATCCGGACGCCATATTGACCACGCACATTTTTTCGGCGCAGCAGCTGACGCATCTGAAAAGAAACGGCGAAATCTCCCAGTGGATCGGCGGCGTTATCACCGATTACGACGTTCAGCCGTTCTGGAACGATACCGAAATCGACATGATCTTTACGCCCACCGAGAGTCTGAGTCAGCGATATGAGAAATTCGGCGTAAACGGCGCAGCGCTCGTCGCCTCCGGCATTCCCGTCGACCCGGCAATCCAGTCGGAAAGAGACATTCAAAAAGCCAAGAGAGAAGCCGGGCTTGACGGAAACAAACGGCATGTGCTGGTTGCCGGCGGCAGCATGGGCGCGGGCAAGATGCCATCGACCGTGGAGGCGCTGTTAAAGAGGCTCAGCGACGACGTTCAGATTATCGTCGTTTGCGGAAGCAATTTAAAGCTCAAAAGGAAATTTGCGCGCATGAATCTGCCCGAAAGCCGATTGAAGGCTGAGGGGTTCATAAAGCCGCTTTATAAGCTCATGCGAGCCTGCGATGTGGTCATCTCAAAGCCCGGCGGACTTTCCACAACCGAAGCGTTTGAGCTTGAGCGTCCGCTCGTCATCGTGCATCCGATTCAGGGCGTCGAAAGCCACAACGCGCAGTTTTTAATGGAAAACGGCATAGCCCTATGTCCCAAGGATGACGAAGAGGTTGCGAAATCCGTAAATGAAATTCTGAAAAACCCCGAAATCAGCAAAAAAATGATGGAAGCGCGGGATAGAATCATCCCATCCGGCGCAGCAAAAACCATCGCAAAGCGCACTGTGGAGGAAGCGGAAAAGAAAATAAGATAGGCGCAGACGCCTAAGGTGGATCAATAAAAAAGGAAACCGACTTTTTCAATAAGTCAGTTTCCTTTTTATTTATCCTTCCTCCGTCACGGCAACCGAGCCGAAGGTTTTTTTGGTGATGACGATGCGCTTTGTGATTCTTTCTTTGAGCTCCGGCATGTGGGAGATGACGCCGATTAAGCGGTTGCCGTCAGCCAGACGGGTTAACAGCGACAAAGCCTGCCGAAGCGCGTTTTCGTCAAGGGTGCCAAAGCCTTCGTCGATGAACATGGCGTCTAAGCGGATGCCGCCGCTTGCGGACTGAACCACGTCGGAAAGGCCCAAAGCAAGGGCTAAAGAGGCCATGAAGCTTTCGCCGCCGGAAAGGGTGGAAACATCGCGCCAGAGGCCGGTGCTTCTGTCGAGCACTTCAAGGTCGAGGCCCATTTGACTTCGAAGGTTGCCCGCCTCCTGCTTAATTCTAAGGGTGAACATGCCCTCTGTAAGAAACGTAAGGCGTTTGTTCGCGGCGGAAATCACCTGCTTGAAGTAGTACTGCTGAACATAGGTTTCAAACGACAGCTTCATTTTGCCGGACTGCTGGCCGGATACGGAGGCGTAAACGTCCGAGACGAGCGCCCATCTCTCCTTGGCAGAAGAAAGCTTTTTTGAAATATCCTTCAAAACGGACAGCGCGTCCGTGTTTGCCGCCAGCCGCTTGTCGATTCCGCTGAGCAGGCGGCGCTTTTCCCTTAAAACCGCTTCGCAGGATAAAAGCGCCTGAGAAATCTGATCGGTGTCTATGCGCGATTTGCTTGAAAGCTTTGTATTCAGCGCATCGATCCGGCTTTCGAGCTGGATTTTTGCGTCGCTAAAGGCCTTTATTTCTCTTTCAAGCTGATTCAGCGCATTCGGAGCAAGAAGCGACCGGAGGAAATCCTCTTCGTTTTCAAAGCCTTCCTTTGAAAGCGCGTCCTCGAAATTTTTGCGCCCTGTTTGTACGTCCAAGGCGTATTTTTGGATGAGCTCTGCCGTTTCCTTATAAACAGCGACGGCCTCGGACAAAAATGCACGGCCCTTCTCGGCGCGAAGCGTAAGCTCGCGCACCGATTTTTCCATATTGTCTGCCTGATCATTCAGCTCTTTTGCGCGGGCTTTGACGGCCTCCTGCGTGTCTTCCATCGATACGCCGCTTTGCAAAAGCTGTTCGGTCGCGCTTTGAATTTCGGCTGTCTTGACCGCGACAGCCTTTTCAGCGTTTCGGGCTGCTTCGTTTTTCGAGCGGTAGATTTTCTCACATTCGTCCAGCTGATCCTGCGTGACCGCATTTTCGGTGTTTCTGGCGGGGCTTGGGTGATGAGTCGATCCGCAGACAGGACAGGGCTCTCCGTCTATGAGCGTCCTTGAAAGAACGGAGGCCTGACCCAGATAGAACCGGCTTCTGAAATCCATATACCTCTCGTAAGCGCGTTTTTCTTCTGCGAGCGCGTAGCTCAGAAGCTTTGCAGCCGTGGTCTTTTCCGCTTCCGCGGTTTTTCGTTTTTGGATGATGGGAACGGTCTTTAAAAGCGCCTCTGCCTGCGATCGCACGCGTACGTAGCTTTCGTCGTAGATTTTCTGGGCGTTTTTGAGCCTTTTTTCGATTTCGTCCAGAAGCGGTTTGTATTTTTCCTGATTTTCCCGGGCGGTTTCGTTTCTTTGCTGCGCACCTTTTAAGAGAGAAACCACATTTTCGTAAATCGCGCGGGCGGGCTGAACGCGCATGGCGGAAAGAGCGCGTTTGGCCTTTTTTTCGGTTTCGGAAATCTCATCTTTTTTTGAAAGATGGATGAAAAGCTGCTTTTCCCGCGCTTCCTTTTCGTCAAAATCGCGGTTTATGGCCTGTGCTTCTGAAATTTCGGCTTGCTTTTGAAGGCGGGTTTTGTCGAGAATTTCGATTTCGGCATTCAGCCCGTCCAATTTTGCTTTCTGAAGGGAAATACAGTCCGAAAGCACGGGGATGGCCTGATTGACACCGTCCGGCGCGCGCCTTACTTCATCAAACGCATTTTCAAACTCGCTTTCCGCCTGCAAACGCGAAAGCGCGGATGATCCGAGAGCGGAAAGCGATTCCACCCTGTTTTTGCCTTCCGCGTGCATCTCCTTAAGGCGCGTCTGAAGCTCCGAAAACACGCCCGTACCGAAGATTTTCTGAAAGAGCTTTTTCCTGTCCTCGCTTTTGGCGTTCAGAATTTTCAAAAAATCGCCCTGCGCGATCATAACCGTCTGGGCGAACTGGTCGCGCGTAAGGCCGATCAGGGACAGGATTTTTTCGTCCACCTGACCGATGCCGTCGATCACTTCGCCGGTTTCTTCGCATTTGAAAACAGCTCTTGCAACCTGCTTGGTTTTGCCCTTTCCGACCACCTTTTCGCGCTCGTATTCGGGGTTTCGGGTGATTTCATAGGTGCGCATTTTGTGGGAAAAGCGAAAGCGCACATAGGTTTCGGTCTTCGCGTCGGCATAGTCCGAGCGGAACGAGCGCGAGGCGCGCTTTTCCTTGCCGCCCGAGCCTTCGCCGAAAAGCGCAAAGCTGATCGCGTCAAAGATGGTGCTTTTGCCAGAGCCCGTGTCGCCCGTGATCAGAAAGACGCCGCCCGTGGACAGAAAATCAAAGTCGATGAAGGTTTCCTTGGCATACGGGCCGAACGCGGACATGGTCAGATCAATCGGCCTCATGCTTTTGTTCCTCCATTTCCTTTAAGATCTCTTCAATCACGCTTAGGTGCTTGTCGCTTGGCGTCTGGCCGCCGTTTTGCAGCATGAAAAATTCCGAAAACAGATCCATGACCGATTTGTTTTCGATATTATTGTCTGGCGAAATATCCATATCCGCCTGGGTTTTGCTGTTCTCAATGGAAAACTTAATCATATTGGGAAACACAGTCGACAGCGTGACGCGTGCATCGGGCGGGGGCAATTCGTCCGTCACAACGCAGCGGACATAATCCTCGGAATAGGGTTCATTCAAAAGCGCGTTCATTTCGCCCCTGACTTCGCGAACGTCCCGAAGGGTTTCGATTTCGTGAAGGGTTATTGTTAGATCGCCCTTTTCCTTCATTTCCAAAATGCAGACGCTTTTTTTATGGTCCTTTTCGGAGAGGGAATATTTTAAAAGCGAGCCCGCATAGCGCATGTTGTCACGGCCTGCGCGCTGGGGCTTATGAATGTGCCCGAGCGCAACATAATCGAAGCCCTCAAACGCCGAGGGCGAAATGTTGTCAAGCCCGCCCACGGCTTCTTCCTCGCTGTCGCAGGTTTCTGCGCCCGTTACGAGCTGATGGCAGATGAGGACGTTGCGCGTCGTCTGATCGACGTTTGAGTGCGAAATCACTGCGCGGACCGCGTCTTCATAGGTATGAATTTCGCTGTCCGGGAAAAAGCGCTTGACCGAGGTCGGGCGCAGAAAGGGCAGAAGATGAATATATATCGGTCCATATTCATCCGAAACCGTCACCGTCTGAAGCATTCCTTCAAACGCCTCGGACACAAACACGCCCGTTTTTTTCAGGAATTTGGAAAAATATGATATGCGCCTGTCGGAATCGTGGTTGCCGCTGATGATAAAAACGCGCATGCCCTTTTCTGCAAGGCGCGTTAAAAACGAATCGAAAAGCGTCATCGCTTCGGCCTGCGGGCTGGCTTTCTGGTATACGTCGCCTGCAATCAAAACGGCGTCCACTCTTTCGCGCGCGGCAAGCTCAATTACGCGGTCAAGCGCATACGCCTGATCCTCGATGAGCGACAGATCGTTTAAGCGCTTTCCGATGTGCAAATCCGATAGGTGCATAAATTTCATATGTTTTCCCGCCTTGTCAGTCGATGAATACTGCGCTGTACCAGTTCTGTTCTTCGGTGTTTGCGTCCTTCAGGGTTTTGATCGGAAGGCCGAAGGCGCGCACGGTTTTGAATACGTCGATGCCTACGCTGTGGAAGGCAGGGCGGGCCTTGTGCATAAAGCGGCAGCTTTCTCCGTCGCAGGCGGCGCAGGTTTTGCAAAGCGCACAATCGCTCATGGAGAAGGCGAAATAGTAGCCGTCGCGGTAGGCCTCGCCTTCAATCGTGAAGGAGACCTCCTGCGAAAGCTTTTTGTCGTTGGCGTGAATGATGATGCCACCTTTGTAATGGGAGAGCATTTCCTTATATTCCGCCATGGTGGGATTGCCGGGGCGGGAGGGGCAGGTGTGGTTTTTGCCCCAGTCGTCGCAGCCGTACATGCATTTTAGAAGCGTTCTGGGGTCAAAGCAAATCTGATCGATGGAAAAAACCACTGCGTCCTTCGCGCCGAGTTCAAGCGCGCGGTCGGCGTATTTCTGAAATTCGTTCATGGTGATGCGCTCCTTGTCATTTGTTTATGAAAGTATTATACCACATAAATGCGGCTGGAGTAAACACGCATTGGAAGCTATGATTTTTGATTGGAAAATGCTATAATGAAGAAAAGAGATTTTTTCGGGGGAATGGCTATGAAAAAAAGGCGCGTGTTGAAAATTGTTCTTTCCGTCATTTTGTGTGCGCTGACGCTTTTTTCCGTACTGCCCATCCGATTTTCAAAGGCAAATTATGAAAACTGGATGGCGGAGCTTAATGATGCGCGGGAAATTGGCGCTTTGTCCATACCGGGTACGCACGATTCCGGCGCGCTTTATTCGATTGCGGACATTTATGGAAAATGCCAGACCCTTCCGATTAAAGAACAGCTGATCGCAGGCGTTCGGTTTTTCGACATCCGCTTAAGGCTTGTGAACGACGAGCTATTTGTTTACCACAGCTTTGTCGATCAGAAAACGAAGTTTCAAGGTGTGCTTGACGACATGGTTTCCTTTTTGAAAAGGAACCCTTCTGAATTTCTGATCGTTTCCTTTAAAGAGGAGATGGAGCCGATTGGCAGTCTAAAGGCGTTTTCGGATGCGCTTGAAGAGATGCTTTTGCGTTATCCGGATTTTGTGTGCATGGATCGTGCGCTTCCCCAAACTGTCGGGGAAGCGAGGGGCAAAATACACATCCTCGCGCGATACAAAAATGCATCTCTTGGCGTGCCTTGCGATCACGGCTGGCGGGATGATACAACGTTTGTTTTAAACAATATGCTCATTCAGGACAATTACGAGGTGGAAAGCGCGGATGAGAAGATCGGGGACATCGAAAACGCGCTTGAGAAAGCTTCCGGAAACCAGTACGCGCTTGTTGTCAATTTTTCGAGCTGTTATCTTTCTTCCCATTTTCCGCCGGGCTACGCTGCTTACCCTGCGCATGAGATCAATGCCTATCTAATGGACAAAATGAAGTTTGGCGGCGGCGCGTCAGGCATTCTGGCGTGTGATTTTATGACAAGCGACCTTGCGGGCGCGATCATCGGGAGGAATTTCAAATGAACACTGTGCGTTTGGTTTTTCGGATCATCGTTTGCGTTCTCTGCTTAATGTTTGCGCTTGCGTTTTTGGGGATCGAAGGATTTGTGCTGATAGCGGGAGAATGGAAGCTGTATGAAAACAGCGGGATCGTTCTAATTCAGCAGATCATGAAAATCGCCGTATGCGGGGCTGCCGGATATACCGCGCTTATGGGCGCGCTCAAGCCGAACAAAGGCGGCCTGTTAAAAGGCGCTTGGTTTTTCGCAATATCGTTCATCGCGATTCCGTTTACGGCAAATCAGATATGGATTATTTTTGCGGCTTTGAGCGCGCTTTTTCTTTTTACCGATACGGAGCTTTGGCGATGGGGTTCGGGACGAAAACAAGGTCATTCCGTCAGCACAGATATTTCGTAGCCGCAAAGCCAAAAGCCTTCCTCCGGGAGGAAGGTGGCACGGTGTAAGCCACGACGGAAGGAGAACGCGGACATATATAGTCTGATATCCCCGTTGGGCAGATCCGCCATCTTAAGTATAGTCAATCTCAGACCATGTGCGCGGAAAAATCGTCAGTCTGATTCGCGCTTTTGTGCCCGCGTACTCCCTCAGTCGGCTACGCCGACAGCTCCCTCCCGGAGGGAGCCTAATAAATATGGAACAAAAACCCGTCTCCTGCATGATGAAAGCATTGCTTTCTCATTTAAGGAGACGGGTTTCGTTCTTTTTTATTCGGGAACTCGGTTATACTTTGTCAATCGGCCCCAAACATTGATTACTTCAGGCTTTCGAGCTCCTTGATGCGCTCGGCAATGGAAATAACCAACCCCTTGGCCTTTTCGAGCTTGGCCTTTTCCTGCTCGATGAGGGCGGCGGGAGCTTTGGCTACGAAGCCCTGGTTGCTGAGCTTGCCTTCGGAGCGGGCGACTTCGCCATTCGCGTTTGCAAGGTCCTTATTGAGGCGCGCGATTTCCTTGTCCACGTCTACCAGCTCGCCCAGCGGGATGAAGAGGCTAGCGCCGGGGGTTACGGCGGAGGCGGACTTTTCGGGGTTGGGCGCGTCGGGTGCTAAGTACTCCACGTTGCTGGCGGCGGCCAGGCGCATGAAGTAGCCTTCGGCAGCGCGGAACGCCTTTTCCAAGGCCGGCGCGGGCTTCAGGATGAGAGTTGCGCGCTTGGAAGCGTTTACCTTCATTTCGGCTCTCAGGTTTCTGGCGGCGCGGATGATTTCCATGACCGCTTCCATCTGCTCGGCGTCCTCAGTGAAGTCGTGCTCGGGATTTGCTACGGGCCAATCGCTTGTGATCAGCATGCCTTCATGGCCCGGGAGATAGGAATAAAGTTCCTCGGTGATAAAGGGCATGTAGGGGTGGAGGAGCTTAAGAAGGCCGGTGAGAACGTAGATGAGGGTTTCCTGCGCGGCGTTCTTGGCTTCCGGATCGTCGCCGTTTAACTCGTGCTTCGCCATCTCGATGTACCAGTCGCAGAAATTCGACCAGATGAAGTCGTAGAGGTTGGTTGCAGCCATGCCGAGGTCGAAGGACTCAAGGTTGTTCGTGATTTCGCGAACAATATCGTTAAAGCGCTTGAGCATCCACTTGTCGGAAAGCGCGAGCTTATCAGCGGAGGGCACGCCCTTGGGCTCAAAGCCCTGCATGTTCATGAGGGCAAAGCGGCTGGCGTTCCAGATCTTGTTGGCGAAGTTTCTATAGGTTTCGATCTTTTCGTGGCTCATGCGCACGTCGCTTCCGGGCGCAACGCCGATTTCGAGGGAGAAGCGCAGCGCGTCCGCGCCGTACTTGTCGATGACCTCGAGAGGATCGATGCCGTTTCCAAGGGACTTACTCATTTTTCTGCCCTGCGCATCGCGAACGAGGCCATGCATCAGCGCAACCTCAAACGGGCACTCGCCCATCTGCTCAAGACCCGAGAATACCATTCTCGCCAGCCAGAAGAAGATGATGTCGTAGCCGCAGGAGAGAACGGAGTTCGGATAGAAGTAGGCAAGATCCTCGGTCTTTTCCGGCCAGCCGAGGGTAGAGAACGGCCAGAGGGCGGAGGAGAACCAGGTATCCAGAACGTCTTCGTCCTGCCATACCTTTGCACCGCAGTTGGGGCACGTATCGATGTCTTCTCTCGTTACATGCACGCTTCCGCAGTCGTCGCAGTAGAACGCGGGAATTCTGTGGCCCCACCAGAGTTGGCGGCTGATGCACCAGTCGCGGGTGTTTTCCATCCAGTTTAAGTATACCTTTTCAAATCTTTCGGGGATAAAGCGAAGCTTCTCTTCCTTGACTACCTGAACGGCGGGCTTGGCGAGGGGTTCCATCTTTACGAACCACTGCTTGGAAACCATGGGCTCGATGGTCTGATGGCAGCGATAGCAGGTGCCGACCTCATGGGTCAGGGGCTCAACCTTCTTAAGGCAGCCGATTTCGGTCATGTCGGCGACGATGGCCTTTCTGGCTTCGGCGGTGGTCATGCCTGCGTACTTTCCGCAGTCGAACACGATGGGCTCGTCCTTGGTGGCGCGTCCGCTGGCGATGAGCTCGGCGTTTTCCCTGGCTTCGGCTTCGCCGGTCATATGTCCGTCATAGGTGAACACGCGAACCATGGGAAGGTTGTGTCTCTTTCCGACTTCGTAGTCGTTCGGGTCATGGGCGGGGGTAATTTTTACAACGCCGGTGCCCTTGGTCATGTCGGCATGCTCATCACATACGATCGGAATTTCGCGGTTGACAAGCGGCAGGATGACGTGGTAGCCGTGCAGGTGCTTATAGCGGTCGTCCTCGGCGTTGATGGCAACGGCGGTATCGCCCAGCATGGTTTCGGGGCGGGTGGTGGCCAGTTCCAGCATTTCGCCGGTTTCCTTTACGGGATAGAGGATGTGCCAGAAATTACCGGCCTGCTCCTCATATTCAACCTCGGCGTCGGAGATGGAGGTCTTGCAGCAGGGGCACCAGTTGATCATGCGCCAGCCCTGATAGATGAGATCCTTCTCGTAGAGGTTGACAAAGGTTTCGCGAACAGCCTTGGAGAGGCCTTCGTCCATGGTGAAGCGTTCGCGGGACCAGTCGCAGGAAACGCCTAATTTTCTAAGCTGGGAAACGATGCGTCCGCCGTACTCTTTTCTCCAGTCCCAAACGCGATCCAAAAACTTTTCGCGGCCCAGATCCTGCTTGGTGAGACCCTCTTTTTTGAGCGCGTCCACAACCTTAACCTCGGTTGCGATGGCGGCGTGGTCGGTGCCGGGCACCCAGAGTGTGGGGTCGCCCTTCATGCGATGGTAGCGGATCAAGACATCCTGGGGCATCTCGTCAAGCGCATGGCCTACGTGAAGCTGGCCCGTGATGTTGGGCGGGGGCATAACGATGGTGAAGGGCTTTTTGGAAGGATCGATTTTGGGCTTGAACGCGCCGGATTCTTCCCACATCTTGTAGATGCGCTCTTCCATTTCCTTGGGCGCATACACTTTCGCCATCTCGAAGGTGTTCATGTTTTCCATAGGTCTTTATCTCCTGTCTCATTATTTTTTAAAACAAAAAGAGCAATCCCGCCGCTATTGGGCGGAATTACTCCGCGGTACCACCAAAATTTGTATCTTTATCCGCTGTATCGGGCGAACCCGCGCAAAGCTACTTTTGTTTTTTCACAATGCGGCCTTGGAAGCGACCTTCCGCGCGTTTTTCCCGGGCAGCCTTTCAGCCGGCGAGCCGCCCTCTCTTGGGGATTTTTCCACGCGTACTCCTCTTCGTCACAGGCAAAAGATCAATTTTTGTATATTATAGCAAACCAAACGCATAAAATCAATTGGTTTTGAGCGCGTTCAATTTTTTAACGCAGCTGAAAACGTAGGATACAAGCGCGCAGATCGACGTAAGCGCAGCAAGAACCACTACGACGTGCCCCACGGAATACAGCGTGTCCACCCCGTGCCACGGGAAAACAAGCAAAATACCCAGCACAAACAGGCACGTTGCCGCCTTTCCCCAGATGTTGGCCTGAACCACCACGCCCTTTTGAAGCATGACCATCGAGCCGCACATCATGATGAATTCCTTAACCAGCATGCTGATTAAAATCACCATGTTCAAAAAGCTGTATTTTTCGGGTGCGAGGTAGCCGTCGGAGGCCAGGCAGAAAAGAATGGACAAAACCATCAGCTTGTCTGCAAGGGGGTCGCAAAGCTTTCCAAAGGATGTAATCTGGTTGTTTTTCCTTGCAAGATAGCCGTCCAGACAATCCGTTGCGCTTGCAAGGGCGAAAATGCACATGGAGATATAGCGTTTTTCCGGCAGCCGGTCATAGGCAATCAGGAAAACGGGGATCAAAAGCATGCGCAAAATGGTAAGGCAATTGGGAACGTTAATCCATGACGAAGTATCGTTTTCCACGCGCTTCCCCTCCCGTTTTATTGATGTGAGCAATAAACAATTTTACCACTGAAGACAAGCAAAAGCAATGACACAATTGTGCTTTTTATGTCAAGTTTACTGGCGTATTTTTAAAACTGATTGCGCGGGTCCTGACTTCTGCGTTTTTTTCCGGTATCATCCAGAAATTCGATTTCCAAGCGGTCGAACTCCACTTCCTCCACAAAATGCTCGGGAAGAAAAGCAGTTCTTCTGAAGGACTCATATTCCCTTTCGTGCTTTGGAAGCCAAATGGGACGGGGAATGTCAAAGGCCTTGCAAAGCTCGGTCAAGGCTTCGCTTTCCTCTCCCCAATTGCAGGGTCGGGTGTCCTGCGTGTCGATTCTGTGATCCTTGATGATGCGCGCCCAAAGTCGTGACATGGGTGTCAGCCTCCCCTGTAATCTATATCGCAAGTAAAACGATTATATCACGTTTCAGGGGCGGTTGTAAATGAAAACGGGACGGATTTTCCGCCTCTGATGTATTCAAAATGCAGATGCGGCCCGGTTTCGGCTTCCGCCTGCGCGCTCGTTCCGCCTTCGCCGATGACGTCTCCCATTTTTACGCGGGCGCCGGCTTTTACGTTTGATGTTGACAGGGATGCGTAAAGGCTTTTATCTCCGTTTTCGTGAAGAAGAACGATTGTGAGCCCGTACATGGGATCCGTTTTAACGCTTTCCACGCGCCCGTCTGAAACCGCATACACGCATTTGTCCGGGCAGAGATAGTCTGTGCCCGGATGCGTTTCATAAACGCGCGTGGTGGCGTTTAGAACAAGCGTGTCCATAGCATACGGCAAAATGATTTCTCCGAAGGCAGGCGGATGATATAAACTTTTATTCTGCACATCCGTTTTTTCCGTTTCAGAAAAAGCGCGCATACCGCTTCCCGATTTCTTCCTTTCGGCGATGCCGTCTCTGAGCCACACGCACGACAAAGCCAGTATTCCCGCCAGAATGCACGCGCAGAAAAGCGGCGCATGCTTTTTAATAAACAACATCAATTTTTTCATACTTCCTCCCATGGAAAAAGTATGGCCTTGAAAAAAAGAATTCAATCGCCCATGAAAAAATTTCCGCCCCCGTTTTTTTCGCAATTTTGCTATTGACGCTTATACCGCAAATCTGCTATAATCCCTTTTGTCAAAATCGAAACCATCCTGTGGTGTTCGCCACGTTTCTGCTTTTACCCACATTTTCATAAAAGGACGCCGGGTCGGTATGCAGATGTCAGGCCCCCACAGTCAGGGGAAGGCAGTAAGCAGCCGCAGGCCTCCGCCCTGCCGAGCGGCGGGTGAAAATGCAGAGCGAACGGCACTTACGGGATTTTTTTATTTTTGGAAAAGCAGCAAAGAGCGCCCCTACAAAGTGAATGAATCGTATCGTTTTAATCGTAGGGAACAGGTGTTTACTACATCCCGGCATTATTTTTATGTATAACGCAGGGGCGATTCACGAATCGCCCGCGCCTTCGTATGTATTACACCAAACACCAATAAAAAATCATACGCCCGCACGCTTCCTCAGTCGGCTTCGCCGACAGCTCCTTCCCTGAAGAAGCCTGAAAAAGCGGGGCTGTTGCAGATTTTTTCTTCTGCAACGGCCCCGCTTTTCATTCGATGTGTCCCTTACTTCTGATCCGCAAGCGCGATAAACTCTTCCACATTCTTTTCGATGACGGAAAGCGCGCTTCTCCAGTAGTCGGCGTTTCTGATGTCGATGCCCACGCTCTTGGCAACGTCGGCGACCTTTGCGCTTCCGCAGGCGGCCAGAAGTGCGTTGTACTTGGGCAGGAAGCTTGCGCCTTCTTCGAGATACTTTCCAAACACGCCGAGGCCGAACAGATGGCCGAAGGCGTAGGGGAAGTTATAGAAGTGAAGGCCGGTGGAATAATAGTGGCTCTTGTTGATCCACATACCCGGATGGCGCACATCGGGATCGAGGCCATCGCCATAGGCTTCCATCTGCGCGTCCAGCATCATCTGATTGAGCTCGTCCGCCGTCGGGATGTGCGTCTTTCTGGCTTCGAAAACGCCCTTTTCGAAAACAAAGCGGCTGTAAATATCTACAATCGTCTGCGTGGCTTCCATGAGGCTCATTTCAAGGATGGTAAAGCGGGTCTTTGCGTCCGCCTGAGAAAGCACTACATGGCTTAAAAGGGTTTCGTTGAAGATGGACGCGGTTTCGGCAAGCGGCATGGGCGCTTCAGTCAGAAGCACGGGCACATTTTCCATGCACTTATTGTGCCATGCGTGGCCCAGCTCATGGGCGAGAGTACTGACGTCTGAGAAGGAGCCGACAAAGTTGGTCAGCACGCGGCTGATTTTTTTATTGTGGAAGCCCGCGCAGAACGCGCCGCCGGCCTTGCCCTCCTTGGGGAACATGTCGATCCAGCGGTTGTTGAACGCATGATCCATAAACGCGCCCATTTCGGGGCTGACCTTGGTGAATACGTCAACGAGCAAAGCGTGCGCCTCATCGGCAGTGTAGGTTTTATTGATTTCGCCCATCGGCGCGAAAAGATCGTAGAACGGAAGGCCGTTTTTGTGGCCCAGAAGCTCCGCCTTTTTCTTTAAATACTTTCTGAATACGGGCAGGTATTCTTTGATCGCCGTCAGCATCGCGTCAAGCGTTTCCGTGTCCATGCGACTTTCGGTCAGCTGCTGGGTAAGGTTGTCCGGATAGCCCTTGATTTCGCAAAGGGTGATCGCCTGGCCCTTGATGGAGCTTAAGCAATACGCCATCGAGGTTTCAACCTTTTTGTAGCTCGCAACTTCCGCTTCATACGCTGCCTTTCTCACGGCGGGATCGGGATCATACGCCATGCCGCGAACGGCGGGCAGGGGCAGCGATTCGCCGTTTAATTCAACGGTGTGGTTGCCCATTAAGCGGTCGCGAAGCTTTGCGAATGCGTCTGCGCCGTCAAGGGACAGCCTCAGCACCCACTTTTCCATCTCCTCGGGCAGCATGTGCTTTGCGCTTTCCGCAGCCTCCTGAAGGTAGAAAGCGTGGGTTTTCAAAAAGTCGCTCTTTTCGATGATCTCGTCTAAGTTTTCAATAGAGCCGATATAGCGCACGAATTTTCCGGAAGCCACCTGAACGTCCACCATGAGATTGCTCATTTCGTCAAGGTATTTAAGGGCTTCCATGTTGTTTGCGTTGGTGGACAGGCTTAGCTCTATAAAGCCGTAGGCGTTCATAAGCGTGTTGTTAAGGTCGATCGACGCGTTCAATCCGTCCGTCACGATTTCAAAATCCGCTTTCCCGGAAGCTAAAATCTCGTCCGCTTTCTTTGAAAAGGCGGCGATTTTTTCAATGTCCTTCCTCAGGGCCGGATCGGAAAAGCTTTCATAAAATACAGAAAGATCCCAGTTTGCATTGTTCATGGCATTGTCATTTCCTTTCGATTCAATTTTCCTTCATTATAATTATAATATATTTGTCTATATCTGTCAAAACCCATATTTGAATGGTATTTTGCAAGAATCGAGGAATAATAATATAAAATATGCAAAAACTCAAAATAGTTGGGCTGAAATGAGCCTGTACTGCGCCTTTGAGCATCTTGCGAATTTACGCAAAAGCTGATATAATATAAAATAGAGGGCGGGTGTACCGCCACGGGTAGAGGGGTGTTTTTCGCCCCCATGTTCCGGACTTGGAGGTAAAATGATGGACTGCAAGTTTTCCACAGGACTTGGAAATGTTTCTGTGAATGAGGAAGTTATATTAAAGGTTGCCGGATATGCCGCGCTTGAATGCTACGGCATTGTCGGAATGGCTTCCAAGAGAACCACGGACGGGATCGTTCAGATGCTGGGCATCGAAAATCTCGGGCGCGGCGTGAAGGTGCAAATCACCAACGACCGCGTGGACGTGGATCTGTACATCATCGTAGAATACGGCATCTCCATTTCCGCAGTAGCGGCTACTTTGATCGACACTGTAAAATACAAAGTGGAGCATCTCACGGGCGCACACGTAAACAAGGTGAACGTTTCCGTCGAGGATATCCGCGTTTAATGATCACCACGCGAAAAGCGCATCGTCCATAAAAACGCATTTGGACGGGCGTGAACGGGTTGGAGGAATTGGAATGGCCTTAAAAACGATTGACGGCGGCATGCTGAAAGAGATGTATCTTTCCGGCTGCGCGCTTTTAAACCAGAACCGCGAAAGCGTGGACGCGCTGAACGTGTTCCCTGTCCCGGATGGAGATACGGGCACCAACATGTCGCAGACCATGAACGCGGCTGTGAAAGAACTGAATAATCGCCCCTTCACCAGCGTAGGCGACGTGGCCTCCGCTGTAGCGCGCGGCGCGCTCAAGGGCGCGCGCGGCAATTCCGGCGTTATTTTAAGCCAGATTTTCCGCGGCATTGCAAGCGCCCTCGAAGGGCATGAGGATATGGACGCGGCGCTTCTCGTAAAAGCAATGCGCTCCGGCGCGCAGACGGCGTACAAAGCCGTGATGAAGCCCAAAGAGGGCACCATTTTGACAGTAGCGCGTGTGATCGCAGAGGAGCTTGAAAGCTTTATTCCCGGTCATGACGACGTTGTCGAGGTATTCGGCCATCTGATGGCCAGCGGCGAAGCGATTTTAAAGCGCACGCCCGATATGCTTCCTGTGCTTAAGCAGGCGGGCGTTGTCGATTCCGGCGGAAAAGGCCTGATGGTCATCTATGCCGGCTTCTACTCGGCGCTTACCGGCACGCCCGTTGAAAACGTGATGGAGGGCGCAGGCACAGCCAAAGCCCTGCCCGGCGATTTTGTGGACGACCACGAAAGCCTTGACGAGATCACCTTCGGCTACTGCACGGAGTTTATCGTCTCCCATCCGAGACCCGAGGTCAAGGATGCGGACGTTACCCGCCTTCGCAGACGTCTTGAACGAATCGGCGACTGCGTTCTCGTCATCTCCGACCTTTCCGTGATCAAGGTGCACGTTCACACAAACGATCCCGGAAAAGCCCTTCAGATGGCGCTGGAATTAGGCGAACTGGATGCGATCAAAATCGACAATATGCTGGAAGAGCACAGAGAACGCGTTCGCATGCAGGAAGAAAAGCTTGCAGCCGAAAAGGCCAAGATGAAGGAATACGGCATCGTGACCGTGGCCCTTGGCGACGGCTTTACCGAGATTTTCAAGAGTCTCAATGTGGACAAGATCGTCGACGGCGGACAGACCATGAACCCCTCGATTGACGAACTTCATAAGGCCATCGAGGAAACGAACGCCAAAAACGTGTTCGTGCTTCCCAACAACACCAACATTATCTTAGCTGCCCAGCAGGCCGCATCATTAACCGACCGAAACGTCATGGTGCTTCAGACAAAGTCCGTGCCCATGGGCATTTCCGCCGCCATTTCCTTCTCTGAGGATGCATCCTCAGAGGATAACCTTCGCGAAATGACGGAAGCCGCCGAGCGCGTGCACACGGCCTCCATCACCTATGCCGTTCGCGACACCGTATTTGACGGCCTCGAAATTCACGAAAACGACATTATGGGCATGATTGACAACCGCATTTCCATTTTGGGAAGCGACGTCGAGCAGGTCGCAAGAGACGTTGTTGAGTCCATGATGACGGACGAAATCGGCCTGATCACCATTTACTACGGTCAGGACATCACCGAGGAGCGCGCCCTGGCTCTGATGGCGGATTTCGAAGAGCGCTACCCCGACTGCGACGTGGAGCTCCAGCGCGGCGGTCAGCCCCTTTACTATTACCTGATTTCCGTTGAATAAACCGGTCAATGCTATACCGTTTCAAAACAAGGAAAATATAAAATGCGCGGGCGTGCAATGCACGCCCCTACAATTATCGATGTTTATACATATTGTAGGGGCGATCATTGATCGCCCGCGCTGACTTAATGGTATCATTTTACGAATTCCCCCAAATTCAAGGAAGGAACCACAACGATTATGTACGTAAGCGACTTAAAAGGCGTGGGCGAAAAGCGGCTTCAGGATTTAAACAGCGCAGGGATTTTTACCGTGCGCGATTTGCTTTTGCAGTTTCCCGCTTCCTACAGGGATCTTACGCACATAACGCCCCTTTCCGACGTTCGCGCAGGCGGCATGTACGCAATTAATGTGACCGTCGCCTCTCCCGCCACGCAGGCCTTTGCAAAAGGGCTTATGATCACGCGCACGGTGGTTTCCGACGGAACAGGCGAAATGACATGCGTGTGGTACAATCAGCCGTGGATGAAGGGTAATTTGTCCGTCGGCAGAAGCCTTCTTCTGTATGGACGCGTCGAGATGAAAGGCAAAAAGCTTCAGATGGCTTCTCCCGCCATTGAAACGGAAACGGGCATGCAGAGCGTATACAAGGCCATCGGGAGCGTTCCGCCGAAAACGGTAAAGCAGCTGATTGATAAGGCGCTCTCCTCCGTCCGGGGAACCTGGAAGGAAACGCTTCCAAACGAAATTATCAATCGCTTTCATCTGATGAGCGCGGAGGATATGCTGTTTTTTATTCATCAGCCGAAGGACGCATGTTCTTTAAAGGACGCGCTTTATCGGCATTCCTTTGAAAATCTGCTGCTTTTCCAGATCGCGGCAGGACTTATGAGAACCAGCGGCAGGCAGGGAATCGCCATTAAAGTGGATTCGCCCGACGAATTTTTAAAAACGCTCCCCTTCCCGCCCACAAATGCTCAAAGGCGCGTGCTTTTTGAAATCGCAAACGACTTAAAATCGCCCTCCGCCATGGCGCGGCTTGTGCAGGGCGACGTGGGCTGCGGAAAAACCGCGGTGGCGTTCGGAGCAATGTATCTTGCGTGCAAAAAGGGGTATCAGTGCGCCATGATGGCGCCCACTGAAATCCTCGCGCGCCAGCACTTTGAAAGCGCAAAAGAGGCGCTTGAGCCGCTTGGTATCGCCTGCGGCCTTCTGACCGGCAGCATGACGAAAAAAGAGCACGTCCTTGCCAAGGAAAAAATCGCATCCGGCCAGTGGCAGGCGGTTTTCGGAACGCATGCGCTGATTACTGAAGACGTTTCCTACCGCCAGCTGGGGCTGGTGATTACGGACGAGCAGCACCGCTTTGGCGTTCGTCAAAGGACGATGCTGAGCGAAAAGGGCGCGGGCGTAAACGTGCTCGTTATGAGCGCAACGCCGATTCCCAGAACGCTTTCCCTGATTCTTTATGGAGACCTTGATATCTCCGTGATCGACGAAATGCCGGCAGGCCGAAAGCCCGTCAAAACGCGCATCGTGCCCGAGGAGAAGCGAAACGGCATGTACGGGTTTATCCGAAAAGAAGTGCAGTCGGGCCGACAGATTTATTTTGTGTGTCCGCTCGTTGAGGAATCGGAAGCCATTGAGGCCGTGAGCGCAGAAGACCTTTATGAGCATCTGAAAAACGATATTTTCCCGGATCTCACCGTGTGCCTCGTTCATGGAAAAATGAAGTCCAAGGACAAGGATCAGGAAATCGAGGATTTCAGAACCGGAAAAACCAACATCATGGTGTCCACCACGGTCATCGAGGTCGGCGTAAACGTACCCAACGCCACCGTCATGGTCATCGAAAACGCAGAAAGATTCGGCCTTGCCCAGCTTCATCAGCTGCGCGGGCGCGTGGGCCGCGGCGGGGACGAAGCATGGTGCTTTTTAATGGCGAATTCCAATGAGCGCCTGAAAACCATGTGCGAAACCAACGACGGCTTTGTGATCGCCCAAAAGGACATGGAATTAAGAGGCCCCGGCGAAATTTTCGGAACACGCCAGTCCGGCTCGGTCATGAGCGAGCTGCTTTCGGAAAATACCGACGCAAACATGCTCAAAACGACACATGAGCTTGCAAGGGAAATTCTAAAAAGAAACGATGCGGACGAAACCAAAGCGCAGCTTGTCTCGCTTGCAAATGCATGGCTCAAAGAAAAAGGGCAGATCGTTTTAAGCGCAAACTGATTGATTTTACCAGTCATAAAATTAGCCGCCCGTGAGACAATACGTTCAGACTGAAACGGGAGGTGAAAAGGGATGCACGAAAAAAGTCCCGAAAAGCTGCAAAAGGAAGGCGAATGGCTTTCGCGCCTTAAGCAGGAAACGGCAAAAGAATTGGGGATTAACTTAAATCCCGCGCCGGGCGAAAAGATTTCCGCCCGCGACGCCGGCAAAGTCGGCGGAAATATGGTTCGCAAAATGATCCGGGATTATGCCGGCAGCCATTCGCCTTCTCAGGATTCGGTCAAATGATCCGTAAGGAGTGTGTTTGATATGTCCAACCGTAATTCCAACCGAATCAACGTTCCCGAAGCCCGCAAGGCCATGAGCAACATGAAGCAGGAAGTTGCCAACGAACTCGGCATCACCTTAAACGAAGGCTACAACGGCAACATCTCCGCCAAGGACGCCGGCTATATCGGCGGCACCATGGTCAAGAAGATGATCGAAGCTCAGGAAAAATCCATGAGCGGCAAGTAAAAACACGTCAGAGTAATTCCGTCGGAAACCATTTCAGACGCTCTTGGCGTTTGAAACAATCAAAAGCGGAGAGGGAGCTTGCTCCCTCTCCGCTTAAACCATCAAAAGGCGCTTTTCTAACGGAGGGCGCCACCCTCCTGAGATTCTTTAGAACAATCACAAAATATGGAAGCGTGCATTGCACGCCTGACTTTTTTTACAGCTTAATCCTTTCAATATCGCCCATTCTGAAAAGTCCCAGCGCTTTTTCGTTCCACAAAAGGCCCTGATTCTTCCCGGGGTTCTGGGTGACGGCGAAGCGGAAGGCGTTGGGTACGATGTCGTAGGAAATCATGCGGCCCATGGGGTCGACCATGTAAAGCCAGATCCGCGCGTCGTATTCGCCGGGGGCAAGGCCGCCCAGAGGCATTTCAAAGGTTTCTGTGAGAATTTCGTTTTCTTTGGTATCGGCAAAGGGCGCGCTTAAGGCGGTGGAGAGAATGTCGCTTCCGGCGCGGGTTAGCTGAATTCCGATTTTGAGGCCGCTGACCGCCACGCTCGACAACATTTTAAGTCTAAAACGGATACTTGCGCCCATTTCGAATTCGCACGCGGCAACGTCCAGTATGTCCATTTCAACAAGCCGCACAAATCTTCCGAGATTGCCCTGATGCCTGACGTCTGAAAAATCCCTGTGGGTTTCGCCCATATGGGACGCTCCGGAATAGAGGGAAATGGCGTGCTCAAGGTCGCCTGAATAGGTGAGCTTACCCTCCTCAAGGTAAATGGCTGTGGAGCAAAGCTGGCGGAGCGTTCGCATATTGTGGCTTACGTAGATGACCGTGTGCTCGCTGGCGAGCTCGCTCATTTTGCGGATGCATTTGTCCTGAAAACTCACGTCGCCCACCGCCAGCACCTCGTCGCAGATCAGGATGTCCGGATCCAGATGCGCGGCGACGGCAAAGCCGAGCTTTACGTACATGCCGGAGGAATAGCGCTTGGCGGGCGTATCGATGAATGGGCCGATTTCGGAAAATTCGATGATTTCGTCAAGACGCTTTGTGATGTCGTTTTTAGTCATGCCCATGATCGCGCCGTTTAAATAGATGTTTTCCCTGCCTGTGAGCTCGCGGTTAAAGCCGGTACCCACTTCAAGCAGGCTTGCGACATTGCCCTTATAGCGGATCAAACCTTTGGTTGGAGAAGTGATTCTTGAAATAAGCTTTAAAAGCGTCGATTTTCCCGCGCCGTTTCTGCCGATTAAGGCCACAGCCTGTCCTCTTTGAATGTCAAAGCTCACATCTTCAAGCGCGAAAAACTTCTGTCCGTCGCGCCCGGAGAGATCCTGATTTCCGATTTTGGCCATCGGGTTTTCCTTGTGGCGAATTTTTGCGATTTTTTCGGCCAGATCATCTTTGAAGGTGCGGTTGTTGATCACACCGTAGCGGTATTCCTTATACACGTGTTGGGCTTCAAGCACGATATCGTTCATTTTTTTCCGCCCCCCCGTCAGATATTATCCATAAACGTCTTCTGCGCACGGTTGAAAAGAACCGCGCCCGCAAAGAGAATGAAGGCCGTAACCGCCATGCTCAAAAGGAGGTAGCCCAGGCTGAACGTATCGGTTCCAAGGTACGCCGCGCGGAAAAACTCGATGATGGGCGCCATGGGATTGAGCATGTAAATGCCGGCCAGCTTCGGGAAATTCTGCATCATTAACGACGCCGGATAGGCCACGGGAGACGCGTACATCCAAAGCTGAACGCCGAAGGAAACGAGCAGCGCCAAATCGCGATACCTTACCGTGAGCGCGGAAACCATGACGCCCATGCCAAGGCCCAGAAGTCCCATTTCAACAAGCACTACGGGCGTGAGCGCAGCAAGCCCCCAGTTTAAGTGCACTGTGGGATTCGGCTGCAATGCGTAGAATGCGAGGAACATGAGGAAAAGCGCGAACTGAATCAGAAAGCTGATCATGGTAAACAAAACCGTGGCAATCGGCGCGCACAGGCGCGGGAAATACACCTTGCCGAAGATTCTCTCATTTGCCAGAAAGGTTTCACTGGTTTTTTCAAGGCATCTGGCAAAGAACGTCCACGGCACGTTGCCCGCCATGTAAAAGAGAAACTGCGGCATGCCGTCGGTTGAGATATTTGCAATTTTGCCAAAAACCACGGTGAACATAACGGTCGTAAGAAGCGGCTGGATGATCGCCCACGCAGGGCCCAGAATCGTCTGCTTGTAAAGGGAGACAAAGTTGCGCCTTGCAAGCAGATATATAAGATCCCGGTACCGCCAAAGCTCCTTGAGGTTGATATTCAGCCAGCCGTGCGCCGGTCTGATTTCAACCGACCATTCTTCTCTGTTTGCGTTCGCCATAATTTGGTCTCCTCAAAAATTAGCCTTATGAAATACGAGCGGCCAGACGTAGGTCGCCGCGATGCCTACCAGAAAATAACGGAGAAACGATCCGGCCATTTCGCCGAGCCATGCGTTCAAGGGCGATTTCAGCCCCTTCATAATGAGAAGCACGAGGAGAAGCCCGCCCGCAAAGCGGACAGCCTTTTTCCAAAGCGCCTTCGGAATGATAAATTTGACGGTTCGCCTTTCAAGCACCCAGCCGATCATGATGCCGACCGACGCGCCCGCAAGCTTAAAGGTGTCAAAGCTGATTTTCAGGCCGTTTTCATCCGGATAAGGCCTGAAATAAGCAAACAGGCAAAGTCCGACGCCAAGGAGAATGCTGATTATGGAAATCGGAAGATCCAGGCCGGGCTTATTCTGAAGCGCGTCATTCAGTTTTTCCATAAGAAGCACCAGAATTGCGCCCAGAACGAGCGACACAATCACGTCCTGCGGCGTATGAACGCCCAGATACATTCTGGAAAAGCCGACCAGGATCGCAATCAGCCAGAACACCCAGCCGAATTTTTTGACCTTTTCCATTCGTGAAATGCCGCCGAAGGTGGAAACGGCGTTTGCCGTGTGACCGCTTGGGAACGAATAGCCCGTCGCATCCTCAATCGCCGAGGGCACGACCTTTACGCGCTCCGAGCGCACCCAAGGGCGGGGCGTACAGAAAATGACCTTTAAATATTGGTTCACCATGATGCCGGAAAAAAGCGTGAGCAGCATCCGGTCGCCGGTTTTGCGGCTGATGCACCAGTAGAGAATGCACACAATGGCGATTAAGAAGATTTCGCTGCCCATAAAAGTGATCGCGCTCATAACGGCAGTCAGCGCGTCCGTTCTGTGTTCGGCAATCCACGCAAGAATATTGATATCCATATTATTCTATCCACTCCCCGTATGCTTCAAGGTATGCGTCCGCAAGATGTCTGCTTTCCTTTACCGACTTTTCATTGGCCCAGTCCTTCACGAGCACGGCCTTCATTCCGGCGGCCTTTGCGCCCAGAATGCCGTCGGTGATATCCTCAAACACGCAGCAATCGGAGGGATTTACATGAAGCCTGTCGGCAGCCAACAGATACACCTTGCCCGTGCTTTTTCTTTCGCCCGCTTCATCCGTGCTTGCAAACGCGTCAAACAGGTGGTAAACGCCGTTTCTTTGAAGCGCGGGCTTAAAAAGCCTTTCCGGAAGCGCGGTGGCTACGGCCAGCTTTACGCCCTTTTTCTTTAAGAAAAGAAGATATTTTTCCGCGTCCGGCTTTAATGGTACGTTGTTCACATATTCCTTTTCGCACATCTCGTTCCATTCGTCAAGGATTTCGTCCACCGATTCAGGAAGATTGAATCTTTCCTTTGTATAAACCGCGGTCTGGCGAAACGACAGCCCCGAAATCGAATGCGCGTAATCCTCGGGCACTTCCATGCCGCGCAATTTAAAAAATGCCCTGTCCACATCCGCCCAAACGCCCATGGAATCGAGGATGGTTCCGTCCATATCAAAAAGGGCTGCGGTAAATGTAAGCATGACCTTCCTCCATACTGCATAATTCATCTATTTTATGATATCACATTTTGAATGCTTATGCAACAAAACATCGCAGAACACGAAGCCTGCGACAACCGTGATAGACAAGAAATTGGTAAGTGTGATATACTGTAATAAGTCAAATGGGATACAGCTAACGATTCGATCATGGAGGAAACAAAATGCTCAGAGGACTTGGGTTTCTATGCGAGCCTGATCTGTTTTTCAATTCCCTCCCTTCCGCCATGGATCTTACCGCATACGACTGGTATATTGACGACGTTGAATGGAATTATTTCTATTTCCGCCCGGGCAAATATACGGGAAAGGAATTTTTATCGTCGCTTTCTGACTTTTCCTGCCTAAGCTTTGTGCGCATCCGGCGCTTTCCATCCGGTACGGAGGAAGACTTCATGAAATCGCAGCCGATGGACACATATGAAGAAGATTTCTTAAACGGCGCATGCGATCTTTTGATTCTGTTTTATGACGGCGGATTTACCGAAATCTATGCAAAGGACGAAAATCTGACCCACAGAATGATGGATGTCTTCGGAAAAGCCGGTGTTCAGAAGCTTGAAGCAAAATACGACTACAACGACGGAAGAACTGGAATGTCCTTTTGAGCGCGTTTCGTTTCGATGGATATCGACCCTAAATAAACACACATAAAGAAGGGATTCATATGACTGCCCGGGAACGATTTTTAAAATGCATGAATTTCGAAAAGCCCGATCGTCTGCCTATGATCGAGTGGGCCACCTGGTGGGACAAGACCATCGACCGCTGGAAGGAAGAGGGCCTTGAAATCGGAAGCTATGAAGGACTTACCGAATGGCAGGCCATTCATAAAACGATGGGGCTGGACCTTCAGCTTCAGTCGTGGATCGGCTTTAAAACAGACAAAACGCCGTCTCCCGCCTATCACGGCGCGCCGCTTGTCGAGTCGATGGAGGACTACGAGCGCATAAGACCTACGCTTTTCCCCGAAAATCCCGTGGACGAAGAGCAGATGCGCTTGTTTTCCGAAAAGCAGAAATCGGGCGAAGCGATTGTTTGGATCACCCTCGAAGGCCCGTTCTGGGGGCCGAGAACGCTTTTGGGCATCGAAAACCACCTGTACGCGTTTTACGACGAGCCGGAGCTTATGCACAGAATCAACCGCGACCTGTGCGATTACAACAAGCGCGTTTTCGATCAGGTGCTTACCTACCTGACGCCTGATTTCATGACCTTTGCCGAGGACATGAGCTATAACTTAGGCCCGATGATTTCCGAAAAAATGTTTGACGAATTCATGCTTCCGTATTACCTTGAAATGATCCCCGCCATCAAACAGGCGGGAACCAAGGTGTTTATCGATTCCGACGGCGATATTTCAGAGCCCATCGACTGGTTTGCGCGCGCGGGCATTGAGGGCATATTGCCCCTCGAGCGTCAGGCGGGCGTAGATCTCGAAGCGCTTCGAAAGCGTCATCCGGATTTCTTATTCATCGGCCATTTCGACAAAATGACCATGCCGCACGGAGAAGAGGCCATGCGAAAGGAGTTCGAGCGTCTTCTGCCCGTCATGCGTCAGGGCGGCTTCGTACCCTCCGTAGACCACCAGACCCCGCCGGGCGTGTCGCTTGAAAATTACAGGATATATTTGAAGCTTTTGAAGGAATACGCCGAAAAGGCGGTTCTGTGAGAAAAAACCAGTAGCCACATGATATGCTCCCCATAGGGTAGATACACGAAATAATAAAATTTCGAGACTGCACTATGGGGCATATTACCTGTGGTAGCCCTCTTAAGAGGGCATCGAATTTTTTGTCAATCACACTTTCCGCTTCGCTAATCCCCTTTTCGGGGATTCATTCCACTTTCTATTCCATCTCGTACATGTCTGGAATCTTTTCATTACCAGCGGAGTCACTTTCATTATATGACTCCATGACATTTGCTAAAGCCTATTTTCATCACCCCCAGTTGAACTGGGGGGGTTCATCTTGCCTATTCGGCGCACAAGAAAGAGTCCTCACACCATTTCAGTGTAAGGACTCAGGTCAATGACAATCTTGTATATTACTTCTTAGGAGGAGAGTTCTTCGTTCGTCACGTTATAATGCTTCACTAACCATTTCCGTTCGTTATTTCCCTCTCGATATATGAGATACTGTCTCGCAACGTTTTTTGTATGGATGAATATCGATATCGTATGTCTGATTTTGCATATCTATCAGTACATTTTTGAAGTTCTATTTTCATTTCTTTCTCCAATTCGCTTGCATGCTGTGTCAGCATTGCTGCCGTTTGTTCCGAGGCATAGTATTTTAGTCCACTGATCGTGGTATATTTCCCGCTTTTTTGCCACCAATCAATTTCCCTCTTGATTCTATCATCATCCATGTGGATCCGTTTATCCATTGAATATTTTGATAGGTATTCTTCAATCCTCTGTGGGTTCATGAAATAGTCAAATAGAACGTCCTTGAAACCAGGTTCCTGCCAACTTGCCAACATACGCATTGTTCTAGGCATGTTGTTAAATAGACAAGGGTTTTTGGAAACTTCTATGAGTTCCGTTGCGTACTCCTTAGGTTTCAGTGTTGCGAAAGCATTATCATAGTCATTCAGTATTCCGCTATCAAAACAATCATCAGAAGATAGATAGTCCAGAAATAGTTTCCACACAAGTTCATTGCAGTTCTTTACTCTTGCACAATGATGAGAACGATTCCCCATTAGGTGATGGAGCAACCCAGATCGGGCAGTTTGGGATTTCAACGCCCAGATGTATTTTGAAACAATAGATCCGGCACCCCGTATATGATACTGGCTCAGTTCTTCTATATTACGAAATGATACACTGGATTCATTGATGAGTTTAATCTCATGCAAAATGCTCTGAATAACTGCTTGATCGCCAACGTCAATAGAGGGATGTGTATCTTCGCGCTCTATCATAGCAAGCTGAATTCTATTTATGATATCGATATTATCCATAATCATTCTCCTTACAATACGCGATGGACAGTCCAACTTGCTTTGTAAACAGTATTGGCAACTCGAGTACTCTTCTTCACAATCAGTATATCATGGGGACGGTTCCTTTGATATATTCTTAATTGTAAAACAAAGGATAGTTCACTGATCCATGATTCAAGCGGTTGGAATTGTCGTATTCGTTACACCATAAATATACCATGTCCCGCCCAATCTGTCTACCGTAATGCCTGAGGAAAGGACGAAATCGGTGATCAGGGGACGGAAAAAGCCCGCAGCGCGAGGCTGCGGGCGGTGCTTTTGTATGGGTGTTCAAGGTTGAATCAAGGTATCGTCTCCTGATTCATTCATGATTCTTAATGTTCTTTATTCTTTCTAATGGCTGTAATTGTTTCTTGGTGATAATCTGCAATTCATTTGTATCCGGCGAAAATAGGTATTTCCCGGTTCCGTAATCCATCATGTCGATATATAATCCGTTTTCATCATGAAAATATATCGAAAATGATCCGTCGAAGATCACGTGACTTTCATTGGTAAGTAAGCTATAGGCCACCATTCGCTCAAAACTGCCATAGGATTCAGGATATATCAGATGAGAATCATAGATATAGTATTTGTATCTTCCTAACTCTGCATCGTAT
This sequence comes from Clostridiales bacterium, assembly GCA_015056255.1. Taxonomy (GTDB): domain Bacteria; phylum Bacillota; class Clostridia; order Christensenellales; family Aristaeellaceae; genus SFHK01. The sequence goes on along the minus strand of SVGP01000018.1, from coordinate 10,334 downwards.
TTACCTGCACGATAAACTTTACTTCGTATATCCAAACTTCTGTATGAACCATCATCGGCATTCAAAACCTGAATATCGCCGCTTGCATCCTGTAGAAAAACTTCATTCCCCAAAACGCACGCGTGATTCAGAAAATAATGGTTTACAATCCGATTTTCATGGAAAAAGATGCAGTTATGTTTTTTCTCAGCTGTGTTGTATATCACTACGTGCTTGGGGAAAATAAAAAGCAGATTATTGTTAATCAGCACAATATCACACAATTCTTCGTTGATCTGAAAATCTGTCTTTATGCTGATTGATTTATGCCAGTCGATTTTCTCTTTTCCGCTATCAAAAATACCTATATTAAGTATATCTTTGTAATCCTGATCTGGATATTTCGCCAGTGCAGCAATATAGAACAGGTTGCTGTCTGAAAACAAATGTATTTCAGACGCGGATATTGTTTCAACATCACGTGTTTTTCCACTGTGAATCTCCGTCATAACAATTGAAAATTGCGTAGGCGTCCAATCAATCAAGCTCTCTCCGCGAGCTGAAAGCATATACTTGTTTGAAAAAGCATATGCCGTTCCTGAATCAGTTGTATCGAAATAATTCCAATCTTCAATTCTCATTTCGTTTTTTTCTGACAAGCCCTGATACAATCCGGCAAATATGCTTGTCAGCATCAGAATACAAGCAAGTAATCGAATTCCTTTATGGTACCGAGGTGTACTGAAGTTCATACTGTTCCCTCCAAAATTCTCTGGTAACACCAAAAGATACTTTGCGATATTTCATAGCTTCATATATCAAGGGGACGGTTCTTGTGATATATTATTAATTGTGAATCAGAGGACAGTTCACTGATCCATGATTCAAGCGGTAAAAATTGACGTATTTGTTGCACCATAAATATACCATATCCCGCCCATTCCGTCTACCATGCCGCCAGAGGGAAGGACGAAATCGACGGTCGGAGGACAGAAAAAAACCCGCAGCGCGTGGGCTGCGGGAGCTGCCGTTAAATGTTAAAATCAATGATCCATTCCGGCGATGGTAGGATCCGTATAAATCGGAGTATATCTTTTCGTCGGATTATTTACATAGATCGTTCGGAATTCTTCGGGCGTAAACGCATACATATTCGTCAATTGATTCTCTTTGATAAACTCAATAAACTGATCAGAAACAAAGTAATACCGATTGCCGCTCATTCCGCACTTTATTCCGTTGAATGCATTGGTAAAAGTAAAAATGTCATCGTCAGTGGTTCCGTCGTACTTCAAGTTTTCAGGAAAACGCCACTGTACCCAAAATGATTTATGATTATATGGAGAAAATGTCCGTTCCACATATCCGCATACAGGGCATTCCCAATAGATCCAGCTGCGCGTCCCCTCCGGTAATACCACTTTATCTCCGTTACGTGCTACTATCATATCGTCATTAATCAAACCGCTTTTCCGAAGGTCCACTTTTAAATGCGGAACATTTACAACAACCTGATAATATGGCTGTTTTACTTTCACATATCGCTTATTCCTTCGCTGATATAACGATAACGGTAAAAAATCAGCAATCCCTTTGAGGCCGGATTTGACCCAGGCATTTCGAAACTTTTCATTTACACTGAAACCTCCATAAATCACATCCGGAAGAATTCCTTCGCTCAAAACATATTTTTCATAATCTAAATATGTTCTGCGAAGATCTTTCTTGCACTCAGGACACTGAACACATTCCAAGAGATGCGGTCGATGTCCCATCTGGGTTGACCAAAATCTTGCGTATGGCGACATATCGCTAAAGAAATCAATATCAATAATATGCATGCGATCCTCCTGTGAGTGTTATCTGAAAATCACGTGAAATCAAGAGAATGGTTCCTTAGATTTCCACTTTACCATCATTCTCTCCAAAATCTGCGATCCGCCCTGTAGGGATTGTTGATGAATCCGGCTTATTTTACACCATAAATATATCATGATCCGCCCAAATTGTCTATCACATTGCTGCATGAATCCGGGAACCGTCGCCTGATTCAGCAAAAAACTTCGCCAATGCACATACCCAAAAGGCTCCCTCCGGGAGGGAGCTGGCGGCGAAGCCGTCTGAGGGAGCCCGCGGGCGCAAAAGTTTGAGAAATGAGATGTTTTTTCGAGCACTTGGTTTACAAATAAATGCCGATGTCGGATGTATCTTTTCAGAAAATCCTGTAATAGATGCATGCGTTTTTCTTCCGTCTCGGAGGAAGGAAAATGCAGTAGTGCGCAATTCGACAACAACCGGCAAGCGCAACATTTGCCGAGTCATTTTCTTAAGGGGCACGCTATTTAATCAGAAATGTTTACCCAAGGAGGGCTTTATATGCAGTACGCATTTTTAATCGTCTGGACAATCATGAGCACTGTCACTTTTGTTGTTTATGCTTGCGACAAGCTTCGGGCTAAGCGCGGCAAGTGGCGCGTTAAAGAAAAGACGCTTCTTCTTTTATCGCTTTTCATGGGTGCGCCGGGGGCGATGGCTGCGATGTTCACGCTCAGGCACAAGACGCTGAAGGCGAAATTTACTGTCTCTGTTCCGATCTTTCTGGTTTTGCAGGCCTTGGCGTTTGTTTTTTTGATTGTGTAACGTGGTTTTCCCTTTACGTTTTCACGTGAATCGTGTATAATAGATGCAATTTGATAGTATTTGGAGGTTTATTTTTATGGCAAAGCACGGCGGATTCCCCGGAATGGGTATGGGCGGAAATATGCAGCAGCTGGCGCGTCAGGCGCAGAAGCTTCAGCAGCAGATGACTGAAAAGCAGGCGGAGCTGGAAGCGCGCGAGTTTGAAGCCAGCGCGGGCGGCGGCATGGTTACGGCGAAGGTCACCGGCAAAAAGCAGCTGGTCGCTCTCGAAATCAAGCCCGAAGCCGTAGACCCCGAGGATGTTGAGCTTCTTCAGGATATGATCGTCGCAGCTGTAAACGAGGCAATTCGCCAGGCGGATGAAACCGTTGAGCGCGAAATGGGTAAACTGACCGGCGGCCTCGGCATTCCCGGCCTGTTCTAAACAAAAGGAAGTAAGCAAAAATGGCAGGCGTTGAAGCAATTCAGCATCTGACCAATCAGCTTTCGCGCCTGCCGGGCGTAGGCAAAAAAACCGCCCAGCGGCTGGCGTTTCACATCGTCTCCATGCCGGAGGACGAGGTGAGGGAGCTTGCGGTCAGCATTTTCAACGGCAAAAAAAAGGTTCATTATTGCCCCGTCTGCGGAAATTTCACAGACGTGGATCCCTGCGCCATCTGCGCCGACCCCAAGCGCAGGCACGACATTGTGTGCGTGGTGCGCGACGCGAGAGACGTAAACGCGCTTGAAAGAATGCGCGAATTCGACGGCCTGTATCACGTGCTGGGCGGCGTAATCTCGCCCATGGACGGCGTAGGCCCGGATGATATTAGAATCCGCGAGCTCATGTCGCGCCTGGCATCCGGCGAAATCACGGAGGTTGTTCTGGCCACAAATCCGGACGTTGAGGGCGAGGCCACCGCGGCTTACATTTCCCGCCTCATAAAACCCATGGGCGTTAAGGTTACAAGAATCGCCCACGGCGTTCCGGTGGGGGGCGAGCTGGAATACACCGACGAAGTGACGCTTTTAAGGGCGTTTCAGGGCAGAACCACATTATAAAAAAGCCTTTCGGCTTAAGAAAACAGCTGCACGGACAGAAAACAAATTTCCTGTCCGTGCAGCTGTTTTATGTGCATTGGTATGGGGAAAGACCGCATCGCCCTCTCAGTCACCTTCGGTGACAGCGCTCCCAAAGGGAGAGCCAAGAGGGGTGACGCGCTTGTGTATGAGAAGCGGTTTATTTTCCGAGCATCGCGGCTCCGATGATGCCGGCGTCGTTTCCGAGGACTGCCAACTCGATTCTGGCGTAGGGCATGGTCTTATAGAAGATCATGGAGGGGAGCTTGGCGCGGATAGCGTCCAGGAGGAAGGTTCCGGCGTGGGAAACGCCGCCGCCCAATACGATGACCTCGGGGTCCATGAAGTTGATGATGTTTACAAGGCCTGCGCAGAGGTGGTAGACGTAGTTGTCAAACACCTTGACTGCAACTTCGTCGCCCGCCTTGGCTGCGTCGATAACGGTTTTGGCAGTAACTGCATCAAGATCGCCGTTTACTTCCTTATAGATAGCGCATTCGGGGTGATCCTTTGCCGCAGCTTTTCCCATTCTGATGATGGCGGTGGCGCTTGCGTAGCGCTCCCAGCAGCCCTTGTTTCCGCAGGTGCATTCTTCGCCGTCAAGCACGGTAATCATATGGCCGATCTCGCTGCCTACGCCGTTTACGCCGGACCAAACCTTGCCGTCAATGACAACGCCGCCGCCGACGCCGGTTCCGAGGGTTAAAAATACGCTATGGGACACACCCGCGCTTACGCCCGCGACGGATTCGGCAAGGCCTGCGACCGTTGCGTCGTTTCCGATAAAGATGGGCTTGTCGATGGTCTTTTTCATAATGCCGACGACGTCCACGTCGAACCAGTGAAGGTTTGTGCAGAAAGGCACTCTGCCGGTTCTGGGATCCTGAATGCCGGGAAGGCCGATGCCGATGGCCTTTACGTCGTCAAGCGTATATCCGGCCTTTTCGACGACCTTAAGGGACAAATTTGCCATGTCGTTGATGACGGGCTCCGCGCCGCGCTCAACTAATGTGGGGCAGGATTCCTTGATCAGAATCTTGCCGCTTTCGTCTACCAGACCTACTTTTACGCTGGTTCCGCCCAGATCGATGCCGATGTATACCATTTATTTTTCCTCCTCATATGAGTTTGAATTCGTATTGAACGCGGCCATCTGGCGGCGCACAAGCTCCTCCGCCGCAGAATAGCCCATCTGCTTAAGGCGCAGGTTTCTCGCTGCGACCTCGAGTACGATTGCGATGTTTCGTCCCGGATGAATGGGCAGAAGGAGAGAGGGAATTTTGACGCCGAGAATTGTAGCCGTTGAGTCGTCAAGGCCCAGCCGCTCGTAATTTCGGCCCTCCTGCCAAAGTTCCATGTGAACTTCCATGTCGATGGACTTTTCGCGGATAACGGAAGCTACACCGTACATCGTGTATACGTCAATAATGCCGACGCCGCGAATTTCCATAAAATGCCTCGTGCGCTCGGGCGCGCGGCCGACCAGACGCGTATCGTTTACGCGGCAGATGTCGACCGCGTCGTCCGCGACCAGTCTGTGTCCGCGTTTTACAAGCTCCAGCGCCGCTTCGCTTTTGCCGACGCCGCTGTTGCCCGTGATCAGAAGCCCTACGCCGTACACGTCCACCAGCACGCCGTGCATGGTTTTGTGGGGCGCAAGCTCGCTGTTTAAGTAGTTGATTAACATCATTTCCAGCTTTACCGTGTTTTCCTTCGTGCGGTAAATCGGAATATGACGGATGCGCGCGCATTCCAGCATGGCCTTTGGAATCTCCATCGAACGGCAGACGATGATACAGGGCAGCTTGAAGCCGAAATAGGTGTTAAGGCGCGCCCTGAGCGTTTCCTCATCCAACGTTTCCAGATACGCCATTTCGACCTTTCCGAAAAGCTGGGGACGCTCAAAGGCGAAATAGTCCCAAAATCCGGTCAGCTGAAGACCCGGGCGGTTTACGTCCGCCTCGCTGATGGGAAGCGTCCCGTCCGCCGAGGGCACGATGACCTCAAAATTCATCGCTTTTATGAGTTTCTTTTCGGAAATCATAGTTTATTCTCCGATTCTGCCTTCTTTGATCAGCTGTTCAATGACCTGCGCAACGCCGTCTTCCCGGTTGGAGGGCGCGATTTTAAACCGTTCGCATGCGTTTTTGACCGCGTCCGACGCATTGTCCATGACGTAGCTTTCGTTTGCCCACTTGAGCATTTCAAGGTCGTTCTGCCCGTCGCCGAAGGCGAGGGTTTCTTCCCTGTCGATGCCCAGTACGCCGATTAAGTGCTCAAGCGCGCCGGCCTTGGACGTATTTTTGTCCACGCATTCGATCAGGTGCTTCTGGCTTCTCATAATGGACGCGCGGCCATTGAATTTCTCCTGAAGGATGGGAAGCACCTTCTCAACGCCCTCGGGCGTATCCAGAACCAGAACCTTCATCGGCGCTTCGGTCATATTTTCAGAAACCTTTCCGTTTACGACCGTAGCTTTGACGGTGGTCAGCTTTTCATACTGCGCGGTTTTTTCGTTGTAAACGGGAGCAATGTAGCCGCCGTTTATGAATGCATGGATGTAAAGGCCCATGCTTTCTGCGGTCTTGGCTATGTCTTTGGCCAGTTCAATCGGAACAGGCGTCTGATAAAATATCTCGTCCGTAAATACGTCCACCGCCGCGCCGCCGTTAAAGCATACGCAGGGGGCGTTTACGCCGATTTCTTTGGCAAACGCACGAAGCGCGCCCGGCATGCGGCCCGAGGATAAGACGAATTTTGCGCCCTTTTCCATCGCGGCTTTCGCAGCCTTGATGGTGCGCTCGGTCAGTTTTCCTTCGTGATTTAAGAGTGTGCCGTCCATATCGACGGCGATTAAACGGATTTTCTTCATTATACATCACCAGTTTTCATATTACACCAAAACATAAAAAAAAGCAATACAAACGCGCAGGGAACCAGGCTGTTCTTAAGAAGAAATATTGGTTGTCACTGGTCTGTACATTTTTGTTTTTATATGGTATAATACCTGAGCAAAGTCTCAAAACGCGCTCAAAACAACCCTCTTTTTGCGCGTGTTTTAAGGATTATTTGCATTTGTCATCAATTATTACGCATTCTTTTCGAAAAAAGCAAGAAATTAACCCTCAATGCACCCCTTTTAGCATTGCAAAAGCTTGACACTGGGTGTATAATAATTGATGCTGATTTTGACACAGGGGGTGAACACTTTGCCGAATATCAAGTCCGCCATTAAGCGCGTAAAGGTTTCTGAGAAGAAGAATCTGCGCAACCGTATGATCAAGTCCGCCATGAGGACCAGCATCAAAAAGTTTGAAAACGCTATCGCCGCGGGCACTTGCGATGCTGCCGTTCTGAGCGCGACGCAGGGCGCGGTGGATAAGGCTGCCTCTAAGGGCGTTATTCATAAGAACGCTGCTAACCGCAAAAAGGCTCGTCTTGCTAAGCGTCTCGCGAAGCAGGCTCAGGCGTAATCAGGCTGTTTGTGCCGCATATAAAGGGATCGTGGATTATCCGCGATCCCTAAATGCGTTATAAAGGAAAGTTTTTAAGGAGGGATTTTTCATGTCCATCGTTTCATCCGCCCAGAAGCTGATCGGAAATACGCCCGTTTTACATGCTTCCCGCGCCGCAAAAATCTTAGGCGCGCCCGATACGCTCTATGCAAAGCTTGAAATGATGAATCCCACCTTAAGCGCAAAGGATCGAGCGGCTCTTTCCATGATACAGGACTACGAAGCGCGCAGCCTTCTCCCCCCCGGCGGCACGATCATCGAGCCCACAAGCGGCAACACCGGAATCGGCCTTGCCGCCATCGGCGCGATCAAGGGCTACAAGGTCGTCGTCGTCATGCCGGACACCATGAGCAGGGAGCGTATTCAGCTGATCGCCGCCTACGGTGCAAACGTCGTCCTGACCGAAGGCAGGCTCGGTATGAAGGGCGCAATCGACAAAGCCAATGAAATTAAGGAAAGTACGCCCGGCGCAATCATTGCAGGCCAGTTTGAAAACCCCGCAAACGCGCTTGCGCACTACGAAACCACAGGGCCCGAAATCTATCGCGATTTTGAAGGCAGAATCGGCGCGCTCGTGTGCGGTATCGGAACCGGCGGAACGATCACGGGATGCGCAAGATATCTGAAAGAAAAAAATCCCGACATAGAGATTATCGGCGTTGAACCCTTTTCATCACCGCTTTTAACCAAGGGCGTATCCGGCCCCCACGGCCTTCAGGGTATCGGCGCAAACTTTGTGCCGGAGATTCTGGATCAAGCGCTCATCGACCGCATTTTGCCCGTAAAGGACGAGGATGCGTTTGAAACCATGCGCGTTCTCGCCAAATCCGAGGGCATTTTGGCGGGCATCACTTCGGGCGCGGCGTTTTTTGCGGCAAGCCGCATTGCAAAAGAAAGAAACGATGGCCTTCCGGTTGTGTGCGTTTTGCCCGACAGCGGCACGCGTTATCTCTCCGGCGGCCTCTTTGAATAAAGAATTCACTCAATTTTCATGCCGTTATGATGCCGAAGGGCATAGTTTTGTGCTAATCTATAGGAAATCTTAAATTGGAGACGAATGGAATTTGGAAAACTTTGATTTTAACGTATCAAGCGATATTTTAAACGCCGTAAGCGACATGGGCTTTGCTTCTCCCACGCCCATTCAGGCCCTGGCCATCCCCCCTATGCTCGAGGGAAAAGACGTGATCGGTCAGGCGCAGACCGGAACGGGCAAAACCGCGGCCTTCGGCATTCCCATGGTTGAAAAAGTGGACGCCGCCGACCGCTCCGTTCAGGCGATCGTCGTCTGCCCCACGCGCGAGCTTGCCGTTCAGACGGCGGGCGAAATCCAGAAAATTGCAAAATACCGCCCGTATCTGCGCGCGCTCGCCGTTTACGGCGGCCAGCCCATCGAGCGCCAGCTTCGCGCGCTTTCCATGGGCGTTCAGATTGTTGTCGGAACACCGGGTAGAATCATGGACCATATGAACAGAGGCACGCTGGATCTTTCAAACGTCAAACTGGCCGTCCTTGACGAAGCCGACGAGATGCTCGACATGGGTTTTCGCGACGACATCGAGGCCATTTTGTCCAAGGCCAACGAAAACCGCCAGACCGCGCTTTTCTCCGCCACCATGCCGCTGCCCATCATGGCGCTTTCGAAAAAATATCTGAAAGAGCCGGAATTTTTGCGCGTGGAAAGCAAAAACCTGACCGTCGAAAAAGTGCGCCAGAGCTATATTCCCGTGCGCTCGTTCCATAAGCCGGAGCTTTTGAGCCGCATTCTCGTTCGCGACGGCATTACCCGCGCCCTTGTTTTCATGAACACGAAGCTGGGCGTTGAAGAAGTGGTCACGTCCCTTCAGTCGCGCGGATTTTCCGCCGCCGGTCTTCACGGCGACATGCGCCAGATCGAGCGCGACGCGATCATGGCCCGCTTTAAAAACGGCATGGTGTCCATTCTCGTCGCTACCGACGTCGCCGCGCGCGGCCTTGATATCGACAATGTCGAAGCCGTTTTCAATTACGATATCCCCTTGGACGTTGAATACTACGTGCACCGCGTGGGCAGAACGGGCCGCGCCGGCCGCGAAGGCCGCGCCTATACCTTCGTCGTGGGCCGCGAAACCGCTCGCATGTGGGAATACAGAAAAATCACCAAGGCCACCATCCTCTGCGAGCAGCCGCCGTCGGGCGAGGACATCAAAAAGGCCGAGGAGGAGCGTTTAATCGAGCGCGCACAGGAAAAGGGCGCGGGCGAAATCGCCGAAACCACCCTTGAAACCGCGAAAAAGCTGATCGAAATCATGGAGCCGGACAAGGCCGTTGCGGCGCTCATTACCATGCTCGAGGAAGCTGTGGGCGAAAAGATCAACCCCGCCCTCGACATCCGCATCCCCGAGCCGCCCAAGCCCCAGCCCAAGCCCGTCCCCCAGCGCCCCGCTTTCAACCGCGACAGCCGTCCGGCAGGCCGTTTCCCCGCCCGCCGCGAGGGAGACCGCTTTGAAAAAGGCCGCAGAGACGGAAAATTCGAAAAGCGCGACCGCTTTGAAAACCGCTTCGAAAGAAGAAACGAAAATGCGGAAGGCCGCAGGGAGTTTAGGAAAGACGCCGAAAATCAGGAATCTTCCCGTCCCCGCAAGGGCAGAGAGGCCATGAACGGTCAGACTCCCGCCTACACCGGCAAATGGAAAGGCCCGAGGGATCAGAGGAATTTTGACGACAAGCCCTTTGATAAGCCCTACCGCAAGCGCTTCGACAACCGCCCCAGCGGAAAAGGCAGCGGCGAAGTGAGAAGACGCGAAAACAAGCCGAAGAAGGAAGATTGAGCGCAGGCCGAATCGGCACTTCTTCCTCCCTCCCGGAGGAAGGAAGAACCCGAAGAAAGCGCTCAGCCAAAAGGCAACCGCATCCATTGTAGGGCGGGGGCTTGCTCCCGCCGCCCGATAAAGCTCCATGGAAACGGAGAGGGATGCGTAAAACCCCAAATTCTCTCTGATTTTTGCATCTGCCGACAGATTCAGCCGCGAAACCGGCGGGAGCAAGCTGTATAGTGTAGTAACATAGTTTACAGATTGTGCAAGGACATGGTTTACAGTTTTGATATACTCAAGCCAAACCAAAAGAGAAAGGAACCAAGGGTATGGCATGGGAAGAAAG
>SVGP01000045.1 GCA_015056255.1 Clostridiales bacterium | reverse complement strand
CCGCCGCGAGGTCGGCGTGTTCCTTTTTGAAAAGAGAACTGTCAAAACGCGAGGTGCTGACGGTCTGGTAGGTGAGTTTGTATTCGCCCAAGAGAAGTTCTTCGCGGTCGCCCATTGCGGATTTGAGTGCGTCTTCAATGGCGGCGATTTCGGCTTCCAATTCCTCCTTCATTGTTTTAAGCTCCTTCAGTTCGCGGGCTTTGCTCTGGATTTCAGTAGCAGACATTTTGTGTTCCTCCTTTGTATGTTGGGGTCGCGGGTGTTTCCCTTGACCTTGTAGATACATTATAACATATTGATATCAATATAGCAATAGGCAAATATGACAAGATATTGATATCAATATTGTATAATGTGTATATTGTTATCAATAGAATATGTGTGATATAATGAGTATAATAGAGGAGGTGTGCGTGTGGCATATACGAAGGCAGGAATGAAGGCTGTTGATAAGTATGTGAAGAATAACTATGATAGTTTTCTTGTTCGGGTTCCAAAGGGCAGAAAAGAAACCATAGAGGAATGTGCGAAAGTTCAAGGAGAATCTGTGAATGGCTTGCTGAACCGTCTGCTTCGTGAAGTAGCAGGAATGTCCGAAGAAGAATGGAAGAAAAATCCTGATGATGGATGACCTCGGGGCACAGTTTCAGGAGCGCGGGGACTACGCTCTCTCTACTTGCCCGGGGCAGAGCAAATCACACAAAGAAGCCGAACCCCTCACAAAAGTGAGGGGTTCGCAATTTCAGAAAGCTGAATGCTTGATAATTCCAACCTTTTGACTCGGAATTCAGATTGTAGTATAATTATTCCAGAAGCGAGGGAGGAAGGCCCTTCCTGCTTACTATAATAAAAAGGATGTGATGAGGATGGAAGGAGAAGCATTTCTATCCGACCTACTTGATGTAGGACAATTTGAAAACGACGTTATGAATATCGTTTGCGTGCCCTGTGGCAGCGGCAAAACGACCTGCGCAATTAACCGTATTGCGCCGTTGGCATCCAGTCCGCGCAAGGCACTTTATTTGATTGACACCAGAAACGGCTGCGAGCGGCTTTCGCAGGAAAAGAAATTGACAACGCCATATATGTGGTATCCTGAAACAATCGCGCGAAACAGTTTTAATTCAGAAGCGATTGATGATAAAGTACGAAAGATATAAAGCAAACACAACTTGCGGCAGGACATACAACGGCGGCAATGACCTTGAAACACTATGTGAAAAACGTCTTACGCGATTGAACACTGCTATGCCAATTGCAGTGGCATATGGATTAAAAACTGACAACCGAAATGACAGGGAAGACAGGCGAAAAAGTCAGTTGTCAACAGGCTTTTTTCAATAGTCTGATAAGAAAAAACTGACAACATTTCTGACAAATACGCAAAAAAACGCCGCGAGGTCAACAAAATGAATCCTTGCGGCGTTTAATTTGTCAGAAAGAGGGGAGATAAAAGAAAAAGACTTGCAATTCTGCAAGTCCTTCAGAGCTGATGACCGGATTTGAACCGGTGACCTCATCCTTACCAAGGATGCGCTCTACCGACTGAGCTACATCAGCGTGCCTTTTTGTTCGGCGCGAGATATATATTACTACAACTTGGATCATTTTGCAATAGGAATTACAAAAGATTAACAAAGAAAATTACATATACAAACGGCAAAACATACAGAATTTCTGCATATATGCATTGAAATTGCATATTGTTCGGTATATATGCGAGAAATATGCAACAAAACATGGATTTAACGCATAAAAATAAATTTTGGTATTGACAAATGGCGTAAACGGGTTTATACTTTCAGCATTCTTTTTTAGGAGGAACCATTTATGAAAAAGTTATTTGCCATACTCGTAGCGCTTATTATGGCGCTCGGATGCGTCTCTTTCGCAGAGGTTGCGGAAGAAGCCGCCAATAAGATTGTTATTGGAACCAACGCTGAATTCGCTCCCTTCGAGTACTTTAACGAAGACGGCGAGATCGACGGCTTCGACGCAGACCTTATGGAAATGATCATGACCGTACTGGGTTATGATTATGAAATCATCTCCATCGACTTCGACGCTCTTCTGCCCGCCCTCGAGTCCGGCAGAATCGATCTTTCCATCGCCGCCATGACCATTACCGAGGAGAGACTCGAAAACGCGCTTTTCTCCGCGCCTTACTTCAACGCTTCCCAGAAGATCATCGTTGGCGTTGACAGCGCGGTAACCACCTTCTCCGAGCTCAATGGCCTCAAAATCGGCGTTCAGATGGGCACCACCGGCGACCTTTACGTGACCGAGAATCTCCCCGAAACTCAGGTTGAAAGATACAACAAGGCGCTTGACGCGGTAATCGACTTAGTTGCCGGCCGCCTCGACGCGGTTGTCACCGATGCTGAGCCCGCCAAGGTTTACGCTGCTCCCTATGCAGAGCTTAAGATCCTTGAAGAAAACGTATCTGAGGAAATGTACGGAATCGCCGCCGCGCTTGGAAACGAAGCGCTGATTGCTGAAGTTGATACAGCTCTTGCTGCCATCATCGAAGCGGGCTATTATGACGCGCTTTATCAGATGTGGTTCGGTGAGGAAGAAGCCGAGGAAGCCAAGAAGATCGTCATCGGCACCAACGCTGAGTTTGCGCCCTTTGAGTACTTCAACGAAGAAGGCGAAATCGACGGCTTCGACGCCGACCTCATGGAAATGATCATGACCGTTTTAGGCTATGACTACGAAATCATCTCCATCGACTTTGACGCCCTCCTGCCCGCCCTTGAGTCCGGCAGAATCGATCTGGCCATCGCCGCTATGACCATCACCGAAGAGCGCCTTGAAAACGCGCTGTTCTCCGTTCCTTATTTCAACGCTTCCCAGAAGATCATCGTAAATGCTGAAAGCGCCGTTACCACTTTCTCCGAGCTCAACGGCCTTAAAATCGGCGTTCAGATGGGCACCACCGGCGACCTTTACGTAACCGAGAATCTTCCCGAAGCCACCGTTGAAAGATACAACAAGGCCCTTGACGCGGTCATCGACCTGGTTGCCGGCCGTCTCGACGCTGTTGTTACCGACGCTGAACCCGCCAAGGTTTACGCCGCCCCCTATGAAGAGCTCAAGATCCTCGACGAAAACGTATCCGAGGAAATGTACGGCATCGCCGCCGCCCTTGAAAGCGAAGAGCTGATCGCTGAAGTCGACGCTGCGCTTCTGGGCATCATGGAAGCCGGCTACTACGATGCGCTGTACGAGATGTGGTTCGCTGAATAAATCATATCATACAGTAGCGCAAATACGGTTGGCCGCCGTCCGCATTCATTGCGGTCGGCGGCTAATTGGGTGTTTATAAACCTTTTGAGAGGGGTATGAAATTGAAAAAGTGGTCGAAGGCGCTTATCATTTGTCTTGCACTTATGATCGCGCTTATGCCTTGCGCAATGGCTGCCTCGCCGTTGGATATGAGCGGCCTGGATGCGCTGCTCGGCAAAAAACAGTCTGAATCCACGCAGGGTTCGAAAGCTGCCCAGCTTGCGCAGATGACTGGCGGCGCGCAGGAGATTGTCGTTGGCTATGTAAAAAGCGGGCTTGCGCTTTCCTTTGATGAGCCTGAAAGCGGAATTGATTTTGACATCGTAAAGGAAATCTTTTTAAAGGCCAACTACCGCAACTATTCCTTTGCCGAGGTTGCGCCTGAGGAAGCGGTTTTAAAGCTCGACGCGGGCGAAGTTACGCTGCTCATGGGCTATGCGATGGAAGAGGACAAGCTTTCGCGCGTTGTTGAAGTAGCCAGCGGAAATGAACTTAAGCTTGCCGAGGAAAGCAATTCACGTGAAGGCGAAACCGAAGAAAAAGCAGAAACGACAGACGAGGTATTCACCCTTGAAGGCGGGGCGGAATATTTCAGAACCTGCGCCTATTTAAATCAGAACGGCGAAAAAACGCTTAAAGATGGAAGCAAGATAAATCTTTCTGGCGAATGCTATCTGATCGGTACGAAGGACGCCGCCAAGATCATCTCCGCATTTGACAGAGCCTATGAAAAGGTATATGTAAACGGCTTTATTGACGATGCGTGGGAAAAATACTTTGAAACGAACTGGTTTTACAGAGCGTGGAGAAGTATCCGCAAAGCGGGATATGGCGTTTGGCGTCAGTTCAGAATGAATCTGATTGATGAAAATCGTTATCAGATGATTTTTGTCGGCCTTGGAAGAACTGTTCTGATTGCGGTTTCTTCTGCGGTAGTGGGCGTTATTCTGGGCTGTGTGGTTGCGCTGATGCGCCTTTCCAATGCCAAAATTGGCAAATGGAAATTCCTTCAGAGCATTTCGTCCATTTATGTCGACGTTATTCGCGGAACGCCGGTCGTCGTTCAGCTGATGATCATGTATTACGTCATTCTGACGTCGCCTGACATTTCGAAAATCACGGTTGCAATCATCACCTTTGGCTTAAACAGCGCAGCCTATGTATCCGAAATGGTTCGCGGCGGTATTCTGGCGGTTGACAAGGGGCAGACGGAAGCCGGACGCTCTTTGGGTCTTTCAGCAAGCGCGACAATGATGCTGATTGTGCTTCCGCAGACCATCAAGATCATTATTCCGTCTCTTTTCAATGAAATTATCATGCTCCTTAAGGAAACGTCCGTTGTCGGCTTTATCGGCCTTATGGATCTGACCAAGGCCGGCGACTTCATCAGAAGCAGAACGTACTCCGCGTTTTTCCCGCTTCTGACGGTTGCGGCTGTGTACCTGATCATCGTAAGCGCGCTTACGCGCGTATTCAACCGTGTGGAAAGGAGGCTGCGTCAGGGTGATATTCGTTGAGAATCTTCATAAATCGTTCGGCTCGCTCGAGGTTTTAAAGGGCGTGGATCAGCATATCAAAAAGGGCGAGAAGGTTGTCGTAATCGGCCCGTCCGGCTCCGGTAAGTCCACGTTCTTACGGTGCCTCAACCTTCTTGAAACGCCCACCAAAGGTAAAATCACGATGGACGGCATCGAAATTACAAGCCCCAAATGCAACATCAACCGCGTGCGCCGCAGAATGGGCATGGTTTTTCAGCAGTTCAATCTTTTTCCGCACAAAACCGTGCTTGAAAACATCATGCTTGCGCCCGTTCACCACAAGATTCTGACCAAGCCCGAGGCCAAGGACAAGGCCATGGCGCTGCTTGAAAGGGTCAACCTGGTGGATAAGGCTGACGCCTATCCCAGACAGCTTTCCGGCGGTCAGCAGCAGAGAATCGCAATCGTCCGCGCGCTTGCGATGGACCCCGAAGTGATGCTCTTTGATGAGCCCACCTCGGCCCTCGACCCCGAAATGGTCGGCGAGGTGCTGGACGTTATGAAGCAGCTGGCGGTCAGCGGTATGACGATGGTTGTCGTCACCCACGAAATGGGCTTTGCGCGCGAAGTCGGCGACCGCGTCCTTTTCATGGATGAAGGCATCATCATGGAAGAGGGAACGCCCACAGAGGTTTTCGGAAATCCGAAATCTCCCCGTGCGCAGGACTTTTTAAGAAAAGTGCTGTAAGAGAACAAACAAAAAGGCTTATGCGTTTTGCATAGGCCTTTTTCAATTGGAATATCTAAGCTACGAATCGAATTGAAGCGTCTTTGTCTGTCCGTCAACGCTTACAACCGTGTTTTCGAAAACGGCTTTGATGGTTTCTTCAAATTCCTCCGGATGAGGCGTTGCGGGGCTGTAGTGGGTGAGCCACAATTCCTTTGCGCCTGCATGCTCTGCAAGGCGTGCCGCTTCCTGCATGGTCATGTGGTGGGTTTCGATGGCGCGGGCTTTCTTTTCCTCTTCGCCGAACATGCCCTCAAGAATCATCAGATCCGCTTCCTTTCCGTAAAGGGCGATCCGGTCAACAGGACGCGTATCGGTGGCATAGAGGAGGGATAAGCCGCGTCTGGCAGGGCCTAAAACGTCGCTTGGCGAAAAGCCGCCGACGGCTTCGCCCTTTTGAAGCTGCGCCCAAAGCGGCAGGGGAACGCCGTTTTGCCTGGCGCGCGCTGGGTCGAACTTCCCGGGGCGGGAGAGGGAGAGATGATAGAAAAAGCAGGGCATGCCGTGATCGGCAGGGACGGCGGTAACGGAAAGATTTGCGCACTCAAACCGCGTTTCTTCACCCGGCAGTTCATGGAAAATGAGATCGTAGGGAAGCTCGCCTATAATGGTCAGAAAAGCGCTGATCACGCGCGCCAGGCCAGATGGGCCGTAAAGGTGGATGGGCTCGGTTCTTCCCTCGTTTCCAATGGTCAGAAAAAGACCGGGAAGGCCGCTTACGTGGTCGGCGTGATAATGGGTGATCAAGATGGCATCTATGCACTTAAAGCGCAGGGAGGCCGTGCGGATGGCAGTTTGGGTACCTTCGCCAGCGTCTATTAAAACGGCGCGTCCGTTGGTTCTGACATAGAGGGAGGTTAAAAAGCGTCCGGGCAGCGGCATCATGCCGCCTGTTCCGAGGAGCGTTACATCTATCATAATTGGTTACTCTCCGGTGTGGATTTGTTTAGCGGGGGAAGGGGGAACGGATGTGATAGAAGTTTTCGAGATAATCGGAAACTCTGTATACGGAGGTTGAAATGGTGTTGATGCCTTCTTCGCTTCCACCCTGCTCGATGAACACGGCCTGCGTATGAGCTTCATCCGCCCAGTAGAGGAACATGATCACGTGGATGCTGTGGCGGATCAGAATGTCGCCGGGCAAAAGCGTTTCGGGGTCTTCAATGTCGTAAAAACGGTCGTCGTAGAAAAGCGTATATGTTTTGATGATTTCGTTGTTGTGAACGGCGTTTCCGAAATAGGCGAGGGAAATGAAGCTGGAACAATCGTTTCCGACATACGGGCCGTAATAGGCCTCCATTTCGGTATTGAACACGTAATAGTCGCCGTCCTGCGCCGGACGATACCAGTCGTTTTCAAGGGCTTTTTCGACATTGAATGTTCTTGCAGACGAGCCGCCGGACATATAGGGAAGGCCGTAATACATAATGCCGGGCTTAAAGTCCTTCATACCGCCTTCGGAGTTTTCGTCCATCCAGTATTTTTGAACGGCGGGCGTCATCCATGGAAAGGCGTACATTTCAAACGCTTCGTCGATGACTTCGCTTCTTTTTTTGTATTCCTTTTCCTGAATGGTTCCTTCCTCATATTCCTTTAAAAGCATCTTCTGCGCGCTTACGCGAATGTTCTCGATCTTCTGCATGTTTTCAGAAAGCTCGGATTTGTCTGTTCTTCTCTCGGGCATGATGAGCGCGTATTCGCCCGTTTCAACGGCGACATAGAATTCAAAATAGATTTCGTCCGCGTGACTGTTGACAGCGCGTATTTTGCTTACGCCGGGCGAAATGGCTGTGATTGCGCCGTTTTCATCGACATAAGCGATTTCGGGGTTGGAGCAGGTCCATGTGTAGGCCTGGCTTGCGATTTCCGGAAGGAAGGAAATCTCGGGTCTGACGGATTTGCCCGGCGCAAGCACGAGATTCGACGGGAGATTGCTTTCGCAGGAAAGCGGTGTAAGATCGTCCTCGACAACCACTTTGATTTTTACGCTGATTTCGGGATTTTTATGGGCGTAGATGCGGATATTGGTTTCGCCGCGCCTGAGCGCGGTGATTGCGCCTGTTTCGTCCATTTCACAGATGCCGGGATTGGAGTATTCAAAGGCAATGGCGTTTCCTGCGTCCTCGGGCGTTTTGATGATGTCAATTTGCGTTTTGTCACCCCGATGAAGGGTGATTTTGGTTTCGGAAACGGAAAGGTCCTTGATTGCTTTTCCGTATCTTACGCGCACGGGGATTTTATAATTCATGGCGTATGCATAGGCAGACGCGATTGTGATCGTGGCTTCGCCTTCGTCAATGGCTGTTACGCGGCCTTCGGGCGTTACTGTTACGACGCTTTCATTGTTGCTGGACCACACAAGATCGGCGTTCAGCGTTTCAGGAAGCACGATCAGCTGTATATCCCGCACATTGGATGGCTCCAGATTCAGGTAGGATGGATAGGCGATGATAGCGTCCGGGATCCTTTCGTCAAGCACCCGAAGGGATATTTTTGCGCTCACGTCCGGATTGGCAGCGCTTTTCACGGTGACAGTGCATTCTCCGTACTGAAGGGCGGTGATTACGCCGTCTGTGGTTACCGTGGCAACTGTTGGATCGGAGGATGTGTAGCGGATGATTCTTGAGGCGTCTTCGGGTTCAAACGTGGGCGAAAGCTGCATGGTTTTTCCAACGTAAAGATCGATATCGGTTTGACCAAGATCGATATGTTTAGGGGCTTTTATGTAGCGGATGACGAGCTTTACCTGACCAAAAACCTTTTTGTTGTCCTTAGCCAGCGCGCGGATATATACGGTTCCCATGCGTTTGGCGGTGACAAGACCGTTTTCATCGACCGTCGCAAGGTGCGTGTCAAGGCTTCGCCAGATTACTTCCTGGCTGGCGTCGTCGGGTTCGACGACAGCCGAGAGCTGAAAGGTCTGGGAAGGCTCAATCGTTTCCGGAACGCCCGTTATGGTTATGGAGGACGGGGGCTTTGATACGACAGCCGTGTCCTGTGTTTCGGAAAGCGCGGATGGAATCAAAAAAAGAAAACATATCAGTAAGAGTGAAAAAATGCAGGCGATTTTCTTCTGCATGCGTTTATCTCCCTATATACATAATTATCTAATCTATATTATCGCAAAAATATATCCAAATTGCAAGTACGAAGTATAAAAGAATAGGGCTTCGCATCCGGAATCCTGATGCAAAGCCCTGTTTTTTAAAAAACAGATGAAAGAAAATCAGCGATCAGCGCGACGTCGCTTGTGATTTTGATCAGTTTCTGGCGAGTCGACGCATCCGGCGCATATGCCGAAAGGTATAAAAGCCGGGTTTTGAGGGTGTAAATATCGTCAACGGCCATTTCAAGATCAGCCTTCGGATTGTCCGTTGCGTTCTTCAGATATGCGGGATTCAGATGCGGTGCATTTGCATTTTCAAGCATTTCGGAAACAGAAAGAGTATGCTTTTCAAGAATGCGCGAAAAGTTTTCAAGCATGCCGGAAAGACAGGGATGGATGTTCTTCCCGGCAAGCTCCAGATAAAACGCCGCGTTTGTGAGCATCATAAGAAGACATTCTTCCAAATGCGCTGCGTAGTCCGATTGCGTTTTCATATTCAAAGACCTCTTTACAAAGAAAGTCGGATGGTTTCCGATACATGCTATGAAATAGGAAGTCTTAAGGTGAAAAAAGCTGACTTGAAGACAGTGCGGGCGTTGAGGGACCGCTCCTGTAGTATAGTTATAATGCAATCAATACATGCAGGGGCGATCACCCAATGCCCGCGCATACTGTAATTGACGCCTATAGTCAAGCGCCTTTATCATTTATGATAGAATATCCCTTGTGACGATCACGTTTACGCCGGTTGAGAGAATGTTTTCAAAGGCAATGTCGCCCGTTTTCACAGGGGCTTTTAAGGTGATGGCGTTTAAGGCGTTGATACAGTCGAACATCATGCCCTTGGGAATAGGCTTTTCTGTCCGCACGGGGCAAAGCTTCATGGATGCGCTTTGAATGCGCATGGTAGTGGTTACGGTTCTTACGGGATGCTGGATTTCGTTTTTGCCATATTCCTGGCCGCGTGCGCACTGATTTCCGGAAACCATATATCCGTTTTCTTCGTCTACCGTCAGGCGGCAGCCGCGGGGACAGACGATGCAGATGAGATTTTTCATAAGTTTATGCCTCCTCGCAGCTGATCAGAATGGTTTCGCTGCCCGCTTTTTTGAGCATTTCAGGCGTTAAAGTGATCTTTTCCATCTCGCCGGGGGCCATATGGGCACGGGGATAAGTGATGAGGGTTTTGTCGCCTGCAGTTACGCGCACAGCGCTTTTTTCAAAAATGCGGTTGACTCTGAAAAATACGCCGACAGGCTTTGAAACGTCCTTGATGCGCTGGGGCACGGTGTAGGTGACGCTGCTTCCGTTTGACAGTGAAAGCGCGCAGCTTTTTTCTTCCGGAGACTGAAGATACTTTGCCGCGGCTTCGCCCGCGCGCTCGCTTTCCATGGACACGTAGTCTACAAGATCGTGAACATGCACAACGTTTCCGCAGGCGAACACGCCGGGAAGCGAGGTTTCCATGTTTTCGGACACAATCGCGCCGCTGGTGCGCGGGTCGATTTCAATACCCGCCGCCTGCGTAAGTTCGTTTTCGGGGATGAGGCCGATGGAGAGAAGGAGGGTATCGCAGTCAAAATGCATTTCGGTGCCCGGTATGGGATTTCTGCGCTCATCGACCTTTGAAACCGTAACGCCCGATACGCGGCCGTTTTCGGATTCAATATCCGTCACGGTGTGGGAAAGATAGAGCGGGATATCAAAGTCCTCAAGGCACTGTACGATGTTTCTCATAAGTCCGCCCGAATAGGGCATCACCTCAACGCACGCAAGCACCTTTGCGCCTTCCAGCGACATGCGTCTGGCCATGATAAGGCCGATGTCGCCCGAGCCCAGAATCACAACGCGTTTGCCGCACATATAGCCTTCAAGGTTTAAATATCTCTGCGCGGTTCCGGCTGTGAATACGCCCGACGGCCGGTCGCCGGGAATGCCGATCGCGCCGCGCGTGCGCTCTCTGCAGCCCATGGCAAGAACGATGGCGCCCGCTTCGATTTCCAAATAGCCGTATTCGGCGCTTACGCAAATAACCTTTTTATCATGAGTCACTTCAAGTACCATGGTGTCCGTCATGCAGGTGACGTTTGTTTTTTCAAGCATCCTGATAAACCGCCCCGCGTATTCCGGGCCGCTCAGTTCTTCCCTGAAGCGGTGAAGGCCAAAGCCGTTATGAATGCACTGATTTAATATGCCGCCAAGCGATTTGTCGCGTTCGATGATCAGAATATCATTTGCGCCCGTTTCGCTTGCTTTGATGGCTGCCGCAAGTCCCGCAGGGCCGCCGCCGATGATCACAAGACCGCGCTTCATAATGCCGCCTCCTTTTTGATTTCTTCTGTAAGAATATAGCTGCCCGACTTGTCCTTTTCGATGGAAAGGGGATCGCGTCCCGTTTCACGGGCGAGGATTTCCATCACGCGCGGACCGCAGAAGCCGCCCTGACAGCGGCCCATGCCGCTTCCGGCACGGCGTTTGATGCCGTCGATGGATACGGGCGGGATGGGGGAATGGATGGCGGAAACGATTTCGCCTTCGGTGATGGTTTCGCATCTGCAGATCACGCGCCCGTAAAGCGGGTTTTCTGAAATAAGCTGTTTCTTTTCCTCGGCGGACAGATGCTTAAAACGGACGACCTTTCGCGTGGTTACGGGGTTTTTCTTTGGAATCAGGGTAAGGCCGTTTTCAGACAGGATTTTGACGGCTTCTTCGCCGATGGCGGGGGCGCTGGTAAGGCCAGGGGACTTGATGCCCGCAAGATCCAGAAAATTGGGCGCAGCCATGCCGATGATAAAGTCGTCTTTATCGGTGTTTGCGCGCATACCGGCGAAATTCCGGATGGCGTTTCGGTAATTGATATCGGGCACGGATTTTGTGGCGGCTTCCTTTACAAACTGAAGGCCTTCCATCGTGGTGTTTACCCGATGCGCGTCCTTACAGGATACGGCGTTCGGGCCGACGATCAGGTTTCCGTGAACGGTGGGGGAAACAAGCACGCCCTTTCCGACCTCCGACGGGCACTGGAAAAGCACGCATTTTGCCTTATCTCCCTCTTTTTTGTCCATCAGATAATAGTCGCCTCGGCTGGGCTTGATGGTAAACGACTTGGGCGCAACCATTTCGTGAATGACCGCGCTGTCAACGCCCGCGCAGTTGACGACGAATTTCGCTTCCACATCGCCCTTTACGGTATGAAGAAGATAACTGTCGTCTTTCTTTTGAATGCCGGTTACGCCTGAGTTTAAGCGGAATTCGCAGCCGTTTTTTGCGGCGGTTTCCGCAAAGGCCAACGCGTATTCCCAGGGATTGATGATGCCTGCGGAGGGCGCGTACAATGCGCCGAAAACAGCATCGG
>SVGP01000044.1 GCA_015056255.1 Clostridiales bacterium | reverse complement strand
GACCGAAGCTATGACCATGGGTTCCCGCATCGTAGTTATGAAGGACGGTTTCATCCAGCAGGTTGACACCCCCCAGAACCTCTACGACTATCCCACCAATCTGTTCGTTGCCGGATTCATCGGCTCCCCGCAGATGAACTTCTTCACCGTACGCCTCACCAAGAAGGACGGCGAAGTTTACGCGGTATTCGGAGAGAACTCCATTAAGGTTCCCGCTGAGAAGCTTGAGAAGCTGAAGAGCGACGAGTGCATCGGCAAGGAAGTATACCTTGGCATCCGTCCTGAGAACATCAACGACGATCCCGAGTTTGTTCAGAAGAACGCTTCTTCCGCCATCAAGGTACATGTAGAAGTCGTCGAGCTCATGGGCTCTGAGACCTATCTGTATCTGTCCACCTCCGGCAAGGATGGCAACATCGTAGCCCGCGTCGACCCGCGCAGCAAGAGCCGCACCAACGACGACATCACCGTCGCCTTTGACGTAAGCCGCCTGCACTTCTTCGACAAGGACACCGAGACTACCCTTCTCGACAGATAAAAATAGATAAGATTGCGTTTACTGCGTAATTAATTAGTTAAAAACCGCCCGGGAAGCATTTCGGCATATTGCCAATTGCTGCTCGGGCGGTTATAATATGTTTGTGTTAATTGAAAATTGGTGACGGAGACGAATATTCTCTAAAACACCTGTTTTTTATATAGCTTGCACAACAACCATTCAGACTGTCTTTCTTGATAGGGGGAATACTATATGTATCTCGATCATCGCGCCATTGCAAAAATCTCACAAATCCTTTCTCAGATGTCCATGCAGGTTATGCTGCTTGATTCCAACGGGCAGATTATTCTCCCGGAAGACAATCGAAAGGAATTGACGCTTCCCGAGCAGCTTCTTCAAAATCCCACTCAGCCCCTCGTTTACGGCGGCTATACGCTGATTGGCACCGACGTCGACCAGCCTTTGTTCCTTTGTCTGTACGGCGACAACGCAGACGTCAGAACCTGCGCAATTCTGTGCGCCGAGCTCGTGAACATGGTGACCCGTACCGACATGAGTCAGTCGTCGATTGAACAGACCATGCGCCTTGTTTTAAGAGGCGAAGTCGAATCGGCGGAGCTGGAAGCCATTGCAGCCGAACACAATCTTTCCATGAATCAGGACAGATGCGTCATGTATTTCCATTTCTCCGAGCTTGACGCAGAAACTGCGATTGCTATTTTGAAAAACGTTGTCGCCGAAAACAGTCAGGATCTGGTTGCTGAGGTTGGCCGTCACGCAATTGCGCTGATCAAGACCATTGATGAAAGATTCGAATTCAGCGAGATGGAGCAGCTTGCAAACGCGCTTCAGAACACCTTCTTGAGCGAAACCAGCCACACCGCGCTTATCGGCATCGGAGACGTCCGCTCCAAGCTCAGCCAGCTTTGCGAATCCTTTGAGGAAGCCAGAAGCGCAATCAACGTCGGCCGCGTCTATCACAAAAAGCAGAATATTTTCGTGTTCAGAAAGATGCTGCTTGAACGATTCCTGTCCAACATTCCCGACGAAACCTCAAACGGTTTCCACCACA
Organism: Clostridiales bacterium; assembly: GCA_015056255.1. Classification (GTDB taxonomy): domain Bacteria; phylum Bacillota; class Clostridia; order Christensenellales; family Aristaeellaceae; genus SFHK01. Next base: position 10,485 of record SVGP01000044.1, on the reverse strand, counting down.
TGATGTTTAACCGCAAAACCGCGCGCCTTTTTAACGACGAAATGATTCACACCATCGAAAAATTTTTCGAAAACAGCCTGAATCTTTCCGAAACTGCGCGTCAGCTTTACATCCACAGAAATACGCTGGTTTATCGTCTGGACAAGGTACAGCGCATTATCGGCCTTGACCTTCGCGCCTTTGACGACGCCGTTACCTTCAAGCTTATGATGCTGCTTGGAAAATCAAGCGATGATAAAAAAACCCGCATCTGATCGATCTCTTTATAAGGAGAATGTTATGAGATCTATTTCAAAAAGCGCGCTGGCAGCCTTTACTGTGATCATTTCTCTTTTGATCGTGGTATCGTTGACCGCTGCAATCACCCTATCCGTAACCCGGATCGATGCAAACGCCACGGAAATCACCATTGGCGGAAACAAAAAGTATCAGGAGCGCTACAGCCGTCTGGATGAAGTTTACCAGCTCCTGATGAGCGGATACTATAAGGACATCGATTCCGAAGTGCTCATACAGGGCGCAATCGACGGCATGCTCGCAAGCCTCGAAGATCCCTACACCTTCTATTACACGCCTGAGGAGATGGCTGAAAGCCTTGAAAGTCATTCTGGAAAATATTCCGGCATCGGCATTCTGGTTTCCTCTGATAAAGACGGCGGTCTCTGCGTAAACCGAGTGTTTAAGGAAAGCCCAGCCCTGGCGGCCGGCCTTCTTGCGGGCGATGTAATTACCCACGTTGACGGACATCCCATCTCAGCGAAAACCACCCAAGATATGAACGACGCGATTGCGCTCGTAAAAGGCCCTGACGCAACGGATGTTGAAATCACCGTTATGCGAAAGGGAGAAGAAAAGGTATTCATCGTAAAGCGCGGTCAAGTCAACGTCAATCGCGTAGAGCATTATGTTTTTGACGACGTTGGCTACATTATTCTCTATGAATTCCTGGGCGACGCTGTCAGCGGCGTAAAGGAAGCGTTGCGCGCGTTCAACGACGCTGGCGTAAAAGGTATTATCTTTGACGTTCGCTCCAATACCGGCGGAGAACTGTATACGTGCCTGAATATCACAGATTTAATGATACCCGAAGGCCTGATCATGTATACGGAAGACCGATACGGCAATAAAGACAGCCATTATTCGAATGAATACGCCTATGGACTTCCAATGGTTGTGCTGGTCGACGGTATGACCGCAAGCGCCTCTGAGGTGTTCACAGCCGCCATTCAGGATTACGGCGTAGGCGTCGTCATGGGAACCAACACCTTTGGAAAGGGAATCGTTCAGCAGATCATCTCCTTCCCGACGGACGGCGCAGGCATGCAGATGACCGTTGAAGCATATTATACGCCCTCCGGACGCAACATACACGAGGTCGGCATTCAGCCTGATATCATTGTCGAGCTTTCCGAGAACTATGATCCCTCCATCTTCACGCCTGATATGGAAAACGACAATCAGTTGAAAGCCGCCTACGATCTGGTCAAGCAGATGATCGAAGAAGAAAAATAGCATTTATTGCACCGATTAGAAGAAAGCGCGGGCTTGCAATGTGCGCCTCTACATGATGGTTATGATACCAACACTCAATGTAGAAGCGATCATTAATCGCCCGCGCATTTAATGCTGTTCACTGTATTTTGGATAAATAATACACCTGCTCAACCAGCTTTTCAATTTCATCAAATGTATTGGCGTATCCGACGCTGGCTCTGACGGCCCCGCGTTCGAGCGTACCCAAATACGCATGCGCATACGGCGCGCAGTGAAGCCCGCTTCTTAAGCAGAATCCCCTTTCAGAAAGCCACGCCGCGCTGTCCTGCGAGCTTAAATTATTTACATTAAAGCTTATGACGCCTGTCCGATACGCTTCGTTCGAAGGCGTATAGACAGTAACGCCACTGACAGCGCTCAAGCCTTCATAAAGGGCGTTTGTAAGCGAACGGATATGATACGTATTTTCCCGAAAATGCGCTTTTGTATATCGAACACCTGCCAGAAGGCCTGAGATTCCTGGAAAATTCATGGTTCCCGCTTCATACCTGTCAGGCGCTTCCGACGGCTGATAAATGCTTTCAGAAGAGCTGCCCGTGCCGCCTGCACGAAACGGCTTTAGAATGATTCCGCTGTTTATAAACAATCCGCCCGTGCCTTGCGGCCCGAGCAGCCCCTTGTGACCTGCAAAGGCGTAAAGATCGCATTTACATTTCGGGACATCCACCATAATTTCACCCAGCGCCTGCGCACCGTCAATAAGATACGGAATGCCCAGCGATTTTGCGATACAGCCAACTGCCTCAACGGGCTGCACTGCGCCTGTGACGTTTGAGGCATGCGTAAGAATCAAAAGCGCAGTATTGGGCTTTGTACGCTTTAAATAGTCCTTGGGATCAATATATCCGTTTTCCTTGGGCAAAACGATGTCCATATCGATTTCGCCCGCCCGTTGCATTTCACCTAACACTCTCAAAACCGAATTATGCTCAAGCGCTGACAGGATAACGTGATCGCCCTTTTTCAAGACGCCGCGGATTGCAAGGTTAATGGCATCAGTGCAGTTATAGGTGAATGCGATTTCCATGGGATCGGACGCGCTCAGAAAATCCGCTATTTCGCGTCTGCAATTGAAAATTACGTTGGACGCATGAATGGCCCTTGGATAGCCGCTTCTGCCGGGGTTGGCGTTTTCTGCGCTCAGTGCGTTAACGACCGCAGAAATCACCTCAAACGGCTTTGGATCGCTTGTTGCTGCATGATCCAGATAAATCTGATTCACATGGTTCATCTTCTCAAGGCACCTTCCTTACCCATAATGCGTACTATAGAATACTGGCGAAAGCCGGGAACTATGATGGGAGGAAGGGCTATGAATCAGCCATACGGAATTGCGGCCTACAGATCCCGCCAGCAGGTGATGAAAATAAACGACCTTTTACGCAGAAACGGCATTTCATCAAGCGTCGTTTCAACGCCAAGGGAGATTTCCGCCGGGTGCGGGCTTTCGGTCAGGTTTGATATAAAGGACGCGCAAAGCGTAAAGCGTCTGGTAAACATGGAAAAAAGCGCCAATATGATCGGCCTTTACCGCGTTGATCCAAATGCTGCGAGGGGAAGGCTGTCCGTTTTATCAAACTAAAGAGAAATTTTTACACTTCAGGCGTATCGGAAATCACAAACATTGTATATAATAATCAGGGTTTATCTTAAAGGAGTTACCAATGAAGAAAGAAACATGTGATAAAGTCTTTTCCGCTCTGTCCGAACTCTATCCCGAAGCAAGGGCAGAGCTTCATTTTTCAAATCCCTTTGAAACGCTGATCGCAACCATGCTTTCCGCTCAGTGCACGGACAAACGCGTGAACATGGTAACAGAAACGCTGTTTCAGGATTTCCCAAATGCAAAATCAATGCTTACGCTTACGCAAAGCGAGCTTGAAGAGCGCATACGCGAATGCGGCTTATACAGGATGAAGGCCAAGCACATTTTGGAAGCCTGCAAAATCCTCGTGGATAATTATGACGGCCGCGTGCCCGATACGAGAAAAGAGCTTATGGCGCTTCCGGGTGTAGGGCAGAAAACCGCAGGCGTAGTCCTTTTAGCGGCGTTCGGAGACGATCAAATTCCGGTCGACACGCATGTGTTCCGCGTTTCAAACCGTATCGGTCTTGCCAAGGCCAATACGCCCGACAAGGTTGAACTCCAGCTTCGCGACGTAATCAACGAGGGCGAGCGCAGTAAAACCCACCATCTTCTCATCTGGCACGGACGCAGAATCTGCCACGCCAGAAACCCCGAATGTGAAAAATGCCCGCTGAATAATGGGCTTTGCGAAAAGAACCTTTGACGAAGGAGAAAATATTCATGCCTCTTTTTGTTGATACCGTAAATATCCGCATCAAAGCGGGCGACGGCGGAAACGGCTGCGTTTCCTTCCATCGTGAAAAATATGTACAGGCCGGCGGCCCAGACGGCGGCGACGGCGGACGCGGCGGAAACGTCGTTTTTCTGGCGTCTGATCGCCTTCACACGCTGATGGACTTCCGCTTCAAGCGATCTTTCCAGGCCGAAAACGGAAAGGACGGCACATCAAGCCGCAGAACCGGTCTTTCCGGTCAGGACGTTGTGATCGAAGTGCCCCGAGGGACGGTTGTCCGCGATCAGGACACGGGCAAGGTGCTTTTGGACCTTGTTGAAACCAATGTTCCGAAAGTCCTACTTCGCGGCGGAAACGGCGGATTCGGAAACCAGCATTTTGCTACGCCCACAAGACAGGCGCCCAACTACGCAAAGCCCGGCGAGAGGGGAAGACAGTTAAACGTAACGCTTGAGCTTAAATCCATTGCGGATCTGGGGTTGGTCGGCTTCCCGAATGTTGGAAAATCTACGATTCTTTCCGTTGTAACTTCCGCCAAGCCCAAAATCGCTAACTATCACTTTACTACCCTCGCGCCGAACCTCGGCATCGTCCAGCAGGACAACTTCTCCTTCATCATGGCCGATATTCCCGGTATCGTTGAAGGCGCAAGCGAAGGCGTGGGATTAGGCTTTGACTTTTTAAGACATATCGAAAGAACGCGCATGCTTTTGCATGTTCTGGATATTTCCGGCAGCGAATGCCGCGACCCGAACGAAGATTTTGACGCGATCATGAAAGAGCTTGAGGCGTACGGAAAGCTCAGGGACAAGCCCATGATCGTCGCCGCCAACAAAAGCGATCTGCCGGGCGCGGAGGAAAACCTGATCCGTCTTAAGGAAAAGCTCGAGGGCACAGGCATTCAGATATTCCCTGTCTCCGCAGCCACGCACAAGGGATTTACCGAGCTTATGCGCGCAGTCGTCAAGATGATCAAGTCTCTGCCCGAGGTTGAGCCGTTTGAAGAAGAAACGCTCGAGATCGAAAAGGAAGAACTTACCTTCTCCATCCACAACGACGGAGACGCATATGAGGTTACAGGAAACGCGGTTGAGGAGCTTATGCGCGCCGTCAACTTTGGCGATGAGGATTCGCTCAAATTCTTCCATCGCTCCCTTCGAAAAATGGGCGTAATCGACGCGCTTCGAAATGCCGGCGCGGGCGAGGGAGATACCGTTCGAATCGACAATATGGAATTTGAATTTATGGAGTAATTACGGAGGATAAGGATATGACCACGAAACAGCGAGCAGGCCTTCGTTCCATGGGCCAGACCCTTCAGCCCATTTTGCATATCGGAAAGGAAGGCATCGGCCCCACCCTTTTAAAACAGGCCTATGACGCTCTCGAAGCCAGAGAACTTATTAAGGTTACCGTTCAAAGAAACGCGCCCTATACCGCGCGCGAAGCCTGCGACGAGCTTTGTGAAAAGGTGCATGCGGAGCCCGTACAGGTAATCGGAAACCGCTTTGTCATTTACAGAGAATCCAGAGAGCACAAGCAGATCGATCTTGAAGCGCTTCTGTAATCACGAAAACAGTTTGTCGCTGTTGGTATTTGAAAAGAAGCTGAAAAGGCAGATAAAGATTAAAAAAGCGCCGATGAAAAGATACAAAAGGTTGCCCGAAAGCAGGTAATAAACGGTCAGTAAAAGAGCGTAAGCAAGATAGCGAAGCGCTCTTTTTCTGTTGATCGCGCTTTTGATAAAATGAATCGGCCATATGCGTTTTTCCTTGAATTCAATTTGTTCAGGCTGTCCATGTTTTCTGTAAAGCATTTTAAGCGCGTTTGAATCGAAAATGAGGACTTTGGGCTGATCAATTTTATACCTTAAAAGTTTTACATCCGAATCCATCTTCCCGGGAATCAGAAACAGAATTCCCCTGACGGGCCTGATTTTCCTTGCTTCCCGCCAGAATGCCAATATATCATCCGGCGATGCTTTGTATTTTCGGATAATACAAATTTCAAGCTGCTCCTCAAGCGCGCCTTCTTTGAAATACATCCGCCCGCCTTCCATCGATACTGAATGGATCGGGTATTTTTTCTCAAGAATCGCAATGACTTCATTAAGCGCTTCCTTGTTTTCTTTGTAAATGAGCGCCTTCACACGCCTGGATGCGCTGTTTCGCCTTCTCCTGAATGAAAATACTTTTGCCTTTTTTTGAATGCTTTTTATAATCACACTAAGGCACAGCGCACAAATTGCCGCAAGCACTGAAATTATGCGCACATCTTTTCCTGTGAAAAGAAGCATTCCAAACATAAGCATAAAGAATATACCGAAGGAAGCAACCATATCCATTCGTTTTCCCATAATCACGCCTGCTTTTCCATTTTTTGTAAGTATTGGCGTTTAAACGCGAATTTATTCATTGTAAATCGACCTAAAATCGTGTATAATAGGAAACGAAGACGGGAGGTGGTTTCATATGGAAATAAACGCTATGCATGCGCTTTTGAAATCACACATTTCCGCCTCACGCTATCAGCACACGCTGGGCGTGATCGAATGTGCTAAAGAGCTTGCGCTTGTTTTCGGCGCGGACGCTGCGAAAGCGGAAATCGCGGCGCTCCTTCACGATTGCGCAAAATGCATCGAGAAGGAAAAAATGATCGCTCTTTCTTTGGAAGAAGGATTTGCACCGGATGATTTTGAACGCGCGTCTGAACCCATTCTGCATGCGCCGGCAGGGGCGGCATTGGCCAGGCGACTGTACGGAATTCAGGATGAGGAGATTTTAAACGCCATAAGAAGCCATACCATAGGCTGCATTCATCCCACAAAGCTCGATGCCATCATATTTGTTGCAGACTTTATCGAAAAGACGAGAAAGCCGTTTGACGGCCTTGATGACGCAAGAAAGCTTTCGAAGACAGACTTGCTTGGCGCAATGAAATTGTGCGCCAGCCTTTCCGGCGCATATGTGGAATCCCGCGGCGGAAAAATGCACCCGATTACTGTAAAAATGATAAACGATACGGAGGATCTCATATGATCAACAATCCTGATACCCTCGCAATGACGATTGCAAACATTCTGGATAACAAAAAGGCCGACAATATCACGATTCTGAAGGTAGACCATCTGACTTCTATTACCGATTATTTCGTCATCGCTTCCGGCCGAAGCGCACAGGCGGTTCATACGCTGTATGAAGAAGTGACCGATAAGCTTGCTGAGAAAAACGTTCATCCCCGCAGAAACGACGGCGTTCGCGACTCCAGATGGATCGTGCTCGACTATGCGAGCGTGATTGTGCACCTTTTCCATCCAGAAGAGAGACAGTTTTACAACATTGAGCGCCTCTGGAACGACGGCACCAATGTAGTTCCGTTTGTAAGTATCGAAGAAAAAGCCGAATAAGGAGCGCAAAATGAAAATTTTTATCTCCTCCGATATGGAAGGCACCGCCGGTATCGTCCACTGGGATGAAACCGAAAAGGGAAAGGACGGCTACGCGCATTTTTCCACCCAAATGTCTAAGGAAGTCGCCGCAGCCTGCGAAGGCGCAAACGCTGCCGGCGCCACTGAGATTTTTGTAAAGGATGCGCACGATTCCGCCAGAAACATCAATCCTGAGCTCTTGCCTGAAAATGTAAAAATCTTTAGGGAATGGGGAAGACATCCTTTCTCCATGATGGCAGGGCTTGACGAAACCTTTGACGGCGTTATCTTTACGGGCTATCATTCCGCAGCCGGTATGAATACCAATCCTCTGTCTCACACCATGAACACCCAGAATATGCACGTAAAAATCAACGGCGAAATCTGCTCAGAGCTGATGCTCAACAGCATGACCGCTGCGTATCTGGGTATTCCCGTATACATGGTTACAGGCGACAAAGGCCTTTGCGAATGGATGAAAGCAAAGTGCCCCGGAACGACCGTTGTTCCGGTCAGCGAAGGCTTTGGCGCAGGCAGCGTGTCCATTCATCCGAACGCCGCAGTAAAAGCCATCCGGGAAAACGCAGAAAAAGCGCTGAAGGCGGACAAAATGGGCTGCATGTTTCCGATGCCCGAGCATTTCAACGTGGAAATCGAATTCAAGAAGCATATGAAAGCGTCCGGCGCAAAGTGGTATCCCGGATGCAGGCAAACCGGCGTTTACACCGTCGAGTTTGACGCAGACGACTATATGGATGTACTGAAGTTTATCTATTGGGTACTGTAAGGGGATGCAAGCATGCGCAGACTGACCTCAAACGACATCGACATAAAAAAGCTCTCCTTTATGGCGATTTATGTAAACACTGCGCAGATTCTGTCCGCTGCGTTTATCGCGCTGATTTTGATATTCTCGCCAAATCTGATTGGCAGTATTGCCATGCGCATTCTTCTGATATCGGTGCTCATTGTAACGTCGACCGGCGCATATCTGGATATCCGCGAGGCCGTTCGCACGCGAAGGCTTTATGATCACGCGGATATGCTGGAGGATTCAATTGACAATCTTACATACCTCAACACTGAAATGAGGAAGCAGCGCCACGATTTCATGAATCATCTTCAGGTGATTTATTCGCTCCTGGAGCTTAACGAGCCGAAGGAAGCGATTTCGTACATCGAGCGCGTTCATACTGATTTGGCGAAGGTTGGAAAAATCCTGAAAACTGCGCATCCTTCCATTAACGCACTGATCGCCGCAAAAACCAACGATGCAGAGGAGGCAGGCGTGTCGTTTTTGCTGAATGTGTCCACATCTCTTGAACATTTGCCGCTTGCGCCGTATGAAATCTGCCGCGCGATGGGCAATCTTATTGACAACGCGTTTGACGCATTGATCGGGCAAAATAATCCCGTCATCCGCGTTTCCTTTGAAGAAACGGCTTCAAACTACCGCATGACGGTTTCAAACAACGGCCCGCAGATCGATCAGAATGTATTGGACAGCATATTTACTGCAGGCTATTCCACCAAGGGAACCGGGCGCGGTATGGGCCTTTCGATTGTTTCGGACATCGTTTCGTCCGTTGGGGGAATGATGTCGGTCGATTCATCGCCCGCCATTACAAAGTTCATCATCGAGCTTCCCAAAAAGATACCGATATAAAAGAGTATTTCTATTCTTCTCCGAATTCCAGATAGCCAGCGCGGGCGACCATCGATCGCCCGCGCTGACTTTTAAGTTTCGGAAAAGTACCGTTTCTCTTTAAAGATACGTCCACCTGACCATATACATATAGCTTGAATAGATGAAAAACAGAATCCATATCACGATGATCAGATATTTGAAAAAGCGATTCTTTTTCATAAGCGCCCAGGAAAAGGGATACAGGCAGTACATCGCGCTTAGATATCTTGGGCCGCTGATCAGCATGGTGGGGGACAAGGTCACAAACAGATAGACAACCGAATAGGCAAGATCCGATGGATGCACATCCTTTTTGACCCAGAACACAATAAACACAACCAGCAAAATCGCAACCGTCTGAGGAAGATACACGCCCAGACGATACCATTCCACAAAGGGGTCAATCAAATAGCGGATGGTGTATTCCGCCGTTCTGAAAATGCTTCCCGCTTCCTGACCCCAGTGGTTTTTCTGATATTCAAGAAATTTGAACGCGTCGCCTGTTACGATTTTATTGATCAAAAGATAGACAAGAAAGCCTGTGAGGATTAATAAGCACATGAAGAAAGATTTTAATGTGACTTTAAAAGCCCGCTTGATTCGCGTTTCCTTTTCTCCAATTCGCCTTATATAGCCAAGGCGCGACCGAATCATCTCAAAAAACACAGGAACCGCTGTTATTGCCCCCGGAAGCCTTGTAAGCGAACAAAGAGCGCCCAGAAAAAGCGCGAGATAAAAACGGCGTTTACGGGCGAAATACACGCATGACACCGTTAAAAGGAAAAAGAGCGATTCTGTATAGGGCAGGGAATAAAACACTGCGCCCATTGAAAACATGAAAAGCCAGACGGAGGCCTTCGCCGCCTTTTCGCCGTACGCATCATATGAAGCGAGATATAAAAAGACCGCGCCTAAAATCAATGCGCCGTTTGATATAACGGCAGAAGAAATCAGAGAGTCTCGGGTTATCAGATTAAGAAGGCTTACAAGCATCGGGAAAAGAGGATAAAACACGATGTGCAGCCGCGCATCTCCCACATTCGTGTACCCGTTTTCCGCAATCCCGATATAGTGAGACGCATCCCACTGCGTGTATATAAATTTGCGATAATCAAACAGGTGCGTCCATTTCCCCTCGATCAAAAAGCCAATCTGACCGATCAGGAGAATGAAAATTCTCGAAAGAAAAAACGCGAGAAACACATGAAGAACAATATTCCTCATGCGTTTCTCGTTTTGATTCGGCGTATAGATCGGCCCATAGAGGAAAAGATCCAATTTCCGCTTGCCTGTATACAGCATAAACGCGCGGCAAAAATAGATAAACAGCGCGGTTACAAAAGTAAAAAGATATAATACGGCGACAATAAACGGGTAGAGGGAAATCAGAATTTCCGATTCGTTCATCTTGAACCTTTTCTCCTCGCGGTTGGACGCCTGTTGGCTTGGTTTGCTGAAGATTTTTTTGAATATTGAACTTCAAAGGGGTCGACGGA
>SVGP01000017.1 GCA_015056255.1 Clostridiales bacterium | reverse complement strand
GTATACGGACGTGGGCGTGCTTTTAAAGCTTAACTTCACCGAGACCGAAATGACCTTTGAAGCCAGAGGCGCGAAGATCATAAGAGGCGAGGAAAGAATCGACCTATGCCCCCTCCCCGACGTGTTCGAAAATATTCCGGCGGATGAATACGAGCTGCTTGCGCCCCTGTCTGCAAAGGCGTTTGTAGAGGAAGACAAGCGCAAGATGATTTATCTTGAGAAAGACCGCTTTTTAAACGCCACTGAGGACGTGTGGAACGGCTATTTCTTCTCCGAAGAGCCCGACGGGTATTTTAAAGGCGCGCACATGGATTTTTCCATCATCGTGCCGTATTCCGAATTGGCTGAGAAAGGCGAATGGAAAAAGAGCAGGCTTGAGAAGGTGAAAAACTATATCCTGAGACAGCTTGATTAAGCATGGATTCATGGCGGAAATGTCCAAAAGAACGGAATGCTTTGATAATGAAAAACAACATCTCAAGGAGGATTAACGCATGCGTTTATCAGACGAACAGTTAAAGTCCATTTATTTTGGCGCGCTTCGATTTGAAGAAACCCCGGACGGCTATCTGCAGGCGTTTCAGTACAGCGAGGGCCAGACGGAATATTTCAAAAACTCTCCCATTACGTTCTGGTATGACCGATGCTCGGCATCAACCGCAAAGACATTTGAGTTTACAACAAGCGCAACCAAAATCTCCTTCGGATATAAGCTGATCTGGAAGGGCTCGGAGGATTCGGTGGAGCTGTATGTAAACGGTCTGGTGGAAGCAATTAAATATGTCAAGGATATGGAAGAAGAAGGAACCATTTCCTTTGACCTTTCCGAAGGCGAAAAGCAGGTCGTCATTTATCTTCCGGCAGATGCGACCCTTCTTGTAAAGGATTTTGAAATCAACGCGGACTTCGTTCCGGCGGTAAAGGGCGAAAAGGTTCTCTGGATCGGCGATTCCATTACGCAGGGATTCGGACCGCTCCGCTCGTCCCATACCTATGTAAGTATTGCAAACCGCCTTTTGAATTACGATATTCTCAATCAGGGCATCGGCGGTTATGTGTACGACAAAAACACCATGACGCCCATGGAAGGGTACAAGCCGAAGAAGATTATCATCGCCATGGGCACGAATCAGTTCGGCTCCGAAACGATGAAGGACGTGGAAGAGTACTACGAATGCCTAAAAAACGTATACGGCGATACGCCCGTACTGTGCGTAAGCCCGCTTTGGAGAGGCGACCATCCCGAATCCTATGATGTGTTCGTCCGCTTCTGCGACAATGTGAAAAAGATCGCCGGACAATATCCGAATGTAAAGGTGGTCGACGGTTTCAAATTGGTTCCGCACCTTCCGGAGTATTACATCGACAAGCTCCATCCAAACTGTCTCGGCATGGAGCTGTACGCCAGAAATCTCGTCGACGCGATCAGGAAATGCGGATTTTAAAAGATTCCATGGTATAATATAGAAGATTTTATAGGTTTGTTGATGATCTGAAAACAGGCGCATCCATTCACAGATGCGTCTGTTTTGTATTAAATCCATTTCTTAATTAATAGCAAAGAAAGACATTTAGATCCGGACTTATCCCGCATTTATTTCATTTTATGATTGACTCCTATGTTAAATGAAGGTATAATTTATTTACACGGAGGTGATTTTTGATGGATAAAAACCTATCCTTTGGCGCGCTCAGCGCGATTGACGCTCTCGGACGATACCTGCCCGGCGAACAGCAAACGGGGCCTTTGAAGAAAGACCGCGTGGTGGGCGTTTTCTATTTTCTGACGCACGGGGCGTATCCGGATGCAGACGGCCCCAACGACATTTCCCGCATCATGAAGGAGCACCCGGAGGCCGTTCATGACTTCAACCATCCCGCATGGGGCAAGGGCAGCCTGTACTGGGGCGAGCCGCTGTTCGGATATTATCACCTGAAGGACAAGTGGGTTTTGAGGCGGCATTGCAAGATGCTCACCATGGCGGGCGCGGACTTTATCATCTTTGATACCACCAACCGCACGACCTTCAAAAGCCAGGTGCTTCCGATTCTGGAAGTGTTTGAAGAATTCCGGAAAGAGGGCTGGAACGTACCCAAAATCGCCTATTACACCAACACGCTCTCCGGCGACACGGTAACGGAAATTTACAACGACATCTACAAGCCCGGTCTTTACAAGGATCTGTGGTTCTATTGGGACGGAAAGCCGTTTATCGTAGGCTTGCCGGACGAATGCAGTGAGGAAATTCGAAACTTTTTCACCTTCCGCTTCTCCCAGTGGCCGACAGAAAATTACAAAGAGGGCGGCTGCCCGTGGATCGACTTTGTTCGCCCGCAGAGGGTTTGGAAAAAAGACGGCGTGAACGACATCGTGCCTGTGGCGGTGGCGCAGCATCCGAACCTGAGTTTCGGAGACGGCGCGCTGTACGGCGATCCTGCGCCCCGTGGCCGCGCGTTCCGAGACTATAAAAACGACAAAACGCCCGAAGCCCTCGCCTACGGCTACAACGTAGCCGAGCAGTGGGAGCGCGCCATCGAGCTTGACCCGAGAATGGTGTTCTTTACCGGCTGGAACGAATGGACAGCGGGCAAAATTCAGGGCGACGGCGACCGGCCTGTTTTAATGGTCGATCAGGCAGACGCGGAATATTCCCGCGACGCAGAGCCCATGCGCGGCGGCTTCTTTGACAACTATTATATGCAATTGTGCGATTATATCAGAAGGTACAAGGGCTCCCCCGCGCCGCTGCCCGTGCAGGAAAAGCAAAAGATTACGCCCAGAGGCGGCTTTGAGCAGTTTGAAAACGCGCTTACCTATGCCTGCATGCCCTTTGGAACGCTTCCGCGCGACGAAATCGGCGTCGGAAACGTGCGCTACACAAACGACACCGGCCGAAACGAATTTTCCGAAATCAAGGTCATGCACGACGACGAAACCATTGCATTCTACGCAAAAACGAAGGAAGACATCGTTTTCAACATGTTCACTAAGTGGATGACGCTTTTCCTGTCCGTCGAAGGCCGTCCCTATGCGCCCCACTGGCACAATTATCACTACGTTGTAAACGACATCGTATTAGACAGAAGCGCGACGTTCCTGCAAACGTGTCTGGGCGGTTTCCGCTGGGGCAAAAACACCCGCATTCCCTATGAAATTAAAGGAAACGAAATCGCCATTTACATCCCGAAAAAGTGTCTGGGTCTTGCGGATGGGCCCTTCACGCTCAACTTCAAGTGGGCTGACCACACGGGCTACAACGAAAACATCGAGGATTTCTACGAGTTCGGCGACGCCGCCCCGTACGGACGATTCAATTTTGCGTATAAGGGCGAATAAACCGCGTTTCTCCGCCCGCCTTTCATCGGTTGAAGGCGGACTTTTTGATGAAAATTTAAGACCAAAATTACTTGCAAAACTTCCCTTCAAGTGATACCATATGATTAGCCAATTTATGAAAGAGAGGAACTTTAACCATGAGCAAGATTAAGGTTGCCATTATCGGCTGCGGCACCATCGCTAACGCCGCCCACATTCCTTCCTATCTGAACAATCCCAAGGCCGAAATCAAGTATTTCTGCGACATTCTCCTCCACAAGGCTGAAGCATGCGTCGAAAAGTACGGCTGCGGCACCGCCATTGAGGACTATCATGTAGCGCTCAACGACCCCGAGATTCAGGCCGTTTCCGTCTGCACCCCCAACTATGCCCATCCCCAGATCGCCATCGACGCCATGCGCGCCGGCAAGGACGTTCTTTCCGAGAAGCCCGCTGCCCGCACCTACGCCGAAGCCCTTGAGATGCAGAAGGTTCAGCATGAAACCGGCCGCATCCTGAACATCGGCGTTGTCAACCGCTTCAACGACAGCGTCAACATGATCAAAAAGTACATCGCAAGCGGCAAGCTCGGCGATATCTATCACGTATACGCTTCCTTCCGCGCCCATCGCTCCATCCCCGGACTCGGCGGCGCTTTCACCACCAAGGCCATCGCAGGCGGCGGCGCGCTCATCGACTGGGGCGTACACTATCTGGACATCGTCATGTACTGCACTGGCGATCCCAAGCCCCTGACCGTTTCCGGCGAAGCGTTCTGCAAGCTCGGAAAGGATATGCCGAATTATGCCTACACCAGCATGTGGGCCGAGGACACCAAAAACGTCAACGGCACCTATGACGTAGACGATTCCGTCGTCGGCATCATCCGTACCGAAGGCCCCACCATCTCCTTCCACGGCGCATGGGCCCAGAACATCGGCGAAAACGAAACCTATATCGACTTCATGGGCGATAAGGGCGGTATCCGCTTAACCTACGGCTCCACCTTCAAAATCTACACCGCCGAAAACGGCGCGCTGGTTGAGTATGTACCCGAGTTCAAGATGCGCGATCATTTCCAGAACGAAATCGACGCCTTCTTAAACTGCATCGAGACCCGCGAAAAGCTCCCCAGCCACATCGATACCGTGATCATCACCGCCAAGATGATGCAGGCCATCTATGATTCCTCCGAATCCCACAAGGAAATCGTTCTGGACTAAATAGGCGTCATTTGACAAACGGGGCTGTCTTATAATAAGGCTCAGCGCCGGCTTGTGCTGATCACTGCGAAATGATCAAAGCTTTCGGGACGGGAAACCCGCCCCCTACATACAGAAGAAGCTGATTTCTTCCTGTAGGGAGCGGGTCTCCCGTCCCGTTTTGATGCTTTCGAAAAGCCGTTTTGCCTGACAATAAGACTTCTCGATTTCTTTTTTCGTTTCGGGCCTTACTCAAGTTCTACGCTGAGCCCGCCCAGATATTTAGCAAGTCTGAGCAAATCGCGGCCATCCACGATTTCGTCGCCGTTTACAGAAGCATTCGAATGATTGATCTCAACATCAATTCCGCCCAGATAACTGGCCAGTCTGATCAGGTCGCGTCCGTCGACCGCGCCGTCGCTGTTGACGTCGCCGGGCATGCGAAGCTTTGGAATCGCTTCCGTCTCAATCACATTGCCGCAAACCGTACAGCGCTTTTCCTTAAGACCATTGGCTGCGGAAGTAGGCTCCAAAACGATGACCCACTCGCCTTCCACGTGATCAAGCATCGGAATTTCTTCCTGCGCGGAATAAACCTCACCGCAGCCGGAACAATGGCTTCCCTCGGTAAGACCCGTTTTTGTGCAGGTGGCTTCAACCGCAGGATCGGTTACCGGGGTGTGGTCGGTCTTCGGCACAGTTCTTTGAGATGCAAGGATTTCGCCGCAATCCGAGCAGTATACGCCCTCCGTCAGACCGCTTTGCGCGCAGGTGGGGGCAACGGCGGGAACCGTAACTGCAGTATGCTTCTTGGTCGCCGTCATGCTTTTTAGGCTTGTGTTGTTGTAAAACGCATATTCTCCGATGTCGGAAACGCCGTCCGGCAGCGCAATGCTTCTTAAGCTTGTGCACTCATAAAACGCATATGCGCCAATGGAGGTTACGGTATTGGCAACCTTTACGCTTGTGAGATTGGAAAAACCGTAAAAGCTCGCATCTCCAATCGCAGTGACGCCGTGTTCGACAACCACAGAATGAATGGAAGCGCGATGACCATACCACGGAGCCTGTGCATTCGAATAATCCGCCATTGCGCCTTTTCCATAGATGGTAAGAACGCCGCTCTCATCCAGCTCCCAGCCGGCATCGGATCCGCATGAACCGCCCTCGGCAAAAGCGCAGACGGAAAACAGCGTAAAGAGGGCGACAATCGCGCCAAAAATTCGCATCAGGCGCACAGCGTTTCCGCTTGTTTTCCCAACATTCATATATTCATTGAACATATTCTTCCGCTCCCTTGTTAAAAGCCGTTCTCAAACGAAACAATCGATATTTTACCAGTTTCTGTCTGCATTATAACACGCAATCAACTTATAAAGCAAGCATTATCAACAAAGAACCGCGCTGGTCTGGGGATCGAGAATCAGAATGCTTCCATCCAGCCGTGCCAGTCCCATGCCAATGAAGGAATTTATCCTAACTTTCCTCACGATCGGGCAATGCGCGAAAAATCTTTATCGCTGCAAACACCACAACCGCAACAAAACACAGTATTGCAACCTCAGCGGTGAAAACATCGCTCCATTCTTTAGTCCATACGGAAGGATATAAAAAACCAATGTCTCCAATCGAACCGGAAAAAATGCCTTGTATGGATTTCAGTTGAAAAACTGTCATAACAAGAGACAATACGGTCGGAATCAACCACCAGCGCGGAAGGCGGATGCGAAAAACGCACAGTATAATATAGCCCAGAATGTTGTATATCGCGGTTTTCGTGCCGATTTCAACCAAAAGCCATATGGGATTATTTTCTTCGCCATATCCATTTTCCGCCAGATACTCCTCATAATCCCACATCTGCCGATAGAGATCAAGGCCTTCCTCCTCTGTCAAATCCGGAAGATATTGAAATTGGCTCAGGTTCAGCGCCGGAAAAAGCCTAAACTCTCCGTGTTTTTTATAGTTGCCTCCGTCGACGGAAAAAGCAATAAAGAAGCTCATCGACAGGAGAAAGCACAAAATCAGATAGGCGCTGACAATCGACTTAAAAATCTTTTTCCGCATATGTTTTCTCCCTTCCATTCTTTTTATATGTTTCCGCGAATGTACCTCTTTTATCTCAAAACCGCGCTGGTCTGGGGATCGAGGATTAAGATGCTTCCATCCAGCTGCGCCTGTCCCATGCCGATGAAGGCAGCGAGGGTTGAAAACTCTGTTTCAGTAACCGACGAAAGGTCAATTTCCGCGCGGCTTCCCGAGGTATTGTGGAAAACCGCAACCTTCTGTCCGTTGAGTTCCACGATAAAGCCGCCGGCCTTGGTGTTTTCAAGCGTCAGGGCGGAGTATTCGCCGGCTGCGATTTCGGGATTGGCCTTTCGGATCATTAAGAGGCGTTTATAGTAGTTGTACATGCCGTCGGACATGGAATAAAGGTCTTTTACCGAATATGGGGTCTGCTTTTTGTCCTCATAGGTCGTGCCTTCGGGGTTTGAAACCGTGTCGCCGTCGCCCCAGAGCATCTTTAAGCGACGGTTCGCGTCCGTGTTTGCGCCGCCGCGCGATCCGCGAAGGGCAATTTCTTCTCCATAATAAATGAAGGGCGAGCCGGGCGAGAGAATGTAGAGGTTGGCCGCCATCTTCATCTGTCCGCTGGCGGCGGTCAAGTAGCCTGCGGCTCTGTCCATGTCGTGATTGGATACAAACAGAATGCTCATGGCGCTTTCATTGAGATCTGCGATTCTGTCAAGATAGCCGTCCACATAGGCGGTAAAGCGGTTCACGTTTCCGGCCTTGGCGGTTTCGGCAATCAGACCCGAAACCTGACTGGTGGTGAAATTAAAGCAGTTGGTGACGGGAATATACTGGTCGATCACGCCGTCTCCGTCCCAGACCTCGGCTACGGTGTAAAGGTCGCTTTTCACCTTTTTCAGTTCCCCGATGTACCAGTCCCAGAATTCGACACACTTTTTGTTGTCGCCCATGTAGATGTACTTTGCCGCGTCAAAGCGGAAGCCGTCTACGCCAAGGTCGATGTAGTAAAGCGCGACGTCCAGAAGAGAATCGCGAACCATGGGATTATCAAAATCAGGCTCGGGCATCTGGTCGGAGAAATTGGCCTCGTACATCACGTTTCCGTTCTGCCATCTGGCAAAATGCCGCCCGGCGGGCGTTTCCGCGTCGACCGTCTTCCACGAATAGAAATTATAGTAGGTGTTTCCGGGGTTATTGAGCAAATGGGAATTGACGAAATTTTTGAACCACCTGTTTTCGGTCGACGTGTGGTTGATCGGAAGATCGAGGATGATTTTGACGTCTCGCGCATGGCAAAGTTCGATCAATTCCTGAAGATCCTCCATCGTGCCAAACGTGGGATTGACTTTATAAAAATCCGTCACGTCGTATTTGTGATAGGAGGGCGACTCGAAAATCGGAGTAAGCCAAATGCCCTCAACGCCGAGACTCGTGCCGGAAGCAGGGTTTCCGTCGTTTAAGTAATCCATGCGGTTGATGATTCCGCGGATATCGCCCACGCCGTCTCCGTTGGAATCGGAGAAGGAGCCCACAAAGATTTCATAAAACACGCGGTTTAAGCCGACGTCTGTATCCTGATTATAGAAAACAACGTCATCGATCACCGCTTCGCCGTTTTCGTTCAGGGGGTAGCGTTTGGGAAGATATTCCTCTGAAAAGGCCGCGCCAAATAGAAGCATAAGCGCAAGCGCTAAAACAATCGTCTTTTTCATAGCATTCACTCCCGTAAAAAAATCAATATCCATACTATCGCACACATTCGCTTGCTTGTCAAGAGTGCGAAAAAAGTGATATAATGAAGAAAAGCATATCATCACGGATCAGAAGCCGCCGCGCCTCCCTCTGATGAGGGAGGTGGATTCGCCGCAGGCGAAGACGGAGGGAGAGAGAACGAGACGTTCGTTTTTGGGGAATCAACGCTGTGTCAGCGTGTCCTATAATCGACTGGTGTTTAAAAATCTTGGGTATATCTCTCCCTCAGTCAAAACCATCGGTTTTGACAGCTCCCTCATCAGAGGGAGCCGAGGAAGCGGTTTATACGGCTTTTTGGCTGTCTGATCCATGATGAGTTACTATGAACGGAGATGGGATCATGACGCAGTTTTATACGGAGAAAAAGCTATTGTTCTTAAAAAAACGAGCCGGAATTCTGAGGGCCTTTCTCATAGTGCTTATGACAATCGCGCTCTTTGCAGCAATCGTCATGTGTTTTTTCGTGTCCTCAAAAACCGCCGGAAAGCTTCTTTTGGCTATCATTATTGAATTCACGCTCTCGGGCTGGATTTCGATTCTGGTTTTGAATCTGGCTTATCTCCCGGCTGTTCGGGAATACAGACATATGGAACACATTATAAAGGAAGAAAAACACTCTTCGGAGGGCTATATCAGCCTGTCGCCCATGGAATTTCAGATTCCAAAGAGCATTTCCATTCGAAAGCTCACGCTGACGGATGGTGAAAACATTGAGACGCTTTCCGTAAACAGCCGCTTTGCAGGCGCGCTTGCGAAAAGCGGATATGTGCGCGTTCAGCATGCCAAGGGCTACGTCACGGGAATTGAGGTGATCGGATGAAAGCGTTTAGAAAGATCATGAACCTCATTCCCCTGATGCTTTTATGGCTCATGATGACAGCATTTGTATGGGGCTGGATTTTCACTTTCCTGACCGACGCGCCGAGGGAAGAGAAAATCGTTCTTTTCATCGAGTGCGATGTGCCGGGCGACACATTCATTGCTTCAAAACTGGAAGCGCGCCCGTCCGATATCATTCGTCTTGCGCAGGTACGTCCCTTTTCCTATTCAATGATGTCATCGGAGGCGATCCGAAACGCCGACCTTTACATCCTCTCCGAAAGCGGCATGACCGAATATTTCGAGTGGCTCTCGCCGCTTCCCGAAAGCGCGCTTACGCTCGGCGAAACTTATGAAACGGACGGCGCTTTTTACGGAATCAAGGTATATGATGCGCAAAGCGCATCCGGCATTCTGACAGAACACATCGCCTATGAGGATCAGGATTATTACCTCGCCTTTGGAAGGCATTCGCTTCATAACACTGAAAATGAAACCGCCGTCAGCGATGAAGCTCCGATATACGCAAGCTTGCTTTTTGAAATTGAATAGGAGGAAACATACATGAAATATCTCATTCTTGTTCTGCTTTGCGCCCTGTTCTTCAACTGCCTTCCCGCGCTTTCGGAAGGGGAAAGCAGCCTTTATGTCAGAAAAATCGAAAACCTTCCCGAGGATTTCATCTTCGGCATGGACGCATCCTCCGTCATTGCCCTGGAAGACAGCGGCGTGAAATACTACGATTTTGAAGGAAACGAGGAAGACGTTTTCAAAGTCCTCGCCGAGAGCGGCGTGACCCACATCCGCGTTCGCATCTGGAACCACCCCTACAACATGGCCGGCAAGGGCTACGGCGGCGGAAATAGCGACATCGAAAAAGCCGTTCTGATCGGACAGCGCGCGACGAAACACGGCATGAAGCTGATCGCGAATTTCCATTATTCCGATTTCTGGGCTGACCCTGGAAAACAGATGGTGCCCGTAGCGTGGGCGGGGATGGAAATTGAGGAAAAGACGGAAGCGCTCTACAATTACACCCGCGACTGCCTTTTAAAGCTTAAAGACGCAGGCGTGGACGTGGGCATGGTGCAGGTTGGTAACGAAACCAACGGCAGAATGTGCGGCGAAAAAACATGGTTCAACATCCAGTATCTGATGCAGGCGGGCGCAAAGGCGACGAGAGAAGTTTTCCCGGACGCGCTGGTGGCTTTGCACTTTGCAAATCCCGAAAAGGCGGGCTCGTATGAAACCTATGCCTCCAAAATGGACTATTACAAGGTGGACTACGATGTTTTCGCTTCCTCTTACTACCCTTACTGGCACGGCTCGCTTGAAAACCTGACGGAAGTCCTAACTAAAATCGCAGACACCTATGGTAAAAAGGTCATGGTCATGGAAACCTCCTATGCCTACACGGCGGAGGATACCGACTTTTACGGAAACACCATTTCAGACGGCGGCGCGATCATCAAATCCTACCCCTTCACCGTTCAGGGGCAGGCCAATAATGTGATCGATATCACCGACGCCATCGTAAACAAGACCCCCTCCGGCATCGGCGTGGTCTACTGGGAGGGCACGTGGATTTCCGTCGGCACGGAAAGCTGGGAGAAAAACAACGAAATATGGGAAAGATACGGCTCCGGCTGGGCGACCAGCTACGCCAAGACCTACGACGCTAACGACGCGGGCAAGTATTTCGGCGGAAACGCAGTGGACAACCAGGCAATGTTCGACGCCTCCGGTCATCCCCTTGAATCGTTAAAGGTGTTTAAGCTCATGCGCGAAGGAAACGAAATCGCCCCCGCGCCCGACGCGCTTGAGGACGTAAACCTCATCTGCGATTTAAACGCGCCCCTCTCCCTTCCCGAAACCGTGAACGCCGTGATGACGGACAACACGAAACAGTCAATTGACGTCGTCTGGAATCTCACGGATGAGATGGACGAAAAAATGCATGCGTCCGGCCCCAGCCAGTACGTGATCGAGGGAGAAGCCGGCGGCATGACGGCAAGAGCTTACGTTTCAATGGTCGAATACAATTATCTGACCGATTACAGCTTTGAAGAGGGCGGAAAGAACTGGGTTTTCACCGACCTTAACAAGGCCGATGAACTCTTTATCGAAGACAAAAAGACGGATTCTCTGACCGGCACAAAGCACGCGCATTTCTGGTCGGCAAAGAAAAACAGCGTGGAGTTTACCTTGGAACAGACGCTTTCCGATCTTCCCGAAGGCAAATACGCCCTCACCGCCTCCATCATGGGCGGTGACGCGGGCAAGACGGACATTTACTGCTACGTGAGGATGGGAGATGAAATCGTCGCCTCCGCGCCCATGACCATCACCTTTTACGGAAACTGGTGTACGGCAAAAACGAACGCAATCGAATATCATGGAGGCGATACAATCACCGTCGGCGTATACGTCAAATGCGAGGGCGCGGGGAACGGCGCATGGGGCAAAATTGACGATCTAATGCTGAACTCTGTAAAATAAGCGTTTAGTTTTAACATTTACTTCACATTTAAGCCTATTAAAACCGTTAATTCATGTTAAAAATGCACTAAACAGGATATACTCTTTCAGTTTATAATAGTAACTTTACATTTTTACTATAAAATATCTCAACGTGAGGATTCTTCAATCTGCATTTTGAGTGCATTTTGAAAAATCAAAAAGATCGAAAGGAAGATAACAACATGAAGAAGTTCTTAGCTCTCCTTCTGACCGCCATGATGGCTCTGTCCGTTTTCTCCTTCGCCGGCGCTTCCAGCCTGGCCGGAGAGTACGACGTAACCATTTGGGTTGCTCAGGAAATCGTTGAGACCACCAAGGCTCAGGTTGAAGCTTTCAACCAGACCAACGCCGACGGCATCAAGTTCAACGCCACCATCGAGGCCGTTTCCGAAGCTGACGCCGCCACCCTTATGATCACCGACGTTGAAGCCGGCGGCGATCTGTACTGCTTCGCTCAGGACCAGTTTGCCCGCCTCGTGCAGGCCGGCGCTCTGGCCAAGCTGGGTGTAGCCGCTGCTGATTTCGTTGTGAACAACAACGCCGCTGGTGTTGTTGCCGCAGCTCAGTCCGGCGACGCCATCTATGCCTATCCCCTGACCGCTGACAACGGCTATTTCATGTACTATGACAAGCGCGTTGTATCCGAAGACAGCATCGAGTCCCTCGAGGCCGTTATCGCTGACTGCGAAGCCGCCCAGAAGTACTTTGCCTTCGAGATGCAGACCTCCGCTTGGTACCTCGCTTCCTTCTTCTTCGGCACCGGCTGCGTTTCCGAGTGGACCACCGACGCTGACGGCGAGTTCATCTCCGTTACCGATACCTTCAACAGCCCCGAAGGCCTGATCGCCGTTAAGGGTATGAAGAAGCTCGTGGATTCTCCCTTCCACCTCTCTTCTTCTTCCGGCGCTGAGTTCTCCTCTGGCGCAGGCGTTGTTGTAACCGGCACCTGGGATTACAACACCGTATCCGGCATCCTCGGCGAGAACATGGGCGTTGCCGATCTCCCCTCCTTCGAAGTTGACGGCAAGTCCTATCACATCGGCTCCTTCAACGGCTGCAAGCTCATGGGCGTTAAGCCCCAGGTTGACGCCTACAAGGCCGCCGCTCTTCACAGACTCGCTCAGTACCTGACCGGCGAAGAGTGCCAGATGGACCGCTTCAACAAGCATGCTTGGGGTCCCTCCAACACTGTTGCTCAGGCTTCCGAACTCGTTCAGGCCAACCCCGGCCTCTCCGCGCTCCTCGCTCAGTCTCCCTACTCCCTGCCTCAGGGCCAGATCCACGGCTCCTGGTGGGACATCGCCAAGGTTATCGGCGATGACGTAAAGGCTGCTCAGGACGAAGCCGGCCTGCAGGCTGCTCTTGACAACTATCAGAACAAAATCGCAGCTCTGTTCACCCTCTCTGACGAAGTTAAGAACGGCTGGACCGTTATCGGCACCGTAAACGGCACCAACTGGGACACCGACTTCACCATGCTCAAGACCAACGCGATCTGGCAGTCCACCGAAGCTTTCGCCATGGAAGCCGGCACTGAGTTCAAAGTTCGCAAGGGCCTTTCCTGGGATGACAATTTCCCGGCCGAAAACTTCAAGGTTGAAACCGCCGGCACCTACTACGTCCAGTTCGACGAAGCCACCGGCACCGTTTCCCTCGTAGCCGCTGAATAATTTTATTTGATTGCCGCTTAACAGCCGGCAATTGGTAAACCGGACAGCCGGAGCCAATCATTAAAAAATTGGCTTCGGCTGTTTTCCATAAAGGAGTTAAGTGATGGTATGAAAAAGTATACCGATCTGGAATATCTGAAGCTTCCAAAGGCGAAAAGATTCCTCGTGCGGATCGCATCCTCCGTATGCTCCATCCCTGCAAAGCTTTTCGGCCTTATCATGAAGCTGTTTTCCCTGTTAAAAACAATTGCTGTCGGCATCTATAACGAAGCCGTCGACATCTTCTTAACCTTCAAAAACGGAGACTGGAAAACAAGGCTCTCCTTCCTCGTCATGGGTTTTGGCAATATTGCCCGTGGTCAGGTTCTTCGCGGAATTTTGTTTTTGGTCTTCGAAATCGTGTTTATCGGCTACATGATTCTGGCAGGCGGCCATTGGCTGAGCCTGATCACAACGCTCGGTAAAAACGGCCCCTCCAGCGTCTATGATCCGATCCTCGACGTATTCACCCCCGTTTACAACGACAACTCTTTCAAAATTCTGCTCTACAGCGTTCTGACCGTCTTCTTCATCATCGCCTTCCTCTTCACCTGGCGCGTGAACATCAAGCAGAATAAGATCGCTCAGCAGATTCTGGCCTCCGGCAAGAAGCTGAAGTCCAGCAAGGACGACCTTCGCAGCATGGTGGACGACCAGTTCCATAAGACGCTCCTCGCCCTGCCCTTAACCGGCATCATCATCTTCACCGTTCTTCCCATCTTCTTCATGATTTTAGTTGCCTTCACAAACTTTGACGGCAGCCATAACGGATACACCAACAACCTTTTCACCTGGGTAGGCCTTGACAACTTCAACACCATGCTCTCCTGGACCGCCAATTCCCAGGGCAGTGTTCAGTCCTACTCGGCAACGTTCGGCGAAGTGCTCACCTGGACGCTCATCTGGGCATTCTTTGCCACCTTCACCAACTACTTCCTCGGCATGTTCGTCGCCATGGCCATCAACAAAAAGGGCATCAAGCTGAAAAAGCTCTGGCGCACGATCCTGGTTCTGACCATAGCCATCCCCCAGTTCATTTCACTTCTGTATGTCTCGAAGATGTTTGCCAAAAACGGCATCATCAACGGCTTCCTCATGAACATGGGCTGGATCGATCAGGCGCTTCCCTTCTGGGAGGAGGCCAGCTGGGCCAGAGTTTCGGTCATCCTGATCAATATCTGGATCGGTATCCCTTATCTGATGCTAATCACGACCGGTATCCTTATGAACATCCCGCAGGATCTTTATGAATCCGCGCGCATCGACGGCGCAAACGCATGGCAGCAGTACAGAAAAATCACTCTGCCCTACATGCTGTTTGTAACCGGTCCTTATCTCTTAACCTCGTTCACCGGCAATATGAATAACTTCAACGTTATTTACCTCTTGACCGGCGGCGCGCCCACCAACCCCGCCGCGTCTTCCGCAGCTGGAAGCGTAGGTTACACAGACCTTCTCGTCACATGGCTTTTCAAAATCACGACCGGCGCCGAAGCCGCCTACAACATCGCATCCGTCATCGGTATCCTCGTATTCGTTGCCGTTGCGGTCATTTCACTTGTTGTATACAACGTGCTTCCGTCCATCAAGAATGAGGAGGATTTCCAGTAATGAGTCAAAATATTGTTTCCTCCAAAGTTGAAAAGCGCCATATGGGCTTAAAGGCTTCCAGAAATCTTTCCAATACCGCTATCTACCTCCTTCTGGTCGCCATTTCAATCATCTGGCTCGTTCCCTTTGTATGCATCCTGCTTCAGTCCTTCAGAGTGGAATCCACCCATCAGGTCGGCTATGTCATTCCTCATGTGTGGGGTCTTGACAATTACAAAAACCTCTTGAACACCGACTTTCCCAAGTGGTATTTGAACACCTTCATCGCCGCCATGGCGACGGCTGTTTTCCAGACGATCATCGTCCTTTGCATGAGCTACACGCTGTCCCGCTTCCGCTTTAAGCTGAGAAAGCCCTTAATGCGCTTTATGCTCATCTTAGGCATGTTCCCCGGCATGCTCACCATGATCATCCTCTACAACGTACTTAAGGATCTTGGCATGACGCAGGCCAATTCCGTTCCCGGTCTCATCCTTGTCTACATCGCTTCCTCCGGTATGGGCTACTATGTTTCCAAGGGCTTTTTCGACACCATTCCGAAATCCCTGGACGAAGCAGCCCGCGTAGACGGCGCGACGCGCCTGCAGGTGCTTATGAAGATCATTCTGCCCCTTGCAAAGCCCATCGTCATCTACACCATCTTAACCGCCTTCATGGCTCCGTGGGGCGACTACGTATTTGCCCGCTATATCTCCTTCGGAACCTCCAGCGGCAAAAACGTCGCCGTCGGCCTTTACGACTGGCTCAACCACGATCAGATCGACAAGTGCTACACCATGTTCTGCGCCGGCGGCGTATTGGTAGCGCTTCCCGTAACGATCCTGTTCATGTGCCTTCAGAAGTATTATGTAGAAGGCGTAACCGGCGGCGCCGTTAAGGGATAACGGACGTAAGCAAACTGAGAAAAGGAGAAACTCAATATGGCATGCGTAAAACTGACTGATGTCAAAAAAGTTTACGATAATAATGTTACTGCCGTTCATGATTTCAACCTCGAAATCAAGGACAAGGAATTTGTTGTTTTCGTCGGCCCCTCCGGCTGCGGAAAATCCACCACCCTTCGCATGATCGCCGGTCTTGAGGACATTTCCGGCGGCACCATCGAAATCGACGGCGTAGTCGTCAACGACCTTCAGCCCAAGGACAGAGACATCGCCATGGTTTTCCAGAACTATGCGCTCTATCCCCACATGACCGTTTATGACAACATCGCCTTCTCCCTGCGCCTTCAGCATATGCCCGAGGATCAGATCTACCAGAAGGTTACTTCCGCCGCCGAAATCCTCGGCATCACCGAATACCTGATGAGAAAGCCCCGCGCGCTTTCCGGCGGTCAGCGCCAGAGAGTCGCCATCGGCCGCGCCATGGTCAGAAATTCCAAGGTCTTCCTGATGGACGAGCCGCTTTCCAATCTCGATGCGAAGCTCCGCAATCAGATGCGCGCCGAGATCATCCTCCTTCGCCAGAAGCTCAACACCACCTTCGTCTACGTAACGCACGATCAGACCGAAGCCATGACGCTGGGCGACCGCATCGTCATCATGCGCGACGGCATCATCGAGCAGGTCGGAACCCCTACCGAGGTTTTCGAGATGCCCCACAACATCTTCGTCGCCGAATTCATCGGCGCGCCCAAGATGAACATGATGACCACCAAGCTCGTAAAGGAAAACGGCAAGTATTTCGTAACTCCCTTCGGCGCAAAGATCGAAGTGGACGGCAAAAAGGGCGAAGAGCTCGCCGCCAAGGGCGTTCAGCCGCAGGAGGTCTTCCTGGGCGTTCGTCCCGAGCACATCACCTTAGCCGACGAAAACTCCCCCGCCGCCATCCCCTGTACCTTGGAAGTCAACGAAATGATGGGATCCGAGCTTCACCTTCACGTCTACACCGAGGATGAAACCCGCTTAATCGTCCGCATCCCCACTATCAACCTCTCCCACGAAATGAGAAACAGCCTCGTGTACGGAAAGAAAATGTACATCACCTTCTCCGGCAAAGTCATGCATTTCTTCGGGAAAGATACCAACGAAAACCTGATCTACTAATCCAAACAACGCCCGTCCGGATAAAACCCGGACGGGCATGGTTTATATATCACGCACCCCCCTCCAGAATCACCAATGACATTGCCAGCGTAGGGCGGGGGCTTGCTCCCGCCGCCGCTTCCCCCTTCAAATCTGTAAACCGCACTTTCAAAACTCTTTATCACCAATTCCATAAGTCTCGCGGATTGAAAATCAACCGTTTCATACGGCGGGAGCAAGCCCCCGCCCTACGATTCATAATCCCATATAGGAGCAGATGTATAGCCCCATACGGTATCCCTTCTTTTACCGAATGATCCCCTCTCCCGCCGATTTTACAATCCAAACCTTGACACAAACCCGTTTCGGGCGTATAATCGCCTTAATCCAACGGAATGACGGAGATTTGCCTTTTCAAAAGGAGCGAAAGAGAGCGTGCGCCAAGGGCTGAAAGCGCATGCGGCACACCTTGAACCGGGCGCACCGCCTCCTGACCGCAGGCGTATTAAAGGCACGATACAGCCTTTCAAAGCGGCGTGAAATCTTCGCGTCAGTTGGGTGGAACCACGGGCATACCGCTCGTCCCTTCGCATAAGGGACGGGCGTTTTTTATTTCCGAAAAGGAGGAACAGACACATGAAAATCATGGTAAACGGAAACGCATACGAGTTTGAAAACGGCAAAAATGCGCTCGATATCGCGGGCGAAATCGATAAGGAGCTCAAAAAGAGCGCGCTGGCTGCAAAGGTCAACGGCGTTGTAACCGACTTGGCTGCCGCCATCAATGAAGACGCAGAGGTTGAATTCTTAACCGCAGCCGATCCCGAAGGACTTCGCGTTCTTCGCCACACCGCAAGCCACGTGCTCGCGCAGGCCGTTAAAAACCTTCGCCCCGATGCGAAGCTCGCCATCGGCCCCGCTATCGACAATGGCTTCTACTACGATTTTGACGTAGACGAGCCCTTCACCACCGACTTCATCGCCGCCGTTGAAAAGGAAATGGCGAAGATCGTCAAGAAGAATTCCCGCGTTGAGCGTTTTGAGCTTTCCCGCGAGGAAGCGCTTGAGCTTATGAAGGACGAGCCCTACAAAATCGAGCTCATCAATGATCTGCCCGAAGGCGAAACCATCTCCTTCTACAAGCAGGAAGGCTTTACCGATCTTTGCGCTGGCCCGCACCTGCCCTCTACCGGTAAGGTCAAGGCCGTAAAGATCATGTCCATCGCCGGCGCATACTGGCGCGGCAGCGAGAAAAACAAGATGCTCCAGCGCATCTATGCCACCGCCTTTGCCACCAAGGAAGAGTTGGACGCATACGTCGCCGCCCGTGAAGACGCCTTAAAGCGCGACCACAACAAGCTCGGCCGCGAGCTTGAATACTTCACCACTGTCGATTCCATCGGCCAGGGCCTGCCGATTCTTCTGCCCAAGGGCGCAAGAACCATTCAGCTTTTACAGCGCTGGGTTGAAGACACCGAGCAGAAGGCCGGCTACCTTTTGACCAAGACCCCTCTCATGGCCAAGCGCGATCTGTATCGCATCTCCGGCCACTGGGATCATTATCTGGACGGCATGTTCATCCTGGGCGATCCCTATGACGAGACCAAGGAGTGCTTCGCGCTTCGCCCCATGACCTGCCCCTTCCAGTATCAGGTTTATCTCAACCGCCAGAGAAGCTACAGAGAGCTTCCCATGCGTCTGGGCGAGACCTCTACCCTTTTCAGAAATGAAGATTCCGGCGAAATGCACGGCCTGATCCGCGTTCGCCAGTTCACCATCTCCGAAGGCCACCTCGTCCTTCGCCCCGATCAGCTGGAAGAGGAATTCAAGGGCTGCTTAGAGCTTGCCAAATACATGCTCGGCACCGTCGGCATGCTCGATAAGTGCACCTTCCGCTTCTCCCAGTGGGATCCGGAGAACCCCAAGAACAAATACGAAGGCACCCGCGAGCAGTGGGAGACCGCACAGGCCGTTATGAAGCAGATTCTGGACGACCTCGACGTCAAATACGAAATCGGCATCGACGAAGCCGCCTTCTACGGCCCGAAGCTGGACATTCAGTTCCACAACGTTTTCGGAAAAGAAGACACCATCGTCACCATCCAGATCGATATGCTGCTGGCTGAAAAGTTCGGCATGTACTACATCGACGAAAACGGCGAGAAGAAGCTGCCCTACATCATCCATAGAACCAGCCTCGGCTGCTACGAGCGCACCCTCGCTTACCTCATCGAAACCTACGCCGGCGCGCTGCCCACCTGGATGGCCCCCGAGCAGGTTCGCATCCTCTCTGTAACCGACCGCGCCGCCGACTACGCAATCGACCTTAAGAACAAGCTCTCCGCCCTCGGTTTCCGTGCAGAAGCGGACGTAACCGGCAACAAGATCGGAAAGAAGATCAGAGATGCCCAGATTGAAAAGATCCCCTACATGCTGATCGTGGGCGACCGCGACATGGCCGACGGCACTGTTTCCGTACGCCACAGAGCAGAGGGCGATCTCGGCGCCATGAGCTTCGACGCGTTCAGCGCACTTCTTAAGGAAGTTGTCGACAACAAGGAAAAGAAGTAAAATATCCATCCACGCGGATATGATAAAAGAACACGATTTCGGGTAAAGCTGCCGACAGAGATTGCGCGTGAATACGCTGAGAGCGCGCATAGGCCAGTCCCCGGGATTACCGCCTTTTTGACCGCGCGGCGTTTGACGGCGCGATAAGCCCTCAAAGCGGCCGCATGCGGCAAGTCGGGTGGAACCGCGGATCAGACATCCGTCCCTTCATATAGATGTAGGGACGGGTGTTTTTTCATACAAACGATCAGGGCAAAATATTGAAAGAAGGAGGAAAACAGCATGATCGTTCACTATCAAGGGAACCCCGTTGCCATTCAAAAACAAACGACCGCGCAGGACGCGCTTCACTTACTCTTAGGTGAAAGCGTAACTAACATGCATTTTGCGACCATCAACAAGGAGGTTTGCCCGCTGACTACCGTGTTGACCGACGGCTGCGACCTCGATTTTCTTTCAAAGGACGATCCTATCGCCCTTTCCGTTCTCCGCCACACGACAAGCCACGTGCTTGCCGAAGCAGTCAAGACGCTTATTCCCGAAGCGCGTCTCGCCATCGGCCCCGCAACGGATGACGGTTTTTACTATGACTTTGATTCACCCGTTCCCTTTACCCCTGAGCTTCTCACGAAGATTGAAGCAGTAATGAAAGATATCATCCGCAGAAATACGCCCGTTCGCCGCTTTACCCTTTCACTGGAAGACGCGCTTTCTTATATGAAGGAGGAGCCCTATAAACTTGAGCTGATCCGTGATCTTTCCCCGGACGCTGAAATCTCATTCTATTCGCATGGAAAATTCACCGACCTTTGCGCGGGGCCGCATCTTGCTTCAGTTGGTATGATCAAATCCTTCAGGCTTCTTTCCGTCGCAGGCGCATACTGGCGTGGAAATGAAAAGAACAAAATGCTCCAAAGAATTTACGGCACGGCGTTTTTCGATCAGGCACAGCTGGATGAATATCTTTTCCGTATTGATGAAGCCAAAAAGCGCGATCATCGAAAACTTGGTCGGCAACTGGATCTTTTCGATGTTCTGGACGAAGGGCCGGGCATGCCGTTTTTCTATCCAAAGGGAATGA
This sequence comes from Clostridiales bacterium, assembly GCA_015056255.1. Lineage (GTDB taxonomy): Bacteria > Bacillota > Clostridia > Christensenellales > Aristaeellaceae > SFHK01. The sequence continues at coordinate 47,390 of SVGP01000017.1, read as the reverse complement.
TTCTTCGAAATGAACTTGAAAGCTATTGGCGCGCGCTGCACCGAAAAAACGGGTATGAAGAAATCAAAACGCCGATGATCTTAACGCGCGAACTTTGGGAAACCAGCGGGCATTGGGATCACTACCGCGACACCATGTATTCCATAAAAATCGACGACCACGATTATGCCGTTAAGCCCATGAATTGTCCGGGCGGCATGCTGGCGTATAAAAGAAAGCCTGTAAGTTACAAAGATTTGCCGATTCGATGCGGAGAACTCGGCCTGGTGCACAGAAATGAAAAATCGGGAACGCTGCACGGTCTGATGCGCGTCAGGTGCTTTACACAGGATGACGCCCACATCTTCATGACGGAGGAAATGATCAAGGATGAAATCATGGGCGTATACCGCCTGATTGACGAGGTGTATTCCGTTTTCGGCTTTTCCTATCATGTGGAGCTGTCCACGCGCCCCGAAAACTCCATCGGAACGGACGAAATGTGGGAAATCGCGACAAAAGGCCTTAAGGATGCGCTCGACGAAATCGGCGTACACTACATCATAAACGAGGGCGACGGCGCATTTTACGGCCCGAAGATTGACTTCCACCTAAAGGATTCCCTCGGAAGAACTTGGCAGTGCGGCACCATTCAGTTGGACATGAACCTGCCTGAACGCTTCAAGCTTGTATACACAGATGCCAATGGCGAAAAGCGCCGCCCGGTCATGATTCACAGGGTGCTGTTCGGTTCCATCGAGCGCTTCATCGGCATTTTAACCGAACACTACGCCGGTGCGTTCCCCGTCTGGCTTTCGCCCGTTCAGGCGAAAGTTTTAACCATCACAACGCATCAGAACGCGTATGCAGAAGCCGTTATAAAAGCGCTTGAAGCAAACGGCATCCGCACAGAGGGCGATTTGAGAAACGAGAAAATCAGTCTTAAAATCCGCGAAGCCAGAAACATGAAAATTCCTTATCTGATCGTAATCGGTCAGAAAGAAGCGGAAGACAGCCTCATCTCTGTCACGGCGCGCGGCGGCGTGAATCTCGGAAGCATGGTTTTAAATGATTTCATCCTCTGCATCCGTGAGGAAATTCTATCAAAATCAAACTGAATTTCATTCAGAAGCAGGAAATTTCCGCTTGCAAACCGAATTTATCAAAAAAACGAGGAGAACTTATTATCCATGCGAACGCTTTCCTACACTGCCCTACAGGAAGACGATGGCCGGCTTATAAAGCGCGTAGCCCGCTCGAAAATCGGCATTTCCAGCCATCAGCTTGCGCGGGCAAAGGCGCTCAATGCCCTTTGCCTAAACGGCGAGAGCGTTCATGCGGATCACGTGGTGCATGCGGGCGACGTGATTTCTATAAGCCTGATTGACGATGAAAATGATTTTGTCATCACACCCGAAAATGTGCCTGTAAACGTCTTGTACGAGGACGACGATATCATCATCCTTGACAAGGAAGCGCCGCTGGCCACACAGTCCTCGCCCAAGCAGCCGGACAACACGCTTGAAAACCGCATGGCGTACCGCTATCGGGACGTGGAAAACTATGTTTTCCGCCCGGTCAACCGTCTGGACAAGGGCACAAGCGGCTTAATGTGCGTAGCAAAGCACGCGCATGCGCAGATGAAAATGGCCTCTCAACTGCACACGCCCGATTTTGTTCGCGAGTATCTCGCTGTCACCGAAGGCGTACCGACTCCGCTTTCAGGCACGATCGACGCGCCAATTGGAAAGGCCGAGGGCGCGACGGTCAAGCGCGAGGTAAAAGAAAGCGGAAAGGAATCCGTCACGCACTATGAGACTGTCAAAGTCTCCGGGAGGCGCAGTCTTATCCACCTGCGCCTCGCAACCGGGCGAACCCACCAGATCCGCGTGCATTTAAAGCATATTGGCTGTCCCGTCTTCGGCGATTTTCTTTACGGGGAAGAAAGGGAAGACGTCCTGCCCGGAAGATTCGCTCTGCATTCGGCTTACATCCGCTTTACACACCCGATCACAGGCGAAGTCATGGAGTTTTCTTCCCCACTGCCCAAGGCGCTTCAGACGCTCATGGATGAATAGCGCTTTTGCCGGTAAAAAACCGGCCTGCCGGTTCAGTCAACCCTCTGCGGGTTGCTTTGAATCGGCAGGCCGGTTTTATGTTTTTCCTTATTCCTCAAAAAAATCCTCTTGTGCTTCATTTGTTTCCTTCGCATCGTCCTCAGAAAGCGTGTACACAACCGCCGTCATGCCAAGGCGTATATTCTCATCGGCTTCAAATGAAGCGCGTGCGGTATATTCCGCGCTGTCGTTTGCGCTGATTAGGGAGATGAACGTAACCTCGCCCTTCGTCCTTTGAACCTCGCCCTCGTTCCAAAGGAATTCAATTTCCACCCCATCGCCTTCCTTGATTCCGTAAAGATCCATTTCGTTTACAGTAAATTCAATATACATGCAGCCGTCGGGATAGACGTTCAAGACGCTGTCACCCTTATTGACCGTCTGACCGTTTCCAGCATTTACGCTTTCAATGACGCCGCTTACATCGCTTACCACGGTGTTGCCCATGAAGTAATACCCGTCATACGTGCCGGGCAGGGTTTCAAAAAGAACGTCGCCTGCATTGACAAACTGGCCTTCCTGAACAAGTACGCGGTAAACGCTGCCGCTTCCCGCGTAGGCAACGGGATTGACGCGGGCCACCGTGCCGCGACCGATGCGGGATTTGGAGAGGCGGTCGGCGGATCTGAAAATGTTCACGGTATCCCCGATTCCGAATGTGCCTTCGGTTACCTCAACGCTGTAGTTGCTGCCGTCAACGGCGGTAATCACACCCGTTCCCTTCATGTTGGTATTATCCGTACAGGTGAGATACACGATTTCGCCGGTATGGACAAATTTATTTTCATCCAGATTGTAGGCGTTGGACGTGCTGGCAGAAAGCGTATATACGTATTCGGGTTCGATGTACAATACCGCGCCGTATCGACTTGAAATCACATCTGCGCTGTCGCCTGCTTTGGCAAATATCCCCCTCACCGTTCCGCTCTCGGTCGCTTTGACTTCCTCCGGCTTAAGCGTCATAACGACGTCGCCCTCCTCGATGCGCTGTCCCGCGATGAACCTTACGTTCTCAGCCGTTCCGCCGATTGGCGCAGTAACGGACACGCTCTCATCCGCAGCCACTGTTCCGTCAAAGGCCAGCTGTCCCTCGGAATACGCGCAGGCGCCAAATGCCATTGAAAGCATCAGAAAAAGCGCCAATACCCTGTTTACCCATTTTGTCATGATCTATTCCCCCTTGTTTAATATATCTTGTATTTATTCCGTTCTATCCGTCAGGCTCAAGCGCACCGTAAGGCCCTCACGGAGAACGGACAAAGGCATACTTGGCGAACAAAGGATTTTGTACAGCGTATTTTCATCCGCTGCAAGCGGAACAATTGCGCATACGCTTGCGCTCACAGGCGTTTCCTGCGGGTCGATCAGAAACACGGCCTGCGCCTCCGATCCCAGGCAAATATCCGCCATATCCCCTTGAAGCGCTTCAAAGGAAAATCCCAGCGCATGCATGGGCGCATATTCAAAAAGCTTGTCGCCCTTTGAAACTCGATCACCCGCCTGAACAAATACCTCCGTTACAATTCCGCTCAGACCCGAAACAATCTCGGGCGTTTCGGGCGCGTATGCGCCGGGAAGATACTCTATGATGCACTCGCCCTTCTGAACGCGGTCGCCTTCCCGGACATACACTTTCACCGCCTTTCCTTCGCATTCAAACGCCTCGGTGTCCGACGCATATACCGTTGCGCGGCCGATTCTTGTCTGATAGGTTCGCTCGGGGCTTCTGTACACATTGACAGCCTCGCCTGCATACAGCGTGCCATGGGTGGTGTATATGATGAATTCATCATTGTCAATCTGCCCAATATAGCCAATGGCATGATGCGTTGCGTCCATTACGCAGGAGATATACACGGTGTCGCCCGCGTGTACAAGCCGGTTTTCCTCCAAATCGTACGCATACGATGCGCTTGCAAGCAGCTTGTATTTCTCCTTTGGCTCAAGGAAAAACGTCGTCCCGTAAAGAATCATCCCTTCCTCAGCCATCAGGCCACGCACAGTTCCGTCATAATCTGCGTATATGCGTTCCGTTTTCAAAAAAAGCACGCGATCCTCCGGCCCGATGCTGGCGCCCGCTTTTACGGAAACCTCGTCGATAACACCTTCAAAATCGGCGTACACCGTCTCCGTATACAAAAAGGCGGTCTGTCCGAAATACTCATCCGCCCCAGCGCACGGAATCAGCATCATAATGATCATAGCCGTCAAAGCGCGGATTCTTTTCATGCACCCTCCTCCTTTTTTAATAAGCGGTGCTTTCCATCCGCAGTTACCTCTTCATCATCCGCGTACAGTGAAAAGACGCACTCACCCTTATCCGTAATAGAATACCGGTATTCCATGCGCCGTTCGCCAACTCCTTCGGATTTCAGTGCGTCATACTCGCTTCCCCCTGCGGCGCTTTCCGTCGGAATGAGTACGCTGGTTTCTCCGCACTTCAGAATCAGCGTGTCATAGCCACTTTCTTTTAGAACGGTGAGCGCGAATCCACCGATTCGCCATGTGCCACCAACGCTTGCGGAAAGCACAACCTTTGCGTTCTCCGTGCTCTCGATGAAAAACGCGTTCACTCCGTTTAAGTCCGAAAATGTGATCACTGCGCAGCCTCCATCCAAATTCAGGCTTGTTTTCATTTCGCCAGCCGCCGGGATCAACCCCTGCCAGTGCGCGCTGACGTCCCTGCTTCCCATGGCGTGATAGCTGGTTGCCGCTTCACCGGGACGAATGGTGTTTGTCGCTTGTCCCCGCCCGCCGGAGGGTCTGCTCCCGCCGGGACGCTTTCCGGGCTCGCTTGGCGTGGCCGATTCGCTCGGTGTAGCCGGTTCGCTCGGCGTGGCGGGTTCGCTCGGTGTTGCCGGTTCACTCGGCGTAGCCGGTTCGCTTGGCGTGGCCGGTTCGCTCGGTGTAGCCGGTTCACTCGGTGTGGCCGGTTCGCTCGGCGTGGCGGGCTCGCTTGGGGTTGCGGGTTCGCTTGGGGTTGCCGGTTCGCCCTCCGTCTTCGTATATACAACCGTAAAGTTCAGATCCCATGCCTCCATCGTGCCGCTGATCACCGCCTGATCGGGCGTATAGCCCTCCATTTCCGGCGAGGGAACGCTGTAAACAGCTTCAAAAAGCACGTTTTGAATCATTCGTTCGCAAGCGGACACACCGTCTTCAAAAACATAGTCGATGGTCAACAGATATGCATTTCTTTTATAGTATACCTCAGCCGAAAAAATATTGCCGTCTGAATCCTTTTCGGTTTTTACTTCTTCCGGCATAAAGCCGACATATTTTCTTGAAAGCGCCTCCAGCGAATCGATAAACGCGCCGGACGGCACATATTCCGGGTTTGGCTCCTCCTCATGATCCTCTGCAGGCTCAAAACTTCCCGAAAGCGTTTCAAGCATATGACAGATACTGATATTCGGCTGAGGCTCCAAGCAGGTTGATTCCTCCGAAAGGCCGCCGATTGCGCTCACGGCCAAGGCAAGAACGCACAAAAGAGAAAAAACTTTTACAGCGTGTTTCATGCACCCTCCTTTACATGCTTCTCAAAGCGTCGATGGGATTGAGTCTGCTGGCCTTTCTGGCAGGACTCCAGCCGAAGATGATACCGACGGCAGCGGAAAATCCAACGCCGAGCGCGATTGAACCATAAGAAAGGCTAAAATCCGCACCCATCAGCCTGCACATGACAATGCTCAGGATAACGCCCTGCCCTACGCCCAGAACGCCGCCCATCATGGAAAGCAGAAAAGACTCGATCAGAAACTGCATCTGAATTTCGCCAGGCCTCGCGCCCAGCGCTTTTTTAAGGCCAATTTCGCCGGTTCGCTCGGTGACGGAGGTGAGCATCATGTTCATAATACCGATGCCGCCGACGATCAGGGCAATAGAGGCAATTCCGGCCAACAGCGCGCTCATCATGCCCAAAAGTTCCGTCATCGTGTTTTCAAGCGCCTCCATTGTGCTGATGGAGTAGGTGTCCTCTTCAAAGGAAAACATTTCGTCCAACACCGGCTCAAGCGAAGATACGACGCTGTCTGAGATTTCAGCGCTTGTCAGATACAGGGTGGCGGATGTAACAAACGCCTCCGCGTTCATTTTAAGCGCAGTTGTGTAAGGAATCATCACGTCGTTTGTCGCGTCTTCTCCCAGAATGCCGATCACGGTAAACGCGATTCCATTCAGGTACACCGTCTTCTCCAGCGGATTCACACCGTAAAAGAAGCTATCAAGCACATCCTTCCCGATCAGGCAGACGGCGCTTTTGCGCTCGACATCGAATATGTTGATGGTTCGTCCTCTTTCAACCAGCTCGTCTTCTCGGGTAAAATAATACTCGTTTACGCCCTTTACGGAAATGCCTGTATCGCGCTCGCCTCCGTAGATCATGCTCGCCGAAAGCGACACGGAGGGCGTGAGGCCGACAATGCCGTCGACTTCAAGAAGAGCGTTGAGATTCTCTGTGTTCAGACCCGGCTTCAAATCGCTTCCCGATACGGAGAGCGTCAGCTGTCCCGCGCCCATCGACGTAAACGAATTCGAAATAGAACGGGAAACCGCTGAAATCGTTGTAATCAGCGCGATAACCGCGGTAACGCCTATCATAATGCCGAGAATTGTTAAAAAAGACCGAAGTCTGTTATTGAAAATATTGCTGACGCTCATCCGGGCGTTCTCAAGGAGCATCGCAAAGAACCTGTAGACTCCGAAAAACATTTTTTTCACGCGCTCGCCTCCCCTTCGGTGAGGCAGCCGTCGATAATATTGACGATACGGCGGGCATGTCCTGCGATTTTCAGATCATGCGTAATCATGATGATTGTTCGGCCCTCACAGCTCAATTCGTCAAATAACTGCATGATCGTTTTTCCCGTATTCTGATCCAACGCGCCGGTGGGCTCGTCCGCAAGCAGAATCCGTGGATTGGTCACCAACGCTCTTGCAATAGCGACTCTTTGCTGCTGACCGCCGGACAGCTGATTGGGAAAGTGATACATACGCTCCTCAAGCCCTACGCGCATGAGCATTTCCCTTGCGCGCCGTTTCCTCTCTCTTGCATGAACGCCCGCATACACCAGGGGTAATTCCACGTTGGAAAGCGCGTCCATTCTTTGAAGCAGCTGAGAATTCTGAAAAATGAATCCGATCTCGCGGTTTCTGATCTCTGCAAGCTCCTTCTCGCTCAGATCCTCAATCATGCTTCCGTTCAATATGTATTCGCCGCTGGTCGGCTGATCGAGGCAGCCAATGATGTTCATCAGCGTGCTTTTACCGCTTCCAGACGGCCCAAGAACGCTCAGGTATTCTCCCTTGGCGATATCCAGATTGATCTTTTTAAGCACTTCGAGCGTTTCGCCGCCGACAAAGTAGCTTTTGCAGACGTCTGTCATCCGAAAAAATACGTTTTCCATCAGCCTTACCTCATGTTGCCGCGCTGATTATTGCCGCCAAAATCACCCGTTCCGGGCGAGGAGTTGAAATTTCCGCCCATGCCTCCGCTGCGCTGATTGAAGCTATCAGGTCTGTTGACCTGCGTTCCGCCCATAAGACCACTGAGCAAATCCTGAAGACCGCCGGAAGCGGTTACTTCTTCCTCGGTTTCAACATACACGGTTTCTCCGTCTTTAAGCCCGTTTTTGATTTCAGTATAGTTTCCGTTGTCAACGCCCACCTCGACGTACCTTTGTTCCATTTCGCCGTTTTCATTCATCACATATACAAAGGCGCTGTTGAATGCGTCGAAGCTGAGCGCGTCCATTTTCAGAACCACAACGTCTCTGGCTTCCTCCTTCGGAATGGAAACCGTAACCTGCATGCCGGGCAGAACATCCTCCGTAACCTCTACCGACGCCGTCACCGTGTAATAAGCGACCGAGCCCGAGGATGCGGACAGGCGGTTGATGTGGGAAATCGACGCAGGGAAGCTTTTTTCAAGCGCTGTTACGGTGACCGTGCATTCCTGCCCTTCGAAAACCTCTGAAATGTCGTATTCGTCCACGCGCATGGTGACCTTCATATTGGAAAAATCCACCACCTGACAAAGCTGCGCGCCATTGGATACGCTGTCGCCCGCTTCAACATTTATGCTGTTGATGGTTCCGTCAAAGCTCGCTTTGATCGTATCGCCTGTCGACAGACGCATGAGCCGGTCGCCCTTTTTTACATTGTCTCCGCTCTTCACATAGATATCTCGCACCGTACCCGAATCAGGCGCCGAAAGATATTCGCTGCTTACGATGTTTACGCTGCCTGAAAAGCTAAGCGAATTGGAGATTGAACCGATAGTAGCCTGATAAGTGTCGTAGGTTATGGTGACGGACGCCTTCAGCATGGGAAACCATACATAATAAAACAAAATACCGAGAATCCCGAGAATTACAAGCGCAATCAGCCATTTTATGATCCGCCGCAGAATGCTTTTCTTTTTTACTCTTTTAGCCATTGACATATCCTCCATATTTGGGATGATCCAAGTATATCCTGTTTTCGAAAACATACCGTGTGTTTTCCATGGTATAAATGTTTTGATTTTCTGAAAAATCCTTAGTTCACACTTCAGAATTCTTCAGAAATTGACTTTTCCTTTCATTTCGTGTATAGTATATGTGTATAAGTTTGCCCCTAATAATGCATATATACGTTAACATACGAAAGGAAACGCATACATGAAGCGCATACTGGCTTGCTTTCTGCTCCTCGTGCTTGCAGCGGGGTTTGCGCCGACCCGGGCCGAAGTCGACCGGGAAGCGAACAAGCAAATCATATTTGACTACATAACCAAGGAATTGAATCTGACGCCAGCGGTCGCATGCGGAATCTTAGCAAACGTTCGCGCAGAATCCAACTTTGATCCCGCGGCGGTCGGCGACGGCGGCGACGCCTACGGCATCTGCCAATGGAACTCCCGACGCGATACGATGGTCAAATTCTGCGAGGACAACGGCTACGAAACGTGGCGAAATATCTACGGTCAATTGGCATATCTGGGCTACGAGCTTGAAACCTACAAAAAAAGCGTGGGCGATTATCTGAAGAAAATCCCCAATACCCCCCAGGGCGCATATGACGCGGCGTATCATTTCTGCTACTACTACGAAATTCCCGCCAACCGCACAACAAAGAGCAAGCAGCGCGGCACAAACGCCGTAAACCTTTACTGGCGCGACTTCTACGGCGGCGAGATTGAGACCTACACCATCACCTACGATGCAAACGGCGGCAAAAACCCGCCAAAATCGCAAACCAAGACCGAGGGCATTCCAACCCTCGTCACGCTGGACAAGCCCACGCTTGAGGGCTATTCGCTTGTCGGCTGGTCGCTGAACAAGGACGCAAGCACCCTCGACTACAAGGAATATGAGGAATTCTGCATCAATAAAGACACTACGCTTTACGCCGTCTGGGAACGCGTGATTGAGGACGAAACGCCGCCCAGCGCATCTTTGTCGTCAAACGGACACACCTATGAGCTGTACACAGGCTCTTTCACATGGACGTTCGCCAATGAATTTGCCGAAAAAAAAGGCGGCTATCTTGCTACCATCGAAACGCAGGCGGAATATGACGTTGTAAAAAACCTCATTTCTACATTTTCCGGCGATTGCTGGCTGGGCGGAAAATTCGAAAGCGGCAACTGGCAATGGGTAACGGGCGAAGCGTTCAGGGACGATTTTGCTTCCTCCAAATGGGCCAAGGGCGAGCCATTCGCTGTGTACGGTAAAACCGAGCGCGGAAAGCTTGCGCAGACGCAGGATGGAAAATGGATCGATCTTCATTATTCCTCGTTCTCGACCGAAGGCTTCATCGTGGAATACGGAAACAAGACACATGAAACCTTTCCGATGTACGAAATCACCGTTTCCTCCTCCCTGCGCCTTCGAGAGGGTCCGGGCACAAGCTACGACACCTTAAGCAACATCTATAACGGCGAAATCATCACCATTCTGGACACTGTTCCCGGAAAAAGTTACGACTGGGGCTGGGGCTACACGGCGGGCGGAAAAATCGGCTGGTGCGCAATGAAGATGCCCGATTACATGATTTCCGTCGGCGGCATCGACGAAGAAACAGCGCTTGTTTACATCCCCTATGAAGAGGGCTGCGCCATTATAGGCTATCAGGGAAATGAAAAACTGCTGATCGTCCCCAAAACGCTTCAGAGTCTTCCCGTCATCGCGATACAGGACGGCGCTTTTGCATCCCAAAGCGCGCCCGACACGGTTACGCTGCCCGAAGGCGTTTGGGAAATCGCGCCGGATTCCATGAAAGCGGGCGGAAGATACCTTGTTCCGGTCGCAAGCGACGCGCATCTGGCTGTCTTAAAGGCAAACGCCGCGCACGATATCATTCTCCCCCAAAAGACCCTCCGCCCGCCCAATGCGCTTTCTCAGATTGAAGCCGACGCATTTGAGGGCGCGGAAAATATCGAATGCGTGGATCTTTCAAAGACAAACGTCACCTTGATTTCCACAGGCGCATTTTCGGACATGGACTCGCTTTTATACGTTTTACTGCCTGAAACGGACGTAGAAATCGAATTTGGCGCGTTTGAGTCAGGCAATGATACGATTTTCATCGTGAAAAAAGGTTCAAGCGCGGAAAAGTGGGCCATGAACATGAGCGTCGACTACCTCAGCGTTCCATGACAAGTATAATTAACGAAAGCGCAGTGGAAACCCTTTGGCATTGTGATATAATAAACATGAATAGATTTGACTATTAACACCATGCATATTTTCATGTGCATTTCAATGGAGGTTCACCTTGCAGAACAAGAAACCGACCGCGAATCCCGCCCGCCGTCCGCAGGCCAATCCTACGCAGGGGGCAAGACCAGTTCCCCAACGGCCGCAGAGTCGTTCTGTGCCTGTGCAAAGGCCTGCCGCCCGCCCTGCCCAAAAGGCTCCGGCAAAAGCTGCGCCCGCTTCCGGCAATAAAAAATCCGTTACCGGAAAGCTTGTCGTATTGGGCGTTATCGCGTTTATCATTTTAAGCTTCGTCCTTCAGCACAAGTTTCCCAACGGCATCGGCGGAAATACGCAAAAAAGCGTTCCTGCAATCGACGTCGCGCTGTCTATCCGCATCACCGAAGTCATGAGCTCAAACGGCTCTGCTGTGCAGGATGAAAACGGCGAGTTCTCCGACTGGTTTGAGGTTGCAAACGTGTCCGACAAGCCGCTTTCTCTTCGCGGCTATAAAATCGCGCAGGAAGCCACGCATGTGCTCGAATACTTCGAGTTCCCGGACCATACGCTCTCTCCCGGCGAGCGCACGATCGTGTTTGCCACCAACACTTCCAAAAACAATTACGGCTACACCTACCATGCGCCGTTTAAAATCTCCTCTGCAGGCGATACGCTGATTCTGTTCAACCCCTACGATCATGCGATCCAGACGCTGAACGTTCCTTCTCTTTCGTCCAACCATTCCTACGCCGAAGTAGGCGGCGAATGGGTGGTCACAAACGAGTATACGCCCCGCATGGCCAATACCCATGAAAATTATCTTCTTGCGCGCGGCGACCGAACGCTCACCGAAAGCCCTATCAAAATCACCGAGTTCATGGCGAAAAACGCAAGCTATGCGCCCGATGAAAACGGCGAATACGTAGACTGGATCGAGATTTTCAATTCCTCCGACTATGCGGTCAGCTTAAACGGCTATGCGCTTTCGGATTCCGAAGAAAATCTTCAGAAGTGGCGTTTCCCGAACGTGTCCATTGGCGCAGGCGAATATATGATCGTTTATGCCTCCGGCTACGACCGCGCAAATGCACAAAGCGCCCTTCACACCAATTTCCGCTTAAGCACTGAAAAGGAATTTTTGATTCTCACAAACGCCGCCGGAAGCATGATCGATTATGTCTCCTACGACATCTTAAAGGCGGATCAGTCCTATTCCCGTCAGGCGGACGATTCGTGGACCACGATGCTCCCGCCCACCCCGGGAAAATCCAACAGCTATGAAAGCGCCGCGCTGATTGATGGTCAGTTCGCGGCGCAAAATGCAACAGGCGTTTATTTTAACGAAGTCATGGCCTCCACCACCCAGACCAATTCCTCCGGGCAATCCTACGATTGGATCGAAATCTACAACCGCTCGGGACACACGGTGGATCTAAGCGGCTGGGGCATTTCGGACGAGGCGGACAAACCCCGAAAGTGGCAGTTTCCTGACGGCAGCAGCGTATCCTCCGGCCAGTATCTGGGCGTTCTGATGTCCGGGCTTGATAAAAAAGAGGGTTCGTACTACCATGCGGGCTTCAAGCTTTCCTCAACCGAGGGCGCAACGCTCGTTCTTTCCATGCCCGACGGCACCATCGTCGACCGCGTTCCGCTCACCTATCAGTATTCCAACATCTCCTATGGCCGCATAAACGGCCAAAGCGGCTTTTATTACATGACGGCCACGACGCCCCTCACTGCAAACGCGCAGTCGGGCTACATGAGCCGCCTGCTCGCGCCCACCTTCAGCGTAAAGGGCGGAACCTTCTCCTCCATCACGCCCTTCACCGTTTCCCTAACCGCCGAGCCCGGCGCGACCATCTATTATACCCTCGATTCCTCAACCCCCGATCCCGCGAATTTGAACGGCTCCTACTACACGATGGACAACGATTCCAGAAACGTGTATTATCCCTCCTCCACCTTCTATCAGACCCACATTTATTCCGAGCCTATTCCCGTTTATACCTCCACCGTCATCCGCGCAATCGCGGTCAAGGATGGAAAAATCACTTCCCTTGTCAACACCCAAAGCTATTTACTGGGCGTTAGCCACACGATGGACGTCATCTCCCTCGTCATGGATCCCATCGACCTTTGGGACAGAAATCAGGGTCTGTACGTCTTCGGCCCGAATGCGCTGGCCTCCAGCCCCTACGGTTCCATCGACAAGGGCGCAAACTTCTGGATGAGCTGGGAAAAGGACGCCAATATCGAGATGTACTCGACCAGCGGCGAAACCCTTCTTTCTCAGGGCTGCGGCGTGAAGCTGCACGGACAGTTCAGCCGAAAGGAAGCGCAGAAGGCGTTCAAAATCGTCGCAAGAAGCAAATACGGCGTAAACCGCTTCTATTATCCGCTTTTTGAACACCGAGACTACACCGAGTATCAGTCCTTCGTGCTTCGCTCCTCCGGTCAGGACTGGGACAGAACCCGCATGCGCGACTCCATCCTCACCTACCTTTCCGAAGGCTCGTCCGTTATGTATCAGGACACCGCGCTTGCGATTGTATATTTAAACGGCGAATACTGGGGCCATTATAACCTGCGCGAGCGCATCAACACCTTCTCCATCTGCCAGTGGGAAGGCTGGGATGAGAGCGTGAAGGATTCCATGGATCTTTTAAAGGCGAACACAAGCGTTATGCAGGGCTCCAACAAGGATTGGCTCGAAATCAAGGAATGGTATGAGAAAAACGGCATCGAGACCGAAGAAGAGCTTGCTTACATCAAGCAGTATATCGACGTCGACAACTACCTTGAATACATCGCCATTCAGATGTACGGCGGAAACCCCGACCTTTTGAACGTCAAAAAGTATAAATCCGACGAAATCGACGGCAAGTGGCGCTGGGTTCTGTTCGACACCGACTGGGGCTTCCACCACGATACCAACTCTCCCAACCGCTGGCTCACTCCCGGCGGCATGGGCACCGACAAAAAGACCGACAACTCTCTGTTCATCGCGCTTATGAAAAACCCGGTGTGCAAGGATCAGTTCCTGACCTATTTCGCCGAGCATCTGGCGACCACCTGGTCTACGGAAAACGTTTCCCGTCTCATCCATGAGCGCGCAGCGCTTTTAGAGCCCGAAATCGATCAGCATCTGGCCAGATGGAACATTTCCCGCTCGGTGTACGACTCTGAAATGAGAACAATGCTGCGATGGGTCGAGAAGCGTCCGGGAAGGCTTCTGTATTTCTTTTCTAATCTCTTGTCCGAATCGGAAATGCAGCATTATTTCGGCAACATCCTCGAGGATGTTGAAATGCTCTCAGAATAATTAGCGCAGGAGGGAATTTCATTTGCGAAACGAAGAACACGCTTCCTTCCCTGAGCGGCACGAGCTGAAATATTTCATAAACAAAGGCGACATGATCGCCCTCGGCCACAGGCTGGGCGGCCTCATGAAGGCCGACGCTCACGCCGATGAAAGAGGCGAATATTTCATCCGCTCCCTGTATTTTGACGACGCGTACAACACCGCCTATTACGACAAGGTAAGCGGCGTGATGGGACGCGATAAATACAGAATCCGCATTTACAACCTGTCTGATCAGGTGATATATTTGGAAAGAAAACGCAAAATCGGCGACCTGATTCAAAAATCCTCCGTGCGAATTTCAAGAAAGCTCTGCGAGCAGCTGATGGACGGAAATCCGAACAGTCTTTTAAAGGCAAATCATCCGCTGTTAAGCGACATGTACCGCGAGATGCGCACAAAGCTGTTAAAGCCTGTGGTGCTGGTCGATTATACGCGCGAGGTTTTTCTGCTGCCGGTCGAAAATGTGAGAATCACCTTCGACAAGGGCTTAAAAACCGCCGTTAATTCTACCGATCTTTTTAATCCCAATCTCATGACCGTGAGTCCGCTGGACGATGGACACGAGATTCTGGAAGTAAAATACGACCACTTCCTCCCGGATACCGTTTCCGCGCTTTTGGCAGACACGCCCGTTATCAGAAGCGCCATTTCCAAATACATTCTCTGCCGCCGTTTTGAGCCGCTCGGCTGACGAAATCAGGCAATCGCCCCAACAGGCGATCAAAATAAAACCAAAGATTGAAAGGGGAAATCCTTGTGAAGACCATTTTTGCCGATATCTTTCAGGCCAATACCGTAAGCGCCACCTCCTGGATCAACGTTCTTTTCATGATCGCTCTGGCTTTTGTCGTGGGCCTTTTCGTATACTGGGTCTATAAAAACAACTATCGCGGCGTGATGTTCTCCTCGAACTTCGGCCTCACCCTCGTTCTGATGACCACCGTCACCGCCCCTGTCGTCATGTGCATCAAGGACTCCCTGCAGCTTTCCATGGGTATGGTCGGCGCGCTGTCCATCGTTCGCTTCCGTACGGCAGTTAAGGATCCCCTCGATACCGCCTACATGTTCTGGGCGCTCACCATGGGCATCTTAATCGGCGCCGGCCAGTACATTCTGGCCGCCATCACCGTTGCCGCCATCGGCGCGCTCATCTTCCTCCTTCGCCGCATCACCTCCAAGGGCGCGGACAGCTATCTCCTCGTTATGCGCCTTTCCCAGTCCGCCGAAAGCAGCGCCTCCCAGCTCATGAGACAGCTTAAGTTCATGAAGCTCAAGAGCAAGACCATCACCGGAAACGGCGTAGAAGTCACCTATGAAGTCCGCGTAGAGAAGACCGAAGCTTTCTTAAACAAGCTCCTCTCCATCAATGGTGTGCACGAAGCCAGCCTCGTCGCCTATCAGAGCGAAACCGTCTAAAAGGCATAAAAAACCCCGCCCGCTGTGCATCATACAGCCGGGCGGGTTTCTTATGCCTGGAACGCAGGACGGGGGCTTGCTCCCGCCGCAGATACTATAATTTTCCAAAGATGACGGGCGATTCCTGAATCGCCCCTGCCACGAATAATCACTTTCCAAACGGCTCCCTTGTGCAAAGGGAGCTGTCAAAATCGAAGATTTTGACTGAGGGATTGCCGTTGTCTTTCAGCCTCCCACAAGCGCCCATCCGATCGATAATCGCGGAACGGATCAACCCATGAGAACGTAGGGCGGGGGCTTGCTCCCGCCGCGATCCTTCGTCAGCAATCACGTGCACTCGCTTCGTATCAATCTCTCGCAAACGCCTATCCGATCGAAAACTGCCTTTTCTCCTTACTTCTGAAGAAGATGCACGGCAAACCCGGCAATCTCATCCTTCAGATAGATGGCGACGGTCTTTCCATCCCTGACCACTGCGCTTTCTTCATCAAACGCAAAGCCGCGCATTTCAAGGTGCCATTTGGCGCGGGCGATGCTGTTTACGCCCAGGGCAATATGCCCGTTTTTGCCTCTGAAAGGCTTTTTCATAAACTCGAATTCGCCGCCTGCGAAAATCGAAGCCTCTCCGTCCTTGGGCGAAAGGCCGGTCACGAGGCAGAACATCTCCGCATCCTTTTTCGCCTGCTCGGGGGAAGCGCTGTTGATGCCGACGTGCTTAAGCTCGATGCCCAGCATGACCTTTACGGCTTGACGGGTAAGGAGCGTGATCTTCTCCCAGTCCTTGTTTCTGACTGCATCTGACGGCACCATCCAGCTGCCGCCCGCTGCGCGGACTTTCGGGAAAGAGAGATAATCCATAAGGTTCTTTTCGCTGACGCCTCCGGTGGGCACAAAGTGCATGCCGCCGTAGGGTGCGGAGATGGCTTTGATATAATTTATACCGCCCGCCGCTTCCGCCGGGAAGAATTTGACCGTGTCAAGGCCAAAGGACAGCGCCGTTTCAATATCGCTGGGCGTTGCGCAGCCGGGCAGAACCGGGATGTTGTTTTCTACGCAATAGCCCACCACCTCGGGATTCAGACCGGGCGCGACGATATAGGCAGCCCCGGCCGCGACTGCACGCTTCACCTGCTCAACCGTTAAAACCGTGCCCGCGCCCAGCATCACGTCCGGGAGCGCCTCGTGCACATTTTTGATGGCCTGTTCGGCGGCAGCTGTTCTGAAGGTGATTTCAGCAACGGGCAGGCCGCCGTCCTTCAGGGCTTTGCAAAGCGGAACGGCATCCGCGGCATCCTCAACCTTGATGACCGGAACGAGGCCGGCCAGAGAAAGCTTGTCCATGATATTCATGCTGAACCCCCCTCAAATTCAAAATTCGTTTTTCATGATTTCAAATACAGTAAGAGTCCCCTTGTCCACGGTAAATCGTACGTCGAAGCCCGCATACAAAAAGCCGTAAACGCGATCCGGGTCGTCGTGATAGGCGGGGCGCGGATCAAGGGCAAGCGTTTTGAAAAGCGTTTCGCGCTTTTCCTGATCGAAATTCGAAAGGAGATTCTTCGGATCCTCAACCTTCAGGCGATATTCTTTCATTTCTTCGGCAAAACTGCCGACGGCGTCCGGCCGCATATCGGCATAGGGTATATAGGGTTTGATGTCGAAAATCTCCGTGCCGTCCATCATGTCGATGCCCGAAACCGTGATTACGGGGCCGAGGGACGGGTCGATTTCGATCTTTTCAAGCTTGGCAACGGTTAATCCGATGGGGTTTGGTCGAAAGGGGGAGCGCGTGGCAAATACGCCTACGCGCTCGTTTCCGCCCAGCCGCGGCGGGCGCACCGTGGCCGAATAGCCCTCCCGCTCCGGAATGTCAAAAAGCCACAGAATCCAGATATGGGAAAACTGTTCGAGCCCGCGCACCGCGTCGGGACTGCGATATTCTCGCTCAAAGACAATTCTGCCCGTCAGGCTTTCATTAAGACCGCTTTGCCTCGGAAGGCCGAACTTGGTTTCAAAATCGCATCTGATGCGCGCAATCCTTTTAAGATTATGCATCCTGGAGCATTTCCTTAAGGTTCTCAAGGCCGGCCTTGATGCCCATTAAACAATCCTCGATGCCTTCGAATTCAAGGGCGAGCCATTCGTCGTAGCCGGCTTCCTTCAGGATGGATAAGCACTTTTTGACGTTGACAACGCCGTGGCCGATGATGGTTCCGCGAAGGGCGTTTCCGCCGCGGGAAGAGAACCAGCCCTGACCCGGCACATATTCGCCCTTTTCCTTGAGGAAGAAATCCTTGGCGTGGGCATGAACCGCCATGGGAGCCGCAATTTTGACGGATTCAACGGAAACCTCGTCCGCGCACATAAAGTTGCCCATATCGACCAGCCAGCCAAAATTCGGATGGTTTACACTTTCGATGAGCTTCTTAACGCGCTCTGCATCCTGAAAGAAATAGCCGTGGTTTTCAATCATGGTGTGGATGCCGAGGCCGGCTGCGAACTCGGTTACCTGACGATAGCCCTCCGTGACGATGGGCAGAGCTTCTTCAACGGTGTACATTTTGCCGTCTGCATCCTTGCCCTGCGTGGAGTCGTGACGAAGGCGGGAAGCGCCCATAAGATAAGCGATTTCGACTTCTTCTTTAAGATCCTTGACCTGCTTTTCAATGCCGTTTAAGAGGAAATCCGCGCCTGCCATGTAGGAGATGATCTCGATGCCGTATTCTTCGGCCTGCGCCTTGAGCTTGGGCGCGAGAACCTTTAATTCCTCGATGGTCTGGCCCTGACGAACGAATTCAATGCCTTCAAAGCCCATTTCCTTCGCCTTGGGGATCACGTCCATGATGGTCATGCGGCCGTCGTAGAGCGCCTGAGAAAAGCTGTAGGAGCTGACTGCGATTTTCATAAATAGTATTCCTCCGTTTATAATGATGGCTCTATTTTAACACGAATACGTATGCGAATCAAGAAACGAAACGAGAATTCTTCAGAAATCACACGGAATTTGACATAACCATGACGGAAAACTTTACGCATATGTGGTATTGTATAATGGCAATAATGGAAATGGAGATGGTTCATGTGAGCGAAATCCTGTCCGGCGCCGGCTGGAAGCCCTTTGAAACACGCCCCATTGGCCCTCTGGGTCTGATCGCAATGCCCGGCTGCGAAGCCCTGGGCGAGAGAATGAATAAATATCTGAAGGATTGGCGCGAAGGCATCGGCCTGCACGATGAAGACCTTTATACCTTCCCCGGATACAATCTTGACACCTTCCTGCTTTCCATCAAGTGCCCCCGCTTCGGCACCGGCGAAGGCAAGGGACTTTTGAATCAGTCTGTCCGCGGCTACGACATCTATATTATCTCCGACGTAACCGCACACCAGATTCGCTACAAGATGTACGGCGAATCCGTGCCGATGTCGCCCGACGATCACTACGCGGATCTCAAGCGCGTTATTGCCGCCATCGGCGGAAAAGCGCGCCGCATCACCGTCATCATGCCCTTCCTGTACGAAAGCCGCCAGCACAGAAGATCCTCCCGTGAATCCATGGACTGCGCGCTCATGCTTCAGGAGCTCACCCATATGGGCGTTGAAAACATCATTACCTTCGACGCGCATGATCCCCGCGTTCAAAACGCCATCCCGCTGACGGGCTTTGAATCCTTCATGCCTACCTATCAGATGATGAAGAGCCTGTGCCGCAAGGTAAAGGATCTTGAAATCGATAAGCAGCACATGATGATCGTCTCCCCCGACGAAGGCGCCATCACCAGAAACATCTATTATTCCACCGTTCTGGGTCTGGATCTTGGTATGTTCTACAAAAGACGCGACTATTCCAAGGTCGTAGACGGCAGAAACAAGATTATCGCTCACGAATATATGGGCGACAGCGTTGAAGGCAAGGACATCATCGTTGCCGACGATATCATCTCCACCGGCGACAGCGTTTTGGATCTTTTGAAAGAACTCAAACGCAGAAACGCTCGCCGCATCTTCGTCGCCGCCACTTTCTGCTTCTTCACCAACGGCATCGAAGCTTTCAATGAAGCTTATGAATCCGGCATGCTCGCGGGCGTTCTGGGTACCAACCTCAACTACCTGAATCCCGAAGTCAGAAATGCCCCGTGGTTCATCGAAGTAGACATGTCCAAATACATGTCCTACATCGTAGCAACCTTAAACCACGACCATTCCCTCGACTCCCTGATGAGCCCGCTCAACAGAATCAAGAACCTGATCGAGAAATACAAAAACGGCGAGAAAATTTAATGATAACAGCTGTAAGCCGGTGCACAACGTGCACCGGCTTACACTATCAAAAGCTCCTGTAGAGAGGCTGTTTTCGTTCTTGGCTATCCCTCTGGGAGAGCCAAGGTATCATAAAAGAGTCTTAAGGGACAGGAACGATACTATTCTTTACTACAGATCCGGAATGATTTTCCAAAGCCTTTGCTGAGCGTCTGAGTCCATCGCCCAGCGATCAAAAAGCTGCCTGCGCATTTGCGCGGGCAGCTTTTTGTTTACTTTCTGTATCCGTTCGGGTTATTGCTCTGCCATGTCCAAAGGTCGCGGCACATGTCGATTAACGTGCGCTTGGCTTTCCAGCCCAGAACTTTTTCGGCTTTTTCGGGGTTGGAGTAAACGGTTGCAAGGTCGCCGGGGCGGCGCGGGCCGATTTTGTAGGGAACCTTTACGCCGTTGGCTTCTTCGAATGCCTTGACCATATCAAGAACACTGTAGCCGACGCCGGTGCCTAAGTTGATGGCGTCGCAGCCCTTGAATTTTTCCGCGTATTCCACGGCGGCTACATGGCCTTCGGCCAGATCCATTACGTGGATGTAATCGCGAACGCCGGTTCCGTCGGGCGTGTCGTAGTCGTCGCCGTATACGGTCAGGAATTCGCGGCGGCCTACTGCCGTCTGGGAGACGTAAGGCATGAGATTGTTGGGAACGCCGGTGGGATCCTCGCCGATTCTGCCGCTTTCATGCGCGCCGACGGGGTTAAAGTATCTTAAAAGAACGATGGACCAGTCGGGATGGGCGACGGACACGTCGCGCAGGATCTGCTCGTTCATATACTTGGTCCAGCCGTAGGGGTTGGAGCAGCCGAGTCTTCCGCTTTCGGTGAGCGGTACCTCGTTGTCGGCGGAATAGACGGTTGCAGAGGAGGAGAAGATGAGCTTCTTGACGCCGGTTTTCACCATGGCGTCGGCCAGATGGAGGGTGGAAACGAGGTTGTTTTCGTAGTATTCAAGCGGCAGGCGAACGGATTCGCCAACGGCCTTCAGGCCTGCAAAGTGAATCACGCTGTCCACATTGTGCTTTTTGATGATTTCAATCAGTTTCTCGGTTTCGCGCGCGTCGACCTCATAGAAGGGGATTTCCTTGCCGGTGAGCTCGGTCACGCGGGCAAGGGACTCCTTTGAGGAATTGTCGAGGTTATCGACAACCACGATGTCGTAGCCCTTGTTCAGAAGGCAAAGGCAGGTGTGGGAACCGATGTATCCGGCGCCGCCGGTGATCAGGATGCTCATAATCTGGCAGCCTCCTCTTTGATGATCTTGGCCATTTCGTCCCATTTCTGTTCCATGTCGTAAACCAGCTTGAGCTGGGTGCGGCAACGATCCAGATTATGCTTCTCTCTGTGAATTCTGAAGTAAACGTCTCCCTCCAGATAATCGGTCAAAAAGCGGATGCCGCATTCATAGGTCATCATTTTCGCGCCCATGGGCAGGGTTTCGATTTCCTTTTGAGTAAGCTTGCTTCCGCA
Source organism: Clostridiales bacterium (assembly GCA_015056255.1). Lineage (GTDB taxonomy): Bacteria > Bacillota > Clostridia > Christensenellales > Aristaeellaceae > SFHK01. The sequence goes on along the minus strand of SVGP01000017.1, from coordinate 26,057 downwards.
GGCAGACAGGAAGCCGCGGGTATAAGCTCTGAACATGTCAAGGGACATGGTGACCTTGTCAAGATCCAGCTCGTCCTCGGTGGCAGTGGATGCGCCGAAGCGGATGGAATCGCCGAAATCGTTGGCGGCGAGGCCGGGCATGATGGTGTCAAGGTCGATAACGCAAATGGGCTTTCTGGTGTTTTCGTCGAAAAGCACGTTGTTAAGCTTCGTGTCGTTATGGGTTACGCGAAGCTTGAGCTCGCCCTTTTCAAGAAGACCCTTCATGTATTTTGCCTCTTCCGCACGGGCAAGGGCAAATTCAACCTCTTCCTTGACTTCCGCAAGGCGGCCCATCTTGTCCTGCTCAATGGCCTTTAAAAGGTTCTTGACGCGGTTTTCGGTATCGTGGAACATGGGGATGGTTTCAGAAAGCTTGGAGGCGTCAAAATCGGACAGGAGGTTCTGGAAAGAACCGAACGCCTCGGCGCTCATTCTGAATTCGTCTTCGTTTTCGGCTCTTTCAAGGCAGATGCTCTGATCCACGAAGTAATACATGCGATAGTATCCGGTATCATCGTGATAGAAGCTGTTTCCGTCCTTGGTTTTGACAAGCTCAAGCGAATGCCTGGGGTCGGGATCCTTTTCACGCAGCATTTCGGTGACCAGACGAATGTTTTCCATGAGGGAGGGAACGTCTTTAAAAATCACATCGTTGATGCGCTGGAAGGTGTATTTGTTTCCGAGCTTATCGGTTAATAGGTAGGTGCGGTTGATATGTCCGTTGCCCATCGGCGCAATGGTCGCCGGCAGGGCCTTCATATCAAAATTCATTGCAGCGTTAAGCATTTTTCTTTATCTCCTTTCCCAGAGGTTTTCGGGGTATTCGCCGTTTTCCTTCATCTGGGCAATATTTGCTTTGGTATTGGGAAGATCCTCCAGATACGTCATGCCGAACCAGCGCGCTTTCGTGGTCAGAACCCTGAAGGTCGCTTTGTTTTCACTCAAAAGCTGGTTGGAAACGGAAGGCAGATAATATTCCTTTTTAAGAGGATTGTCATTGATTTCCTCGTTTACAAAGTGCGCAAAACGCGCCTGCATTTCGTCAAAGATGCTGTTTTTAAATACCCAAAGGTTTAATGAAACAGTGGTATCGCCGGAAATGGGCGTCCAGGTTTCGCCGTCCTCGGTAAACGCAGCGTCCTCTCCGCGGGAAACGATCTTGGTGCGCTCGATAACGGAAACGAGGTTTCCGCCTTCATCGGTCGTGCAAACGCCGCGCGCGACGGATCCGAAGGGCGTCATGGTGTTTCTGAGCGCATAGCCGACCATGGCGTGTTCGGTTTCGCTGTCGCTTTCATCGATAAAGCGCGCCGCGGTTTCAAAGGCGTCGCGACCATAAAAGTCGTCGGCATTGATGACGACAAACGCGCCTTCCACTTCATTTCTTGCGCACAGCGCGGCGTGACCCGTGCCCCACGGCTTTTCGCGGCCTTCTGGGATGCAAAATCCTTCCGGCAGATATTTTTCAAGCGTTTGATACGCGTATGCGATTTCAACGTGCTTTTCCACGCGCTTACGGATCGCCTCGTGGAACATATCGCGGCTTTCGGGCTTAATGACGAAAACGACCTTTTCAAAGCCCGCGCGGATCGCGTCATAAATGGAATAATCGATAATCAGATGACCGGCGTCGTCCACAGGGGTAACCTGCTTTTTGCCCGCGCCCGCGCCGAAACGGCTGCCGAGTCCCGCCGCCATGATTACAAGCGTCTTTTTTTTCAAGGTAATCATCTCCCGATTATCAGTCGCCGTTTGAGGACAACTGTATTTTTTACCGTTACCTTATATATTTTATCACAAATTCCTACAAAATACATCCCCTATATTGTAAAATCGTACTTTTCATTGAGACAAACCCATGATATAATATAAACAATACATAATATGCGGTTTGAAACGGAGGGAAATTCAATATGGGCGAACTGAATCTTGAAAAATTCTGGCAGGACGACGCGCTTGCGCATAAGGACAATTGCTTTTATAAGGCCGATACGGTGGCGCTCGGCATCCGCATGAGCGATGAATGCGTGTTTGCGGAGCTCGGCGAGAAGGGCAATCCATGGGGATACACGCCCCGCGAAAGGCGAATCGAGCTCAACAAGCGCTACAACGACAAGGCCGAAAAAATCGTCGGCAAGCGACTTTTGAACGAAAACTTTTTGCCTGACGACGCGCACCTTCCCTATGTCAAACGCATCGGAGAGGTGTTCGGCGGCGAATACATCATGCACAACGAAACCGAATGGCTGAAGGAATCCATCGAGGACGCGGAAGCGCTTGAAAAGGTGTTGGACAAAGTCGACAAAATGGATCTTCGCGAATTCATGCTGCCCAAGAACTGGGAGGCGGAAAAAAAGCGCGTATTTGAAACCTACGGCGTTCGCCCCTCGCCTGTTCACCATATCAGAGGCCCGGTCACTTTAGCCTGCTCGCTCATGGGAACGACCGAGTTTCTGTATTTCCTCCTCGATGAAGATGAGCTTGCGGAAAGATTTTCAAATACAATTGCGGATGTCATCATCAAAATGGCCGACATCATGGACGACGAAGCGGAACTTCCCGAAGAAAAGCGCCATGGCTTCTCCTTTGCAGACGACAACTGCTGCCTGCTCTCGCCCGATCTCTACGAAAAATTCGGCTATCCCGTGCTTAAAAAGGTCTTCGAGCGCTTCAGTCCCAACCCGGAAGATAAGCGCTACCAGCATTCCGACAGCGCCATGGGTCATCTTCTGCCCATTTTAGGCCGCCTCGACCTAAACGGCGTAAACTTCGGCCCGACGGTGCTCGTGCCCGAAATCAGAAAGCATCTTCCGCATGCCCGAATCGACGGCTGCATTGCGCCCTTCTCCTTTATGAGAAACGACAGGGAAGCGCTGATTCAGGAAACGCTGAGAGACATTAAGGACGGATTTGAATACGGCGGCGTGAATATTTCAACCGCAGGCTCCATCAACGACGGATCCTCTCTTGAAAGCATGCGGCTGATTATGGAAATTATTCAGCAGAACAGAAGATAAGAAAATATACAAAAGACAGCGCAGGCGATGGTCGCCCGCGCTGCCTTTTTATCATAGGACGGGGGGCTCCCGTCCTGCCAATGAATTATAATAAACCTGCAACCATTCCAAGCTCCGCGCCCTTTTGAAGACACAAAAACGTCATCGCCGCGTCAAACCTCGCGTCGTGCTGATTGCCGCTACCGCCGAACCATTCGGTGGCTTTTTCTTCGACGAGAGTATCTTCAAGACCGAAATACTCCTTAAGCTCGATGAGCTTGGGAGGCTTGGGCTTATAGTTCTGAAATTTCCGGCGCATTTTCATGTTGCCGGTAAAATGGTTCATGGTACAGAAGGTTTTTACATTTTCAAGCGCGAGGTTCACGCGCTCAAATTCCGCCTTCAAAAACCGCATATCGAAGGAAACGTTGTGCCCGACGATGGTTTCGGCTGAAGAAAAGTCCTCAAAAATCTCCTGCGCACAGTCGGAAAAGGTCTTTCCGCCCGACAGGGTTTTAAGCATCTCCGTGCTGAAGCCGTGAACGCCCTGACTCCTTTCGTCCATCTGATCGACGGTGAAAAACATGCTTTTTCCGGTGACAAAGCCGTTTTCGCAAATCAGATAGGCGATCTGGCAGATCTGACCGGGCTTTAACGACGTGGTTTCCGTATCAAATACGATGATTTTCACGCGCCGCGAACCGCCTTTTCGATGCGTTCGAGTGCAGTTAAGATATTTTTATGGGTGGTTGCGAAATTCAGGCGCATGTGGCCCTCGCCGCCGGTTCCAAAGAAGGTGCCGTTTGTGGGAATGATGCCGCATTTTTGAATAAAGAAATCCTTAAGTTCATCGTCGGAAAGACCGAGTTCGCGGCAATCGAGCCACATCAGATACGTGCCCTCGGGCGCGTGAGCGCGGATGCCGTCGATCTTTTCGATGCCCTGCATTAAAATGTCGCGGCTGTCGGAGAGGTATTCGTTGAGCGCATCCAGCCAATCCCAGCCGGTTTCATAGGCGGCGCGGGTGGCAAGGCGGCCAAAGAGATTGACTTCGGCCATGGCGTTATTCAAAGAATCCGCGATTTTCTTTCTCAGATCTTCGTTCGGGCAGAGGATCGTGGAATGGCGGATGGCGGCTAAGTTGAAGGTTTTGGTGGCGGAGATGAACACAACTGCGTTTTCGCCGCCGGGTACGCTTAAAATAGAGGTATGAACTGCGCCTCTTAATTCAAAATCCGCGTGGATTTCATCGGCGATCAGAAGTACGCCGTACTGGTTACAGAGCTTTACAAGCGTTTCGAGTTCATCTTTTTTCCATACGCGGCCGATGGGGTTATGGGGCGAGCAGAAAATCATCGCTTCGGCGCCGGCTTTAAAGATCTCCTCAAGGCCGTTAAAGTCGATTGCCCAGCCGTTTTCGGTTTCGATCAGACGATTTTCGATGAGCTTCATGCCGGCTTTGTTCGTCATGCCGGAAAACGGGCCGTAAACCGGGGGCTGGATAACCACGCGCGCGCCCTTTTCAAACTTGGCATTCAATACGTGATAGATGCTGTCCACTACGCCGGGGCTGTAGAGAATCCATTCGGGCTCGACATGGGTATTGTGTCTTTTTTTCATCCAATTGCACACGGCTTCCTTGTCGCGCGCGTTTTCCTGCGCATAGCCAAAAACGCCGTGCTGGGCGCGCTTGACGAGCGCGTCGATGATGCCGTCCGCGGTTTTAAAGTCCATATCGGCCACCCACATGGGCAGGGCGTCTTTGTTTCCGAAGGAAGCGCGGTTGTCCCACTTGATGCATTCAGTGTTTACGCGATTGACCGGCTCGTGAAACTGCATGTATAAATTCATATCCATTTTCATTACCCCTTTACGTATGAAAGGCAGAGCGCGTGTTCAAACGCGCTCTGCCATACTTCTTTAGTAATTAACCGATGATGAAGGGCTTGATCTCTTCCATGAGATCGTCGCAGTTGTCGTCATACACTTCCAGTGTAATGGGCTTGGAAAGATCCAGAGAGAAAATACCCAGAATGGACTTGCCATCAACAACATGACGACCTACGCGCAGGTCGATATCATAGGGGTGACGGCTGGCGATGTTTACAAACTGCTTTACATTCTCAGCCAGGCTGAGCTTTATATTAACGGCTCTCATTGTTCTGTCTCCCTTACTGATTCGCGCACGCAGCGCATTAATTCCGTCTTCTATATTACATGGTGAATTTTAAGGTTTCAAGTGAAAAGCAGGAATTTATAAATGATTTAACGAAAGAAGCGCAAATTCGCTTATCTGCATGGCAAATCAGGGATAAATCGCGTTAATTTCAACAATGTATTCGTTTCATAATCTGACGTAGCTTGATTTATTACATTGTTTGTCATATTATTATAATGGAAATGTGTGCAAAGGAGTTAATGGCATGCGTATCGTGGTTTTGGACGGGTTCACAGCCAATCCCGGCGACCTTACGTGGGACGAAATCAAGGCGCTTGGAGACGTTGCGGTATACGACCGGACGGATGAAAAGGACATCGTTTCCCGCGCAAAGGACGCGGACGCAGTCCTTCTTAACAAGTGTCCCATGACGAAGGACACTATGATAAATCTTCCCCGCCTGAAATACATCGGCGTTTTGGCCACGGGCTATAATGTGGTGGATACGGCGTTTGCCAAGGAATCGGGCATAGTGGTTACCAATATTCCCGCCTACTCGACCGCTTCCGTCGCCCAGCACGTGTTTGCGTTGATTCTTGAAATCGCTCATCATGTGGGCGCGCACAGCGAAAAGTGTTTATCCGGCGCGTGGGAAAACGCAAAGGATTTCTGCTTCTGGGATTATCCGCTTACCGAGCTTGATGGAAAAACCATCGGCGTCATCGGAAACGGCGCGATCGGAAAACGCGTAGCGGGCATCGCCGCAGCCTTCGGCATGAACGTGATCACCTATTCTCCTTCTCAAAATTCCGAAGAAACGCTTGAAAAAATCTATCGTGAATCCGATATCATCTCCCTGAACTGCCCCTTAAAGGATAACAATAAGGAAATGATTGCAGGCGCATCCATTTCGAAAATGAAAAAGGGCGTTTGGATTGTAAACACCGCGCGCGGCGGCCTTGTAAACGAAAAGGACGTAAAAGACGCGCTGATATCCGGAAAGATCGGCTGTTTTGCCGCCGATGTTGTGTCGGTCGAGCCAATTCGAGCCGACAATCCGCTTTTGAGTGCGCCCAATGTTATTTTAACCCCGCACATCGCCTGGGCGCCCATCGAGGCCAGAAGCCGCCTTATGAAAATTGCCTGCGAAAACCTAAAAAGCTTCATAAACGGAAACCCGATCAACCGCGTAAACGTCTAATATCAGGAGCAGGGTATGAATAAGACAAAATGGGCGTCTCTGATTCCCCCTTTGTTCGTTGCGCTCGGCGCGATCGCCTGGAGCTTTTCGGGCGTGCTCTCTCAGGGGCTTATGTGGAACGGCTTTACGAAAACAGGCGTGCGCGGCATTGTTGCCAGCCTGATTTTTGCGCTTTTCAGAAAATCGTTCAAGGTGAAAATCACGCCTGCCCTGATCATCGGCGCATTGGGCGTCGTGCTCACAAGCCTTTTATACATGTCCGCGACCCTCTATACCTCCGCTTCCAACGCCATTGTGCTTCAGTATTCCATGCCCGCCTATGTCGTTTTACTAAACCTGCTCGTGTTTCGGCAAAAACCCGCGAAGAGAGACGTTATCACGGTGATCTTCGTCATGCTGGGCGTAGTGCTTTGCTGTCTGGAAGGCCTTGGCGGCGGGGATGGCTCGATGCTCGGAAACATGCTTGCGCTTTTGAGCGGGCTTACCTTCGCCCTCGTGTTCTTCGCCTCGCGCCTTCCGGGTTGCGACCCGATATCCTACTCGTATCTTGGAAATGTGTTTTCAATCGTGCTGGCGGCAGGCCTGTTTTTCGATCCGAACGTGCATTTTGTGCCGACCGATACCTACACTTCTTCCATGATTGCCATGGATTTTGTAAAGGCGATTCTCCTTGGCGTGTCGCTGGGCGTAGGATATCTGTTTTTCTCCATCGGCATCAAGCGCACCTCCGCCGTCAGCGCAGCCATTATCACCAATCTTGAGCCCGTATTAAATCCCGTATGGGTGTTCGTGTTCATGGGCGTGTTTCCCGGCGTGTTCGGAATCGTTGGCGCCGCGATTGTGCTTATAACCGTCACCATGCATTCAATCGTCCCGCACAGGGCAAAATAATCACGCTTATATCCGGAGGTTCCATCAAATGGAAGACCTTTTCTCAATGGGCGCAAAAAAGCTCGCGCCGCTGGCTGACCGCATGCGTCCAAAGACGCTTGACGAGTTCATGGGACAAAAGCAGATTGTCGGCGAAGGCAAGCTTTTAAGGCGCGCTATCGAAGCCGACCGGCTGACCAGCTCCATCTTCTGGGGCCCGCCCGGAACCGGAAAAACCACCCTGGCCTCCATCGTCGCCGAAACCACCAACGCCGCCTTTGAAAAAATGAACGCCGTAACCAGCGGCGTATCGGACGTAAGAGAAGTTCTCGCCCGCGCGGAAAGCCGCCTGAAAATGTACGGGCAGGCCACCTATCTTCTCCTTGACGAGTGCCATAGATGGAGCAAGGCGCAGTCCGACTCCATCCTGCCCGCCATTGAAAAGGGAGTAATCCGCTTTATCGGCTCCACCACCGAAAATCCGATGATCGCCATGACTCCGGCCATTGTCAGCCGCTGCCGGCTGTTTCGGTTTGAGCCGCTTTCGCAGGAGGATGTGATTTCCGCCATCCGCCGCGCGGTAAAAGATGAGGAAAGGGGCTTCGGCCTTCAGTATGTAACGATTGACGACGAAGCCGCAAGAAGAATTGCGCAGGCTGCAAGCGGAGATGTGAGAAGCGCATTAAACGCGCTTGAAATCGCGGTTCTGTCAACGCCTGTCAACCGGAAGGGCGAAATTCACATCTCTCCTGAAATCGCGGACGACTCCATTCAGACCCCCGCCCTTCGAATGGACGAAAGCCTGTTTTACGACATGCTTTCCGCCTTCTGCAAATCCCTTCGAGGCTCGGATTCGGACGCTGCGCTTGCGTGGTTTGCGCGTCTTGATCACGCGGGCGTGGATCCCAGAATCATCGTCCGGCGCATCATTGCGCACGCCAGCGAGGACGTGGGCATGGCCAACCCCAACGCCATGCTGACCGCCGCCGCTGCGTGGCAATCGTTAAACGCCATCGGCATGCCGGAGGCGAGGCTGCCCATCGCGCAGGCCATCATCACCGTTTGCGAAAGCCCGAAATCCAATTCCGTCGTCATGGCGATTGACCGCGCATGGGCGGACGCGGAAAAGGGCGAATATGAAAACGTGCCTTTGCACCTTCGCGACACCCACTATAAAGGTGCAGACAAGCTCGGAAGCGGGGAAGGCTATCTGTATCCCCACGATTTTTCCGGTCATTACATTCATCAAAGGTATGCCCCCATCGAAGCCGAGGGTCTTCCTTATTACGAGCCGAGCAATGAGGGCTATGAAAAAGAAATCCGCCTTCTTCGCACAAAGCGGGAAGAAGACGCACGCATAAACGATGAAATCATCAATCGCATAATAAAGGGAGCAAAAAATGACCAAATCCAAGACCAGTAAACGCAAAACAGACGAACTGAAGTCCAGAAAGAAAAATTTGAAAAGAGCGCCAGGCAAAGCCCGCGTTCACAAAAAGACCGCTCAGCGCAAAAAAGCGCAGGCAAGGCGCAAGCGCGCGCCGCATTGTTGGTGGGCGCTGCCAGTCACGTGCCTGATGCTGATCGTGCTGATGGCGTCGTTTGTGTTTGTCATCCATGAACTCGGCGAATACCGCCGCTTTCAGGCCATGCGAAGCGCCGTAGAAGCGAGCGGCTATTATTCCGGTATCGTCGTCGACGGCTATTCCTTGGCCGGCGTGAGCAAGGAACGCGCCCTTGAACACTGGAGAGACAGCATTGAAGCGCCGCTCGAAAACCGCGCAATCTCCCTAACCTTTGCCGGCAGAACGTGGACGATGACCGCAAAGGATTTGGGCTATGAAAGCAATTATGAGGAAGTGCTATCAAAGGCATGGGCGGTCGGCCGCGAGGGAACGCTTGAAGAGCGCTATCGCTCGATTAGTCAGCTTGGTCAGGTCAACGAGCAGTTTGATATCGCACGAACGAATTTTGACCAGAATCTTCTCAAAAAATGGACCGACAGTATTGCCTCTTCCCTCTCCTCTTCCAGCAAAAACGCCTCTGTCACCGGCTTTGACGTGAACACCAAGACCTTTACGCTTTCCTCCTCCACATCGGGTACGACAGTTGACAAGGACGCGCTTTATAAAAACGCCTTTTCTCTCCTTGAAAACGGGGGCGGCACGATCGAAATCAACGTGGAGACGATTGAGCCAGCCGTCACCGAAGACGATTTTGAAAGCAAGTTCGGCCTGATCACAACCGCCGTGACCAACGCCTCCAGCTCCAATAAAAACAGGCTTACAAACCTTCAGCTTTCCTGCGCCGCCATCAACGGCTACTGCGTCGAACCAGGCGCGACTTTCTCGTTTAACGAGGTTGTAGGTCAGCGTACCTCCAAGCGCGGCTATAAAAAGGCAACGGTTTATCAGTCCGGCGAAATCGCCGAGGATATCGGCGGCGGCGTCTGTCAGGTTTCCACCACTCTTTGGAACGCAGCCATGAAGGCCAACTGCGAAATTGTCGAATGGCACGAGCATTCCCGCCCCGTCAGTTATGTCGACCGCGGCAAGGACGCGACCGTCAGCTGGGGCAGTCAGGACATGAAGTTTAAAAATACCTCGTCTTATCCGATGTACCTGATCGCCTACGTCTCAGAAAACAAGCGCGTGTACTGCGAAATCTATGGCGAGCTTTTCCCCGACGGAAAATACATCACCATCGAAGCCAAAACCACCCAGCGCATCGATCCGGGCGAGCCAGAGTATGTGTATAACCCGCTGCTTGGCCCGGGCGAGCTTGTGACCATCAACGAGCCCAGAACCGGCTATCGCGCAAAGGCATACCGCGTCTACTGGAATGCAGATGGAAGCGAAATCAAGCGCGATCTTCTGGTCGAGGCGTACTACAAGCCCGCGCGCGGCAAGGTGGAATACGGAGGATAAAACGGTGGATTTTCAAAAAGTCGCACTTGTTCATCAGGAAAAATACCCGCTTATGCAGGCGCAGGACTTTGTAAAGCTCGCCTATCAGAGCGCGTTCGGCTGCGGCCACATGGTAAACGACTTTAAAAGCGCGTATGAACGCGTGAAAAGCGAATGCGAAGCGAAAACGCCGCGCGTTTTTACGGAGGAGATTGGAAACGGATATGTGCGCCTTCACTTAAACAGCGGCGGGATTCCGATTTCGAGTGAAACCGCTGCGCGCATGTTTGTCTTAAGCGCAGAGGCGGTTTCCGATGACAGAGATACGTTTTTCGCATATGCCGAGGATCTCAAATCCCTTTCCCGCGAGGGACGCATTGCGCCTTCAGAAAACGACGTCGCCTGTGCGCTTTCCAAGTTCGAGTCCGGCGATTTTGCGCCCGTTAGCCATACAGAAACCTACCGCACGGCATACAAACCCGCCTACCGCGTGATCAAAGCGGAATATGCGAAAGCTCTCCCCCTTATTTCAAAGCTCGAATCGCTCAAAAACAAAAAAAATCCCGTGATCGTCGCCATCGACGGCATGTGCGCAAGCGGAAAGACCACGCTTTCCAGTCTCCTTTCAAGCGTCTTAAGCGCGCCCGTATACCACATGGACGACTTTTTTCTGCCGCCGATTAAGCGCACGAAGGAGCGTCTTTCGGAGCCCGGCGGAAACGTGGACTACGAGCGCTTCAGAACGGACGTTTTAAACCCGCTTCTTTTGGGCAAACCCTTCACCTTCCGTCCGTTCGATTGCTCCGTCATGGCCCTGTCCGAACCCGTTTCCTGCGCGCCCGCGCCCCTTTCTATCGTCGAGGGCTCCTATTCCTGTCATCCGACGCTCGAAAAGGATTACGATTTCAAAATCTTCCTCTCCGTCGATCCGGAAGCACAGCTTGAACGCATCCGCGCAAGAAACGGCGAAAAAATGCTTCAGTGTTTCAAAAACGAATGGATTCCCATGGAAAACCGCTATTTTGAAGCGTTTTCCATCCGCGAAAAAGCGGACGTCGCCTTCTAAAATACAATCCTCCAAATCTATACCAAGGAGACCATCTATGCTGAAACCGAAGAAAAACAACGCGCTGAAGCGCATGCTGACCTATGCCGCGATCTTCATTCTGCTTATTTGCGCAGCCTACGCAGTCGGCTACAAAACCGGCTTTGACAAGGGCGCAGACTCAGCATCCCGAAATCGGAATATACTGCTCGTAAACGCTGAAAACCTGCTGCCCGCCGATTATGTACCGCAGGATCTGGTAAACCTTTACGAGATGCGCCATTCCTTCCGGCTGGCGTCAAGCGACATCTACATGGCGCGGGAAGCCTATGAACCCATGCAGGAAATGTTCTACGCCGCTGAGCTTGAAAACGTGAACGGCTTTATCGTCACCAGCGCCTATCGCTCCTATGAACGCCAGAAGGAAATTTATGCCGAAAGCGAGCCCGGCTACGCTCAGACGCCCGGCGCAAGCGAGCACCAGACGGGCCTGTGCTTCGACGTAACCGCCATGAACAGCGCAGACGGCTTTGAAAACACCGAGCAATACAAATGGCTGCGCGCAAACGCGTACAAATACGGCTTCATCCAGCGCTATCCCGCCAATAAATCCCACATTACAGGCATATCCTACGAACCGTGGCACTACCGCTACGTGGGCGTGGACGCAGCGGAATACATCTACAGAAACAACATCACCCTTGAAGAATATCTGAAATAGAAAAAGAGCTGCCGGGAAACAAAATTTCCCGTCAGCTCAAATTTTTAGTAAAACCATGAAGAGGCTATTTGGATCCTTGGCTCTCCCTCCGGGAGAGCTGTCGACGCATCCGACTGAGAGGGTTTTATTTCGTATGTCTATCATTCATAAACAGCAGCCGTTTTTCACCTTAGCTATTTCGGCGGGAGCAAGCCCCCGCCCTACATTCTAATCAGCGATTTTATATAAAATTTCCTTCGAATGAAACCTACGCCCCCACCGCATGCATCTAATGGATGCCGGCAGGAAAACGAAGGGAGAAAACCAATGGAGCTTCATGAATTTTCGTCTCGGGTGCGCGCGCTCGAGAAAAAGTTATATAAAACCGCCGTCTGTATTCTGAAAAACGACGCGGACGCTGCGGACTGCGTGCAGGAAGCCCTTTTACATGCATGGAGAAGCCTTACAAAACTCAAAAACGAGGCGCATTTTGATACGTGGCTTACGCGAATATTGATCAACGAGTGCAAAATGCTGATCCGGTCAGGAAAAAGCCATCGAACAGGCGAGCTTACGGAAAACATACCTGCGCCCAATCCCGAAAACGCAGAAATCGAGATTGCGTTGGGCGCGCTCGAAGAAAAATATCGCCTGCCCATCGTTTTATACCATGTAAACGGCTACAGCCTTGACGAAACCGCGCTCATTCTCAAAAGGCCGACCGGCACCGTCAAATCGCAGCTGTCCCGCGGCAGAAAAAAGCTGAAAGCGCTTCTCGAATCGGAGGTGGAACAATGAAAAAGCAGATTGAGTTTGAAAAAGCGTATGAGCCTGTGAGCGAGGTATTCCACAAACGCGTGGAAGAAACGCTGATGGCGCTCGGAAAGGAAAAAGCAATGAAGCATACAAAAATCACCAGGATCTGGGTTCTGGCTGCTGCCTTCGTGCTGATTGTAGGCACAGCCTTTGCAGCCGGAAGCAAATTCGGCCTTATGGATTTTCTTTATCAGGATGAATCTGGGGTAATTCCGCTTAAAAATGCGGAAAAAACCATTCAAACGAGTCTTCTGATCTGTGAGGAAGAAGCCTCCACATGGGAGATCGTTCAGGCGGTATACGACGGCGAAGCCATTCGCGCGGTAGTGTCCGTCGTTCCCGCAAACTTCGAAGAATTTGCGCTGTCCTTCCCCATAAGCGACCTTATGGATGATGCGCTTGTTTCGCGCATAAAGGCCAATCAGGAAGGAAAACATCCGGTTAAAGTCGGCTTTCCGATGCTTGAACCCGCAGGTGACAGCCAAAACGTCGACATCGACCGCACGTACATTCAAGGCATACAGTTGACGGATGAAGGCGAATACAGGTTCTACATTTTCTGCCCCATCACCTTAAGAGACATTGAACTTGCGCCGGATGAACTGATCCTGTGGCTCTTTGACGAACAGGAAGACAGAAGCAAGGCCGCCTTCACGCTTTTGAAAACCGAGAGCGAAAAGGCTGTCTATCTGAACGCCGACGCGGCTTTGTCGGATGCTGCCGTAAAAAACGTCACTCTCACCCAAACGCCCTTCGCGTCCTATCTTGAAATCGATTACGCCTATGCACGCACCGGCCCGGGCATGACGCTTTCCCCCAAAACCACCTACTACGCAACCCAATTCGGCGCATTCCTGCACACCGACCCCAACTGCTCCGGCATGCAAAATGCCATCGCGCTGGAATATGAAGAAGCCATCAAAATGAACAAAGATTACCTCTGCCCCACCTGCGCAGACGGCAGCACGGAAGCCATTATGGACACTACAACCGGCGGCCAGATTGATTTCTCGCTGAGTGAAAATTCGCTTGCCTTCTTCTTCGGCGGGCACGAAACCGAAATCGAAAACGGATTTAAAAAGACCTATATCTTCTCAGCCGCCGAAGCCTTCCCCGATGAAATCACCCTGCACCTTTTCAAAAAGGGCGAATATACAGGCGAAAAGCTGACGCTTTGCCGCATTCGATAAGGAGAAGAAGGCAGCTTCATATCCGTAAAGCGTCAATAAATCAACGCGGGCGGTCAATGACCGCCCCTACATGTAGTGATAGACACACAACGATCATGTAGGGGCGATCATCGATCGCCCGCGCTATCTTATCCAAAATTTTTTCGTAAAAAACAGAGCTGTCCCGGTTTTTCTGAGAAAGCTCTGTTTTCTTAATTTTTAGAACTTGGTTCCCTTAGCGCCCTTCGTTCCCTTGGTTCCGGCGGAGCCGTTTAAGATGGAGGAGGTGTAGGAGAATACGTTTTCATTTCTGTCTGCGTTGGCGAGGAAAGCATACTCGACCATTTTATCGATGAGTGCGGAGAATTTCACGCCCTTGGCTTCCCAGAGGTAGAAGGAAAGGGAGCCGGGAATGGTGTTGATTTCGCCGACAAAGATTTCGTTTGTCTTTTTGTCGACGAGAAAGTCAATTCGGCACACGCCCTTGCAGTCGAGTGCATTAAACGCAGCGATGGCAAGGCTTTCGACCTTTTGGGTCATTTCTTTGGAAATGGGCGCGGGCATCTGCCTGTCGAGGCTGGTCATGCCCTTGCTGCCGCCCTTCGCGCCGCCTTTTGCGCCGCGCAGATACTTTTCTTCAAAGGAAAGGAAATCGGTCCATCTGACGGGCATTTCGGTAACGCTGGCTTCCGCCTCGCCACCGTATCCCAGCACGGAGCAGTTGATTTCCATAAGATCAGAAACGCCCTTTTCAATCAGCACGCGTCTGTCGTAAGAAACGGCGATGTCGATGGCGTTTTCAAGACCCACTTCGTCATCGGCACGGTTTATACCGATGGAGGAGCCGAGGTTGGCAGGCTTTACGTAAACCGGGAAGGGAAGCGCCTTTTTCACCTTTTCGATGACGGCCTTTCTGTCCTTTTTCCATTCGGCGCGATCGACAGTGGTATCATCCAGCACGGGAAGACCGTAGGATTTAAACATGCGCTTCATGGCAATTTTATCCATGCCGAGGGATGAGCCCAAAACGCCCGCGGACGTATAGGGAACGCCCCAGAGCTCCAGCATGCCCTGAAGCGTGCCGTCCTCGCCGTTCATGCCGTGCATAACGGGCATGACCACGTCGGCCTCTGCAATCTGACGAAGTCTTCCGATGGGGAAAAGCTTGTCGTCCGGATGCTGCATCAGGCGCAGTTTTCCATTTGCGCCCATGGGCAACACGCGAATAACCGCGCGGGGATCAAAATTTCGGTAAAAGGCGATGTCCTGAAGGCGTTCGCCGGTATACCATTCACCGTTTTTATCGATGTAGACGTAGATTACGTCGTATTCGTTTCTGTCTGCATTCTGCGCGGCCTGCAGGGCGGAGATGATGGAAACGTCGTGTTCACAAGCGCGGCTTCCATATACAACGGCCAGTCTCAGTTTCATAAAAGGCTTCTTCCTTTCTATTTTTCGGTGTAATTGTCCGGAAGATCGTTTTCAAACAGCACCGCGTCGCCATTGGAGGCGAACACGGGAATGTTCTTGGCGGCTTCGTCCAAAGTATTGACAACCAGAATCTTTTTCTCATCAAAGCCCATGTCCAGCATGCCCTGACGGATGGGAGCAGTGTGCTTGGGGCCGACGAGAATTGCTGCGTCACAGGTTTTGGCGATGTGCGCGCCCAGCTCGTAATTGAATTTATCCTCGTTTTCGCCCATCTCGACAAAACCGGGGGTGATGACAAGGTGTCTGCCGGGGAAGGAGTGAAGAACGTTTAATGCTTCCTTCGCGCCGACGGGGTTGGAGTTGAACGCGTCGTCAATGACGTTCATAGCGCCAGAAATCAGCTGAAGGCGATGCTTTACAGGCTTTATGCGCTTAACGCCCTCGGCAATTTCGGTTAGACTCATGCCAACCTGACGCGCCACCTGGCAGCAAAGCACGATGTTTGAAATATTGTGGCGGCCAAGAAGCTTGGTTTCAACCTTTACGCTGTTTCCGTCGGATTCAATTAAGGTAAATCTGCTTCCGAACGCGCCCACTTCGATGTCCTCGGCGCGCATATCGAGATAGCCGTCGGAAAGGCCGGCGCGGAATTTTTGAATCTTACAGCGGTTATAGAGCTTATCGACCTCGCCACCGTCGGCGGCGAAGAAGGCTTTTCCGTTCTTGGGAAGGCCTTCGATCAGCTCGTACTTGGTGTTTGCGACGGTTTCCACGGTTTTGAAGGTTTCAAGGTGCTGGGGGCCGACGGAGGTGATCATGCCAAACTCGGGATGCACAAGCTCCACAAGCTCCTTGATGTCGCCCACGTGGCGCGCGCCCATTTCAGCGATGAACACGTCCATATCGTCCGTCAGCTCTTCGTTTACGACCTTGGAAAGGCCCATGGGCGTGTTGATGGACGCCTTCGGATAGAAAACCTTGTATTTTTCGGAAAGAATCGCGGCGAGGCAGTACTTGGTGGAGGTTTTGCCGTAGCTGCCGGTAATGCCGATTTTCTTCATTTTGTCAAGCGAATTGAGCTTCGCCTGCGCCTTTAAGAAGAAGGAATGATTGATATTGTCCTCGATGGGCTGGGCAAGGCGGCCCGCCAGCATCACTACAAAGGGACACGCGGCAAGGAGCAGATAGGGAGACAAATACAATACGGCGCGCTTGGCGTTTGCAGTATCGTTGCGGCCAAAGATCAGCGCAATCAGCGCGGATATAACGACCGTAACCCCAACGAGCACCGCATACAGCCTTTTTACGCGCTTTGTGAAAACAAGCGGCTTTTTCTGCGTGCGGCCAAAATCCTTATAGATCATATAGGCGGAATACGCAACCGTGACCGCCATCACGATAACGGAGGAAATCACGGAGCTTTTCTGTCTTTCACCGGTAATGAACATGGAAATGACGACCGGCAGAACGTAAAACGCCACCGATGCGCCCACGCCCGTCTGGAATGTCCAGCCGAACATGTTGGCCTTATCCTTTTTAAGCCAGCGCATATAGCCGTCCAGCTGATAGCTTTCCAGCTGCAGCATGTGAATGAAATATCGGGAGGCCGCAAGCGTTAAAAGGCACGCGACCACCACTTCACAAATCAGTAACCACCACATGTTGTTTCCTCCATTAGCCGATCAGGAATTTTTCGCAAATTGCCTTAAAGCGCGGATACTGCTCAAGATACGCGAAATGGCCCGCATTTTCAAATACGACAAGGCCTGCGTCTCTGATTTCCTTTTCCATCGTCTGACCCATCCAAAGCGGGGTCGCGGTATCGTTTTCGCCCCAGATGAGAAGAGTTGAGGCAGTTACGCTCTTTAAGCAGTCGGTGAGATCCTGATTAATGACCAGCTTAAAGGTTTCGCGCATCATGGGCGAGGCCTTTTTGTAGTCGCTGGAGCCTACAAGGCTTCTGACCTTTTCGCGAAGGGCGGAAACCTTTTCATCGCCCAGCATTTTTCTCGTCAGCCGATTGTCCATCATGCCGTTCATCGCATGGATGATGCCGCCCGTCATTTTCTGAGAAGCGTTTTTTTTCGGGGGCAGACCCGCCGCGCCCGTCAGAACCTGCTTAATGATAACGCTGCTTTCCATCTGGGACAAAAGAAGCGCAACGCGTCCGCCAAAGGAATGCGCCATCACGTAAACGCCGTCGACGTTGAGCGAATGGATAAATTCAAGCACTAAGCGCGCGTATTCCGTGACCGACCAGGGCGTTTCCGGCTCGGGGCTTAACCCAAAGCCCGGAAAATCCACGTTTACGACGGTAAAATCCTTTTGAAAATCACGCACGACGGGAATCCAGTTTTCGGTCGACCCGCCCCAGCCGTGCAAAAGGAGAAGCGTTCTGTCTCCGGATCCGGCAACCTCATAATGCATTTTTCCATGAGAACCCTGAAACTCCAAGAAAAACGCCTCCTATCAAAATTCGATTGAACACAACTTTTTATTATATACTGTCAATGTAAATTTGTATGCGAAATTCCGTTTTGATTCCTATTCCCGGGTAAGAAACGGGTCGTTTTCGTAGTTTGGCGCGGGCATAGTGATCAGCGCCAATACCACCGCGTCCTCATTCGTGTCCGGGTAATAATTCTTTTTGAATCCTACGCGCAAAAATCCGAGCTTATGATACATCGAAAGCGCAACATCGTTTCCCCGCCTGCATTCAAGCTCCATAAACCTCGCCCCACAGTCGGACGCATGCTGAATAAGATACTGCATGATCTTTTTTCCAAGGCCTTTCCCGCGAAGGGATGCATCAATCGCCACATGCGTAACGTGCGCCTCCTCCATTAAGAGCCAGAACGCGCCGTAGCCGATTAAATTTTCGCCGTCAAACATCCCGATGGCGCGGGTGATGGGGTTTGAAAGGTTGTTGACCGTGTCCTTGAATTCCCCGGGCATCGGAAAACAGGCGGATAAAAGGGCATATGCTTTTTCCGCATCGTTCACCGTAAGCGGGCGGATTTCAAACGGATTCATACCTTTTGCCTCGTAAGCTTTTCGTTTCTTTCGCGTTCGGCCTGCGGCGCGCGAAGATAGATGGGCGTTAAGGAATCATACTTCGCCCACTCGTCCTTTTTGCCCTCAGCCAGGAAACACGCGCTGGAGGCTCGAAGAATACGCGCGTGAACCGGCGCAAAACGAGCGCGGGAGCCAACGATTTCGCGAATCGCGCTTTCGTGAACCGAAACGCCGTCTCCGGTAAAATAGAGCTCTTCATCGTGAGGAAGCTCATTTAAAAAATCAGTGAGCTTTCTTGCATCGTCCGGCAGAATGCGGGTAATTTTTCCTTCTGCGTCCACATGAAACGCCGCCGAATACACCTGCATGCGCCTTGCATCCAGAATCGGGCACACAATCCCCCTCGCATTCGGCGCGCCCGCCGCCAAAGCTTCAAGGGAATTGATTCTGCAAACGGGTTTGTTTCCCGCATGCGCAAGCGCGCGGCCTGCGCAAACGCCGATTCGAACGCCGGTAAACGAGCCGGGGCCCGCGACGACCGCAATCGCGTCAAGGTCCGAAACGGATGCGTTTGCGCCCTCCATCACCCGCTCAATCGCCGGCATCAGGGTTTCCGAGTGCGTAAGAGCGGTATTCAAAACGATTTCCTGAACCAATTGCCCGTCCCTGGTCAGCGCAGCCGAGCAGGCGGGGCCGGAGGTGTCAAGACCGAGGATTGTCATTTAAATCTTCTCCCAGCGGCGAACGGACGAGAGGATGATTTCCTCGCGATCGTCCATGCCGAACATATTGATTTCAATCTCGCGCCCGTCGAAGTCTTCGGCGCGAACGATGTCGATTTCGATCCGTTTTTCCGGGCAAACGTCCGCCTGCTGCGGCCACTCGATCAGGGAAACGCCGTCGGTTCCAATGTGATCCTGCAGGCCGGATGCAAAGAATTCATCCTCATCGGATATGCGGTAAAGGTCAAAATGATAAACGTTTGCGCCGGTTTTGCCCTTGTAGGGCTGCATCAGCGTAAAGGTCGGGCTGGCCATTTCGTCAAAAACGCCGAGCACCCGCGCACATCCGCGCGCAAACACGCTCTTGCCCGCGCCCAGATCGCCGTATAAAAGTACGGTGTCGCCGGGCAAAAGGTGTGCGCCGATCGCGGACGCAAATAAAAATGTGTCTTCGCTGTTTCGGGTTACGTACATGGTTTTTCCTCGCAATGATTGAGTGACTGAGAGCATGTGGATTTTATCAAAGGGCTTCTGTGCAGTAAAAGGAGCTGTCGCCGGAACGGTTCGCTAAGCTAAAAAACAAACACTTCGCGCACGGGACGGGAAACCCGTCCCCTACAGGATAGCTCGAAGGCATTGTAGGGGAGGCGTCTCGCCTCCCGCAGCTAACTTCATGAAAATCCTTTCGGCTGTGCTCTATCCTGTTTTTACTTCAGCCATACCGCGCCTTCGGGACGGACGTACAGGCTCTTGACGGAATTTTCGCCGAAAACGGCTTCCATCTTTTCCTTATACTCCTTGACCATTCCCTTGGGAACGAAGGCGAGGATGGTTCCGGCAAAGCCGCCGCCGTGGATGCGCCACGCGCCGCCATTGTTTTTCAGCATGCGCTTGGACATTTCAAGCGCGAGCATCATTTCCTGGTTATCGCGGCCGGGCACGCACAGATTCTGAAGAAGCTTCCAGCTGCTTTCACCACTTTCGATAATGCCGTTTAAGAACGCGGGAAGGTTGTCCTCCTTAAGCGCGTTCACCATTTCGCCAACGCGTGCATTTTCATCCACAAAGTGAAGCGCGCGCAGAATCGAGCGGTCGGATACCTTGCCCTTGAGGTTCGGAATTTCCTTTTCCACCTGATCGACAACGTCTCTTAAAACCTCTGCGCCCAGCGCCTTGGCTACCGCCTTCATTTCGGCGGGAACGGCGGCGTATTCGTTCGTGAGGTTTCCGTGGTCGCCGCCCGCGCTGACTACGCAAAGCGCATAGCCCTTTTCAGAAAAGTCGTAGGAAACGGCTTCAACCTTGGCATTTCCCTTATCAAAGTCGATGGCAACAAGGCCGCCCACTGCGCTGGCCATCTGATCCATCAGGCCGCACGGCTTAAGGAAATAGCGGTTTTCGGCGCGCTGGCTGATTTTTGCGTTGAGCTGGGCAGGCACAGTCCAGCCGTTGTAAAGCGCATCGTTGATCGCAACCAAAAGAACTTCAAACGCCGCAGAAGACGAAAGTCCGCTTCCGCTTAATACGGTCGAGGTGACGCACGCGTCAAAGCCGCCGACTGCATAACCCTCTTCCTTAAGACACGCAGCAACGCCGCGAATAAGGGCAAAGGTTGTTTCCTTTTCTTCCGGATGAACGGTCAAATCGCTTACGTCCACCGTGAAGGGCTTATCATACCCCGCAGAATACAGGGTAACAATATTGTTGTCCGTTTTTCTCACAACCGCCACCGTGTCCAGATCGACGCTGGCAGCGAGCACGCAGCCGAAATTGTGGTCGGTATGGTTGCCGGCGATTTCGGTTCTGCCGGGCGCAGAGATGATTTCGGTATTTTCACTGGATCCGAATTTATGTTCAAATTCCTTTTTAAGGCTTTCAAAACGCACAAGCTGTTTTTCAGCGTTTTCCTGTCCGTCATACAGGCGAGAAAGGCGATTCATATCCATAAGACATTCCCTCCCAATTTTATCCTACATTATATTGTAACGCTTTTTCACGCGAATAGCAACAACTTTTGATTGACAATTTCCATTTAACGTTACATCGTCACACGATCTGATCTTGGTCAGGGGCTGTGGGCTTTTACCGTCTCCTGATCGATTTCTCCCTTACCTCCGGCAGCATGGTAGACAGACTGGGCTGGATATGGTATATTTATGGTGCAACGAATACAACAATTCCAACCGCTTGATTCAGCGAACTGTCCTTTCATTCACAATTAATAATATATCACAGGAACCGTCCCTCTGATATAATGGATTAATTTTTCGAGGTGACGAATAACTAAGTGTTTTAGGGAGTGAAACTATTGAACATAAAGGATATGATTATATGCCATACGGGATATGCCTGCGTTGAAGTTGAATATAAAACCGGTGCGATCAAAAAAGTAATTATAACAGAGAAAGAGCTTCATTTTACTCATGCGGATGGGCGCATATCGGTATTCAAACTACCACGTATGAGGGATTGGTCTGTACCATATCAAGAGCAGTTTGGTATTATATGCACGCCGGATGGAAAGAAGTTTTATCTGCAAGACTGGAAAGCAGGATTGTTTTGTTTTGATATGAAAACATCAGAACTGCTTTGGCATTATAGGCAAAAGCATGCGTATAATCTGGTTTTATGCGGTGATCAATTGGTGTGCGAGTTTATGGAGGTCGGAATCGAAACGCTTAATTGTCATACCGGCGAGAAATTGAAACGGGTCCCACATGGGGAAGGCGCTCACTTTGTTTCCATCAATGATGAATATTATTTTTGCGGACCAAAGAGAAATAGTTACTATATTCTGAATAGCGAATTGGAGACCGTTGGAAAAATACCTTGTTCCATGGTAAATCCGGACGATCTGGATACTTGCGTTGTCAGGCAAGCTGATTTTAGTGAAGATGGTATTATTCTCGAAGGATTCAGAAGTATGTATGAGCACGAACATCCTAAAAAGCCATACGATACTGTATCATTTACAAAATTGATACCGAACAAGCTTCTTAATGACACATTAAGAAATATCATTGCCGAATTGTAATTGTTTAACTAAAGCGAAAGCATTGCCCACAGCCACGCGCTGCGGGCTTTTTCCGTCCACTGATCACCAATTTTGTCCTTTCCTCCGGCAGCATGGTAGACAGATTGGGCGGAATATGATATATTTATGGTGCAAAATAAGCTTAATTCAACATGAATCCCGAAAGAATTCGTAGGGAATGGCCTTGTGCCATTCAGGGCTATCTTTAAAAGAATGTTTAGGAACGGCACAAGACCGTTCCCTACAAGGTTGATCGCGCGGGGCGGAAATATCCTGAGCAAGCAGGCATACGTTCTTTCCACCGCCGCACAGCCCACCGAGCTCAGGCAGAACCTAATCTACGGCTATACGGACGCAAACTGGAAGGACAAGCTCACCCACTTCTGCAACGACGAGCTTACGTACGACGCCATCGGTAATCTCACAAGCGATACCAAGTGGACGTACACTTGGGAAAAAGGCCGACAGCTGAAATCCATGCACAATGCCGCAACCGGCGTGACGATGGAATACAAGTATAACCATAATGGCCTCAGAACCCGAAAGGTAAAGAAGGTAAACGGCGCCATCACCGAAACCACCGATTACATCCTGAAGGGCAAGCACATTGTAGCGATGAAAAAGAATACGGATACGTATTACTTCACCTACGACGCATCCGGCAAGCCCGCAACCGTGACCTATAACGGCGTAAAATACACCTACGTCAAGAACCTGCAGGGCGACATTGTAGCCATCCTCGACGCCTCCGGCAGCCTCGTAGTGGAATACCGCTACGACGCATGGGGCGCGCCGACCTCCATTCGGTATATCAGAGGGACGGTTCCTCTGATATATCCAATTGATCAGTGAATTGGGAGACAATACTATGATTTAACCTTGAATGCCCACACAAAGGCTCAGTCCGCAGCCAATCGCGCTGCGGGTTTTTCCGTCACCTAACCGCCAATTTCGTCCTTCCTCCGGCATCATGGTAGACATATTAGGCGGGATATGATATATTTATGTTATGGTACGAAATAAGCTTAATTTTTCAGCAATCCCGAAAGAATGCGTAGGGAATGGCTGATGTGCCATTCCGGACTATCTTATAAGAATGTTTAGGAACGGCACAGGGCCGTTCCCTACAAGGTAGATTGCAGCTTTAGGCGGAAACGACATCAAAAGCACGAATCGGAGAACCGATCCATGATTCACGATTCATAGAATATATCATAGGAACCGTCCCTCTGACATACTTCCGCTTTCTTGGATGATGCACATGGACCCATTGAGTGTGGATATCTAAAACATTATCACATAAACAGCTCACATACAAATCTTATCTGGTTCTTTGGAGAGTAAAATGAGAAGAGTTATATATTTTAATGAGAAAGCTCAACAAGCCAATTATTGTTGTAAGACGGATTATTGTGCTTTTTTGGATTATGCGTTATGCAAGACGGATTATTTCATGTTGGTCTATAAAAATTTCTACGGAAAGGGATATGGCAAAAATCAAGAAGATATTAAACAAGCATTAGCAAGATTCCAAATAAAGAAACGAACAGATCCTAAGTGGCCAGGCGTCCCTTTTACGAATGCGCCCAATACAACATACCAGATTGTGTTTTATGAAAACTGTCCAGAAGCTTTTGAAATATTAAAAATAGTTGAAAAAATAAGCGACTGGAATTCCCCTATGTTTCCAAGTGATCTTGCTTTTTTCGTTGGAAATAGGTGCTGGTTTTATTCTGTAGGACATGAAAAAATCGCTGCCATCATCGATGCTTCTGAAGAGGACATTATGTTTGTTGAAAAAAATGGATTTGCTTGCAGAGAAGATATTATTCACTATGATGGAGATTATTTTAACCAATTTGACGAATGTACGTTGGGTCAGGTGGACGATACCTTGATTCAACCTTGAATGCCCACACAAAAGCACAGTCCGCAGCCACGAGCTGCGGGCTTTTTCTGTCCTCCGACCGCCGATTTTGTCCTTCCTCCGGCAGCATGGTAGACAGATTGGGCGGGATATGGTATATTTGTGGTGCAACGAATACAACAATTCCAACCGCTTGAATCATTGATCAGTGAACTATCCTTTGATTTACAATTAGTAATATATCGCAGGAACCGTCCCTCTGATATACAAGCTGCTAACCCATCGGTACATTTCTACCCGATTATTCCTTGGGAGGATAATTAAATGAATATCCTATGGAACAGACAGTTTAAGCGCGAATATTTGTGGGAACCCAAGTGCGATGGGCAGTTTATCAAGCAGGATAATCATGTTTCTTTCATCTTTGCGGATGATGATAATTTATTGGCATTCTCAGAAAAAGACGCGCTGCCGCGATTGCTATATACCAACACCAGCGTGGAGATTCTTCCACTTCCAAGCGAATGGATGGTGGTTGACACGCCGGAGGATGCATTTTTGATGGTTTCAGAGGATCAGGGCTTGAATCTGAAAAACAATAAATTCTCCCATGATGTTCCTGAGCATATCCAGATGGAGTTCAAAAAACGCATCAAGCCATTTACATATTATGAAACATTTCCGCAATCTCTCGGAGAATACACCATTCTGCATAAAGGAAACAGTGGGTATGTCTGTATGAAGGAAAACGAGAAATTGTGGGAATTCACTGGCAGAGCATATCTTTATACGGATATGATGCGCTGGAAGGATCGGCTGTTTTTCGGCACGGCAGGACAAGGCGGATATTTTTATGTGCTGGATATAAACACCGGTGTTCCTCTGGCTTCAATAAAGACCGGTGGAACGCAGCGGATTATTCAGGTAGACAATCTGTGCTATGTCCTGAGAAGAGAGAAGCGTTCACAACTGGTGTGTGTAGATTTATCAGATGGAAAAATCGTTTCGCAATGTGATCTGCCGGGAAAAGCATCCGTTAAAAGCGCCATTGCAATGATCGATAACCGAATTCATGCAATCACCTTCAATTATTCAAATTCAATACCGATAGGTTTTACCTGGTCCTGTATTGAAATGTGAAGGAGAAGAAGAGGTTCTCGTTTCCTTGAATCATGCTAAAATCTCTATACAAAAGCACCGCCCGCAGCCACGAGCTGCGGGCTTTTTCTGTCCTCCGACCGCCGATTTTGTCCTTCCTCCGGCAGCATGGTAGACAGATTGGGCGGGATATGATATATTTATGGTACGAAATAAGCTTAATTCATCAGTAATCCCGAAAGAATCCGTAGGGAATGGCAGCTTGTGCCATTTTGGGCTATCTTTCAAAAATTCCAGGAGGTTTGCTATGAGCATCAGTACGAGTTGGTATGATCCCGTATGCTACCATTTTTTATTCTTTGCAATTAGCGAAAAAAATGGAGAACCGTCCATCCAAAAAGCCTGTGAAGAGTTCATGGATGAATTGAAGCCTTTTTATTCGTTATGGATTTCAAAAGGTGGCGGCTTACTGGGCAAAAGCAAAATTTTGGCGGACAATGCTTTTTACATGAAAAATATTTCAAGCACCGAAGAATTGGATATCTATCGAAATACTGTATTATCAAGTGAACTCCGAGGTTTGGAAGTTTCTCCGGTTCCCGGAAGAACACTGGCAAAGTTCGCTGCTCCCGGTCGAAGCATTGATAAAGCAACGAAGGATCAGGTAATACAATTTACCGATATGCGCAAATTGAAAGAGGTCGATAAAGCCGCGCAAAAGGAATGGCTGCTTAATTTGATGAACTGTCCAACAGACGATCTACGTGGATTATATTTTCCGAAAAGATGCTATGTTCCTGGCGAAATGTTTCTCCGCCTGACGTATGAGAGCTGGGAATCATCAGGAACATTAGCATATATTGATGAGCTTCTGAAAGATGTCGATATAGCCCCTGCTGATTCCGATGAACCTAAGCCGTATTATTTTCATCGGGTGGATGTTTCCATTCCGCGTTTCATGCTGGATGCAATGGGGCAGCCGTTTAC
>SVGP01000043.1 GCA_015056255.1 Clostridiales bacterium | reverse complement strand
TTCTCTCTTCTTGAGAATTAAAAACATGAAATAACACAGTATCACCTCCGCTTCACTTTGACTGACTTGTCCTATTCAATTCCTCAATATTCAAATCAAACTTGATTCGCTCGTGGACATCATTCCGACTTAAAAGGATTACAGTTTCCACATGCTCCGTCATCGGGAACATATCGACCGGAACCGCCTTTTCAAATTTGAAAACGCCGTTTGCTGTTAAGAGCTTCACATCCCTTGCCAAGGTAGCCGGATTGCATGAAACATAAACCACCCGCTCGGGCGGCGCGGCTAAAAGGGCGTTTACGACCTTTTCGTCCATGCCTTTTCTGGGCGGATCGACGATTACGCAGTCGAAGCGCTGTTTTTTGTAGATTTTTCCGTAGACCTCGGCGGCGTCGCCTGCGTAGAAGTGGGTTTTGTTGGAAAGGTTGTTTCGTTCGGCGTTCTTTTCCGCGTCTCTGACTGCGTCTTCCACGATTTCGATGCCGGTTACAAAGGCGCATTTTTTTGCGGCGGCGAGAGATATGGTGCCTGCGCCGCAATAGATGTCGGCGACGAGGTCGGTTTCCTTTAGGTCTGCAAAGGTCAGTGCGGTTTCGTAGAGCTTTTCGGCCTGTTTGTGGTTGACCTGAAAGAATGAACGGGGAGAGACGGAGAATTCAAGACCGCAAAGCGTCTCTATAAATTCTCCCGTACCGGCTATGCGTCTGCACGCGCCATCCAATGCGTGAGCAGGGCGATTATTCAGGCGGCAGACGTGGACGGAGAGAAGAAATGGGAATTCCTTCATGAGCTTATTGGCAAGCGGCGCAAGATCCGCCGGTTTTTCAAGGGAAATGGTTAGAAGCATTTCGCCCTTGGCGTTTACGCGCGGAACGACATAAGCAATGGGAAGATTTTCCCTGTTTTCCTTAATGAAGCGGAAAACCGCGTTTGCGTCGTCGGTCTGAAGGGGGCAGGCGTCTATGTCGATTACACGGTGCGAACCCGCCTGAAACGCGCCGGCATAATTGCCCTTGAAGGCAAATTCGGCTTTATTCCGATAGGCGAGCGTTTTTTCAGAGGGGATGGTATTAAAAACCAATGGATCTCCAATGCCGCCTAATCGCTTAAGCGCATCATATACGCGGTCGCGCTTCATTTGAAGTGCGCGTGTATACGTCATATGCTGCGCCTGACAGCCGCCGCAGACGCCGAAATGCGGGCAGAGGGGCTCGATTCTATCCTCTGACGCTTCAAGCACGCTTATAAGACGCGCGTTGACAAAGCGGTCGCGAGCGTTGACGATTTCAATTTCAACTTTTTCGCCCGGAATCGCAAAGGGAACAAAACAGGCGCGGCCGTCCGAAAGACGGCCGACGCCCTGCATTTCCGACCCTGCGCCGGTGATTGCAATCATTTCTGTATTCATTTATTTGATGGAGCCGGTGACGGAGACCAGCTTGTAAAGGTCGGGGTCAAAGGTGGCGCCGTTCATGGCTTCCATGAGCGGGATGTCGATGATTTTGTTGTCGCGGATGCCGACAGCGCGGTTTCCAATGCCGTCGCGCAGAAGCTCAACCGCGCGGGAGCCCGTGCGGGTGCCGAGGATTCGGTCGGTCGCGGTGGGGCTTCCGCCGCGCTGGGTGTAACCGAGAACCGTGGCTCTGGTTTCGTGGCCGGACAGCTCTTCAATAACCTCGGCGAACTGGGAAGAAGTGATGTGCTCTCTGGTGAACTTGAGCTTCGGATGTTCCTTTTTAAGCTCCTTAAGATCGGTCTTAAGGGAAGACTGCGCGCCCTCGGCAAGAATCATGATCATGCTTCGCTTTCCGCCGACAACGCCCTTGTGGACAGTGTCCGCAACGTCTTCAAGCGTCCATTCCACTTCCGGGATGATGGCAAGCTCGGCGCCGCAGGCAAGCGCGGTGTAAACCGCGATGTCGCCGCAGTCACGCCCCATAACCGTAACGAGGCTCGCGCGCTCATGGGCGTCGCCGGTGTCGCGGATGCGGTTGACGGCTTCAACGGCGGTATTCAAAGCGGTGTCAAAGCCGATGGTGAAATCGGTGTAGGCGAGGTCGTTGTCGATGGTTCCGGGAACGCCGATGCAGGGCATGCCAAGCTGGCTTAAAGCCTGTGCGCCCGCAAACGTGCCGTTTCCGCCGATGCACACAAGGCCTTCTACGCCGATGGCCTTTAAGTTTCGGATGGCTTCCTTCTGAACGGCGAGCTTGTGAAATTCCTTGCACCTTGCGGTCATGAGAGCGGTGCCGCCCTTATGGATGATGCCGGAAACGCTTCGGGCGTTCATCTCGATGTAGTCGTCCTCGGGTCTTAATGAGCGCATGAGAAGGCCGTTATAGCCGCGCTTGAAGCCCACAACGCTCATGTTATTGGTAAGCGCAGTTCTTACAACCGCGCGGACTGCTGCGTTCATGCCCGGTGCGTCTCCGCCGGAGGTCAGTACGCCGATGCGTTTCATCTGTCAACACTCCCTTTATTTCACTTTCAACCGAAAATTGGTGGAAAAACCACAGTATATGTAGTATTATATACGAAACAGAAAAATAACGCAAGCATGAAAGGAAGTTCATTTATGCTTGAAAAGGGCTTTGTTTATCTGGACGAGTATATTCCGACGGTGAAATGGGACGCAAAATATGCCGGATGCGACAATTTCACGGGCCGCCCCGTAGACGGGTATTTTTCCAATCGCGTCGTGATTCACGACAAGGCGGCTGAAGCCGTCAAAAAAGCGCAGGAAACGTTTTTAATGGACGGATACTGCATTTTCGCCTACGACGCATACCGCCCCGTTCGAGCGGTCAATGATTTTTTAAAGTGGATGGAAGAGCCCGAAGATGACAAGCGTAAAGCCATCCATTATCCAAACATCGATAAAAGGGATATGCTTGCGCTCGGCTACGTGGCCGGAAAAAGCGGACATTCTCGCGGAAGCACGATTGATCTGACGCTTGTTTATAATGAAACCGGCGAAGAGGTCGATATGGGCGGTATTTTCGACCTGATGGACGAGAAATCGCACACGTTGTCAAAGCAGATTACGCCTGAGCAGCTCAAAAACCGATTGTATCTTCGGAAGATCATGATGGACAACGGCTTTACCGATTACGACTGCGAATGGTGGCATTTCAGATTGGTTGACGAACCCTTTACGGACACGTATTTTGATTTTGCAATTGAATGAATCCGGCATCCAAAGGCTTTTTCGTTTTGTTCGGATATCAGCTTGGGAACGCTGCCAAAAAGGCTCCCTTGTGCAAAGGGAGCTGTCAGCGAAGCTGACTGAGGGATTGTTGCTTGCTTTTAAGGAATATGTTTTTGCTTAATTATGTAGCCAACAATCCCTCCGTCGCGGCTTCGCCGTGCCACCTCCCTTTGCACAAGGGAGGCAACCGCTCCTGCGAGCCTTAAGTTGAAATTCCGTCTAAAAATGAAAGAAAACGCCCTTGGTTGCCCATCCCGAACACTTTCATAAAGGACGGTTTCACCCATGGAAAAAATCACCAGTACCCAAAATCCCGTGATCAGGAGCTTGAAAGCCTTAAAGGACGCAAAGGAGCGCGCAAAAACCGGGCTTTTCTTGGTTGAAGGCGAAGTGATGATCAAGGAAGCCTTAAAATGCGGCCTAATGCCCAGAGAAGCGCTTTTCGAAAATGAAAGTACGCTCATGGACGCGCTTAAAAAGGCCGGGGCGAATGTGCATCTTTGTTCAAGGAACGCTCTTGAAGCGGCAACCGACACCAAAACACCGCAGGGCTCGGTCTGCGCATTTACCATGCCGAAAAAAACTTCTCTCCCTGAAACCGCCATGAAAATCGTTGCGCTGGACGCGGTTCAGGACCCGGAAACGTGGGTACCATCTGGCGAACGGCGGACGCGGCGGGCTTCGACGCGGTGATCTTCGGCGAAGGCTGCGCGGATGCGTATTCCCCAAAGGTTCAAAGAGCGGCGATGGGCAGCGGCTTTCGCGTGCCCGCGGTTCACATGAACCTAAGTCAAACGCTTCCTCTTTATACGTCAAAGGGCGCAAGCCTGATCGTCTCCGCCCTCGACGGAAGCGACCTTTACGCGCGAAAGCCCATCAACAAGGAAGACCCCATGATTCTTGTCATCGGAAACGAGGCCAAGGGCGTTTCAAGGGAGGTTCAGGCGCTTTCAAACGTGCGTCTTAAAATCCCCATGCGCGGCGGCGCGGAATCGCTGAACGCGGCGGTTGCTGCGGGAATACTGATGTATGAACTGACAAAAGAATAGCGTTATGCGGATGTCGGCGGGATGCGGATTTCGTTGACATCCGTTTTTATGTGTGATAAAATTAACGGTATAAGGGGAGAAATGGCTTTCTTAAAAAGCATGTTTCAGGACAGACACAATACATTTCCGTCAGCGCCGTATATACAGATGTACGGATCCCTTAATGGTTTAAGGCTCCATCCGGAATATTTGGAGGAAAGGAATTTTGGAACGCAAATTTGACGCTCTGCCGCCGCGCCGGATTCTGCTTGTTTTGCTCAGCATTCTGTTGTGGGCGGGAGTATTGCTTGCTCTGATCTACTTTAACAGGAAAGACAACGCGCCGAAGGAACATGAGCAGATTTTCGGCTCCCTTGACGGACGGTTTGAATCCTCCGTCACGATGGTTCACGACGGAAAGACGCTCCATTACCGCGAAAATGAAATTACCAATTTCCTGGTCATCGGTCTTGATCAGGAGAGCGTGCACGCGCAAACCGGTCATCAGAACGGCGGTCAGGCCGACTTTATGATGGTGCTGAGCATTGACCGCATCAAAAGAAGCATAACGCCCATAATGCTTGACCGAGACGTGATGTGCGAGGTTCAGACCTACGGCGTATTCGGCAATCCTTCCGGCACGAGGGTAATGCAGCTGTGCCTTGCGCAAAACTATAGCGGAAGCAGCGTATCCGGCAGCGAAAACACGGTAAATGCCGTTGAGAAGCTTTTAAGCGGCATTAAAATCCACCATTATGTTCTGCTGGATCTGGGCGCTGTTCCAACGGTTAACGATGCCGTTGGCGGCGTTGAGGTTACGCTTTATGACGATTTTACTGCCTTTGATCCCGCAATGAAGGAGGGCGAAACCCTTCTTTTAAGCGGCGAGCAGGCTGCTTTCTTTGTGCGCGGCAGAATGACCGTGGCCGACGGAAGCAACGCCTCCAGAATGTCCCGCCAGCAGCAGTATCTGTCCTCGCTTCTGGTTCAGTTCAGAAGAAACCTGAAGGGTAACCAGGGAAAACTGATGGAGCTTCTGGACGCGATGGAAGATCATATGATCTCAGATGCTGCCGACGGCACGCTTTTAAACACCGTAAACGCCTACGATGACTATGAGTGGAACGCCATGCGAACCATAGTGGGCGAGCACAAAACGGATCAATACGGCTTTGCCGAATTCTGGGCGGACGAGGCTGCGCTTCACCGTCTCGTCGCCGATGTATGGTTTAAGTAAACAGGAGGCCTTTGATGAAAAGAATCATTGCTGTAATGGTAATGCTGGCGATTGTGATGATCCCCTGCCATGCAGAGACACTGACGGACAGCGCATATATCGATGTGCCCTCTGCGATGACGCAGGATGCGGTTGTGCAGATTACCGCCAATCATTCCTGTGAGGTGAAAGCGCTTGAGCCGGACGAGATGTCGGTTGCGCTTTTAAACAGCATTTATGATTTTGTGTGGAAAGAAAAAATGAAGCCTGTCGAGTATTATGACGAGCTTACGCAGGCGAAGATTGACGCGCTTCTTGAAGGCGCAAGCGCGCATGATTTTCATATGACGGAAGCGATGCAATTGCAGCTGACGGGAGAGATAGGCGATCATGTCGATTTTGTCCGCACGGTTATGCGCCTGAATGTTGAATATTATATCGGCCAGCTGGTTGTGGTCGTGCTGGGCATCCCGCAGGGAAATGGCGAATATGTCTGGTATCCTTATCGCGGTCATGTTGCCACCATTGGTGAAATCCGATGGGAGATGCCCAATCAGGAATGGGATGCGCTCAGTGCACAGCCGGTCAGCTTTCATGTTCTTACGGATCGCATTGGCGGGCGCGGCGGAAAAATCTGGAACGAGGAAAGAATTCATGAAGTAACGCCTCCGAGCTTCAGCAAAGAGGGCAGCGATATCATTACCATCCGTCGCTGGTATGACGAATGGCACGAGCCTGTTGAGGATGATTTCAGCGTTTGGCTTGTGGATCTTACGCATCCGATGCATGAGGAAGTGCAGCGAATCGGCAAGCATCTTGCAAAGGATAAGGCGATGTTCAGCTACTTCCCGGAAGAGCGCCGGGAGGAGGCCAAGCTGTTTTTGCCTGAAGACCTCGATTATGACACGCTGATTGCCTACGACGTCATCGCCCTGCGGGACAAGGATTATAAAGATACCTACGGCGACGTAAATGTGGAGATCACCTTTGGAACGGTTTATGATCCGGAAAAATCCATTGTCATCTTTGCCGGCTTCCCCGTGGAAGAAACGGAGGATGTAAACATTGAAGAAACCCGGATTGAGTGGTATGTTTTAAGGGCTCAGGCGCTTGGCGCTGAAGAAGAGCTCACTGACGTTGTGGAAATTGCCCTTAAACAGCTGTTCCTCGACGATATGGAGCATGAACCCATCATGCTGGTGATTTTAAGCGAACCGCTGGATGCGGAAACAAACGAAAACTGATATACGGGTGGCGATATACACATGCAAAATGATGTCCGCAACGGAAAAAACGAGTCGTCTCAGCTGGATCCCCAAATGGTTTCTCAGGTGACGGCGATCGTTATGAAAACGCTTCAGTCGACGTCTGACGCGCCGGCGCCTGCCGGACAGACCAATCGCCAGCAGGAACCCAAAACCATCGATCTGGTCGCTCTGTTTTTTGCCATTATTGAAAAATTCTGGCTGGTGGTTCTTCTTGCGGTTCTGGGCGCGTTTGTAATGAGTCTGCGGGCCACTGCCACTGTTACCATTTATTCCGCAACGGCGAAATTGTACATCGTAGACACTTCAAACGGCGGTATCAGTTTTGCCAATCTTCAGCTGGGTACTGCTCTGACCATGGACTATCAGGAGGTTTTCAAAACCTGGGAAGTTCATGAAATGGTGATTGAAGAGCTGAAGCTTCCTTACAGCTACGAAAGCATGCAGGGCATGATTTCCGTAACCAACCCTGAGGACACGCGTATATTGTATATCACCGCGACCAACGCCGACCCCAAGCTTGCCGCGGATATCGCAAACGCCTACGCGAAGGCGGCGAAAACCTTCATCATCAACACCATGCGAGGCGAAGAGCCCAGCGATTTCTCTCTTGCGCTTCAGCCCAGCAACGGACGCGTTATTTCCCGCCCCGGGCAGATGACCACCGGCTTTTTGCTGGGAAGCGTTCTGGGCATCGGCATTATCACGCTCCTTTTCGTGCTGGATAACCGCCCCCGTTCGCCGGAATCCATACTGACCCACGGCGGCATTCCGACTCTGGCCGTGTTCCCGACCCGCAAAAGAAAGAAATCCGGCAACAAAAATCAGCATCCAAGGCCCGATATGGATACAGAAGAGCCCTCTGTATACATTGAACACTTTGTAGAGGACGATTTTGTCAGCCACGAGGCCATGAATACGCTTTGCACAAACCTTTCCTATTGCGGCAATGATATTAAAAAGATCATGGTTACCAGCCGCTATCCGCGCGAGGGAAAAAGCTATGTATCCATGACGCTCATGCGCACGCTTGCAAAGCTTGGCCGCCGCGTAGTTCTGATTGATACCGATCTTCGCGCCTCCGGCATTCAGGCGGATTATCAGCTGCGCTACAATACACAAAAGCATTACGGCCTTTCCGAGTATCTGTCCGGTCACTGCGCGCTTGAGGAGGTTCTTTATAAGACCAATATTCCCGGCGCATACATGATCCCCGCAGGACACCACGCGCCCAACCCGCTTCAGCTTCTGGATACAGAAATGATGAAAAACCTGACCGACAGGCTGAGCGAGCAGTTTGACGTGGTGATCGTCGATACGCCGCCGGTCGTCGTGCTTTCGGACGCGATTGCGCTTGCGAAGTTCTGCGACGGAACGCTGATCGTGGTCGGCTACAGAAGGGGCAATCAGCGTGAAATCGGCGAGGTTGTCGACAGCATCCGCCAGACCGGCTGCAAGATTCTGGGCGCGGTTTTAAACGGCGTCAAATTCAAGGGCGTCAGCAATCGCTATTACTACTACAGATCGGGCCGCTATTCCGGACATTATTCCAAAAAATACCACTATGGCAGGAAATAATCCGATGAAGAAGCATTTATCCGACATTCACATGCATCTTTTATGGGGCTTGGACGACGGGCCGAAAACAAGGGAAGAGATGCACGAAATGCTCGATGAGGCGCACAGGCAGGGCTATGAGCGTATTTATGCCACGTCCCATGTGTGCCCGGGCTTCAGGCCCTTTGACCTGAATGTGTATCTGAGCCGTCTTGAGGAGGCAAGCGAATATTGCCTCCTCAAGGGCTACGACATTAAGGTTTTGCAGGGCGCGGAGATTGCCTGGACACATCAGGCGGCGGACGCGCTGCTTCGCGGCGCTGTGCCCACGCTCGGGCGCACGGACTATGTTCTTTTGGAGCTGTGGCCGGGGATTCCCTATCAGGAGGCTCTTCGCGCTGTTAGAACGTTGATTGGAGCGGGATATATTCCAATTCTTTCCCATGTCGAGCGATATCAGTGCTTCCGATGGTCGCCCCGAAAGGCGCTTCGTTTTCGTGAGGAAACCGGCGCGCTTTTTCAGATGAATGCGCAGACTCTTTTAAAGCCTTTCAGCCTTGCCTGCCTTTACTTCAGAAACCGTCTTATGAAAAGCCGCGCGATAGACTTTGTCGCTTCCGACGCCCACGGGGTTGCGGGCCGGCCTGTCAATCTGGATCAGGCCTACGACTGGCTGCTTCAGCACACCGACAAAGCGTATGCCGACCGGCTGACGGGATTCGGGCAAATGATGAATGGATCAGATGTGTAACTGCTTTTGATGTTTATAATTTCCCTGAAAAAAATTTTAAAAAACCATTGACAAATACCAGGCGATGGTATATAATAATACACGTTCTCGCGGTTGTGGCGGAATCGGCATACGCGCACGTTTGAGGGGCGTGTTCCGCAAGGAGTACGAGTTCAAGTCTCGTCAACCGCACTGAAGGCAATCTTCCTTGGAAGATTGCCTTTTTCTATACTGATTTTGAAGGAGTGAAACGTCATGCTGGTTCTGAAGGAAGCAAATACCAAAGACGCTTTGAAGGAATATGCCTTTGTCCGCGAAATTCCGGAAAATGAAAACGGATTTACAAACAGCGATTTCGGCGTTTCGTATGAAGCATTTTTGTCCGAGTCCCTGCCAAGGATGATCGCATGGAGCGAGGGGAGAAGCCTGCCCGACGGCTTTGTGCCGGAAACGTTTTTGTTTTTGTGGGAAGACGATGAAATCGTAGGCCAGTTCAGAATCCGGCATCACCTTTGCCCGTCGCTCGTTGAGGGCGGGGGACATATCGGGTATTTTATTAAGCGCGATCAAAGAAACAAGGGCTTTGGCAAAAAGGGGCTTATGCTGACCCTTCAAAAGGCAAGGGAAATTATTCCTGAAGACGAAATTTATTTAAGATGTCTCAAAACCAATTCCGCCTCCCTTCGCGTAATGCGCTCAAACGGCGGTTATATCCATCATGAGGACGAGGAACATATCTATGTAAGAATTCCAAAATGATTTTTTCAGAACGGACGGATGTTTTTGTCCGTTCTTTTTTTAAAAAATGCCTGTGATATCTATTGATGTTTTATAACTTTCATTGTATAATATTATATATATTGTTATTTTGTCAATTTCCTGATAATACATCGACATACGCTTCGGATTGCTGGCATCAACAACGGAGGGATTTTATATGCAGAATCGAAAAAAACCGCTTTTCTGGCTGCTCAGAGACTGGCGATTGTATCTGATGCTGATCATTCCCGTCGCATGGTACATCATGTTCTGCTATAAACCGATGGTGGGCGTGATTATCGCCTTTCAGAAGTTCAGCCTTGTAAAGGGAATGGCTGGAAGCACCTGGGCAGGCCTTGAGAACTTTGAGTTCGTTATGAATCTGCGCGATTTCCCGCTGGCGCTGAAGAATACTCTGTGGCTCAATTTTCTGGGTTTGATCATGGGCTTCCCCGTGCCGATTATATTGGCCATCATGCTCAACGAAATCAGAAACAAGGGCGTCAAGCGCGTTTCCCAGACGCTTTTGTACCTTCCGCACTTTTTAAGCTGGATCATCATCGGTGGTATGGTACTCAAAATCTTTGCGCCCACCACCGGCGTTGTAAACGCATCGCTTTTAAAAAGCGGTCTGATCAAGGAAAACGTTCCCTTCTT
Source organism: Clostridiales bacterium (assembly GCA_015056255.1). Taxonomy (GTDB): domain Bacteria; phylum Bacillota; class Clostridia; order Christensenellales; family Aristaeellaceae; genus SFHK01. The sequence goes on along the minus strand of SVGP01000043.1, from coordinate 2,106 downwards.
AACCGACGGCCCTACCTGGCAGATCACCTACACCATCGTAGGCGTGTGGCAGAACATGGGCTGGGGCACGATTTTGTATCTGTCTGCGATCACCGGCATCAATATGGAATTGTTTGAGGCCGCAAAGATCGATGGCGCGAACAAAATTCAGCAGATCTGGCACGTAACCCTTCCCGGAATCCGCTCGACCATCGCGGTTCTTCTGATTCTGAACGTCGGCCAGATGATGAACATCAGCTTTGACCGCCCCTACATCCTCGGAAATACCCTCGTTCAGGACTATTCCGACGTTCTTTCCACCTTTGTATACCGTACCGGTATCACCAATGCAAAATTTGACCGCGCCACAGCCATCGGCCTTTTCCAGTCCGTAGTAGGATTGATTATGATCACCGGCGCAAACTTTGTAACCAAGAAGCTCGGCGAAGACGGCATCTGGTAAGAAAGGGGGAAAGTGCAAATGACTGCTATCGCAATTCAACCGAAAAAAAGAAAAAAGAAAATCCCCGTCGGTCAGATCGTTCTGGTTGCCGTGATCTTCGTCTTTGTACTCACCTGCGTTCTGCCGTTTTTAAACGTAATTGCAATTTCCTTCTCATCCAAATCCGCGATTCTGCGCGGCGACGTTGCGTTTTACCCGGTAGAGTTTGAAACGAAGGCATACGAAATCCTCTTTTCCGATCAGACGATGATCGACTGCCTGTTTTACACGGTGAAGCTCACCGTGATCTACACGGCGATTGCCATGGTGATGACCATTTTAATGGCCTATCCCCTGACTAAGGAGCGCCTGGTCGGACGGAAATTCTTTAATCTCATGGCGCTTTTCACCATGTATTTCTCCGGCGGTACCATTCCGATTTACTTAAATGTCAAGTGGTTTGGCTTGCTTGACAGCATGTGGTCGTTGATCATCCCGGGCGTTTTGTCCACATACAATATGATCATTATGAAAAGCTTCTTCGCTTCCCTTCCCAAGGAGCTTGAAGAAGCCGCTACCATCGACGGCGCAAACGATTTCCAGATTCTTTTAAGGGTGTATCTGCCCCTGTCGCTGGCCTCCATTGCAACGCTCACGCTTTTCTACGCAGTCGGAAAATGGAACAGCTTTGCAGACGCCAAGTATTACATCCAGACCAAATCCCTTCAGCCCTTGCAGCTGAGACTTTACAACATCATCAAGGGCTCTACCGCCGTTGACGTAACCGCCATTGAAGGAAACGCAAACAGCAACGCTCAAAACGTTTCTGAATCCATCGAATCGGCCACCATCATTTTTGCAACGCTTCCGATTCTGGTCGTCTATCCCTTCGTTCAGCGATACTTCGTATCCGGCGTAACCATCGGCGCTGTAAAGGGATAAAAGCATTTTGTATCTCTGCCGCCGGATGGCGGTGAAAATAAAAAAGAAGGAGTGTACCACATGAAGAAAATCATGACCCTGGTGTTGGCGCTTGTTCTGGCTTTCAGCTGCATGTGCCTGACCACCTCCGCTGAGGTGGAGTATGATCTGACCCTTCGCGTAGAAGTGTTCGATCGCTCCATCGCCGGCCTTAACCTTGAGGACTGCTGGCAGCTTCACTATGCTCAGAAGAACTTCGGCGATCCCAACGGTATCAAGCTTCAGTTTGTTCCCGTATCCCGTTGGGAGGAAGGCGACATCCTCACCACCCAGATCAGCGGCGAAACCGCTGCCGACATTTGCATCACCTATAACGGCGACCTCGTAAACGCTCTGATCGCTGACGGCGGCGTTTATGCACTGGATGATCTCGTTGACCAGTATGGCGAGAATATCGTTGCCTTCTTAGGCGAAAACCTTCTGGGCTACGGCGCGTTCGATCCCGATGAGGACGGCGTAAAGACCCAGTACACCATTCCCGCCCGCCGCATTTCCGTTGTCAACCAGGGCGCGTTCGTTCGTTCCGACTGGCTCAAGGCGCTTGATATGGAAGAGCCCACCAACATCGATGAACTGGAAGAGTATCTCTATGCTGCCAAGGAAGCAGAACTCGGCGGCGAGATGACCATCCCCTTCAGCTATGCGATTTTCACCTCCAACCCCATGTTCGCAATGCGCTACTACATCAGCGCTTTTGTAAACTT
>SVGP01000042.1 GCA_015056255.1 Clostridiales bacterium | reverse complement strand
ACCGCGTCTATACTCTTAGAAAAGCCTTTCTCTTAGAGGGCGACCCAAGAGCTAATGTGTAAACCATGTTGTTGCACATTCTGTAAACCATGTTGCTCTTGACAGAAACCCGTCCCCTACGGTGAATAACGCTGCTTTTCCATTGTAGGGGACGGGTTTCCCGTCCCGCGCTGCGGATTGTATTTTGCATTCGTTTGTTTTGAAAAGAATGCCGCAATCCCTCAGTCGGCTTCGCCGACGGCTCCCTTTTTACAAGGAAGTCCTTTTGAAAAAGCGAATTACAGCGTCACGTTCTTTCCGATCACGATGGGATACATCTTGTCGGAGATCAGGCGGGCGCCGCTTCTGATGGTGACATCCTTATCGAAGATGACGTTTTCAAGCTCGCAGTCGGCGCCGATGTCGCTGTCCTGCATGATGATGGAATCCTTAAGGTGCGCGCCCTTGCCTACATGTACGCCGCGGAACAGAACGCAGTTTTCAACCGTGCCTTCGATGACGCAGCCGTCTGCGATCAGAGAGCCGGTGACTTTGCAGCCGGGCATGTATTTGGCCGGCGCGTCCTCGCGGGTCTTGGTGTAGACGGGATTGGCGGAGAAGATTTCTTTTCGGATTTCGGGGTTTAAAAGATCCATATTCAGGCGATAGAAGCCCTTGATGGTTTCAACGCGGCGGAAGTAGCCTTCATACTCGTAGCCCACAACCTTGACAGAGCCGCTCTTTACGAACTCGGGCAGCACATCCTTATGGAAATCATGCTGGCCGCGCGCGTTGGCCTGGTCGGCAAGGTGCATAAGAAGGGTGCGCTTCATGAAGACGACGTCGGTTAACATATTGTCGTAGCTGGCGGCGTTGGGGTTGACTTCGATGTCGGTGATCTGGCCGTCTTCGGCTACGTTTACATATACGTGCGGGTGCGCCTTGGCGGCGGTTGCGGAATAGTCCATCTTGATGGGGTCGTACTTGGCGTACATGACGGTGATGTCCGCGCCGGTATCGATGTGCTTTTTGAAAAGCTCGTCGAACTTGGCGTTAAAGATCATGCGGCCGCCCAGAAGAAGCACATATTCCTGCGTGGAGCGGCGGAGGAACTCGGCGTTTGCATGGATGCCGTCCATAACGCCGGCATAAACGCCGTTTACGGATTGCGGCGGGAGAATGCGAAGGCCGTTGCTTCTGGTGTGAAGATCCCAGGCCTTGCCGGTCTCGAGGTGATCCATCAGGGACTGATAATTGCCCTGCATGATCACGCCCACCTTGCGAACGCCGCTGTTTACAAAGCTTGAAAGCAAAAAGTCAACCAGACGGTAGCGGGAGGCTACCGGCAGCGCCGCAACGCAGCGATGCGCGGTCAGTTCGCGCAGACTCAGTTCGTCTTTCGAGGTATACAGAATGCCCATTACGTCTTTCATGTCAGCGCGCCTCCTTTACGGAATCATTGTCCACCTGCTCGCCGGCTTTGACGATGTAGCCCGCGGGGATGGAGGAATTCTGGCCTACAAGAGCGATGCCGCCTTCGCATTCGCCGACAACGCAGTTTTCGCCGATTTCGGTCATTTCGGCTACGATGGCGCGGCGGATAACGGCGCCCTTTTTGATGGTGCAACCCGGCATGATGACGCTGTCTTCAACAACGGCGCCTTCTTCAACGGTTACGCCTGCAAACAGTACGCTGCCCGTTACGCTTCCGTAGATTTCGCAGCCGGAGGTAATCAGGCTGTTTTCGACCACGGCCTTTTCGCCGATGTAGTGAGGGGGCATGATAGGGCTTCTGGCATAGATGGGCCAGCGCGCATCGTCCAGCACAAACTCCGGCGGATCCTTTAAAAGATCCATGTGCGCTTCCCAAAGGCTGTCGATGGTTCCGACGTCCTTCCAATAATCCTTGAAGGAGAAAGCGAAGAGACGGCGGCCCTCATTCAGCATGGTAGGAATGATATTCTTTCCGAAGTCGTTTTTGCTGTTCGGGTTCTGGCTGTCTTCCACCAGATATTTTTTGAGCATGCTCCATTTGAAGATGTACACGCCCATTGAGGCAAGATTGCTCTTGGGCTGCGCGGGCTTTTCTTCAAATTCGATGATTCTGTCATCCTTGTCGGTGTTCATAATGCCGAAGGAGGGCGCAACCTCCCACGGTACGGGACGAACGGCGATGGTGATGTCCGCATCGTTTTTGATGTGGCTGTCCAGCATCTCACTGTAGTCCATCTTGTAGATATGGTCTCCCGAAAGGATTAAAACGTATTCGGGATCATACTGTTCTATGAAAGCCAGATTCTGGAAAATCGCATCCGCAGTACCGGAATACCAGCGGCCTTCCTTTCCTCTGACGTAGGGGGGCAGAACGAATACGCCGCCGCTGGAAAGGTCCAGATCCCACGGCTGGCCGGATCCGATGTATCGGTTGAGCTCCAGCGGCTGATACTGCGTAAGTACGCCGACGGTGTCAATACCGGAATTGGTGCAGTTGGAAAGGGGGAAGTCGATAATGCGATAGCGGCCTCCGAAGGGTACAGCCGGCTTTGCCATGATCTTGGTAAGCAGACCGAGTCTGGAGCCCTGTCCGCCCGCAAGCAGCATTGCGATCATTTGTTTCTTTCCCATGGTGTCGATCACTCCCTGCCAATATACTTTAAATGTATGTCCGTGTGCATGGCAATATGAAGGCATTTTCATCCCTTCACATATCATTTTTAGATGCACGCACACCTATACAGATTTATTATACATGAAAGTTGACAATTTTTCCATATGGTTTTGGAAAAATCGCCACCTTTTGTCAAAGTTTTCTTTGAAAAACAGGCAAAAATCACTAAAATTTTGCTGGAGTTTCATGCGTGTAGACTGAAATTGCGCATGTTTTCAAAAGAATGTGGGTGTTTTTGGAGATGGATTGAAAACAATTTCTCGATAAAGCTGTTCCTTCGGGGGTAAATTCTGTCGCCTTTAGATCGCAAACCATTTAGCTCCCTTCTTTAGAGTGAGCTGGGCGGCGAAGCCGACTGAGGGAGAGATAACGAGAGGTTTTAATGTCAAATAAACGTCGAAAACGGCGGGAGCAAGCCCCCGCCCTACGGTTATAAAGCGTTCAGGAGACATACCTCCAGCGAATGTTTACGCCTCATATCCCTTCTGGATAAACAGGTTTTTCATTTTTTCATGCTTTTCGCCCGTGATCCAGTCCACGTCGTCCGTAAACCAGTCCATGATTTCAAGCTGTCTGGTTTCCCATTGGGTGGTGGAGGCTTTTTCCTCCTCGGTCATCTCGTGGTCGAAGGATTTTACAAGTTCGCAGTAGCCGAAGATAAATTCGTCCTTTGCACAGAAAATGGTGAAGTTGCTCTCCGGACCTTCGGAAATCTTGTCGCCGCGCGCGTCGATCAGCGCCTTATGGCGGTTATAATATTCTTCCGCGCAATCGGGCTTTAAATGCGTGGCAAAAACTCTGCGGCGGATCAGATGCTTGTCTTCGCGAACGATTCCGATGTCGTGATACATTCTTCTCATTTCGCCGGGCTTTGCGATGTAGTTTGCAGCGAAGGAAAGATCGTAATTGTAGGGCGCGAGAACATCGTTTAAGCCCTTGGGATTTTCGTCTGCAAATTCCGCATAGATATAAAGGTAGCCGGCAACCGTCCATACGGAGGCGTTCATCGCGCCAAAGGACGTAAGCGCGCTTTGAATGTTTTCCTCCTGAAGGCGGATGGCGTTTTCGATTTCCATAAGCATTCCGGGCTTGATTTTCAGCATGCAGCTTTCGCGCTTCATAGATGGTTTCCTCCTGTTTTCTGATTCATTCAGTTTGTGAAAATCATACCATAGAAACAGTTTCTGCGCAAGAGACGCTGAAAAAAAGCTTTCTCTGTGAAAAAAAGCAGCGGCACGGAATTATGAAACCATGACAAAATGAAATGCGCGGGCGGTCAATGACCGCCCCTACAATTTTATGATGGTATGATAACCATACTGTAGGGGCGATCATCGATCGCCCGCGCAAACCTATTGACATTGCGGATAAGGGGAGACAGCTGTTTTTCAGTTAAACGCGTTGTAAATCGCGGATACGGCCTTGTCAAAGTCGTTCTGGTCCACGCCTACGATGATATTAAGCTCGCTCGAGCCCTGATCGATCATAAGAACGTTTACCTTAGCCTCGGAAAGCGCGCCGAACAAACGCGCCGCGGTACCGGGATTTCTGACCATGCCGTGGCCTACGGTTGCGATTAAGGCGATGCCCTCGGTTACGTCGATGGAATCGGGATGGCACAATTCGTGAATGCGCTTGACGATTTCGTTTTTGCGGGTTTTCAGCTCGGAATCGGCGATGATGACGCTCATGGTGTCAATACCGGTCGGCAGATGCTCAAACGAAACGTCAAAGTCCTCAAGCGCCTGAAGAACTCTTCTGCCAAAGCCGAGCTCGGCGTTCATCATGGCCTTTTCAATGGAAATGAGCGTGAAATTCTTGTGGCCCGCGATGCCGGTAATGGTGCTGCCCGCGTTTTCCTCGGAGGGCTTTGAAAGGATCATCGTGCCGGGGTGGGCGGGGTCGTTGGTATTTTTGATGTTGGTGGGAATGCCGGCCTTGTGAACGGGAAAAATGCTGTCCTCGTGAAGAACCGTCGCGCCCATGTAGCTAAGCTCACGAAGCTCTTTATAGGTAAGTTCGCGGATTTCTCTCGGATTTTCTACGATTCTCGGATCCGCCATCAGAAAGCCCGATACGTCCGTCCAGTTTTCATAAAGGTCGGCGTTTGCGGCTCTGGCTACGATTGCGCCGGAAATATCGCTTCCGCCGCGCGAGAAGGTGCGCACTTCGCCGTTGGGGAACGAGCCGTAGAAGCCCGGAATGACGGCGTATTCGTGCTTTTTAAGCTTTTCACTTAAGATTTCATTCGTCCATTCGCTGGCAAAAACGCCCTGACGGTCGAACTTGATGCACTCTCTGGGGTCGATGAAATCCCAGCCCAGATACGCCGCAAGCAGCATGCCGTTTAAATATTCGCCGCGGCTGGCGGCAAAATCGGGCGTGCAGACGCGGATAATTTCGCTTTCGGTCTGCTTAAGCAGCGTTTCCATGTCGATGTCAACGCCCAGTTCCTTTACGATGTCCATATAGCGCGTGTAGATTTTTTCAAAAATCGGCGTGACTCTTTCTCCCGCCTCCGCCGCCTGATAGCACTTGTAAAGAAGATCGGTCACCTTTTCGTCTTCCTTGAACCGTTTTCCCGGCGCACTCGGCACCACATAGCGCCGGTCGGGATCCATCAAAAGAATATTCTTTACCTTTTTAAACTGCTCGGCGCTCGCCAAGGACGATCCGCCGAATTTTGCAACCTTGATACCCATTTATAGTTCCTCCGCTTTAATGAAAACCTGCTTTTTGTCCATTATACAAAAACATGTGTCTTTCGTCAAGAGACACTTCTTTTGACTCCACCATTATAGCAAGTATTGGCGCAATCCGTAAGCGGGTAGAGAAAAAGAGTTTGTAAAAAAAAGGAAGTTAGCGGCGGGAGGGAAACGCCTCCCCTACGATGGCCTCGAACCATCCCGTAGGGGACGGGTTTCCCGTCCCGAAAAACGATAGTATGTTTTTATCCGAGCGTTATTTTCTTGATCCTTCGCGCGCTTATGTCAATGATATTAAGTATAATACCGATTGACATGTATGTTTCTTGTGTTTATAATTATAATAAGGAAAGGAGTGTATTTTCTTATGAGAATTGGTATTAGTTCCTATTGTCTTGACAGATGCATGGAAGAGGGCAAGATGACCCTTTTTGAGGTAATCGACTGGGCGGCGAAATACGGCGCGGAGCTGGTTGAATTGGTTCCCTTTGCCTTCACGCTGGGCGATGAAAAGACCAAGACCATCGACAAGGAATTCGTGAAAAAAGTAGCTCAGCACGCAAAAGATGCGGGCGTTGCGCTTGCCAACTATTCGGTGCTTGCGGACTTCTGCAAAGAGGGCGAAGAGCTTCGAAATGAGATCGACAGAATCAAGTTCCACGTGGATATCGCAGCCGAAGTCGGCGTACCCAAGATGCGCCACGACGTGACCGCGTTCAGACGTCCCCTTGCTCAGAACACGCTTACCGACTTTGAGCGCTGGATGCCCGTGCTGGTGGAGGCGGCGACTGAAATCAGCGAATACGCCAAGGAAAAGGGCGTATATACCTTAATTGAAAACCACGGCTTCTTTGCCAACGGCTGCGACCGCGTGGAGCAGATTTTAAACAGAGTCCATACGGACAACTACGGCCTTCTCCTTGACACCGGCAACATCATCTGCGTGGACGAAGACCCCGTATCCGCAGCGGTAACGCTTGCCAAGCGCGCCAAGATGGTGCACCTTAAGGACTTCTACATCCGTCACCGCGATCCCGGCGACACCACCCAGTTCGACTGCGGCGGCCATTGGTTCCGCTCCCGCGCGGGCAAATATCTGCGCGGCGCGATCCTTGCCCAGGGCGACATCGATATCTACGCCATCATGAAGGCTTTAAAGGACGCCGACTATCAGGGCGACGTGGCCATCGAGTTTGAGGGTCTGGAAGATCCCGAGTATGCCACCGGCGTAAGCCTTGCCAACGCAAGGAGAATCTATCAGGAGGTTTAATTCCACGATGAAAAACATCATTCTCGCCTATGTTGTGGCAAGAAAGCTTTTCACCGTCACTCCCGACGACGCCAAACGCTTGACTCATGTGAACATCGCCTTTGGCCTTGTGAATGAAGACTGCACGCTCAATACCTGTCAGCTTGACGACATCGCATACATAAACACCATCCGCAAGTGGAATCCGGACATCAAAATCGTCCTCTCCGTCGGCGGCTGGGGCGCGGGCAATTTCTCCGAAATGGCCATGACCGAAAAGGGCAGAAAGATTTTCGCCGCCTCCTGCGCGGAATATGCATTCAAAGTGGGTCTGGACGGCATCGACATCGACTGGGAATACCCCTGCAACGATTCCGCCGGCATCGGATGCGACCCCAGAGACAAGGAAAACTTTACTTATCTCCTTCAGGAACTCAGAAATGCGCTCGGAAACGATAAAATCGTCTCCATCGCGGCAGGCGCGGGCGCGTACTTTGTTCGCGACACCGAGATGGACAAGGTTTCCGAAATCTGCGACTATGTGCAGCTGATGACCTACGACATGCGAAGCGGCTTCTGCCCCGAGGCAGGCCACCATGCGGCGCTTTATACAAGCAAAGGCGACACCATGAACGCCAACACCGATTACACGGTTAAAATGTTTAATCGTGCCGGCGTGCCCATGGAAAAAATCGTCATCGGCGCGGCCTTCTATGCCAGAAGTTGGGACGGCGTGCCGAATGAAAACAACGGCCTTTTCAAGCCCGCAAAGACCCTCGGCGGCTATGGCGCGAATTATTCCAAGCTTGTTCACGAATATATCGATAAAAACGGCTATACCAAGTACTACGACGAGGAAGCCAAAGCCCATTATCTTTTCAACGGCTCGAACTTCATCAGCTACGAATCCCCCGAAGCCGTCTCGGAAAAGGCGAAGTATGTAAAGGAAAAGGGCCTTCTGGGCATCATGTATTGGGAGCATTCGTGCGACGAAACGCACTCGCTTTTAAAGGTGATTGCCGACGAGCTTCAATAAAATAACATTCCGTTCGATTCTCATAATCGAACAGATGTGCTATAATGAAAGCACAAAGAGGGAAAACGGAGGCCAAATGGCTCCCTTGTGCAAAGGGAGGGCTTCGGGATGGGGAACCCGTCACCTACAATGAAAACGATACGTTTCGTTTGCCTTGTAGGGGAGGCGTTTCGCCTCCCGCGTTTTCCCAATACAAGTTTTCAATTACGGAGGCTTATGCAAAATGGCGGCAAGCAAGACGGATAAAACCCAGATCACGCAGTCCCGTTCGGACGAAGAAAAGAAGCGCGCACTAGAGGTAGCGCTCAGCAAAATCGAAAAGGACTTCGGCAAGGGCTCGGTTATGAAGCTGGGCGACGCGGCGGACAAGATGAACATCGAGGTCATCTCGACCGGCTGCCTGCAGCTGGACATTGCCCTCGGCGTCGGCGGACTTCCGCGCGGCAGAATCATCGAGGTCTACGGTCCGGAATCCTCCGGTAAAACCACAATTGCGCTGCACGCCATCGCGGAAGCCCAGAAAAAGGGCGGAACCGCGGCCTTCATCGACGCGGAGCATGCGCTGGATCCCGTCTATGCCAAGGCGCTGGGCGTAGATATCGACGAGCTTTACGTAGCTCAGCCCGACAACGGCGAGCAGGCGCTGGATATCTGCGAAGCGCTCGTTCGTTCCGGCGCGATCGACATCGTGGTCATCGACTCCGTAGCCGCGCTCGTTCCCAAGCAGGAAATCGAGGGCGACATGGGCGACAGCCATGTGGGCCTTCAGGCGCGTCTGATGAGCCAGGCGCTCAGAAAGCTTGCCGGCATCATCAACAAAACCAACGCCACAGCTATCTTCATCAACCAGTTGCGTGAAAAAGTGGGCGTGATTTACGGAAACCCCGAGGTCACCACCGGCGGTAAGGCCTTAAAATTCTACGCGTCTGTTCGAATCGATATCCGAAAGGGCGAGCCCATCAAGGACGGCACCACCGTCATCGGCAACCGCACCAAGATCAAGATCGTCAAAAACAAGGTCGCTCCGCCCTTCAGAAGCTGCGTGGTCGACGTCATCTTCGGCGAAGGCATCTCCCAGGCGTCGAGCCTTTTGGAGCTTGCGGTTGAAAGAGAGCTCATCAAAAAGTCCGGCGCGTGGTATTCCTACAACGGAAACCGCATCGGCCAGGGCAGAGAGAACACCTTAAAGTTCTTAAAAGAAAACCCCGAAATCTACGACCTCATCGACAAGACCATCCGCGAAGAGTTCGCCGGCGGCCTGATCACCGCCCCCATCGATCCCGACACGGATGAGGACGACGAAGGTGTGGAAGAGTAAAAAATCCACCCTGCATTTCTTACAATGAAATTGCTTCGCAATGCAGATAGTGAAAAATAGAAACCCTCTGTCCGGCTGATTGGGCTTGGGCAGAGGGTTTATTTTCAGGAGAGAATATGAAAAAATTTATTCCGAGGGAGAAACTCAGCCGCAAGGCGAAAAAGGAGATTGACAGAAGGGCGCGCGCCGTCTGGGGCATTTCGCCTGTGTCAAGGAAGAAAGAGGACAAGACCAAGTATAACCGCAAAAGGGTTGAAAAGGCAGAGTATTGAATATATTGTTCAGAGATGAAGGAGGAATTTCCATGCGCAAAAATTTCGGAGCCAAGCCCATTTTGTATCCCCAGCCGGTATTTATCATCGCATCCTACGATGAAAACGGCGTGCCCAACGCCATGAACGCCGCATGGGGCGGCATCAGCGAGGAAAACGAGATCTCCATGTGCATTTCAGCTGATCACAAAACCACAAAAAACGTGCTCAAAACCAACGCCTTCACCGTCTCCATGGCCACCGCCGAATACGTAAAGGAATGCGATTACGTGGGCGTGGTTTCGGGAAACAAGGTGCCGGATAAGTTTGAAAAAGCGGGCTTCACCGCAGAGAAAAGCGAATTTGTAAACGCGCCCCTGATCCGGGAGCTGCCCATGGCGGTTGAATGCAGGCTCAAAAGCTATAATCCCGAAACCTGCATCATGATCGGCGAGGTTGTAAACGTCTGCTGCGACGAATCCGTTCTCACAAACGGAAAAATCGACCCCAAAAAGCTTCGCCCCATCACCTTTGACGGCGTAAACCACACCTATGTGGAATTGGGCGAGGTCGTCGGAAAAGCGTTTTCGGACGGACTGACGCTGTCCTGAAGGAGCCGCATCCATGCCGAAAAAGCTATCCGAAATGACGCTTGAGGAGCTCTGGCAGCTGTTTCCTATTTTTCTGACCAAGCCAAATCCCGCGTGGAAAACATGGTATCAGGAGGAAAAGGAGCATCTTCTAAAAGCGCTTCCTGAAAAAGCGATCCTTTCCGTTCATCACGTTGGGTCAACCGCCATAAAAGGCATCTGGGCAAAACCGATTATTGATATTCTTTTAGAGACAAACGACGATCATCTTCTTAAAGATGAAATCAAAACCGCGGGCTACATTCTGATGAGCAAAACGGAAAACCGCTTGTCGTTCAACAAGGGATATACCGAAAACGGCTTTGCCGAGCGCGTGTTTCATTTGCATGTCCGAAGAAAAGGCGACAATGCGGAATTGTATTTCAGAGATTTTTTAAACGCCCACCCGGAACGCGCAAAGGAATACGAGCAATTGAAACTGTCCCTCTGGGAAAAATACGAGCACGACAGGGACGAATATACGCGCCGGAAAACCGATATGGTGAATTCATTCACAAAAATCGCCCTTCAGGAATTTCCCGGCAGATACGAATAAACCCGTCCGGAAACCGTTTTCAAAACCCTCCGTTTCACATGTGTATAATTATGCCATCAAAAACAAACACAATGAACGGAGGAAACACACATGGATACTATCATCAAAACCACCGCCTACCAAACCACCACCCCCGCCTACGGCATGAAATGGCACAAGTTTCTCGTCAACTTCTCCCTCTGGGCTGGCGCAGTTCTGAACCTCATCATGGGCTTTGCGTGTCTGGCTGAGGGCGCTCCTCTCTACGGTCTGGCGCTGATCGGCGCAGCCGCCTATTCCATTTATGTGCGCTTCCAGCTGGCTAAATTCAAAAAGAACGCCTACAAGCATCTGCTTGCCGCCCAGCTGCTTGTCATCGCAGCAGATCTTGTCCTGATGGGCGTGGAATTCTCCGTTCTCGCTTCCAATATCGCAGCTTGCGGTGTAAACTATTACTACTACAACAAGCGCAAGGCGTTGTTTGTAAACTGACTCAAATTCAATGCCCGGCCTGTGTAAAACGCACAGGCTTTTTTTGATAAGCGCCCCCGTAACCCAAATCCAGCCGCCCACATAGCATGTATCATCCAATCCTGTAAGGGGGAACGCGCATGCGGGCGGTTATTTCTTTTGCAGACGACAGGTTTACCTATCTGTATAAAATCCTTAAGGAAACGGGATCCGACATTACGGAAGCAAAAACAGGCGCGGAATTTCTTCTGGCTGATACGGCGATACTGAAATACCCTTTTGACAGCGTGTCGGAAGCAGGTATTTCAAACCTCAAAGCGGGTTCGCGGCTCATTTTAATGAATGCAAAGCCCGTGCCGGAGGCGCTGAGAGAAAAATACAATGTGATTTCCCTGATGGACGATTCAGAATTTGTGGAGGAAAACGCTTACATCACGGCCGAGGGCGCGATTTTTTGCGCGATGAAGCATGCGCCGTTTATGCTTGCGGGGGAAAACGTGGCTGTTGTCGGCTTCGGGCGGATCGGGCGAAAGCTCACGGAGATGCTGGTAAGTCTTCGGTCGCACGTCACTGTGTTTTCCCGGCGTGAAAGCGGGCGGCTTTCCGCCATGGCGCGGGGAGCTGTAGGCGCGTCGACTGCAAAGATGATACCGCTTCTTTCCGACTTTCGCCTGATCTTTGTAACGTCGCCCGACCGAATGATCGGAAGCAGGGAACTGGATGCAATTTCAAAATCTGCTTATCTATTCGATCTTTCCGGCGCACCCTACGGATTGGATGTGGAAGCGGCTGAGAAAAAGGGTATTTTTGCCAAAAGAGAATCAGCGCTTCCCGGAAGGTATGCCCCTGAAAGCGCGGCAAAGGCCATGTATAAAAGTATTGTAAGAACGTTGGGAGGCGAAAACTTATGAGCATAGTCCGCGCAGGCGCATGCATGACGGGGTCATTCTGCACATTTAAAAAGGCGTTTGACGCATGGCGTAATTTAAAAAGCGCAGGGTTTGATCTTCTGCCCATTATGTCGGAGGCATCGTATTCGACCGATACGCGCTTCTATCCGTCCGACGCGTCCCGAAAAATCTTCACTGAAATCGCAGGTAAAAACATCATTTCGACCATCCGCGAAGCCGAGCCCATTGGCCCGAAAAACCTGACGGATATCACCATCGTCATGCCCTGTACGGGAAATACGCTTTCAAAAATTGCAAACGGCGTGGTCGATACCCCCGTCTGTATGGCGGTCAAATCCACCCTCCGAAACAACAAGCCCATCCTGATCGCCATCTCTTCAAACGACGCTCTTGGAATCGGCGCAAAAAATCTGGGCGCGCTTTTGTCCATGAAAAACATCTATTTCGTACCCTTCGGGCAGGATGATCCTGAAATGAAGCCCGCAAGCCTGGTCGCTAAGTTCGATCTCGTCACCGAGGCTGCGCTCGCCGCTCTTGAAGGCAGACAGCTTCAGCCGATGATCGTCTAAAAACAAGCCTAAAAGGAACGGCCGTTTCCTACGGGGAGAATTCGTAGGGAATGACCTTGTGTCATTCCGAAACGAAATTCCTGTCGAATCCCGCACTTTGTTTATTCATACAAACATGTTGCAAGTAAAAACCACCGACACGATTGTCAGTGGTTTTCTTATTACAAATAGGAAGAATCAGAAACTGCAAAGAAGCTCAACGAAGCATTTAAGCTCCTCTGTGCAGTCATAATACGCATACGCGCCGTTTCCGTCGCCGTAGTAGCCGAACTGCGTAAGCTTGTATCCGGCTTCCTTCATCATCTCCATGCGCTTAAAAATGTCGTCTACGATAAAGCCCAGATGATGCATGCCCTCGCCCACCGTTTCCAGATGGTCGCGCCAGGTGGATTTGAATTCGTTGGGCTCGATCAGTTCCAGCTGAATGTTGCCCATCTCAAAAAACGCCATTTTGCAGTTGGCGTCGGGCGCAGGCTCGCCCATGTATTGGCACTTTGTAATAGCATAATCGCCGCCGCCGACCGTGGGAGGTACGTCGATTCCGTAAAAAGCAGCCACTTTCTTCTTGGTTTCCTCAATATCCTTCACGATCATGCCGATCTGACAGGGGCTTTTTGTTCCGAGAATGGTTTCAAGCATGGTAAAACGCCTCCATATCCGATATATTTCGACGCTATTATACATCTATAGATACTTCTTTGCAACATGATTTCAAAAAATGATGAGTTTGTACGAATAACGCAATAGTTAACAAAAATAGGGGTTGACAAAACGGGGGTAAAGTGATAAGATATACAAGCTGTCAGCGAGAACGACAGCGAACGATCCTTGAAAACGATACAGAGAACGAAGAAGAAGCGAAACAGTCGATTCGAGATAGATTGAGCGAAAGACGCTTAATTGGTTGAGGGTGTTGGC